>JBGSUV010000049.1:0-97774 GCA_041753315.1 Pirellulaceae bacterium | reverse complement strand
ATATTTTACATGTCAAATCACAATGAAAGATGTTTAGAGCGGTGGCGTCGCCCGCGTCGCCCTCCCGTGCCGCGTCGCCCTCAAGCCTCTCGCCTCAAGCCTCAAGCCTTTTTTCAATAATCTCACATGCCTGTTCGACATGGGAGCGGGTGGCGTCGAGGTGTGTAACGAAACGCAGGTGTTGCGGGCCAAAGGGGAGTGCTCCAAGGCCGTGTTGCGCGAGACGCTGAGCAACTTCCGAGGAATTGCCTAACTCTGGAGCGATGTGGGCCACGACGATGTTGGTTTGAGGCTCAGGGTCCAGCGTGAGTCCATCCGTCTGCTGGATGGCTTGGGCTAGTATCTGTGCGTTGGCGTGGTCATCGACCAGTCGATCGCGATGGTGCTGAAGGGCATACAATGCTCCGGCAGCGATGATGCCAACTTGCCGCATGCCGCCGCCAAACAACTTGCGAGCCCGCCGCGCTTGCTGAATGAATTCGGCGGTACCGGCCAAGGCCGAGCCAACTGGAGCTCCAAGTCCTTTCGAGAAACAGACGCTGACAGAATCGAAGCCACTTGCCCAGGTTTGCGCTGAGATGCCGGTGGCCGCGACTGCGTTGAAAAGTCGAGCACCGTCGAGATGGGTTTTGAGGTGGTGTGCGTGAGCCCAGGCGCAGATCTCTTGGACCGCTTCGAGTGGCTGGATGGTACCGCCGCCACGATTATGCGTATTCTCCAAGGTGACCAGGGATGTGCGGACCATGTGATCGCCAGCGGGGCGGATCTTTCCATGCAGCTGCTGGGGCTCCAAGATGCCGTGCTTGCCCTGGATTGTGCGGGCGACGATGCCACTTAACTGCGCGAATGCTGCTTGTTCGTAGTTGTAAACGTGGCAATCGGCCTCGCAGAGGAATTCTTCGCCGCGATTGCAATGCAGGCGGATGGCAATCTGATTGGTCATGGAACCGCTGGGCATGAACAGCGCAGCCTCTTTGCCGAGCAACTTAGCCACATAGTCCTGCAGAGCCTCGACGGTCGGATCGCTGCCGATGACGTCATCCCCTACTTCTGCGCCCGCGATGGCGGCGCGCATCTCGGGGGTCGGTTTGGTGACGGTGTCGCTGCGCAGGTCAATTGCAAATCCCATAGATTTTCTCGAACAAAAGGTGGAAATTGTGTGTCAGGTTGGCGAGGGAATGATGGTTAATCGCGGCGTGGTCTTCCCGGTTTGCATCGACTGAGCTAACGTGGATAGTTTCCAGCCTCAAGCACCGAATTGTAATGACAGACGCGACATCTAACCAGAATCATCTCCAGATCCGCCGCATTGATGCTCGAGACGGTGCGATCACTCAGGAACTCGACGCCTTGCGGCGGCAGTTGAGTCCATCGGGCAATGTCGTGAGCCCGCGTGGCAAAGCGTTGACGGAACGCGTTTTTGGCGAACCGCTGCTGCCAAGTCAAGTCGTGGAGCGGATTTGTTCGGCCGTCCGGGAGCAGGGTCGGTCGGCGTTGTTGCATTATTCACATGAACTGGATGGAGCGGGACCAGTTGACGGACCGCGACTTTGTCTGGAGGAATCGCAACTCGCAGCCGCTCATCAAGCTGCGTCCCCTGAGTTCTTGGCCTGCATTCGGCGGATTCGCGACAACATCGCCACTTTCCAAACATCGATTTTGCATCGTTCGGTGACCACCGAGCCACGGCCCGGCGTACGCTTGGATCAGCGTTATGTCCCGCTACGACGCGTTGGGGTGTGTGTGCCAGGCGGCGCCGCCGCGTATCCTTCAACTGTGCTAATGACCGTGGTTCCAGCGCAAGCTGCGGGAGTAAGTGAGATCGCGATAGTGGCTCCTCCCACGCCCTATGGAGCCTACAACCAAGATGTACTTGCGACCTGTTTCGAGCTGGGGGTCCGCGAGGTCTATCCAATCGGCGGAGCGCAAGCTGTAGCGGCCATGGCTTATGGCGTGGAAGGGCTGCCAGCGGTAGACAAAATCGTTGGACCGGGCAGTTTATTTGTCGCTTTGGCCAAAAAGCTTGTTTACGGAGATGTCGACATCGACTCGATCGCAGGTCCGAGTGAAGTGGTGGTGATTGCGGATGAAACGACGGATCCTGCGTTTACCGCTGCAGATATGCTGGCACAGGCCGAGCATTCGCCGGGTGCCAGCTTGCTGATTACCTGGGATGCCAGCTTGGCAGACAGAGTGGAGTTGGACTTGAACAAGCAGTTGAGCCAACTGAGTCGCCGCGGGTTGACCCTGGAGAGTCTCAACGCCTTTGGTGCGTTTATACTCGTTCGAGACGAGAAGCAGGCTTGTGAGTTGACCGATCTCATCGCTCCGGAGCATCTGCATATTGCTTGTCGTTCACCACGCAGCTTGTCCGATAACATTCGCAACGCTGGAGCTACATTTTTGGGGCCGTTCAGTCCAGTTGCGTTGGGTGATTATGCAGCCGGGCCGTCCCATGTGTTGCCGACCGGAGGCACAGCGCGTTGGGCAGCGGGTCTCTCAGCCAACTCATTCTTGCGAAGTGGCAGTGTGATCGAGTTTTCAATGGCTGCTTTGCAGGACATTGCCTCGGATGTCGGCATGTTGGCGGACAAAGAAGGGCTGACCGCCCACCGGCATAGCGTTGACATTCGATTGTCATCGGAATGATTTGAACGATCACCATCGACCACTTAAGAACTAATGGCATCCATTATGACAGATGAGCTCTTCCGCGAAGAAATCCAGCAGATGACAGCTTATGTCCCAGGCGAACAGCCGCAGGGAGGTAAGTTCATCAAACTCAACACAAATGAAAATCCATACCCACCGTCCCCTAAAGTCGTCACTGCGATCCAGGAAGCGGCTGCAACAAGGCTTGAACGTTACCCCGATCCCTTGGGAACCGCATTTCGAACGCGAGCCGCTGAGGTATTGGGGGTGGAGCCCGATTGGATTCTGTGCGGCAACGGCAGCGATGACATTCTCACGATCACCACCCGCGCATTTGTCGGTGCAGGACAGGAGTTGCGTCTGCCATATCCCAGTTACATCTTGTACCGCACGTTAGCGCAGTTGCAGGGAGCAAGTTGGGATGAGGTGCATTTCAAGCCCGATTTTTCACTAGGACCTGAGTTCGGAACACAACGCGTTGGATTGAAATTGGTCTTTCTGCCAAATCCGAACAGTCCGAGTGGGACTGTCTTGGCGCCAGCGGAGATCGCGCGCATCGCCGACTCGTTGCGATGTCCATTGTTGGTTGATGAGGCTTATGCCGATTTTGCGGATACCAACTGCATCGAATTGGTAAAACAGAATCCACGCATCATGGTCTCGCGAACCCTTAGTAAGTCCTACGCATTAGCAGGGTTACGCTTCGGTTTTCTGGTCGCACAGCCGTCAGTAATCGCCATGCTGAGAAAAGTAAAAGACAGCTATAATTGCGATGCCCTGAGTTTAGCTGGAGCAACTGCGGCCATCGATGATCAGCGGTGGTTGATGGACAACCGAGCCAAAGTGATCGCCACGCGGGAGCGCATGGCTGGTGCCTTGCGCGGCCTGGGCTTTCAAGTCACGGATAGCCAAGCCAACTTTGTGTGGTGTACCCGCACTGATCTTCCGGTGCGACCGCTTTTTGAACGCTTGAAGCAAGATAAAGTCCTGGTGCGTTACATGGATTATCCCGATTGGGGCGATGGATTGCGGATCAGTGTCGGAACGGATGATCAAGCTGATGCCTGCCTCGCTTATTTGAAGAGTTATCTCTAGATTGCTAACCGCTGCCGAATACAAACGATATCCTTTAAAAGTGCTCCATGACAACTACATCTCGCGTCGCTGACATCCATCGCCAAACGGCTGAAACCAAAATTGTGCTGTCACTGGACATCGATGGTACGGGGCAAAGCGATATTCGGACTGGAGTGGGCTTTCTCGACCACATGCTCACGCTGTTTGCCAAGCATGGATTGTTTGACTTGCAGGTCAAATGTGATGGCGATACGCAAGTTGACGCGCATCACACCACGGAGGATATCGGCATCTGCCTAGGTCAAGCCTTTGCTCGTGCGCTGGGGGACAAACGCGGAATCGTGCGTTACGGTCACTTGGTGCTACCCATGGAAGAGACACTCGTGACGGTCGCCGTAGATCTGAGTGGTCGTAACTATGTCGTGTTCAATGCACCGATCCCCGCCGCCAAGATTGGTGAATTTGATAGCGAGTTGGTCGAGGATTTTTGGTACGCGTTTGCGAGCAACGCGTTGTGCAACTTTCATGTGCTTTTGCACTATGGTCGCAATAGTCATCATATTGCCGAAGGGATATTTAAGGCGGCAGCCAGAGCGTTGCGCATGGCCGTGGCACTGGATCCTCGGCAAGATGACATCCCCAGCACCAAAGGCAGGCTCTGAGAATCACTTTTTCTTGACAACATGCTGCACTTCACCTCGTGGCCAGCGTCGTCGTTCGCTCCGCGAACGAAACGGTCGCTTTCCATTGATCTCTATCGTATCGTTTGCGGAGCAAACGACGACAATTCGCGATGCTGGTACTCCAGTTTCGCCAAGTGTTTGCTGCGTCAATCTGCGTGCGATTGCAGCTGTATGACAAAGTCGACTAATTCTTGACAGCGGAAAAAGCCGGGCCAATAGTTGTGACCCTGTTTGGGTATATCGTTCAATATTATCGCCTGCTCGTGGCCAGCGGCTTGGTACAGTTCGAGAAGCTTCGCCGAGTTGACAGCTAGCGGAACAACTTGATCCTCCGCGCCATGAATGATGTACACTGGAATCGCTTTTTCAGCTAACACCTTTGCTTTGGCAATTGGGTTGTGCGTCGACAGTTCGCGCGACATCTGTTCGACACTTATTCCATACGCCTTGGCTGCCTGCTCAACACCCGGATAGCTGGTGAGATCAAACACGGGATAGATGGCGGCAATTCCCATCACGCGTTCGGGGTGCAACGCGGCCCAACTGGTTACCCACAATCCTCCGCGACTGCGACCGAGCAGACAGACTTGCTTGGCAAATCCTCTTTCGGTCATTGTCTGATAAAGTTCATCCATGGCTGCGTTGCCACTGGGGCTTCCGTAGGCTTCGCCTGCGTCAACTCCCGCCACAGCGATATCGGCTTCTAAGAACTGCGTGTGCATCCAGCGTTCATGTTCGTCGGGATAGTTTGGAAGTAGCGTAGGCGCATACATGACCCAAGGTTGTGGCGATGTTCTTTTTTCGCTGGCGGGCAAATAGACAAAGCCGCGTCGATCGCCAACTTGAAGCAATTCACCATTTAATTGCGGTTCGCTCAATTTGCGCAGCACTGCTGCAAAATTCCCCGCAGCCGGCGGAGCGATCGCCTCACTTGCTATATCCGCAGGTGGGCCATGCGGGCTGCCAGTATCGATATTGATCCAGGCAATTTGCCAGCGTTGGTCAGACGCGGCTGATTTTAGAGTAACGCTCCGCGGTTGATCGTTGTTGGGGAAATAGAGGGCAATCGTCGATTGGTTCTCAGTGGCTGCCGCGTAGGCTTCGTTGTCCTCTCGCTCAGCGAGCAGTTTTGTGGCGGGTTGCAGATTCCACAGCGGTACGTGGGCTTCCAACCAGCGGGCGGCGCGGATACAAGCGACCGCTTTATCGTTGATTCCCAGACCTGAATCGGGGCGATGAAAACGCATCGAAGCGGCTCCGCCGAGTAGATGTCGCCAAAAACGTTCGATTGCGTCTTGGTCGGTGTGGCCGAACTTATTTCCATCGGCGCCATACGTTTTGGTCGTATTGATCGGTCGGGGGCGATCGCTCAGCAGATCTCGGACATGTGCAAAATTGTCCCAGTGCTTTTGTCCGCGATTGTGATTGTTCTGGCTGACGTCGACAAAATCGTAGAGTTCGGGATGATCAAATGTCTGGCGATGGCGGCTGGCGGTTAAATCCCAATCGTCCCACATTTCAGTGATGGAGACCTTTTTACCGGCTGCGGTCGCACGCTCTCGGATCAACCTTGCCCAGTGCTCGCCCCAAGCTGGTTCGGCTTGCGTCTCGTTGTCGATGCAGTACAGGATGTGATCGTAGGCGAGTGAATGGTCGAGCAATTTGTGGACGAAGGCGGTTTGGATAGCGAGCAGTGGTTCGATGTTGCGCTGTTTGGGAGTGCTAAAAAAGAACGGCTGCTTGTTTTGGCCTGGATGGTCGGGATACTGACGATCGAGTGTCGTTTGTTCGCGAGTATAGGTCACATTGTTCTGCGGATTGTACGGATGCCTTTCCCATCGCAAGGAATTTCGTGGTCGGTCGTCGGTGTAATCGAAGCGATCCCAGACTTCGATTTGAACAAAGATATTGCGCGCGGCGGTTGCCTTTAGAAAGAATTCAAATCGCTCCCAATAGACGGGATTCCACTGCGTGAGATCGTATTTGCCGTTCTCCAATTGAAGAAACGGATAGACTTCGAAACCGGCGTCTTGTCGGTCGCTCATCGTATTGCGCACCACATTACCACCCGCCCCCTGGATGCGGTCGAGTTGTGGGAGCAAGCGATCTTCGGGCCATTGGAACAAATTGTCATCGTCGCTTCCTCCCAACAACAACACTGGTTGACCGGCGTGGGACCAGTACCACGGATTTTCTTTCCATGGATCGATAGACAGGACAGTGGTAGCACAAAAGAGAACGCACAAAGTGCACAAGCTGGCTACAGATATTTGTCGCATGGTGGGAGGGTTGAGGGTTGAGGGTGGGTTTTATTAGCACGGATGGCAAAGCCGGAGCACGGATGAAGAGAGTAGCGCGTCGCGTGCACCGGTTGTGCGGCTCTGCCTGGGCAGAGCCGCTTACCGCTTACCGCTTACCGCTTACCAGATGCGCACGCGGGCTTCGGGCGCGATGTACATCTCGCTATCCGGTTTGATGGGAAACGCTTCGTAAAAGGCATCCATGTTGGCGAGGATGCCATTGCACCGGTACTCGCTCGGTGAGTGAGGATCGGTAATCAATCGCTTGCGCAGTTCGGGTTCGCGGTACAGTCGGCGCCAGATTTGTGCCCAGCCGTAGAAGAAGCGTTGATCGCCGGTGAGCTCGTCGATTACGGGCGCTTCGTTGCCGCCCAGCGACATACGGTAGGCTTCGTAGGCAACGGCCATACCACCCAGATCGCCAATGTTTTCGCCGAGCGTCAAATCTCCGTTGACATTCATGTCTTCGAATGGTTTGTAGGCGCTGTACTGTTTCGTTAGCAGAGCGGCGCGCTCATCAAATTCCTTGCGATCCTCTTCGCTCCACCATTTGCGCAAGTTGCCATCGCCATCGTACTCGCTGCCTTTATCGTCGAAGCCGTGGCTTAGTTCGTGGCCAATGACCGCACCGATGCCGCCATAGTTGACAGCGTCATCGGCTTCCAGATTAAAAAATGGCGGTTGCAGGATGGCGGCTGGAAACACGATCTCATTCATCGTTGGGCTGTAATATGCATTGATTGTTTGTGGAGTCATAAACCACTCGTCGCGATCGATGGGACCGTTCAGTTTTTCCAGTTGTCGGGCATGTTCAACTTCGCTAGCGCGAATGTAGTTGCCCACGAGATCGTCTGCTTTGATCTCCAACTTCGAATAATCTTTCCATTTATCGGGATAGCCGATCTTGGTGTTGAATTTGGCGAGTTTTTCGTGTGCTTGCTTTTTAGTAACCGGGCTCATCCATTCCAACTCGACAATTCTCTTGGCGAAGGCTTTTTTCAGGTTCTCAACCAATTCATGCATCCGAACCTTTGCTTCGGGCGGAAAATGTTTCTCGACGTAAAGTTTGCCGACAACCTCGCCCAGAATACCGTTGGATGCTTCCACGCCGCGTCGCCACATGGGAAGTTGCTCTTCCACGCCGCTCAGGGCCGTCTTATGGAAGTCAAAGTGCCGCTTCTCAAAGTCTTGGGACAGATCGACGGCGAAAGAATCAACGACTTGGAACGCGTAGTAGTCTTGCCAGGTCTCCAACGAGAACTCAGGGATGAGCTCATTGAGTTCATCCATATAACTAGGTTGTCGTACAATGAACTGCTCCTGTTGAGGGAGGCCGATTGCATCGAGAAACGTCGCCACATCAAAGCCGTCAAGGTTGTTGATAAACTCGCTGCGCGAGAATCGGTTATAGGTAGCGTTTGGATCGCGGTTGGCGACGCGCGTCCATTGAATTTCCGCCAAACGTGTTTCAAGTTCCAGTATTCGCTCAGATGCAGCTGAGGGATCAGCATGTCCGATCTTAGTGAGCATGTCCGCGATGTAGGTTCTCAAGGCGCTCCGGGCCTGTTGATACTGCGTATCTTCTTTGAGATAGTAGTCGCGGTCGGGCAGCGTGGTGCCTGATTGGGTGACGTAGACGGTGTACTGGTCACTCTTCTTGGCATCAATCGAGATGTAGATGGCAAGTGGTCCTGAAATTCCCTTACGAAGTAGATTTGCGACTAACTTGGCAACCGCAGGAGCATCGGTGGCTGCTTTGATCTCAGCCAAGAGAGGTTCGATAGGCTGGATGCCGAGCTGGTTGCGCCGTTCGATGTTGGTGTAGCTTTTGAAAAAATCACCTACTTTTTGCGCATCGCTACCCGTAGGTGCAGCGGATTGGGCGGCTTCTTCAATCAACGCGCGAATGGCTTCTTTGGCTTCGTCATCTAGTTTGGAAAATGAGCCGTAGTTGGATTGATCACCGGGGATTTCGGTATTCTTCAACCAACCTTCGTTGACGTACTCATAAAAGTTGTCACCGGGGGTGAGTGTCGAACTGACGTGTTGCAACTCGATACCCGACTGCTTGGACTCGGAAAAGACGGCTTTCTTGTCCGGAATTGGGTCGGCAGCCAGTGAGGGTACGGTTGCTGTGCCACACAACAACAGGGAACATAAAACGCGCTTCATGGCAGATCCTAAAGGAAAACAACAAATAGTCAGGCAAAATTTAGTCCGATCGACTGCCATCATGATACACGGTTCGCTCGCTGGCTGGGACCGTACACTTTTGTAAAGTGCTTTGTGCTGGGGTTAGGGACGTTAATACTCTGGGAGAGAGAGGCTCCTGCCGAGCTTTTTCGGGCAACGTCATAACGTCCATAAGCAAGCCATGTTCGGTGCATCGAGCAAATGGCAGAATGAGGATAGTGGCAGGAAATTTTTAAGAGAGGCAGGAGCCTCAGCGCAGCGCATTCCAGGCAGAGCCTTGGAACGAGCGGTCTTTGAGAGAGGCAGGAGCCTCAGCGCAGCGCATTCCAGGCAGAGCCTTGGAACGAGCGGTCTTTGAGAGAGGCAGGAGCCTCAGCGCAGCGCATTCCAGGCAGAGCCTTGGAACGAGCGGAAATTTTTAAGAGAGGCAGGAGCCTCAGCGCAGCGCATTCCAGGCAGAGCCTTGGAACGAGCGGAAATTTTTAAGAGAGGCAGGAGCCTCAGCGCAGTGCATTCCAGGCAGAGCCTTGGAACGAGCGGTCTTTGAGAGAGGCAGGAGCCTCAGCGCAGCGCATTCCAGGCAGAGCCTTGGAACGAGCGGTCTTTAAGAGAGGCAGGAGCCTCAGCGCAGTGCATTCTAGGCAGAGCCTTGGAACGAGCAAGTTCGAAGTGCAAAGATGTTTAGAGCGCAGGCCTCGCTCTTCCAAATGCTCTTTCTCAACAATTCCGCGATCGGAGGCGATGCAGCCAACGGATGGGGTAGAGTGCTACCATCGCAAAAATAGCCAGGTGGAGCGCGTTGCCGTAATGCAATTGCCAATATCGGTCACCAACATGGATTTGTTCATGGGAGGCTGATGATGAGGCGAGAGCCTGTCGAATTTCATTTACTTTGGCAGGATGGACCTGGAAGCTGTTGGCCGGCGAGACAATCAACCGCCCTCGATAGCTGGAAACGAAAAATCCATTTGTCCAAAAGCCGCGATCTTGTGGAGGGATCTCCTCAAAGCGATTGAGCACGGAAGCGTCAAACGACTGGGGCTCAAGCCAATTGCAGAGCGTCGCTTCATGCTCTAAGAGAAGCAGTTGACCATCCAGTGCAATTGCTTGCATCGAGGTGACGCATGGATCGGGCTCAAGCTGAGGATCATAGACTCTAAAATGCCATGGTCGATACTTGGCCAATTTCGAGTTATGTGGACCGTTCCATGGTTCGTCGAGGAGATATGCCTCCGCTAGCGGGTCTTCGTCCAAATACGGAAGCAATAGCGCTCGCCAACTATGCATCGGCTTGCCTGCATCGTCCCGTATAATTGGTGGCGGATATTCGCCATTGTCAGCGTGATATTCACGCAACGCCTTCGCCACCATCTTCATTGAGATCTCGGCATGACGCATAGGATCGGAATCACTTGATGCGGGCGTCAATAGTCCAACTAGCAAACCGATGATCAAAAGCACAACCACCAGCTCAAGTTTGGATGTACCAAGACGTGCGTGGCTGTGCTTGGTAGTGACCGCGTTCTCTTTTTGCATGAGTTGCAACTGGCGTTCGCGATGAGCACCGGTCAGTACTTGCCACCAGACCAACAGAACAAATGCAGATATCGGAATTCCAAGGCAACCAAACAGAGCAGTGGCACTGGCCACTAAGGTGAGCGTGTAGAACAGATGCGCAGGAGCAAAGCGAAAATTAGAGGCTTGCACTCGAAGGCCCCCGCGCTGAAAGAAGATCTAAAACGTCTCACGAAACCAAAAGGAGTTGGGCTCGGTCGCAACCTCACCTATTCTAATTGGTTCACCGGCAAAACTCCTAACGCTTATGCAGATTAAGCTTGTGAAATGTGTAACAAGGTTGGGTTATGCCGGTTGTTAGCGGGACAGTTCGAGCAATTTGAGTAAATCGGCCAGCTCCTGCTTGGTCAAAATCTCCTGCATGCTGGCTGGCATAACAGAAATGACGCTGATGCTTTGCTGTTCGACATCGGTTCGCTGTACGACGATGGATTTATCGGCGGTCAATTGCAACTCGAGTGCCGTTTCGTCTTGTGCTTTCACTAACCCGTTGAGAACTTGGCCGTCGTGTGTGAGTATCTTTAGCGGTTGATAGCTCTGCTCGATCCGCGAACTGGGAAAGAGTATGGCTTCGAGCAGTGCTTCTCGCGTGCGACTCGCGCCAATTCGACTTAATTCGGGACCAATTCGACCACCGACATAGCCCAGTTGATGGCAAGCTGAGCAAGATGCCTTGGCACTCCGGAAGACTTGCAATCCACGCACGGCATCTCCCTCGGGTAGCTGCTCTAACCATTGCACCACCTGTTTGGCGATGTCTGCAGTTGGTGCATTGAGTTGTTTTGAAGTTGCATCGGCCAGTTTGCGAAGGTCTTCATTGCGATCGCGATAAAGCCCTTCAATGAATCCGATAGGCAACGTACGGGCAGTGGGTGTTGATTCAAGTCGCGCAAGTAGCTGGCGGTCGACTGCGTCGTTCTTCACGGAACTCACCAGCTCCAGCGCGGTCACCAATTCTCGTGGCGCGAAAGTGGCGATGGCTTCTACAATTTGTTGCGCATGGCTTTCATCAATCTTAATGCGGCGTAGCGCATCTCCGGCGGCAAGACGGCTGTCGCTTTCCGGATGTACGAATGATGCGAGTTGTTCGTTGGCCATTTCGGGCGCGACGAGACTATGGTCCGTGGGCAAGCAACGGAGGACCCTTAAACGTTCATTTGGGTCGTCTGTAGTTTCAATACGATTTTTGATGGCCTTAACCAATGGACGCGAGTGGGCCGATGAGAGATCGGCAGCGGACACGACGTCGATGGGGAATGTCCCGGGCGATTGCTGCAACCATGCTGCCAGCGGTTCGATGAATGAAACAGGAAGTTCACTTCCATCCCACACAGCGAGCAGTTGATTGATTTCACTTCTCTTGACCGGTTCGGCATCTTCTGCAGTGAGATCGTTGATCCACTTGGCGACCAAAGTTTGAAACTGTGGCTGATCTCGCCAAGCTCGATAAAGCTGCAGCAAAGAGGGATCTGGCGACTTGTTGATCATCGGAAGCACGGCATCAAGCCATTCGGGATGGCGGCTCAAAATATCGATAGCGATCATCCGTTCCGCTTCACGTGGCGCGCTCAGCCCTTGGGCCACCCGTTCTTGGGTTAATAGATTGCGAGCGTTCAATTTATCGAGCAGGAACATAGCCTCAGACCGTTGCGACGCGAATTGGCTATCGAGGAAAGGTGCAATTGCGGTGGGTTCGCCAATTTCCAACATCGCGTATCGCAGGGAGTGCAGCACTACCGGCTGTGCGCTGGCGAGTTTCAGATGGTCCATCAGAGCTGGGATGGATGAGTTATCGCCAATGCGGCCAAGTGCTTCAGCACCTGCCCGGAGCACTTGCCGTGGCTCGTCGGAAAATCGCCCTGGGTTTTTCACCAATTCTTCGAGCTGCTGTTTGGCGGGACGATAGCGATGTACTGAAATTGCGTGGCAAGCAGCTTGAATGAGACGGGGATGTTGTTCCGTAAGCGTAAGGGCAATCGCCGCCAAAGCGTTATCGGTCCCCACGCTTGATAAGGCCCACAAGGCGCGCAGGCGGTGATCGATCGGGAGTTCCAGATTTTGCAATTCAGCCGTTAGTCCGTCTATGGCCTGTTCACCCAGAACGCTCAGCCGTAGCGAGGCCATGCGCGCAACCCAGGGGCGAGAATCGTGAATCGCTTGAACACACTCTTGAACCGAAGCTGCCTTCCAAACAATGGTCGCTGGCATCACACGTTTCGCATTCGCTGTTGTATTGTTTTTGTTCCGTCGTAGACGATAGATGCCGCCCGCCGCCGTATGTTGATCGACGCGCGATGTAGGGCAGCATAGGTCATACCAGCCACCTGTATCGACAACTAGCAGACTGCCATCAGCATCTTCCAAGATGTCTGTTGGGTGAAAGTCGATCCGGTCGGCGACGAGTAAATCAACGTCTTCGGTCTGGAAGGTTCCATGGGAGGGCGACAGGCGATGCGCGGTCACTTTTTGCAAGTTAAAGAGCGCGGCGACGAGCGTGCGCGGCATTGCCGTCGAGGAGTCGGCGCCCAATTGTTCGTGGGTTAATAATTGACTGGACTCGAGGCAGGTTAAACCGCTGGGAGCGGCAGGTCCTAGTTGGGTCATAATCGGCATCAGAGGGCCGGTACGAGTCAGTCCATGGATGACATGGTGGTCCTTGCCGTATACACCACCGTAGACGGCGTGAGCAATGCCATCACGCAAGCCGTCGCCAGGATGTTGTAGAAAGGTGCTCGTGAAGTAACGTTCTCCTTCCGGCGTGAACGCAACTTCGACAGGATTGTCCATGCCGCCGCTCATGACGGGCTCAATCGCTCCACCACTGAATTTGCGGCGATAGATATGAGCGGCCGAGTCGACCAGTTGTTGACCGTTGAGCAGTTGGTGGGATTGTTCGGCAAACGCACCTTTGCACCAGTAAATCCAACCGTCGCGGCCGAGGTAAGGTCCGTGCAGATCATTGGCACAACCTGTAATCGTCTGACCGTCGAACCAAACCTCGCGAGCTTCGCACACACCATCTCCATCGGCATCCGTCAATTTCCAGATATTGGGTGGCGCAGAGACAAGCATGTCGTCGCCCAAACATAGAACACCTTCAGGAAATGGAAGCTTGTCCGCAGCAATGATGCGGCGGTCAAATTGGCCGTCATCGTCTTCATCGATCAAGCGTATGATGCGATGGAGCAACTGTTTGTTATGCTCTTCGATCGGCTTGGCGACACCGCCGGATTCAACGACAACCAAACGGCCGGCGTAGTCCCAGTCAGCTACCACCGGCCATTTCACCAAAGACTCAGGAACTGCCCGCTCAATCGACAATTCAGATGCTAACGTGAATTGAATGGCATCAACCGTCTGGACGTTGGGCGATTGGGCAACAGCGCCAGGTAGTTGACATAACAGTGCCAACAATAGAGTGATGTAAAAGCGAGCTTGTTCCATGTTCGTTTCCATCTCAACGAGAGCTATTAGGTAGGGTGGGCGGCGTGTCGAGGGAGTTGCACAGCAAGCGATTTGCTGAGACGATCTGTGGTCGAGTTATAGGATATCACGAAGCAGAGTGGCGGACACAATATGGTGCGACATACGATCAAGCAAGAATTACATGGCGTGTTGTTGTTTGTGGCTGCCGTGTGGGTGGTCTATCTGGTCGATTTGGTCGTGCCAGGAGATTTTACCAGGTGGGGGCTGGTTCCAAGAACCGTATGGGGACTGGCGGGCATTCCATTAACACCATTCCTACACGCAAGTTTTAGTCATTTGATAGGCAACACACTGCCATTGGTCGTACTGTTGATGTTGATGGCTGGCTCGAGAAGTCGAACCTGGTTGGCCGTGGCCGAGATGATTTTGCTAGGTGGGGGACTGTTGTGGCTGTTTGGACGCGGCGATCGGCATGTGGGCGCTAGCGTGCTCGTCTACAGTTTGATCGCATTCTTGATTGTGGCTGGCTTTCGCGAAAAACGATTGGTCCCGCTGCTGATCGCCTTGGTGGTCGGTTTTTTTTACGGCGGGACGCTCATCAGCGGAGTGTTACCGAGCATCGGCACCAATATTTCTTGGGACGGGCATCTGTTTGGAGCTGTTGCGGGTGGTCTGCTCGGTTACGTGGCAGTAGGAAGAGAAAAAGCCAGCGAGCCAGAGCCTGGCCCTGGGCAATTAGCGAGTTAGCTGTAGCGAGTTAGCTGGGCAATAGCGAGTTGTTCATTTTGGATCGAGGGCAGCGGAGCCAATGCCGGCGCCTTTGGGCATGTACTTGCATAACAGGATGCCGAAGAAATAGAGTCCCGTGAGCGGAACGAACAAGCCAATCATACTGTAGACTTCCGCGGGCGTTAGTATCATCGAAAGGAATGCGATCGCCAAAACGGCAATCCGCCATTGGCTAACAAATAACTCGACAGGCACGACTCCAAAGCGGTGCAGCCCCAGCATGACGATGGGCAGTTGAAAAGCGATGCCAAAGCCAAGTGGCAAGAACAACGCAAAGGACATGTATTCGTTCAGTCGGGGCGTGAATTCGACATCCAAGCCTGTCGTGTAAGTCATCAAAAAACCGAGCACCAGTCGGAAGATAACAAAAAATGCCAAGCTCACTCCCGCAAAAAACAGGATCAAGCTAAGGGGTAAGTACCAGTACACATAGCGACGTTCATGTGGGTAAAGACCCGCGGCGAAAAATTGCCAAATATGCCAAAAGATGCCTGGGCTGCCGATGACGACGCCAGCCACTAAGCCAGCTTTCATCCAAATCATGAACGGCTCGGTTGCAGTGAGAGCAACGAGATTGTTAGGGATCGGACGCCACAGGAGAAATGGTTTGAGACGATTGAGCTTCTCGATGTCGACGTTTTTCCACGGATTGAAGTCGGCACTGCTCACGACCTCCGGAACAGCGTTCTTTTTATCGTCAACTTCCGCTTTGGGCGCAGTGCCCGCCCTGCTCACCGCTTCGGACTGCGGGTCGACGGTCGCGCTCGCTGTGGCTGGAGTCAGCGTGTCGGGCAGTTCCTTCAACGCAGCCGGATCGACAAAAACACGCTCCGGCATCATCCCGTTGTTCACAATCCATGTAGCAAACTCGGGCGATGGATCCACTCCGTTCGCATCTTTATAAAGCGATTGGGCGCGGCCGACATAAAAATCGTAGATAGCTGATTTAAGCGGAGTCTCGATGAACCGGACGATATCCTCAGCCAAAAAAAGGCCGAGGCATGTGCCGATCCCAAGCCAAATAAATGCTTTGCCAAGCGTCTTGCGGAGCTCTTCTAAATGCTCCCCAAACGTCATCGAGCTTTTTTCGAATAAATCGTCAGCGGGTTGCTTTTTCAGCATCCAGGCTGTTCCTTACATTTCCGGCAGTTGATAAAGTTGGCGGCAGAACGCCCCTCTTCGACCGTGCTGTCTTGTGACGCAATTTAGTAAACGTTCATGACAGACGACGTTCCACACAGTCTAATTACTACCCAGCATACAGCGATTGCCATAATCGCGAAGATGCCGACCCTTTGCTTCCTCCGAGATTCCAATGAGCACTCGACCCTACCCGCTACGAACTCAACCATACTTTCGCGACTACTTGTGGGGAGGTCGCAACCTACAAACGAAGCTCGGGAAACAACTGCCACCAAACGGCGTATGGGCAGAAAGCTGGGAGATCATCGACCATCCCGAACACCAGAGCATGATCAACAACGGCGAATTAACTGGAAAAACGCTGAGAGATGTTACAACAAATGACCGGGAATGGTTACTCGGGGGCAATTGTCCGTCCCATGCTTTGCCACTTTTGCTGAAATACCTTGATTGTCAGCGCGTGCTAAGCGTCCAGGTCCACCCAGATGACGACTATGCTCAAAAAATGTCTCCCCCCGACTTGGGTAAGACGGAAGCTTGGTACATTGTCGCCGCCGAAGAAGGAGCCGTACTCTACGCGGGTTTAAAGTCGGGCGTGACCGCAGAATTGCTGAGAGATGCCATGCAGGCAGGAGAAGTTGAAGCTTGTTTGCATCCGATTTACCCTCACGCTGGGGATTGTGTGTTTATTCCGGCCGGTACCGTTCATGCGCTCGGAGCCGGTTTGTTGGTCGCCGAAATTCAACAGGCTTCCAACACGACGTTTCGTTTGTTCGATTGGAACCGCGTGGATGCCAACGGTCTGCCGAGGGCTCTCCATCAGCAACAATCGATCGAAGTTATCGACTTTGAAAGCGGACCGCGGAATTTGCAGATTCCCCAAGCCACTTCGCAGGTTGGTCGCGAACGATTGGTGAGTTGCGAAAAGTTCATTTTTGATCGAATAAGTGCCACATCCAAACTGCAAGTTGCCGGCGATGGTCACTTCCATTTATTAACTGCTCCCGTTGGCAGCGTCGTACTGACAGATGAACGTGGGGCTGAATCGATTTTGGCCACGGGAGAATCGGTGATGCTGCCGGCTGCCATGCGAGCGCTGACAGCTGAGGTCTCTGAGTCAGGCGTCTTACTCGACATGTACCTCCCGTAACGGTTATGCACGCAGAAAAAATGGAACTCGCCGAATGCTTGCATTGGACCGATGATGTTCTATGTACCTTGCGGCACTGGTGATGTTACTATCCGCTGGGGTTTGCACGGAAGTAAGCGTATCGGGCGACGGAAGCCCGCGAAGTGTCGGGCGATGGAAGCCCGCGAAAGGAATCGACGATGTTGTTCAGGACGATGTTAGTCAGGACGGTATTTCTCCGGTCGACGTTTCACCGGTCGAAATTAACACGATCGCTGGGCGCGTTAACCGCTGCGATGATGTTGACATTCATTACCGGCTGTGCAAATCGTCCACACGCTTGGGGCTTCCCAGGAGGGCAGGGGACCATTGAGCGCCAGAAGGCACGTGCGGCGGTCCACGATCCCTATCCCCTCAACGACATCGGTCCAGAAGTTGTTGGTGGACGGCCACGCGAGTTCTATAACCCGCAGGCCGAAGTCGTCCGCCAACGCAATGTTGAAACATTGCCGCCGGGCTTTGGTTATTAAAGTATCCGTGCCTGAATGTAGAACAATTGTCCCCAATTGTTCCGTTCCTTGCGGTGGTTGCCTTAAAGCTGGGCTCAAAACAACTGAGTACAAAAAACGACCGGACAATTGTTCTGCATTGCCGTGAACGGTTACTGCGTATTAAACTCTTGGTTCAGCTGTTTTTTGAAATTGCTCTTCGTTATGATGCCGGTTCAATGCACGCGTTGGCCCGGTTGCGCGCCCGAATCGGGTGAGAGCAAATAAACTTCAGCTCCTCCGGAACCCGCTGCGGCAACCATGCCTTCGCTAAGACCGAACTTCATTTGGCGTGGCGCAAGATTGGCCACACAGATGACCAGTCGTCCAACCAGTTGTTCTGGCTCGTAAGCCGATTTAATTCCAGCAAATACGTTCTTGCGAACATCACCACCCAGGCTGAGCGTCAGTCGCAGCAGTTTTCGTGCATCGGGAACTGATTCCGCTGCGACAATCCGCGCGACGCGGAGGTCGACTTTGACGAAGTCGTCGATGGTGCACTCGGCCGCCAACGGCTCGGCGGTCAAAGGTTCGGGCGAGTCGTTCCAGGGATCCGCAGCTGTCGTAGTTGCTTCGGGTGCCGCATCTTCTTTGCTTTCTTCGATCATCGCTTCAATGTCCTCTTTCTTTACGCGAGCCAACATGTGCTCAAAGGGTTTTACAGTGATACCAGTCAGCGGCTGCTGGCTTTGATTCCACGAGATAATGGGTTCCCCCAACAACTCGCCACATTGATCGGCCAGCTTGGGTAGTACGGGGGCAAGATAAACTACCAATTGTCGAAACAGGTTGAGTGCCACCGTGCACACGTCCCTGAGCTGATCAACTTTGTCGGCCGACTTGTTTAACGTCCAGGGTTGCGCATTTTCAACGTAGGGATTGGCGCGGTCGGCCAGTTCCATAATTAGCCGCATGGCTCTGGCGAAGTCGCACGCTTCGTAGGCTTCTGCAATGCTTGCGCCGGCCTTGGCTCCGAACTCGAACAATCCGCCGTCTTCGGGATAGACCTTGGACAGACCCGTCGTGGCCGCAAACTTCGCCGTGCGGCTCGCCAGGTTCACTACCTTACCAACCAAGTCGGAGTTGACCTTTGAAGCAAATTCGTCGAAGTTCAAATCGAGGTCGTCCAAACGCGGGCCCAGCTTGCTTGCAAAGTAGTAACGCAAGAATGTGGGGTTCAAGTGGTTGAGATACGTCTCTGCCTTGATGAACGTCCCCTTTGACTTGCTCATCTTCTCGCCGTCGACGGTCAAAAAACCGTGGATGTGGACTTTGCTGGGTAGGTTAAAGCCGGCCGTTTTTAACATCCCAGGCCAAAACAGGGTATGAAAGTAAGTGATATCCTTGCCAATAAAATGGTGGATTTCTGTGTTCTCATTTCGCCACCAGTCATCGAGTTGTTCTCCATGTCGGTTGCACCATTGCAGTGTACTGGCAATGTAACCGATGGGTGCGTCGAACCAGACGTACCAATAGTTGCCTGGAGCGTCAGGTATTTCAAAGCCAAAATAGGGAGCGGGGCGAGAGATATCCCAGTCGCGGAGTGGATCGCCAAGGAAGTGGCCTTTGAGATAATTGGCAACCTCGCTTTGCAAATGATCGCCGCACTGGGTCCAATGGTCGAGGAACGGGTGGAGCTGTTCAAGCTCGACAAACAAATGAAGCGCACTGCGCGTCTCAGGCGTCGCGCCCGACAAGGTGCTGACCGGATCGATCAAATCGGCGGGCGTGTAGGTTGCCCCGCACTTGTCGCAGTTGTCGCCATATTGATTCGGCGACTTGCAGATGGGACAAGTTCCTTTGACAAAACGATCTGCCAAGAAAGTAGCTGCGACCGGGTCGTATAGTTGGCTAACTTCGCGCTCAACAATTAAACCCGATTGTCGAAGCGATCCCCAGATTTGCTTGCAAAGCTCGTAGTTTTCGGGCGAATTGGTACTGCCGTAGTTATCAAACGCAATGCCAAAACCAGCAAAGTCCCGTTCGTGACTTTCTTGCGACTGGGCGATCACTTCAATTTCCGATCGACCCTCTTTCCGGGCTCGAATCATAATTGCCGTACCATGCGTGTCGTCAGCACAAACAAAAATGCAACGATGCCCGCGCAGACGCTGAAACCGGACCCAAATATCCGTCTGGATGTATTCGACCAAATGCCCAATGTGAATCGGCCCGTTAGCGTAGGGTAGGGCAGCTGTCACCAGAATTTGACGCTGCACCCCACCCGCTTCGGTGTTGGTCGAACTTATTGTTTCAGTTGCGTTCATAGGTCTCCAGCGGTGACTGCGATGTGCTGATTAGTGGTGTTTTGTATAGTATGGCGAGTTGATGTGTGGGTTAGTCAGCGGATTGTATCAGTTGCAATCGCAGATTTGACCCCGAAATGAACTATGTTGGGTGGCGAAACCGAGCGAAAAGTTGACGGACGGTGGGCATTTGACCTAGCCAAAATCAGTTCAATCCGGCACCATATGGGATTCTCAAAGCCATCTGCCCCCCCGCATCGTGCGTTTTAGCGTTAAAGCGAGCGCCCTTGGTCAGTGGTTTCCCCTGTGATGCTGAACTGCCGCCGTAACAGCCCAGGCTCGTCGGGTCGCAGCAATAAATTGATATTTAAATTGTTTTTGGAGTAGCCACGATGAGTAATAAATTAATGGAGCTGGTTGAGCAGGCTTCGATGAAGTCCGACGTTGCTGACTTTGAGGTCGGTGACACGGTCGATGTTCACACCAAAATTTTGGAAGGCAATAAAGAGCGGATTCAGATTTTTTCGGGAGTTGTCATCGCCCGCAGTGGCAGTGGAACTCGGGAAATGTTTGTCGTCCGCCGCATTGTTGGTGGCGAAGGTGTAGAACGCAAGTTCCCTCTACACTCGCCGAAGATCGACAAAATTGACGTGAAACGCAAGAGCGTCGTCCGCCGTGCCAAGTTGTACTTCCTGCGCGAACGCAGTGGTAAAGCAGTTAGGTTGACCGAACGCCGCGTGTAATCGTTGCTTGTAATCGACGACGTGCGGTTAGGCGACGGTGACTCTGGTGACTCTCGGCAAGAGTCACTGAGGGTAGGTAGAGGATGACTCTTGGCAAGAGTCACCTACGGTAGGTAGAGGATGACTCTCGGCGAGAGTCACCTACGTGATGAGAATTGAATCAAGATGCGCGCCGTCTTACAGAAATTTGGCTATTGGATTCAATCCAGTAGCCTTTTTTTATGGAGTCGATTGTCGTTTTGGAATCAGCTATGGCCAAGGGCGTCTGAAAAACCACAAGGTTTGGGGCCGCGTGGTGAACGCGTTGCGGCAAAATTCCTGCGGCAGCTGGGCTATCGAATCCTCGAACGAGGCCATTTGCAGCGATTGGGCGAAATCGACTTGATTGCCCTCGACGGCAACTGCATCGTGTTTGTCGAAGTTAAAACTTGGTCCTCAGCCGATCAAGGTGACCCAGCGGATGCCGTCGATCGCCGCAAGCAAGAAAAGCTAACACGCGCCGCATTGATCTACCTCAAGCAACGCAGGCTAATTGAACAGCCCGCGCGTTTTGATGTCGTATCGATCGTCTGGCCCAACGATCGCAATGCGCGACCGCAGATTCGTCACTTTATCAACGCTTTCGAAGCCGTCGGTCGCCGCGAAATGTTTCGATAACGCCTAGCGCCTTCAAACTTCATCCGGATCAGGGTGTTTCCAAGGTTCGCGATAGGGTCTGGCGAGCAATTGGTTGGCTTCAGGGTCATCGACAATGGTGTGGGTAGCGGAGTCCCAAACCAAGGATCGTTCGAGCTGCATTGAAACGTTTGCCAAAATGCAACTGGCTGACGAGATATGTCCTTGTTCGATGTCGGCAACTGGTAAGGATTTGTTCTCGATGGCAGCCAACCAGTCGAGCATATGTCCACGTACGGCCGGTGCAACGTGTCGTTCAAGGTCTTTCTCATCCCTGTCTTCAGGGTATTGGTCGAGTTCCATGACCACTTCGCCCTGCATCCGTTCACCGCGTCCCTGTGGGATGAACTCGTATTTGTTTACGCTCAGCTTGAGCGTGCCTTTCGTGCCATAGATGAATGCTGCCCACGGATATTCAGGATCGGGAGAAGTTCCCCAGCTGCGGTGGTTCCACACGACATCCATGTTGTCAAATTCAAACATGGCAACTTGCGTATCGGTGATGTTCGCGCGACTTGCCTTGTCGACCAGGATTCCACCGCTGCTAGTGACGCGTTGGGGCCAGCCGAGATCGAGCATCCAGCGGACGGTATCGAGCATATGCACGCACATATCGCCGACGATTCCATTGCCATACTCCATAAAGGCTCGCCAACTGCGCGGGTGTCGCAACGAGCAATAGGGCAGCATCGGAGCTGGGCCAGTCCACATGTCGTAGTCAAGGTAAGCTGGTGGATCGGTGTCGGGCGGATTGGCCGAGGCGCGCATGTGGTAGTAACAGCAGACTTCGGCGTGGGCGACCTCTCCGAGCAAACCAGCGTCGACAACCCGTTTTTTGGCTTCGATCAAATGGGGAGTGCTACGACGCTGAGTACCTACTTGCACCACGCGGTCGTACTTGCGCGCCGCTGCCAGCATGGCCTGGCTCTCCACGACATCGACGCCCGTTGGCTTTTGCACGTAGACATGCATTCCCGATTTCACCGCTTCGATCATCGGCAGCGCATGCCAGTGATCGGGCGTGGCGATCAAGCACAGTTCGATATCTTTTTGGGCGAGCATCTTGCGATAGTCGGAATAAAGTTTTGGACGAGCGCCACTGGCTTGCCGCTCGGCCACGATGTTGGCAGCTCCCTCGAGCATTTGGCTATCGACATCGCACAAGGAAACGACTTCGACCGGAGCGACTTGAATCAACCTCAACAAATCAACTTTGCCATACCAGCCAGTACCGATCAATCCGACACGTTTGGCAGGGCCTTCGGCAATCGCTGCGACAGCTTCTTTGGCTGCAGCGGCTAATCCAAGGGTAGCGGCTGATGTCTGTAGGAATCTTCTGCGTTGCATGGGACAGCTTTCTCGATAAGACAAGAATGGTGGGGTTAGTACCGAATAACTACTGATAGCCTAGCCTCATTGGCTCTCGTTTTCCAGCGACATAGCTCCTGCAGAGTAAGTGACGCGGGCGATGCCACCGTTTTAAATATCTTCCAACGTGATTTAACCAGTGAAAAATGCAGTCGGGAGAGAGAGGCTCCTGCCGAGCTTTTTCGGGCCGCGTGTTTACGTCCACCAGCAATGAAGTTCAAGCGGAGACTCGTCGGCTCTCATTTTCAACCCCCATTTTATAACCAAGCCCCTCCCGAACTTTTTCTTCTTCGAGCTTTGCGAGTCCTTAGAGAACTGGTCGCGTGGGTTGAAGCTCGCGACGGGTCCAACGAATCGAAGGAGACCGACGAATGTCAAGCGGCTGCAAAACTTCAACTTTATCCGTGCTATAAAATCGAGTGCGGGTCCACCGGCGGAGCGCCGAGCAATAGCCGTACCAGAAGAGTGGCGGCGATGAGGTCAGCCGTGGTTCCCGGATTGCGGCGATGTCCGTCGGCGCGAAGGAATGCATCAAGCTCGCCAGTCGCAGGGATGTCGCAGACTGCGGCAGGAGCGAGCGTCAATTGCCGATAAACATCTTGGGCTCGCCGTTGCACCTCGTGGGCGACCGACTCACCCACTTTGCGAATGATCAGTCCATCGGGTTCATATGCGAGCCAACGAATTTGTAGACGGCATATCGCGTCCAGCGGATCTCGTGCGCTGGCGAGTTCTGCGTCGAGCCAAGGTAGCAGCCGACCGAAAATATCCGCAAAGCAGTTGGTGTATTGCCTGGCAACGGCGTCGATATCTGCCACTTGCCGCATCGCGTCGATGAGGTCGGGCGGTGCTTGCTTGGCGACATCTCCCTGTTCGCGTTGACCAAGCCCCCCTGGTTGAGCAGTGCGAATCGCCTCGTAGACCTGTTCGCTATCCTTTGGAGTTAGATTTTCTAACAGTTGCTTGAGTGACTGTTGCCATGTGACTGCATCTACGAAGTGCGGTTGCCAAGCCTTCGCCAGTGGCGCGAACAGCAACAGCGTGCCGAGATTTGTGTTGCAACCAATCTGCTTTGAGGTTGCTAGCGCAGCTGAGCGTACGACTTGACCGACTGTCTGACTTGCATCTTCAAACGCTTTTCGAACGGCAATAGCGCTGGTGGCAAAATGGCAGAAGTGCATATCTGAGAATTGTGCGCTGGGATGTACGTTCCCCAGTTTGGGAGCTGCCACTTCTAGGATACAGGCCAATTGCACCGCATCGCAAAGCGGCCATCGTTGATCGAAAGGAGGCATCGATTTACTCGTTCAAGCAACTGCGCACGGCGGCGACGACTTCGTTTGGAGCCTCTTCCATCACATAATGTCCAACATCTTCCAGTCGTTGTGTCTGTGCTTGGGGAAACATTTGTTCAAGCCGCGTCAAACACTCGGGGCGAAAACACCAATCTTTCATTCCCCAGACGAGGCGTGTGGGACGATCCGCGAAGAGCGCCACTCCTTGTTCAATCCGCGATAACAATTGCCACGTCGGATGGCTCTTGCGCCGCGGTATGTCCTGCACAAATCTGGCAATGGCGACGCGCGATTTCCAGTCGTGATAGGGTGCGATCAGACCTGCCGCGACCGTTTTGTCGAGTTTGGGGAGGCGGTGCAAGGTCATTACCAACGCGGCCCGAGCAAAGACGTTCAAGCGACGCATCGACCATTCGCCGATCCATGGCCAACGACAAGCGGCAATACGCCACGGGACGTAAGGCGGTGGAAAGGCGGCCGTGTTGAGAAGTACAAATCTCTGGACACGGGTGGGATGTTTCAGTGCGGCACCCAATCCAATGGCGCCTCCCCAGTCATGGGCCAGTAGCGTAATGTTGCGAAGATCAAGTTGCTCAATGAGCCGCGATAGGTTGCCAACATGTTGCTCGAGCGTATAGTTGTAGTTCTGCGGCTTGTCGCTGAGTCCGCAGCCAATATGATCGACGGCAATGACACGCGCTTGGTCACTTACTTGCTTGAGGACTTCGCGGTAGGTGAAAGACCAAGTCGGATTGCCATGGACGCACAGCACGGTCGCATTTCCACCACCTTGTTGGCCGCCACTTTCTCCACTAGTACCTTGCCCGCCAGCACCTTCTTGGACGTAGTGCATGCGAGCTCGATCGGCAGAGGTCTCCGAGAGCGGAATCTCCAGGTACTCGGATTTAAACGGATACAGCGATTTCCAGTCAACCATCAAAAGATGCTTAAGCGTGGGTAGGTGGACTATTCGGTACAAGCGGTTTTGTCGTCGCCGAAGTATACCCGCGATGCTTGAACCTGTCGCCGGGATATGCAATTGCGAAACCAGCCACAATAGAATGAAAATATGTCCCCAAAACGCAATGTAAGCGAAAAAATGAGTTCATCGAGTCTCCCGGCAGCGATCGGTCGATCCACTTCAGTCGATCGTTGCAGCTCGCGCAGGCCGTTTTCGGTTGCAATGATAACGACCGTGGTATTCGTCGCATGCAGCCAGGTTGGATTCTCGCAATCCAAGGGCGCAATTTCAATTGACTTCTTAAACGCAGCCACCGATGACCCACTCATCTGCCGAGTGCAGGTCAAGAATTCCGACGGGCGGATCCTACGTCCGGGTCGTAAGAACCTGGTGCAAGGGGAATGGTCTTTGGTCGCAAGTCCCCTCGACATTAAAGCCGCACCTGGCGACTACACCTACTTGGCTTACCACGGTCCCCAGTTTTCCCCGGCCTCCGGAGGGTTCACGCTCGATCGCAACTCGGAAGCGATCGACGTCGTTCGTTTCGAGCGGCATGCAAACTTGGATGAAGAAGGCTGGTATGGCGGGGATCTGTTTAATTTCGTTAAATCGGAGGAGTGTTTGCAATGGCTCCCCGCTGAAGACTTGTTGATGTCGGTAACGGTGGCAGAACAAGTTGTTGAACCTACTGCAGCTCGTCAAATCTCTGCTGCCACCGATAAGCGATGGGTCGACCAATACAGTTTCTACGATGGTCGACCGGGCAGTGGTTTGATTTTTCATCATTGGTCGCCGCCTGCCAATGTGCCTCCGACCCTGCCTTCAACGCGGCTGTTGGTCATGGCGAAGGCAATCGGTATGGAGCAGAAACAGGCGTCCGGTGTCACTGAAGAAGCGTTGCCAACGCATATCGAGATCCAGCGGTTATGGGCGCGCGACGTACCGATTTGGTTGGCTTCTGGCAAAGTCGACTCCGTCCAACTATTAAGCGAACATTTGACCTATGATGGCTCGCGGGCGGCGAGCGCAACGCCACTGGAAGTACCCGAAGGTCACTTTGCCGGTGACCGTGGGCCTGGCCGCCTCGTGGAACGTATCTACTGGAACGTACTCGACGCAGGCTTGCGACTACCTCCTACAGCTGGCAGCGGGTTTGGAAAGTCGCCATCGCCGCTTGGCTACAACCGCGTCTACGCGTCGCCGGGCTATGCAAACGCTGAAAGCTGGTGGGAGGCGATTCGCAACGGAAACTCTTTTGTTACGAGTGGCCCATTGTTGCGAGTTGAAGTCAACGGCCAGCGACCTGGAGAGTTGTTTTCGATTGCGCCGGGCGAAAACCTGCTCTTGGATGTTGCCGTCAAATTGACCGTTGCGGATCCGGTGGAATATTTGGATGTGATCTTTAACGGTCGAACGCTGTATGAAGCTCGATTGGACGAATTTGCTCGAGAAGGTGGTCGCATTCCACCGCTGGAGATCAAGGAGAGTGGCTGGTTGATCGTGCGGGTGGTAACGGAGAGAGATTTTACCTATCGCATCGCCACCACCGCTCCTTACTATTTCGAAGTGGGTGGTGAAGCTCGGGTCAGTCGCAAAGCCTGCGACTACTTTCTGCGTTGGTTGGAGAAGTCAGCGCAGGAGATTTCGGGTCTCGACGAGCCGTCGCAGGCGGCCGCTGCTCCCTATCTGGCCGCTGCCCGCCGGTTCTGGGAAGAACGAATCGCCGCCGCCACCAGCGAATAAGTGTAGTGTAGAACAGTTGTCCCCAACTGTTTCCAGAGTTTTGTAGAACAGTTGTCCCCAACTGTTTCCAGAGTTTTGTAGAACAGTTGTCCCCAACTGTTACCAGAGCCAATCTCGCCAGCTTTTCCAAAGCCAGCCACTTTAGTTCCCTATTGGCCCGATCTGCCTGAGACGGTCGAACATCGGCCGCGGATGCTGGCCGCAAATTGTACAAATGGCACGCTCCTTGCTTTTCTGCCAAATTAGGGGCTAGCTGCCATGCTGGCACGCCTGACCGAATCTTGGCCTGTGGGATATAATGTCGGCTCGGCAAACCTAAAGAGGATCTCGCGCACACGATGAAAACTATGGCTCAGGACTACTATCAGGCTTTGGGGATAAGCAAATCGGCTTCTGCGGACGAGATCCAGAAGGCCTATCGTAAACTGGCGCGCAAGTACCATCCTGACCTCAATCCCGATGACAAAACGGCACAGCAGAAGTTCAAGGAGATCCAACACGCCTATGACGTGCTGAGCGATGCCGAAAAAAGAAAGATGTACGACCAATTTGGCCCCGACTTTGAGCGCATGGGGGCTGGAGGAGGAGGCCCGTTTCGCGGTGGTGCTGGCGGAGGTCAAGGGTTTGAGGAGATTTTTGGTCGCGGCGGTGCCGGTCCTGGCGGCTTTCAATTCGAAGGCGACATCGGGGATATCTTTCGGCAATTCACCGGTGGCTCTTCCGGCGGCAAAGGACGTCGAGCGGCGGCGACTCCTACGGCGGGACGCGACCTGCAAGCTGAATTGACGGTGCCGTTTAACTCTGCAGTCATCGGTGGATCGGCTGCAGTCTCCATACAGCGAGGTGGCAGGGTCGAATCGATCCAGTTGAAAATTCCGCCAGGAGTTGAAACTGGCAAGAAGATGCGGCTGCGCGGACAGGGCGAAACGTCGCTTACCGGAGGCCCTCCCGGAGATTTGTTGGTAACTCTGACCGTCGCTTCGCATCCCTACTTTAAGCGCGCTGGGCAAAACCTCGAATTGCGTTTGCCGGTCACACTCAGCGAAGCTGCCTTGGGTGCTACGGTCGAAGTTCCCACGCCCAACGGTAAGGTCTCGCTGAAAATTCCACCGGGAAGCAGTAGCGGTCGGCGGTTGCGAGTGAAAGAGCAGGGGGTGTTCAGTCCAACAGGTGCTCCTGGTGACCTCTACGTGGAACTCCAAGTCAAGCTGCCAGAACAGTTTTCGACACCAGATGGGGTGAGTTCCGAAGCGAGGCAAGCAGTAGAGGCCATCGAAAAACTCTACGGCGAGTCACCACGCGGCAACATTATCTGGTAACTGCTTCCTTGATTGATCCTGAGCCAACCCAAGAACCTCGTTTTACCTTCCCCGCAACACGGAGAATCAAGGGACGCACGGAGTTCAATGCGGTGTTCGAAAAGGGAAGCGTTATCAGCGATGCGACGCTGGTATTGCATATCTTGTCGCGATCGGGAAAACCAAGCCGGCTGGGCATTAGCATATCTAAAAAGGTTGGTTGTTCACCGGCCCGCAATCGATGGAAACGCCTCATGCGCGAGGCCTTTCGATTAAATCAAGCCGAGATACCTGCAGGTCTTGATATCATCGCGCGACCTCGCAAGGGAGCTCAGCCCGACTACCAAGCGATTGAAGCGTCTTTACTTTCACTCTGCAAACGAGCTGCCAGACGTCGGCGAGAATGCAACTAACACTTGATGAGCAAAGCACTAGAGCAATTCAATGACGATGCGAAAGCCAATCTCGGGTTTTGTTTCGTCGTAGGGCAACGACGGAGGAAGGCTATCTTTGGAATCTTCAAAACGCCAAGGCAGCGGGTCGTGGTAGCTGTTGCCTCGCAAGATGACTCGGTCTGTATTGATCCGATCCGTCACGGGAACAACAAGATTAGAATTGAGAATGTTGCGAGTGAACTCGGACACACTGCCAGCAAGATCGAGAATACCGAGTGGGCTAATATCGTCAGCTGATGTGCCGCAAGGTACTGGCCCGAAATCGAAACGATCGATACATATTTTCTCACCTCCTGGACGAAACGGTCCAACTGTGGGGGAGGGTTCTTTCTGTCCGGCCGCCTTGTCCCACTGTTCCGCGGTAGGCAAAAGGCCGCCCAACCACTCCGCAAAAGCGTGCGCTTCATCGACAGTCACGTGCACTACGGGAAAGTCCAACTGCCGCCCCTCGACGCCGAGGTGGACGTCGCCAGCTAACGTTCCCTGCCGCCAGGTTGTTTCGGCGTGTTTCAGTTTATTGGAGGCATTGGCGAATTTCGCAAACCAGCGATTGGATACTTCCTTCTTTAGCATGTAGAAAGTAGGAGGATCTGCAGTCGAACGACGTGGAACTAAAACGAATTCCAAACGTGAAGCCTCGTTAGCTTGGGAGTCAGGCAATGGGATTTCGATTGCTTCATACATTACGCGTCCTTCGATCTCGGCACGTCTTGCTGATACCGAGGGACGTGCACGCGGTGGAATTCGCAATCGCGCGGAGTCGATGATCGAAAGTCTTAGGTCTCGCTCCAGCGTGTCCTGCAGTGTTTCCACGCTCAGCGTAACGTCGGTCAGCCCCAACGGCGCATTCAAGTCGGCGACTACATCCAGGAAGCTGCCTGATGGATCGAACTGAATGCTCACTCCGTCAGGCAGGTTTGAAAACTCGACACGTTCTATCGCATCAACGCCATCGGTCGATATTTCAACCTGTTTACGATCGCCATAAGCCAAGCTAACTTCGTCGCGGAGCTTTACCATCGTGGCCCTAGGGGCTACGCGCTTGCGCCAGTTCCAAAAGGCGACACTGCCCAAGGCAGCGATTACCAAGAGCAGCACGAGCGCTGTACCTACTCCAATTCTTTGTTTGCCTCTCGATGTGGACGGAGGTGCGACTGGAGTGCTCGTCGCAAGCGCTAGTGCTTGGACGAATTCCGAGCAGCTGGTGAACCGATCGTTTGGATCTTTGGCTAACGCCACCCGCAAGACCTTCTGTTCCGAAGCGGGCAAGCCGCTAAGGTCAGGCTCCCCGTACAGGTGCTCCTTCATCACTTCGACCATACTGGTTGAAGAATACGGCGCACGCCCAACGCGAAGTTCTACGTATGTTACGGCTAGACTATAAAGGTCGCTGGCTGGAACCGGTTTGGCCGACCAACCTTCGGGCGCAATATATAGCGGTGAACCGGCGACCTGCGTTGCGACTGCATTTAATCCACTTTCATCCATGAATCGTGCGAGACCAAAATCGGCAACTTTGATGTGCCCTTTCAGCAGCAGCAAATTCTCCGGTTTGATATCGCGATGCACAACTTTCTGGCGGTGAAGATAGTCGATTCCCTCAGCGGCCTCTGTCATAAGCTGTAGCAATTCCGTGAGGACCATACCGCCGGGATTCGTCCGAGCTCGATCTCGTAAGCTCTCATCGGCGAGTTCCATGGCAATGAGGATCTGTTCGCTTAAAACCCAGAAAGCTTGCACTTGCAACAGAAAAGGGTGTCTCAGTCGCTTCATTAAATCTAACGACCGAACCTCGAGATCTTTAATGCGTTGTCCTGCCGGGATATGTACGACCTTCAGGGCTACCTCGACGCCGCCAGGCGCTTCACTCAACCAAACTTCACCATAACTACCCTGACCTATTTTCCGAATCATCCGATAGTCTCCTTCGAGACTTACAAATCGATCCGTTGAGTGGGAATCCCATGAACTGCGAAGTGTTGACGAATTTGGCGTGGGAATTCCCAATGCATTGCTCGAGCTTCTGTCCTTTGGTGCAGAAATGGGGGCAACCTGCGCCTTCGACCACTCCAGAGGACTCAATTTCAATGTCCCACCAAATTGCTGAGTTTTAGGAAGCGAGTCGCAGTACTCACGCAACTCCTTCGCTTGCTCGGGATAAATAGCAAGGAATTCATCGGTCGAGAGAGGCTTGGCAGAGTCATGGCGCGTTCGAAACTCTATTTTCAATAGTTCAATCGGAAGGTCAGCTGCTGCTCCAAGTTCCGTATTCAGTTTCAAATAGTCGCGCAGCGTTACATACTCTCCACTTTGAATCCTTGTGACCAGATCGATGGCGATCAATTCGAGAAATACCGGCCGCCTAAGAGGATCCGAGGCAGTGGGAAGGATGCGTTGAAAGCCGTCTGCAGCCAGTGGACCTGCGTAGTTGGCATGCCACTGTTCGCGAAAGCGTTGAACGAATTGCTGGAATCGCGCCTGCTCTTCTGGCGGTATGTGCGATATCAACCTTTATCCCTCGCTCCATGACTCAGTTGGAAATGGAAATTCTCAGCCTGCAAGTTGGCGGCCGTTTCTACGAACTTGTTCGACGGACATACACATGGAACCTCATAAAGCTTACCATTGATTGGGATTCCGTGGGTTGCCAAGCCAGTTCAAGTCAGTTTTTAAGTAACCGTAAACGGTTACGATTTTCAAAGTACGCGGTCTTGCGTTAGCCACACGGCACTATTTCGCCAAACGGTGCTTGACGATCTTGAGACTCTGGTATGCACAAACAGGTCGTGGTTATGATGTTTCGATACTTGAATGTCATTGTTGCTTTGATTCTCAGTTCGGCCTTGCCTGTCGCGCCGTCGGTCAGCGCTGCCGAACCGGACCTACCCGATCCAATTCTCAGAATCGACACTGGGGGGCACTCCAGTTATGTAACGTCACTTGCCTGGCATCCGACTGGTCGCGAATTGTGGAGTGCTAGCTGGGATAAAACGGTTCGACTCTGGCGACTCAATGACAATGAAGTCTTCGAGGCTGTACCTGCGGAGGCCGTGCGACTGCCGATCGGTCCAGGTCCGAACGGAAAGATTGACGCGATTGCAGTTTCCGACGATGGGCGCTATCTAGCGATCGGCGGTTACTCGGGGCTAATTCAGCGGGCCGCGTCGTTTCGAAAACAGGGGTTCGAGTTACCCATCAGTTCGGTTGAATTACTTGAGCAGGGAATCATCTATGTCTTGGATCGCGACGATAGATCGCTAAAACGTTTGGCGGGACATCGTGGTCCCGTTCGACGACTTGCCTTTGCCCTTTCTTCCGACGGTGAGGAGAAGTTAATTTCTGCTGGATTCGATCAAGATGCTTCCAACAAGACGATTGCAAGTTTGCGAGTGTGGGATGTGATTGGGGGACGCCAAGTTGCAGGTGTTTTGTTGCCCGAGGCACCAAAGAATAGACCTTCCCTGGCTGGATTCGCGAGTAAGTCGAGGACGGCGGAATTGCAACTGTTTGCTGCCTGGGGAAACACAAAGCTCTTTCAATGGGAGTCGTACGGGCCGCCGAAATTGCGGACGTACGTGGACGGACAATACAACAGTCTATTGCCGCTCGACGAAAACTCATTCGTTAGTGCGAGTGCTGACCTAGCGACGCAGGCAGGCATGATAAAGGTTTGGAACTTGGATGCGGTGGGGCAACCCGTCCTCGATGCGCGTCGCCAGATACGAATTGGCAAACAGGGCAATGAGATATACCTGCCCTTAAGTTGTGCCTTGCTCACACAAGAAGTGAACGCAAAACCAAGCATGATCGCAGTAGCACTGTGTGTTCTAAAGATTCCGCCTACAGGAGGGAATCCACTACCCGACCGGATTCAATTACGCATCCTGTCACTTGGCGATGAGCGAAACGCTGCTCGAGAATTGGTGCGGAGAGAACTTTGGCCGATTGATGCGGATGGAATTCGCGTACCAGATATGGCAGCTACTGCCGATGGAAAATTTTTAGCGATTGCTGGAAATCCGAATCATGAAATCCAGGTTTATAAAATCCCCGAGTTGCTTCTGGGACCGGCGGAGCCGCAACATTTGGCGAGTTTGACTTCGACACCAACCGCAGTCGAGTTTGTCGAGAATGAAGGAGCCCTTGGCCTGCGCATGCGGGATGCGACGCCCCCGAAAGGCAGCCTGTCCAACTACGTTTTCGATCTTTCAAACAGTCGTATGGTTCGTCAAACAGAACAAGCCGCTTGGCGATCTAGTCAACCGAATCTGGACGGTTGGTCTGCAAGCCAGTCAATGCAGGATGCGAGGGAGTTGCGGATCACCCAACGAGGTGTGCTCAGAAATAGTGTGAGGATTCCGACCGACCACAAGCTTTCTGGTTTTGCGCTCACCGCAGCGCTGCCACAAACGGGAATGCCGCTGTTGGCGGTTGCTGCGCATCAAGATGGCCAGCCGTGGCTGGGACTTTTCGACGTACGCGATGGAAGGTTGAAACGTCTCTTGCAAGCGCATACTGAACCAATCGCAAGTATGGCCGTGTCGGCGAATTCACATTTATTGGTGACTAGCTGTGCGGATCAAACATTGTCGATTTGGGACATTTCTGACGTGGATACAATCTTAAGCCCACGTTCGACTCTAGCTGGCGTGGCACTGCTCAATAGCGACCAAGGCATCGTGGTGGATCAAGTGCAGACGCAAGCTGCGCTAGCTCCGCTTTCCGCTGGCGATCGACTGCTTGGATTCGTCGACGGTGAGAATGCGGGCAAATTGCGTGCGGTATCGACTACCGAGGAATTCTACGCAGCACTCCTTGAGATCAAGGCTGGAAGCAAGCTTGTTTTGCGAAGGCAGCGAGGCACGACGACATCCGACGAAACAGTTAGCGTTCAGCAGGCAGTCGACCAACGCAAACCGCTATTTCAATTAATGGTCACGAAAGAAACCAAGGCAGATGGGCGTCAGTGGATTGGCTGGAGCCCGCTTGGACCCTTTGATGCCAGTGATCGAGCAATCCGTTCGCACTTGGGGTGGCATTTTAACATGCGAACCTCCGGTGCGCCTGTCGCCTTCGCGCCGCTTGACCAGTATCCGAAGCTATATGAACCCGGACTGATTGGCAATGCAATCCGGAGTTTAGGCAAAGAAAGCGTGGCGGCGCCGCTGTCCCTGGCTGAACCAAGATTGAAATTGCATGTGGTGGAACCGGAGGTCGAGCATTGGACTGCCGAGGGAATTGCGCGCTTGCGGCAACTCCCCAGTACCGTCAACTTACAAATTACAAACCGTGATTTTCCACGTGATCTAGTCGATACGATTCAGTTGCGAGTAGATGGAGAGAGTGTCGGTCTCATGTCCATGGCAAACACGGATCAATGGCAATTCGATGGCCTGTCGCTCACACAGTGGGAACGCGGTCTGCATTTATTGCATGCCGAGCTAAAGACCAATAGCATTCCTCCACGCAGTTTTGTAGTTAGCCAACAAGTGGAGTTTTTTCCACTCGCGCCCTCCATTTCATTGCAACGAGAATTGCCTTCACCAACAAAGCAAGAACAAATTTCGTTGTCCGCAGATGTCGTTGCCGGCTCACCCCTTGAATTATTTGAGGTGAATTTGGTGCGTATCAATGGCGACAGCCCTCGGGAGGTTGTTCAATCCTGGAACTCGGACGATGTAAAAGTAGCAGGAAATCACCTTGAAGCGAGCGTCGAGCTACTTGATGGACTGAATGAATTTGCCTTCGAAGCTTCGAATGTGAAGGCCAACGAAGACTCACGCGGGGCAGAGAGCGCTCTTGTTGCATTTCGCATCCAGAGAATTCCGCCAGATGAGAATCCTCCAACACTGTCGATTCAATTGCTTGAAATGATCTCAGGAGATGAAAGCACTCCCTTAGAGTTCTCTGCCCACGAAACTTTGGTAAGCTCGGCTGCAGAAATCCGTATTTCAGGCGTCATTACCGCGAATGAGCCGATTTCTCTTGCTAAATTTCAAGGAGACGCACTTCCCGGATTCGTGTCCAATGCAGCGACTGAGACTTCGTTTCGGCTACCCGTGCAGTTAAAACCTGGCAGCAACAAACTCAGATTCGAAACGAAGACCGAGTTTAGTGGTGAAGCCATCAGTGAATTTGATATTGAATTTAAGCAGCCACTGCCCGAAGTCGAAATCGTGAGCCCATTGAAGAATCAGTTGATTACGGAATTGCTGGCGGACCCAGCGGCTGAATTGCGCGCTGTCTTTCAACCCAGTTCCGGCATGCGTCCACTCTCTGCCAGTGCCATCGTGAACGGTCAACCTCTCGACATACAGCTTGCGGTTGACGATGAACAGGGAACGGTCAACGGACGAATGCCGCTTCAACTGGGCGAAAACTCGCTTCAGCTAATCATTGCAAATGACACGGGAGTCGAAATACAACTGCAACCCGTGACGATCCACTATCAACCGCAGCCTGTCGTCAACATGCGGCAAGTCCCCGCGGAAATCGTTGAATCGACGTTCGATGTTGAACTTAGCGGTGAAACTGCAACGCCGATCGAGCGTGTTGTGTTGGACGGACGCGAATTGGACGCATCACACTGGGAATCGACGTTCGAAGGAAAGCAGTTTTCCGTGCAGCTAGTCGGTTTGGCTTGGCAAAGCGATCGTACGGAAAGCGAGATTGCAGTTTACGCGAAAGGCGCCCACTCGCCTGCCATCGAAATCATTCGTATGCCACAACGACTCAAGCCGAAGTTGCCTCCGCCCAGTTTGGTCTTTATCAGTCCCAATGAGAACGCATCGTTGTCGGCGAAGGAAGTTGTATTGGAGTATCTCGTGCGATCCGAATCTCAGTTGTTGAGTGTCGAGCTTCTGCAGGATGGACAGACCATACAGCAACCCCCTGTTGCCGATTTTGACGCGCAGGAAAACTCAAGCTTGAGGGGACGAGCGACCGTCTCGCTTCGCTCTGGGCTAAATGTGATTCAACTTCTTGCAGAAAACCAGGATGGCATGAGGTCCAAGTCGTTGACACTTAATTATGTCCCCAGCCCTGTCGAGCTTGAACTCACGTCCTTGACCTCGCTCGAGGATGCAGCAAATTCTGAAAGATTTATCAGCAGCGATAGCGGTAACTGGGAGCTTAACGGACCAGCAAAATCAGGACGCAACCAACTGAGCGGTAGAGTGCGTTGGAACTATCTTGACGAACAATCACTTCGAAATACTCGACTTCAAGTCTGGATTTCGGTAAATGGATTCAAGCAGCCAGTTCGACTTGAATTACCTGAGGAGGGTTCTCTCGAGCGTAATTTCTCATGCCCTGTGCAGCTCTTTCGAACGAAAGGAAATCTAGTCGAAGTGACTGCACCTGATTTGCCAGCTCTGATGGGGACGCAGGCCTCTGCCTCTGTAGATTGCATAGCACCAGAACTCAATCACCAACGTCTGCATTTGGTTATCATCGGCGTCGGAGTCGAGAAGAAGGAGGAAACGGAGTTGATGGAGGCCGCGGTCTCTACTCTTTCTGGGAGCGAGCTTCGGAGTCTAAGGAATCGAAAGGAATTCGTTTTCAAATCACCCGCATTCGCAGAATGCATCGGCTATGGTCCCTACACGGGTCCAGTCGTAAGCCGCGAGAAAATTGGTTCACTACTGGAGATGATTCGACTCAAAATCCAGCATGCCCAGACCACGGAGCCAGCTAACGATGTATTGCTGGTTTACTATCGCGGAGGTGAGCAAGTCTACGACGGTGGGCAATTCTATCTGACCACGCAGCAGACCGAATCGGATGACGCGGCCCGGACACTTCGTAACTCTTTGCAGCTACAGTATTTTGCTGTTAGCAGTGAGTCGTTGAATGAATTTGTCAGCCATTGCCCCGGTTCACAACTTTTGCTGCTCGATGTGGCTCGGACCGCGATGGGAAGCAATACTGCTGGTCGATCACCTGACTTTGTTGAAGGCGCAGCAACGTTTCGCTTCGCTTGGCTAAACGGCGCTAAAGTCCCCAGTGATGCAAGATTGATTTCAGGACTACAGACTTCGTTTCAGACATCGAGATTGGAAGAAGCCGAGAAGCGACTAGCCGTGCAACATGCCTCATTGGCGAGGCGATATCAGGACGCGGTGAGCTATGAAAACCACTTGCCTGTTGCACTTCGAGAACTTGAAATCGGCAAGCCGGCCGAATAACTTGCCAAGAGTCTTGGCGCCTGCGGTTTTTGCTTGATTGATACTCGGTTGGCGGCTTCCGCAATGCTTGAACCATTCGAAGCCGCTATTGTACGATACCAACATAAATCGCTGTCCACTTAAAATAGGTACCTGTACTCGACACGAAGTATGTCACGATACCATTGCTCGTCGGTAACAGCGACACCGTAGCTCGTCGCAATACTCTGTACTCCAGACGTGTAACGTAGACCACTCTTGAGATTGACAATCGTATCACCGTCCACGTCAATCAATTGCGGTCCTAGCGTGGCGTTCCTCGAATCCAACGCCAAGCCATCTGTAATCGTCCAGCCGACCGCTTCAAAAGTACCTGTCAAGCGTCGGCGGTTGCAGCGGTTGTCGAGTACCAACAGATCGTAACCTGCTCCCAAGCCATAACGCAGAACAGTACCTGAGTAGTTGCCTCGTGCGTTTACTTGGGAATCCGAAAGTGGAATCCAAGCCTGCAACTCGCTTTGAAGCACCAATCGATCATTCATCTGTCCGAGGTACAGCAGGCCTGGTTCCAAACTTGCATGTCCCGTACCAAGTCCTCGTTCAGCATCACCCGTCGGTGCGTACACTTTCAACTGCCCAGTCAGATACTTTCCGTTACATTCATACAACGAAGCCTTGAAGCCGGTGATCAGATCTCCGAATCCGCCGGTGTTATCGTTGACATCGGGATTGATCAACCGCACGGCGGTTTCGGCAAATAGCGAAAAGTTGTCGGTCAAAGCGCGTTCAAAATAGGGACGGAACTCTTGATAGTCGACACTCGTTTCTGGAAGCAAAAGTCCTGTACCTCGATTTCCTTGGAAAGCGGCTTGGCCATAGAAAAATTCAGCTCGGTCAGGCAAGGAATTATTGTATGCCGCGTCCATTCGAAAGCGGAACATGTTGCTGATCACAGCGTTGTCGATGTACGTGCCTGGGGCAAGGGCTGCCGCGAACGAGTTTCCTGGAGAACTTCCGGAAATCAGGTTCAAGTCGCCGAAACCGGAACTGCTTGGAACCGTGGATGCACTCGGCGGGACGTAATCGTTCGGAATGTCATATGGTTCGATGGGTGCTGGAGCTTGATCTATTGCTAAGGGAGTGCTGTCGAAGGTGGGACAGTCCTTGTCTTCGTAGATCGGCGTGCCAAGACTGTCGCAAATTCGCGAGCTGAATTGGGCTCGCGCCATCGAAGGGGTTAGGACCAACGCAACGGTAATCGTCACAACTCGGCCCAGGTGTAGATAGCATGCGTCTTGCATAGCCGTGCATCCTTTCATAGCTAACGCTGGTCGCGAAGTTGCGGCCTAATGGTTTCATTCGACGATTTCCGATAGATGGATGAAGGGTTTTCAGAAAATCTAACCGGGATTGGCTAAAGTCCTGGTATTACCCCCTAAGAATGTAGGAATCGTCAATCTCAACTCAGTTTCGCTAGGTTTTCTGATCACCTTGATCGCAGTAGATCACAAATCCTGGATGTCATCCGCCATCGCTGGGTGACTTGGGCGCAGCAGTTTGATCGACCATTGGCCACGAAAACCGTCGATATCCCACTGACCGTAGAGTAATCCTTCGCCATCGTACTGTCCGACGTACAGTACGCTGTGCCGATTCCTATATTGTTTCACGAGTTCTACGGCTCCATCCTCGCGGATTTTTCCAGCCAGAGTGAACGGAGCAACGATATCAACTCCTCTTCCATGAATTTGTTTGTCGTCAAAAGTAAGAGCCAGATTCCGCATGGGTTGACGACCCAACCCGCGCTGTTGCCACCAACCGTCACACAATATTTCTTGCATTGTAGCTACCTATGCATTGAGCATCCAAGATCGTGGAAGCAGACGGAGCAAACGTAAGCTTCCGCTACGAATTCTATGTTAGCGAGCCGGTGACAGGTGGCAAGGGAATTTTCATTTCTTCGTTCGGCGACGTTCTTGGTCCCATACATTCCAGTCGATGTCTTCAAGCACAAGCTCGGCAACATAGTCATCCGTTGCCTGGAAGACTTGGTCGATCGAGCTCCAATCGGGATAGGTTGTCTGTCGTGCGGAGCTCTCGCGACGGGTCTGGACAATTGGAACGGATAATTTCGATATGACGATGTCGTTTGCGGATAGCTGCGAACGTTTGTCCAACTCCTGAGTCGGATGCGTCGGACGGCTTTGAGTGAGAGGGAAGCTAGCGCGTCGCTGCGCGCCGTCCGTTTTCCCATGTCCGTCTTCCTGTTTTGGATTCGAGCCCGAGGACAGGCTATTGCCTCCGCGCGGTGGTGGCGGAATTGATGGAGCGCTAGCTGGCAAAGTGATCGTTCCCAGTGAACGCACAAAATTGACATCGCCCGGGTTAATTTGATTGTTGCCCGTTACGTCCATCCAGTAGTTCGTGGCATTGGGAATGATCGTTCCACGACTGCGCAGTGCATTGACGTCGCCAGGATTCGTTTGACCATTGCGGGTCACGTCACCCGGCAGATAATTGAACCGGAAGTTCAAGTCGCCACCAGCTTGACCGTCACCACTGGTGCCATAAGTATCCGCCGACGTTAACCACTCGGCGTCTAAACTCGCACCACCCCCGTCGGCGATCATCGCCGACTCGAGATGCAATAAATATCGGCCGCGTGTCAGCGGTGTCGCCAACGTCCAGCGGGCTGTACGCGTGGCAGCATCGTAACTGTAACCATTCGCTGACAATACAAGATCCTGATCGTTTCCGTTGAGGATGCGCAGTGCGTTGGGGTCGAGATTGGGGGCCTCATCGAAGGTGACCGAAACCTGGTTGATTGTTTGCCAAGTCAGAAGGCTTGAGTTGCTAAGTTGCCCAGCGCCATCGATCAAACGGAAGCCGCCAATCGTAGAGCCTAGTCCATTGTTGGCAAGCATCGCCAGATAGGAGTTGCTCCAACCGCTGCCGCGCACAAACAGGCCGGTGACTCGCACCGGTGTATTGCTTACGCTAACTGTAAAATTCTGTTCGTGACTCGCGCCTTGATTGTCGGTCGTGCGGACGCGGATCGAATGCGATGGCTGGGCTTCGAAGTCCAAGACCTCGGCTAAAAAGAGTTGGTCACCGACAAGCGTAAAGCGGGCGTTGTCGGCTGAGCCCGGACCGTCGACAAGGCTGTAGGTGAACGGCGCCACCGAGTCGATATCGACCGAAGTGAACTGCCCGACCAAAGTGCCAACCGGAAGCTTCTCGTCGACTTGGCTGTTCGATAATATCAGGTCGCTCGGGGGATCATTGACGGGGAGAACTTCGATCGTGGAAGCAAATGCATTTTCGCTGAGCGAATTGGCTGATAGAAGGCCGGGTTGCACGGATGTACCGTTAGGCAACTCGTCGGCTTGATCCCAAGCCAAGAACGACACACCGCCGGCGTTTCCGTTAAGGTTGGCATTGGGGCGGAAGCGAACTCGCGTTGTCGGAATGCTGGATAGAAGTAGTACGTTCCCGCCTGTGAGCTGTCCAGCGATTGGCGAATAATTGACGCCATCAAGCGTATATTCCCAGAAGCCATTAGCGTTATCCACACCGACGACCGCGATTCCCGAATCAGGTCCATCGGGATTGGAAATATTGTTGACGATCAACGACTGTACTGGTGAACCGGGATTAAGATGATCTGGGATGTCTTCGTCAATTGAACTGAGGGCATTGGCTCCGATCAGAATGGGCGCCGTGTTGCTAATGACTTTGAAGATTCGCGTAAAATTGCCACCCGCTGAACCATTGGCATCACCGTCAAGCCGATTGCCCGCCAGATCGTAAATCGAAGAACTCGGCGTGCCCAAGACGGTGACTCGATATCTGCCGATCGGCAAATTGACCGTATTTTCTCCACCACTCGGAGGCCCGACGACCAATTGCACACTGTTTTGGCCTGGAGTGTACTGAGGTCGGAGCGTGTAGACTATGTCGTCCGAGTCATCGAAGGTGTTGTTCATACCTGCCGAACGCAATTCGTAGGAAGCAGGAGAACGCGCGTCGATCGGGTTAACCTCTTCGCTAAAGTCCAGTCGCAGGGTGTTGAGAGACTGTGCGGTAACACCCGACAGAATCACAGCATCCGGCGCCGAGCCAACGATTGTTGGCGCAATGTTGTCAAGGCTGCTTCCACGGAACTCGTAGGCACCGATATCGGCGATACCTGGAACCAGCGGAAAGGAAATAAGTTGCAATCCAGCGATGGTTGAAGCGCTATCGATTCCCGTGGCAATCTCAAAATCGCGCCTGTTACCGCGTGAAAGTCCGGCTGTCGGGGTCAAATCGCTAACAGCCGCACCATATCGGAACTGGATACGTCCATCCGAGCCGATGGTAACCGAAAACTGTGTATCGGCATTGTTCGCTTTGTTAGTGGCGTTCCAACGAATGGTCGTTTCGTTGGTAATGCTGCTGTCGACGAATATGTCATCCCCAGCATTGGCCGTTGTTAGGTCATCCCAAAGCGGAGCGATGCGCGGATATTGAAGCAGTTTGGCCTCGGTATTGTTGGGATCTCCCATCGCGTTGAAATCGAGCGGGCCGAGTCCCAAGAATCCGTTTGACGATACCCAAAGCGACGTATAGTTCGTTCCGTAGAATGGGAAGCTATACGGAAGGTTCAATTGCCAGAAAGAATTATCTGCTCTCCAATTCTGAGCCACGCCTGTAGTTGGAAAGTTCGAAAGCGATTCAGTCGTTTGGGCATACCGTAATGCCCCCGCATTTAATGTGCCTGGGTCGTCGACTCGTGAGAAACCCTCGATGTCTCGCGCGGATGCAGTCCACGAACTACCGCGATCGATGAATGTCGAATTTTTAGAGAGATAGAAGTTGTCGTCGACTCCACCGTTAATCTTGCCTTGGGGAGTGGTAACGTATCCAAGAACGTTATCAGCACCGTCGATGTCAACAAAAGAGGGTAGACCTGACAAGCTGTTGAGGTCCCGTGTGGTTGTAGTTTGCCAATCAGCCAAGTTCTTGCGTGCTGCTCCATTCCAATAGCCCGTGTTGGCGCTTGGATCGCTACCGATCGACAACGCGTTATAGTTGCTTTGGAAACCAGTCTGACTGTTGTCTGCGACGTTAAAGCCAAAGCCTGCGAGAACCCAGATGATGTTGTTCGAGAAGGTGTTGTTTCGCGCGGCATTCTCTAACCGAACAGCGTCCCCAACCGGTTGATAAATGGTGTTATTGAGATAGTTGGCTGTCGACGTATTGTTGGCATTTTGAATCAGAAGTCCACGATTCGTATTGGAGTAAATCGTATTGTTTTGGATATTCCCGAAGAAAGAAGGGGTTGTTTGAATGCCATTGGAATTCGAATAGATATAGTTGCCGTCGATGTTCGCAAACGCATCGGCTTCGATGCCCACTTGGGAATTCCCGTACACATAGTTGCCTGTGATGGTTGTTGGGAGCCCGGCGGTAGTTGATGAGAAAACTCTCGCACCGATGGTATTTTCATAAATGTGATTGTTGATCACCTGGGCAAAGCCACTTGCATTGATTCCGATATCGCCCACTCCGTTATGTCCAAAAATACTGTTCTCGGTTATCAGAACGGGGCCTGACGCCTGGATACCATTGCTTTGGTTGTCGTGGATCCGGTTCTTTCGAATCACACTCGGCTGCAAAACGGTTCCTGACTGGATAACGATCCCGACGCTATTTCCGCGGATGTCGTTGGACTCGATTAGTGCACCATCGCCGGGGTTTTGGATACCAGTAATGGTTTGATTATAGATTTCGTTTCCAATAATCTGGTGACCGGTGCTTCCTGTTGCATAGAAAATTCCATAGTTTTGGTTGTCGGTCGCAACACCTCCAGGCAGACCGAATATCTTGTTGTTGATGAATTGCCAGTTGTTGTTCCCCGCCTGGATGTTGGCTCCGGACTCAAGATTTCCCGATAATTGACAGTTGGTAATTGTGTTGTTATGCGCGCCAGCATTTTGCACAGCGAAGATACCATGCTCGGCACCTGTCACTCGAAGTCCATCGAGGACAATGCCACCAGCACCCGTGAACTCGAAGCCGCGCATCAGCGCGCTCGTATTTCCTCGATTGATGGTGGCTGGATTGCTGGGGCTTGCAAAGAAGCGGACGCCGGAGTCGGAGGAGTCGAGTACAATATTTCTGTACGAGCGATGGTTGCCACCGATCACCTCGACAACATCCCCAACATCTAGATCGTAGGCTTGAACTAGACCTGAAATCGATCGCATTGGCTCAGTCGGAGTCTTACCGCTGTTGCGATTGTCTCCGCTCGGGCTGATGAAGTATCCGAGGCCATTGTTTGCAACGGAAAAGCTGGAGTTAGAAGTATCGTAGACCTGCCCAAGGTTGCCGCTCGCTCTGGCGCGTACTCGATAGTTATTGCTGACGGTCGCATCGTTAGGCACGGTCCAGTCAAACGATGCGACTCCATACCGATCGACTGGAACCGCTCCAGCTCCCGCGATCGGCGTCCAAGTTGCTCCATCATCGCTACTTTGATCGAGTGCGACCGTAGGCGAAGTAGTGCCTACGGAATTGTCTGTAAAAACTTCAATCGCGGAGATAACAGCAGGAGAACCCGTTAGGTTCGTCAGTTCAATGGATATTGCCTCATTTTCACCAACCGTGATGTCAGTGAACGATTCGGCGACAGCCTTAAACTGAGCTCCAGCGGTTGCAAAAATGTCATAGTTGGCGCGCACGAGTATCCCGTTGATTCGAATGTCGAAGCGCCGAGCGCCAGCGGTACTTACGTCCCCTTCGATGAAGTGCAAACGCAGTGAATAGGTTCCTGGCAGAGTGGGCAACTGAAGCGAGACTTTATTACCTGGATTAGTCCAGGCAGTGGTAAATGTACGATAGACGCTCTCTGGCGGTGCGTCGCTCACAGCCGAACGGTCGATCGTAGCTGTTACCAGCGGATGATTGCTAAAGCTCTGTACCCCTGTTGACGTATAGCCAATTCCAGTAACCCAACGATCGACCGAAGCACCTCCTGCGTTGATCAAGTAGACCGGTTGATCTGACCGCAAACCCGCTGTGTTGACGCGAACCGGAACGGTTTGGCCTTGCTCGAACTTCTCCAAACCGTTGGGTGTGATGACTTGCAATGCTTGTGGATTACTTGGTTCTGCACGAAGACTATTTCCTGCAGCGCCAAGATTGACTCGGCCACCATTGGGAAGGGGTTCAAAGGCAAATTGTTCGTTTGGATCACCGGCGTCACCGGCAGGGGAAGTGAGTGCAATCGCGAAGTTGTCATCAAATCCGCCTACACCGTTTGCAAAAACATTGTCAGGACCATCCAAATCGACAAACTGCGGGGCGGCATAAATACTATTCTTGTCCATGCCCACTTCGTAGAACCAATCGATTGGGTCATTGAAGTCAGTGTTTTCCCAGCGTGCGATCTTGCCCGTGCCCGTACGGTGGATCAAGTTGTAGTCAGTAGAAAAGCCACGAGTCGACAGCGGGGATACGTTGTAGGTATAACCACTTCCTACGTGCAGGATGTTGTTCCTGATTTTGACGTTCGCTGTGTTGAGATTGACAACTTGGATCGCATCGCCAACCGGCTGGATTATCGTGTTATTGACGACGTTTGGCGTTCCGCCGTCTAATTGGATACCGATTGTTGAGTTGTTGGCGATGTAGTTGTTACTAATGTGCCCCGCGCCGCTAAAGGCTGAGCGGATTCCGATCGCGTTGTCGTAAATATAGTTGTTCGAGGTGGGGGCTCCCCCAACATCAAGCCCTACGCCTGAATTGCCATAGATACGATTTCCCTCGACAATCTTAATATTCGCGTTGCTAGATATGCCGGTGAGGCCATTGCGAACGATGTTGTTACGTATCTGGCCGCCAAAAATTGATACAACCCCAGAATGAAGGGCACCATCGATAACATTGCTTTCGATGATTCCACCTCCGTAAATCCCGATTCCTTCAATGTTAGTAATAGTGTTGTTACGGATGACGATATCGTCAGAGCCTATGGATAGGCCAAGGTTCAACGTCGAAAATTGATTATCGAGAATTTGTGACCGTGCGCCGCTGGCATCGATACCTGTTCCTGTCCGTGTAGTAGTGGCACTCGAGAACGTGTTTCCAGTAAAGATGGCATCAGGCGATTGCGAGCGGATGCTCGCAGTGTTAAAGCTCGAGAAGAACGTACTGTCTTCGACTCTTAATTGATCGTTGCTCGCGAGTACCGAGATCGCATCGCCGTTCGAGTTACGGAATGTGCTACGACTTACCGTGATTCGATCGCTATCGGCCCCAATGTTCGCCGAGATAGCCGTGTGGCCCGACTGGAAGGTCAAGCTATCGAATGTTACATCGTCTGCATTCACCAAAGAGAAGATATTCGAAGTGGTGCTGGTACGATTGAGAACTGCAACGCTCGAACCTGTGGTTGGACCCTCGATGCGAATTCCGTTATGATTGCTGGTCAGCGAGATTGTCTGCACAATCTGGTATAGACCAGCATCTACGTGAATCACATCCCCTGGATTAAACGAGTAGGCATGTAGCAAGGCAGCCAGCGAGGCCATGGGCTGATCCGGAGCTTTGCCGCTAAACGCGTTACTCCCGGTGACTGTCGCGAAAACGTCGTTGGCCAGCGATGTGTCGTTCACATAGTAGTGGTTTCCAGCATTGGCAATCGTGAATGGGCTATTCGAAGTATCCGACAAGTTGCCGATCGAAGCGGCGGATCGGGTTCGTATGAGATAGTTGTTACTCTCAGGTAGGTTAGCAGGTATGGTCCAATTGTACGTGGCGTTGCCCCATCGATCGACGGGGATCGCGTCAGCGCCCGGAATCGGAGTCCAATCGACACCACTGTTGCTACTCACATCCAGAGCCAAATTCGGTGAGGCGATACCCAATGGATTCGCTGTGAAGATCTCGACGGCAGCAATTTGAGCCTGCGCGCTGGCGGTTAATCGCGTCAAGTCGATCGTGAGCCCTGTCCCATTGGTAGCTGTCGTGGAGAATGACTCGGCTACGGCCTTAAAGCGAGCGCCGGCTGCTGCAAAGATGTCATAGTTCGCGCGAACCGTGGCGCCATTCAGTTTGATATCGAATCGCCGAGTTCCCGCCGCAGTGGCCACGCCTTCGATGAAATGCATGCGGATCGAGTACTCGCCATCCGGTACAGGGATTTGGAATGTCAAATTGGGGTTCAGCAAGATCGGTCGCTCGGTCCTCAGACCATCGCTACGAAGCTGAATCGGGACTGTTTGGCCCAACTCATATTTTTCGCGCCCATTGGGCGAAGCAACTTGAACGCTTTGAAGCGGGCTGATCTCCGCCGTCGAACTATGGCCGCCAGCACCGATATTGACTCGCGCGCCGTTCGGCAGTGGTTCGCGGAAATAAGAATCGTTGGGGTCGCCGGCATCGATCGTTGGCGAATTGATCGAGACGGTGAACTGATCGTCGGCACCGTAATCACCCACATTAACCATAAGTGTCGGATTCATCGACTCGACATGTATCGCCCGCTTGGTGAATCCTGGTCCGGACCACTGTAAGGACATCAACGCGCCACCGGTCAACTCGCGATAGTCCAGTCGGAACGGAATCCAGCCACTGCCCGTAGCGGTAAACGTACCAGTTTGCTCAACGTAACCCGCCAGATTCCATTGATCGATGGTGGCCGTGGGTGAGTCGTTGAGATAGAGTCGCATGCCATCGTCCGCAACGCCGTAGAAAGAATAGGAGCCCGCACTTGGGAAATACAAGTACCCGGTCCAGCGTGCACTGAAGTTATCGGCAGGCAATCCAGCGATTGGCGAACCCGTTGAGACACTGAAACCGAGCGATGTTTCGGTCCGCGTCGCGAAGGGCAAACCTGAAAGCGAATTGTTGGCAAAATAGTCGGCCGTCAATCCTGTTCCGACCGCATACCCGAGAACGTTGTCGGCCCCATCGAGATCAACAAATTGGGGATCCCCAAAAACACTGTTCTTATCCAATCCAAGATCATAGAACCAGTCGTCGGGCTCGGTGTAATCGATACCTTCCCAGCGACCAAGTTTAGCTGTCTCACGCAGGTGGATATTGTTGTAGTCGCTCTTGAAGCCGCGGTTGGACACGCTGTCCACGTTGATCGCGTATCCGCCTGAGACACTTAAAATATTGTTGCGTACTGAGACATTTTGTGTGTTTAAGCTGCTTACACGGATAGCATCCCCGGCCTCTTGGATGATGGTGTTGTTCATCAATGACGGTGTTCCGCCATAATATCCCGAGCCATTGACAAGGATCCCTGTCGTGTTGTTCACCAAGAAGTTGTTAGTGAGTGCTGACGAAAAGCTAAGTTCGGTTCGAATACCCACATCGTTATTGTAAACGCGGTTGCCGCCATTATTGGCGTTGCCATGGAAAGCGATGCCATAGCCTTGATTGTGAAATACGCGATTGTCAAAGACTTGTCCCGAAAAGACTTGGATACCATTGTTGCCGTCGCGGACGATATTTCCTGTAACTTCGTTGTACCCAATGATACCCAACTGGGCATTGGAAATAATATTGTTGATGATGGCCGTATTGGGGTTGCCACTGATCGCCGTCACAACATTTGAAAAAGTATTGTCTCGCGCTACGATCCTGTCAGTGGGCGCCGTGGAAGGATTCTCAGTTCTCAGCGCTGTTCCAATATTGCTAAAAGTGTTATCACGAATTACAGCACCCTGGCTGCGAATATTGAACCCTGTGAATCCGCCGTTATGAGACACTGAATTTCCTGCGAGCAACGCATTAGTACCGTTAATATCGGCTGCTATGTTTCCAGCATTGATAAACGTGTTTCCAAAGAGGGAAGGGAAGTCATTGCTCGTCAGCAGATACACACCTTGCTGAGCATTGTTCATGAAATTGCTATTGGAGATCGTCAATCGATCGCTATCGGACGTTCCATTAGCAAAGACGGCAGCGTTCGCATTGCGAATCGTCAGCTGATCTAGTGTGACATCGTCGGCATTCACCAATTCAATAGCGTTAAACAAGCTGCTTCCTCGGTCGATGATGGTCGAGCGGTCCGAGAAGGATGCGTTGTGGTAGCCACGAATCGTAATTCCGCTGGCCGCAGAGTTAAGAACCAATGCAGTCGACAAGTTGTACACGCCTGCGTCAACTTGAATGACGTCTCCCGCGTTCAATGTATACGCGGCGAGGATGGCGCTGATTGAAGCTTTTGGTGCTGAAGGAGACAAACCGCTATTCGCGTTGTCACCGATCGCCGTGGTGTCGTCGCCTGCTTGGACGGTTCCATCGTTCACATAGTAAACGCTAATCGGTTGCACGATTGAGAAGGGAGCATTACTCGTGTCAACGCTTGTCGTGATGTCATTGCGAGCAATTCGAATTCGATAGTTACTTCCGGGTGCAATGCTTTCAGGTATGGTCCAAGAGAAACTACCTGTATTGGGCGCGCTGTTGCTGATCGTCAGAACAGACGCAATTCCGTCCAACAGCTCAATCGTGACAGTCGTCGGAGTTGGGTTGGCGCTAATCGTCCTCCAACGGATATCTCGCGTTTGACCTTGCGGTAGAACCTCGCCACCATCAGGGGCGAACACAGTCAAGTATTCCGTTGGACTGTGGGACGCTTGTACCGTTCCCCCGTAGGCGCCGATATTGATGAAGCCGCCGTTCGGCGCGGGTTCCAATCCAACACTATCGACTGGTGAGCCGCGATCGATCAGCGCCGAAGTGGTTGTACTGATGGACGGATTGCCAGGTGCCGCCAGGAAAACAGGAGCACCGGTTCCGTCAAGTGTCGCGACGGGGGCGAACGAAATCCCGCGATAGCTACCAAATTGGCTAAGCAAATGAAAGTCGTCATCCCCACCATCGTTAACATTCGATGTGTAGCCCAAGATGCCATCAACTCCATTCATGTTGACAAAGCTCGGATTGGCACTGAGGCTGTTGATGTCGGTAAACGCGGTCGTTTGCCAGGTCTGTAGCGTGGGTCTGGCGATGTTTTGCCAGAATGCTATCGCGCCGGTCCCTGTAGCCAAGAGATTGTTGTAATCGCTTTGAAAACCCGTCTGCGAATCGGTTGATACGTTTAGAGCATAGCCAGCCGTCGTCCATAAATTATTGTTGCGCAGCGATATGTTCGCAGACAGGTTGGCTAAGCGAACTGCATCGCCGGAAGCTTGTACTATTGTGTTGTTCAGCAATGTAGTGCCATTGCCGCGATGGATCACAACACCCGCATTGGCGTTAGCATAGACTATGTTGTTTGACAACGATCCAGCGAACCCTTGGCCCCAGGGAGTCTCGAAGCCAATCGGATTACTATAAATGACATTTCGTTCGAATTGACCGCCACTCACCGCATAAATGCCAACCTGGTTTTTGTGATAGACTCGGTTTTCGTTCACGGTCGACCCAAACGCACGTATGCCTACCAGATTGTCGTAAATCACATTAAGAGAAACGGGGACGCCAAACGACTCTACGCCAAACGAGTGGTTGCCAACATGGTTGTAAATCGTGTTTCCAACGATATGCACACTGCCAAAAGCTCGGATACCTGCCGTATTATCGTGAACCACGTTTCCGCGACCCGCCACGACGTTGGGCGTCCCAAAGACCACCGGTGCCCCAGTTGCGTTGGAGATCAAGACTCCGAGCGCTCCATTGCCCGTGTTGTTAAAGATGCGATTGCCTTCCACGATCGCACCGCCAGGTTGGTTCAGTTCTAAGCCAGTTCCACGGTTGTTACGGATGGTGCTATCGGTCAGACTTTGGAGTGGTACGTCGATTCTGAGCCCAGGCCCCTGACTACCATCGACGATAAGTCGTGTGAGGGTCAGCGCAGTAGATCCGCCATCGATCAACATCCCTTGTTGCGTGGCATTCAAGGAACTAACTCCATCCAAGTTGAGATTGGTACTGCCGTTACGAACTCGCAGTCCAGTGGTTCCACCGATCAACTCGAGATGATTGATGGTCATGAAATCGGCATCATTGAGTTCCATCAAATTGGCGACCGTCAGCGGGTTGGCATGGCTCAACAGCGTTTTGCGGTTGGACGCTCCTTGCATGACAAAGCCCTCGTCATCATTGACGCCCGCAAGATTCGAAATCACCAGCGGGCTCAGCAGCGGATAGCTACCCGCGTCAATTGTCAGTGTGCTTCCCGCTCCCAATGTATAAAGTCGCAGAATGCTGTTGGGATCGGGCTTCGGAGCAGCAGCCGACCTGCCTGTGTTGCGATTGCTTCCCACGGCTGAGCTCCACTCGTCACCCGTGACGCTGGCGTCGTTAACGAAATAGTCCGATGAATTCTCAGGAATCGTGAACGGCTCAGAACTGCGATCGCGAATAGTCGGATTGGAGAGAAGGGATACTTCGATCCGCAACCCGTTTGTCCCGTAAGTTAAGCCGCTGTTGGCTGCTATCCAGGTAAAGGCCCCATCATCAGGAGTCGACGATGCAATCGTGCTTAGCAGTTGTGGGCCAGCCGCCGTATCTTGCAGGAGCCTTATCACGACCGCCGAATCGGCCGTATTTCCAAATGAGTCCCAGCGAATATCGATAGGCTTATTGAGCTCCCAGTCTTTGTAAAGATCGGGTGAGACGATGCGAAGATGTGGTGCTGCATTCGAATCAAGGCTGGAGTTGCCATTGGCTCCAGTATCAACGCCAGCCCCGCGATTCGATAGAGAAACGATTGCACTATCTACCCACACATCGTTTGTCGCGCCGGTGGATCTCACTGCTTCGATCTGAATTCGAATACGTCGAGTCAGTGCGGGAACGTAAGATCGATCTCCAATCCAATGCCAGCGGTCTGTTGTATTTGCCGACACGTACGTCAACGGAGAACCGATGGTATTGTTATTACCATCCAAAAATACAATTTCCAGCGTTGCACGATCGACGATTGCTTCGCTGACAGAACGGAGTCGTGCACCGAAGTCCACGGAATACTGTAACGCATCCACGTTGGCTGGCAGAAAGCCGGCGGACAGGAGATCAATCGTTTGTTCCAAGATGGTTGTTGCGCTATTACCTGCTCGGAAGTAACTCGTCCCATCATAGGCGATCGAAGGATTCGTCGCGATATTACTAGTAGCGGGAGATACGCTCCAGCCCGTAGTTCCATTTTCGAAGCTTGGGTTGTTGAGAAGATTGACAGCGACCGTAGCCCTAGCCTCATCTGCCGATGGGTCTCCTGCGTCAATCGTTGGACTGGTAAACCGAAGCTGGGCGGATTGGTCAAATACTCTCAAATCGCGCAGTGATCGACTCAAGAAACGAGGATCAGCCAGGCGTGGATTTACAACAGTCGTTCCCGAGGAATTGCGATCGAACAGGTTGACGTCCTCTTGCCAATCGAGGATGTCGTTAAAGTCGCGAGTCCAGTAGACCAGCTTGCCATTTGGCCCAGCCGTCAACGTGTTGAAGTCGCTAAAGAACCCTGTGGTACTACTGTTGTCCACAAAAATGTTGTAACCACTGTCGGTCCAAAAAATGTTGTTGCGAAGTTCGATTTGATTCGCAGAACTGGTCAGCTGAACGTGAGTGCCATTGCTTCCCACAAACGTGTTTGAGAAGACGCGGACATCGCTGTCACCCGCGATATCAAGACCAACCGAATTGTCGATGAATTCGTTATGGGAAATCTGTTGACGGTTGACGGTCGCCACACCGGTCGCGTTGCGTTCTAGTTGGTTGAACTGAACTGGACCTGTAACATGGACACCGACATTGTTGGAGCCGATCGAATTGGCTTTGGACATGCTCGATGCCACCACCGAGCCATCACCGGTAATGCCTGTTGAATTGCCCCATACGTATTGGCCTTGAACAACCGCCCCTTGAGCTAGCTGAATGCCTGTGGTGTTGTTTACGACACGATTTGAATTGAATGTGCCGAAGTATCCAAGTGCATCTTGAAGCGTGGCGACGGATGAATGAACGCCAATATTGTTGCCATAGATCAAGTTGTTATCGAGTGTGTTTGCGGCGGCGTAATGAACACCAGTACCCGAATTATCGATTCGATTGTTCTTGATCAAACCAGCGAAGGTCACGTTAAGCTGTACAGCCGTGATTGCATCATCGAAGTGGTTGTTTTCGATGCGTCCGATAGCAGGCGCCTCCACCAGCAGACTTGTATTGGCACCGACAATTTTGTTGCTACGGATCGTTACACCATTGGCGGCTTGAGTCGTGGCGCCGCGTCCCAAGACAATACCTCGTGAGCCGTCTTGAATCGTGTTCGAGTAGACCGATAGCGATTGCGAGTCGCCGCGAATTGCAACTCCCGTGTTGGCATCCTGAACGCGATTGCCAAAGATAATCGACTCACTACCACCAGAAACGGAGATTCCTGTATCATGGAGTTCATTGCCTTGCAGAATTGTCCGGGTGGCGTCGGTGACCGAGATGCCCGCAGTCGTGCGAAGATTGGAGACAATGACGCGATCAACACTGGTGATATTCAGAGGAGTTGCAAGTGTAGCGGGTTCATCTACAGGGCCGAGAATCAAAATCCCATCGTGTTGACTTCCTGTCACCGTAGCACCCGTATGCGATCCGGCATCCAGCAAAATCACATCGCCTACATTGAGAGGTCGCAAAGGATCATTCAGGACACTTGAAAGGCTCAGTTTGGGAGTTGCTGGCGTCAATCCATCGTTTGAATCGCGACCAATGGCGGTTGTGTAGCTGTTGGACGCACGAGCGTTGTCGTTCATCTCAACATCATTCACGTAGTGGATGGTACCCAAAACGAATCGGTTTAGTTGCAGATAGATTTCGCTCTTGCCCGAAACCGTATCGCTCCACACGACAAAGGGGTTGCCGGCTCCGTCGAGCGCCACAGCGTGTGTTCCTGGTGAGCCCACCAGGTTGGTGATACCGCGATCGCGAGCGTCACCGGGAAGCTCCTCCACGAATTGGTTGGTGCTCCAACGCTTTGCATAGAGAGCGGTCGAGTTGCCTTTGCCTGCGGCCCGTCGATCGTCCTGCCAAACAAGGCTCATCGCCTCGTCTACAGTCGATAACTTCGGCGATGATGCACTTCCACGAGTATTGGAGACTCCACCTGCGATTCGAGAGTCAATTCCTGCGTCGATCCACTGAACGCCATCGAACTGCGCCGCGTAGATTTCCGAAAAATTGCTGGAGGTATCTTGCCAAGCCACAAATAGCTGGCCACCTGCATGGTAGGCGAGGCTGGGGCGCGAAGCGGAACCGGTCGTGCCGCTAACGCCATTCCCTGCTACTGAGTTGCCGAGTGTATTCCAAGCCGTGCCATTGAAGCTCCGAGCGTAGATCTGAGTTCGATCGTTGATGGGCTGTGTCCACGCAACGCTTACATCAATACCATCGGACGCAATGGCAAAGTTGCTCACCGACGTTGTGGAGGCAGAGATTCCCGTACCTGATGCACCAGTAGTACCCAATGCGATCCAGCTTCCGCCCTCAAATCGTTTGGCATAGATATTATTGATGTTTGCGTTGCTTTCGAGCCAGGCGACGACAGGCCCAGTGCTGGTCATTACGACGCTAACGCTGCTCGCTTGGTTCGTACCACTAATGCCTCCCACGGACAGGGAAGTCCCGAGCGCCACCCAGCCGCCCGCACCTGAGTTGGCCGTGGCATCGTAACGCGCCACGTTGACGTTGCGATTCGTTCCGTTGACCTGAGTCCACGCAACAATGGGGAGTCCAGTGCCGTCGATGGCAATCGCAGGACTTTGAGCAAAACCTATCAAGCCGCCGCTGATGCCACCGCCGCTAGCACTTCCTGCCAATTCTTGCCAACCTGCAACGCTGTGCAGCGCGACATAAACCTGCGGGCTACCCGATCGAGTGTCAATCCAACTCACCCATGGCCCAGCGCTACTCACCGCGATCGAAGGGCTCGAAGCGATTCCCGGGGACTGGCTAATACCTCGACCTGTTCCGGAGCCGCTCAGATCGGTCCAGCGACCATAGTAGGTTGTTCCCGATGTATTGAGCGTTAACGTGTCGCCAAACGAAATTGGTGGCCAGTTTGCTGGTCTCGGAATCGGTGGTTCGGCAGGAGGTGTTGTAGGGCGAAGACCTGCGGCTACCCCGTCGTGAACAACGGCGCCCGTTCCCCCACCGGAAAAAGTATTGGTACCTGATTCTCCAAAGCTCAGATCGTTTCCAAGACCAGCATGAAGTATATCGTTGCCGGCTCCTGGCTCATCGCCTGAAGTTCCGAAGTCACCATACAAATAGTTAACGGCCCCGTCGTCGCCAATGCCGGCGAGATTAAACGCATAGAGCATATCATTGCCGGATCCGCCCAACAGTACGTCCGTCCCAGCATCACCGCTAAGAGTATCATCTCCAGCACCGCCGTCGAGGATATCATCCCCGGCGCCGCCCTTGACGGTGTCGTTCCCACCTCGGCTGTAGACACGATCATTGCCGGCACCGGCACTGATCGTATCGCCGAAGTCACTGCCGTAGATGACATCATCCCCCCCTCCACCGAAGATGGTCGCGGCATTGCCTGCAGTGGCATCGATGACGTCAGCTCCACCATTGCCGTAATAGGTGTTGTTGCCTGTTCCTCCATCCATGAAATCATCACCACTACCACCTCGCAAGACGTCGTCGCCACCGGCACCGTAGAGCCAAGCTGAACCTGAATAATTGGTCGCGTTTAAGGTGTTATTGCTGGGTCCACCAGCTAAAGTTGCAGCTCGTATACCGCTCAAAGTGATCGTACCACCCAAGCTGCGAGTCAACGTGGTATCCGTCAGTACATAGTCACTGTCGCGCACGCTCAACACTCGATCTTCCCCGGTTCCACCAATTAAGGATGCCGTCCCAGACCAAAGCGAAACGTCGAAGGTGTTGTCCAATTGGATACCGCGAAGCGTCGCGCGTGTGATGCCTTGAAGCGAGAGGCTGGCACCGCGCGAAGTGCTTAGATTCCCATCCGACAGAACCATATCCGCGTCGACTGCGGCCAGGACGATATCGTTCATCGACGACGAACCCACGAGTGTGGCAGCGCCTTGGAAGTTGCTTACATCAAACGTAACGTTCGCGGAGTTCGACGGGTTGGCTAGTAGAATTCTCTCGAATGAAGCGTACGTTTGGTTGCCTCGACCGGCAAGCGTTTCATCGGTGAGGATCTGCGATAGGGCCACGCTTTGTTCCAACAGGTCATTCCCAGCATCGCCGAAATGAGCTTGGTCGCCATCTCCGGTGCGGATGATGTCATCTCCCGTGCCACCGCGAAGGAACTGATCCCCCGTGCCGCCGAAGATGAAGTCTGAGTGCGAACCACCATCGATCGTACCGGTACCGACACCGCCATAGATTGTGTCGTTTCCGCTTTCGCCAAAGATCATGTCTAGGCCATTGCCCGCGTAAGTTCCATCGAATCCTGGTGGGTTAGCGCTAGGCCAGTTAGCTGGTCGCGTGGCACCGCTGCTGCCGTAGATCAAGTCATCTCCTGTGCCACCATAAATGGTGTTGTTGCCTGAGTCGGCAAAAATGATGTCATCTCCACCATAACCGAGCACCAAATCCGTGCCGCTACCTGCGAGGATCAGGTCTGCCGCATCCCCACCGTAAAGTATGTCATTGTCGGCCCCTCCATGAATCTCGTTGGTGTTGTCTGGTCCCCCATAGACGATGTCGTCTCCATCGCGCGCGAAGACCGTGTTCATACCCGATTCGCCAGGCAACGCTGCGGGCAACGAAGCGTAGATCAGGTCACGTCCGTTGCTGCCATAGATGAGATTATTGCCACGTCCACCTTCGATATAGACCCCTTCGTCACCTTGGCCAATGATGATGTCGTTGCCTTCCTCACCGAATAGTCGGTCGGTACCACCACCTCCAGAAATTTGATCATCGCCGCGTCCACCGTAAATCTGATCGGATTCGTAGCCGCCTTGAATGATATCGTCGCCATCTTCACCGTCGATGAAATTGATACCATCCAAAGCGACGATCGTGTCATTGCCCGGTCCCCCGAATATTTGAGCCTGGTTTGGGAAATATTCAGAGCCACCTGCTTGAATAAAGTCGTCGGCGATCCCGCCGTAAAGGAGGTCGCGTCCACCGCGACCAATGATGCGATTGGGTCCACTACCCCCGCGCAGTTCGTCAACAGTTATGCCGCCAATCAGCGTTGTCGGTACGGTCACTGAATTGTCGATGATGATGGTGTTTTTTCCATTTCCACCGTCACCATAGATGGCTGTGATTGGCTCCAGAATTGAGCCGTAGACTTTGGTCTCGCCAAAGCCACTTACTTCAAAGATGCCGTTTCCAATTTGTTTCACTTCGATACGCTCGTGGTTGTCACTAAAATCCGGAGTGTTCCCCGGATTGCGTCGGCCCGCGTAGGGACCAATGTTAAGGACTAGAGTGCCGGGAGCGATCAAGCCTGATTCGAAGTCGACTAAAGGAAAAACTTGAGTAGCTATAGTTGCAAGTTCAGGATTGAGTGGGGCACATACGTAGTCGCCCCACGAAAAGATCGATGTTTCTGGAAGGATGGGGATATTGATTTCTGGAGTAAGCAATAAGTTAATGACGATATCGGCACTGACGTCAATCGAACCTCCAAGTGCCATAATACACTCCGGTCCAATAGCGGCGTTTTCCAGAAGTTCATCGAGATGATATCGCCCGTTGCGGTCGAAGTTATTCCAGCGAGCTTCCAGGTTTGCAGTCAGGGTACCTTCAATTCCGATGGAGGCAACTAAAGGGATGCCAACTTCCCCTGTCAGCCTGATCCCAGGTCCTGTGGACACGACAGGTGGTTGATTGAAGCCCCGATCGCGGAAAAAGAAACCATCTAAGAAATCTTGATCTTGACGAAAACCTCGCGAATCGAATCCCATTCCAACATTTACACCGACCTCATATAGAATACTGCCATAGACATTAACCGGTATCACCCCGACCGGAGTTGGCACCGGCACTGTAAAGAGATATAGATCTGGTGTTTCGATCTCCACTTCGAAGGGAGGGATATCCCAAGTTACGAAGGTGATATCGCGGCCGAAGAGGATCGAAATGATGTTGCGAGGGTTTTCAAAGATAGGGAATCGCCAGCCGTCCCCACGCAGATCGTTGTTCATCAAGTTAGCAACAGCAGGATCGGCATTGCCTACAGCGGGAGAGACAGTCCCATCATTGGTCGTGGTGAAATCTGGGTTGGGGACGAAGATCCCGGAGGTGAAAGGCTCGATTCCTTCCGGTCTAGGTATACGCAGGTCAAACGTGGCGTTGAAGATATAGTCTCCGAAGACTAGTCTCGCACCAGTGGTCATTGTTTGCAGTTGTTCGATTACTTCATCGATCGTTTCAATGATTTCGATAACATCCAGAATTGTTGTAACGACCTCACCAATATCTGGATTGTCTGAATAGATCTGCAATGCTTCGAGCCACGTAATCGGTTCTGCGCCAACGAATCGAGCAAGATCAGAGAGGACAGGCACTTCTTCATTGAGTGCTCGGATAACAGGCCGAACGATTTCAAGATACTCTTCGGCTTGCTCCAAGATAGGCTCGAGCATGCGGCTCAATGTTTGCCCCAAGCCGATACCAATGTTATTAAAACGAACTTGAGGGATCGATCCAGGATCATTGAGTTCAACGCCCGCCGCGAAGGTTTGCGTGACGAGTAGATCCGTGCCAAAATCTGGCATGTCTGGGTCACCGGTGATGGCATCTAGCGCATTGGCTTGCAATGCCAAACTGATCGTCGAGGAAGCTCCTCCATCTCCGAAAACGATGTCTAGTTCGTCAGAGAACAGCGACGAATCAACTTGATTAATCGATAGTCGATTGTCGGAGTCGATGAAAGTACCGTTTACACGAGCAGTTGCCACCCGAGTAAGCGATTGACCTGCATTGTCCAATACAGGCGTCGCCGTGACAGGCAAGGCCATCATCTGCGTCGGCATGGCTGTCGTGCTCGCCGCTAAAGTTGCCGAAATATCGAATTTAAACTGCGGGCCAGTCGGCTCTGCTGGATCACGCTGGACAATGAAATAAAAGCCGGCGGTTTGACTCAGGCCAAATCCGATAGCCAAATCATAATCGACTTCAATGTTGACTGTGCCAACGTTGTCAAATTCCATATTCAATCCCGGTAATCCTGCATCGAATGTACCGGTGTATTCATCGCTTCCAGCAATGCGAAAACGAACCTCTGGTGACCCTGAACTGGTAACTTGCAAGGTCTCGGCGACGAGCATGGGACCGAGCGCAGTTTCAATTCCGTCAAACAAGTCCGCTCGCAACTGCGACGAGTCGATGCTGCCATTCGCAGTGATCGCATTTACGACGGCCGAATAGAATTGCGTCTCCAATCGACTGATGAAACCAGCGTCAATATTCACACCATCGGCGACAAGTGGGAATTGAGCCAGAATGCTGTCGCGGACAAGGTTCTTCAACCGCTCGTTAAATGCTTCGATCCCCTCGGTGAGCAGCGAAAAGTCGTAGGGTTGGGACTCCAACGTCGGAATCAGATCCGCTGGTACAGTAACAGTGGGCTCGACTGCCGCTGCTAAACTGGGTACCGGCCAATTCACCGTGATGTTGCCACGATCATTTCCGGTGATGTAAACGGGAAGCGTCGCGACGAGATTTGCGTTGACTTGCGAGTAGTTCATACTTCCCGGTACACTCGGGAACGGTATGTTGCCAATGTCGTCGCTAGTAGGCGTTTGATTGAGCGTGTTGTTGAATAGTGCGGGGGCCGTGTTGACATTCGTTCGAGCTGAAATGATCGCAGGATCCGTTGGGTGCCCGATGCTAACAGCCACTCCTCCCACGTTTCCAGGATTGCTCGAAGATCCTACCGATAACGTGGCCGTTGCGTTGAAGCGACTTGTGTCTTGAAGGAAGGCTGTTTCCGTTGAAAAATTGAAACCGAAGTCGAACCTAAAGTCACGAGTAGCGTTTACGGTTACCGAGCTGGGGCTATCGAAAATCAACGGTCCCAACTCGCCGGGAAGCTCGAGGATGGTTAAGGGCAGGGCTTGCACAACCGGCTGATTCCACGTCGTGCTGATGATTAGTGCTTGTTCGAATCCGCTAGGTCTAGCATTGGCAAATCCGCTGTTGGTCGTTCCGACTCCCAGGCCCGCGGCAAACGAACTCCCAAGCTGCAAAAGAGACGGAGTAACATTGGCAAGCTGGGTTTGGACATTGTTGAACGGAACCATGTCGATCCCCGGTTGATTGATCTTGGCAATGGCGCTGCTGTACCCTGACAACGATGCAACGACGACGCTCGCCAAATCTACGATCAATGGAACATCAGTTCGCTCCGCGTTTAAGCTCGCCACACGGAGTTTAGTAAAAAGATCAAAAAGTTCTGAAGTCCTGTCTTCGGCCAGGTCTTGAGGTAGCGTAGCGATCGCATTATTGAGATTGTTAACGACACCCTGCATGGCCAGCTTGAGCGACAACCCCTCTTTTGCTTGTAAGTCGACGATGGAGTTCTTAAGGCGTTGACTGACACCCAGCACATCGTCCAGACTTTTGTCGATTAACGGAATATCGGATGTAAGTGAACGAAGACGGTCTTGCTCAAACAGATCGACAATGCCCTGCACCGAACCGATGAAATCCTCGAGTTGAAACGATTGGATTGGTGCAACACGTTGTGCAAATACGGTGTTCATCGTTGTTGCGATGGCCGAGGCGGCAGATGTGCCACGCAAGCGAAGCGTTATGTCCGCAGGGTCACCAATCAACGAATCGACACTCAATGCATAGAAGCTGTCCGCCACAAGCGCAATTCGGTTACCTTGCCGCTGAGCGACCACATTACCTTCGAGTCGTGTATTGCGAATCGCTTGGTTGATGTCGAACACCAGGTCATCAATATTCTGATTGGTATTGTCGACTGCTACCACAACATCCACCGGTGCTCCTTGTCCCCAGCGGATCTGCATCGTGGCATCTGATGGCAAACGACCGTTGACAGGAGCGTCAGCCAATGCAACCAAGCGAGTTTCCCATTGATTGGGTGTCGTGAGCGTCAAGCCGAAGGATGCAGGATTGGAAGATGTGACCCCCAAGGCTCCAGGAACAGATGTTACGAAATTACCTGCAAGGGTTGTGGTAGGTATTGCGAGCTGAACGTCCGCAGGTTCAGGACTATCCATTTCATAAAGCGCCAACTGGCGATTGAGTTGCACGCCAGTATTGGCTGCAATGTTCAATGTTCCTGTTGTGATAGTAACCGGCAAGATGCCAATCGCTGCATTGCCAGTCAAGTTGCTCGACGTGACCTGCGTGCTCAGTTGCAATTGACCACCGCTAGCAACGGAAACAACTCGATCCCAGCGCGTGGAAACCCCAGCCCCTACAAGCTTCAACTCTGTAACGCCTGGATTTCCGGATTCTGCTTCGACAACCATTGAGCTGGCTGTCGATGACGACAAGGTCAATCGATCTCCGGATCGACCGGCATACACCTTCTGATTTAATCCAGTTTGTCGTAAAGCCGCATTGATATCCACCACCAGGTCATCGATATTGGAATTGGTTGTGTCGTGAGGAATGTGGACCTGAATTGCCGCTGCTCCGTTGAGCTTGATCGACAAGGTGGCAAGTCCAGATAGCTGGCCATTTGCCGGTGCGTCGCCAGTGGCGATGAGCTGGGTTGGCAACTGATCCAAGCCGATGGCAACGCGTCCATCAAAAGTTGGGGTTACGGAAAACGTTCCAGTCGCTGGTCGCGTATAGGTGGCTGGCCCCAAGCCGCTCGTAAAGTCCAGCGGCACGTCCGCAGTTTGCGGCGCACCTAGGACTCGCGTTCGAAATGATAGTTGATTCGAGACGATGTCATAACTTGGGTCGACAGACACGAGGCTGGTGCTTTGAGCCAGCAATGCCGAAAAGGACTGAATCGTATCATATTTGAAGGCCTGGACGCTCGACGCACCAGGGCTTAAGCCCAGGTTGGTGACCGCTGAGTTGTTGTAGTCATTGATCAGAATTTTGAACTTTGTGATGTCCGGATCAACGGCTCTGAAAGCGAAAAAACTCTGGCCTGCAGAGTCAGTTGTGGTAAAGGCAGTGATGCGCGCGTTAATCGAGGCTGGCAACAGGCGTTGAATAAAGGTGGCGATCGGTTCTTGGTTTCCTTGAATCTGCCTTGGCACGACGACATCGACGATTTCTGATTCGTTAATCTGGACAGTGAACTCGGCATTGTTGGCAAGCGAAAAGCCGGAACCCAGAGCCATTGGCACCGAACCGTTCACAGTCGGTTCATAAAGGGTTCGCGAAAGCACCTTAAACGTCGATTCGAGGTCGACGACATCACTGGTCAGCGTGTTCGTATAACCAAAGCCACCGAAGTTGCCGTTGATATCCATCTCTTCGCTAAGATCTTGCAACGCATGGCCGGTTCGCTCCAGGGCTTTGAGGAGGCTGTCGAGTCTAAGGTTGTTGAAGTTTTGCAGTTCGCTGAAGCTAGTGTTTGGCGTGGCCGTGATGAACGCTGTACCGCCAAAGACATTGCCGGAGGCGATAGAAAGAGTGGGAGTCGTTCCCAGCGAAGCTGCGTTGAAAGTCTGCGATCCGAGTGTTGCAGCTACTGGCAGTGAACCAGCCAACGAAGACATGCTGACGGTTTGACTTGCAATCGCGTTGACCGCGGTACCTTTCAGTTCCTCTAGGGTTATGTTTCCAAGCGGATCTAGGTCAGGGTTGACCAACGCCACGTTCAGGCGCGCATCCATATCAATCGTGCCACCAATAAGCTGCGTAGCCAACAGCCCGACTTTGGATGGTGCCGCTAGTGAATTTGTGTCGACTGACGTTCCAAGTGACAAGCTAGTCGGTCGGATGAAGAACGACTGGTCGTTCGTGAGGCCGGGAGTGAGATCAAGGCCAAAGGTCATCGCGATGCTCAATTGGCTTGCAATCGGGATCGGTAATTCTGCATCGATCGACAACCCTACGTTGGCAACGCTGGAACCGAAATCGACTTTCGAATTCAGATTCGTAAGCCGAGTCACTTGGAAGTCAGCGGTGAATTGCAGCTCAGTGCGGGGGCCGTCGACAACCAATCCACCCGTGACACTGGTGGGGTTCACGGCGATCGTCAGCTCCCCTGCTGTACGAGAAAGTCCTTCGATGGCATCGACGAACTGATCGGTGTTCGTTGCCGACTGGCTGGTGGCATCGAGGTATGAGACAACGCCGGCGGTCAACATATTGCCGACATTGGCCGATTGGCCGATTGACTGATTCGCCAACGGTAGGACTGTGGCGAATTGGCCGGTATTCGCCAGACTGCTCGCCCAACTTGCAACGTCGTTTAGACCACTGATGATCGATTGACGCTGGGCCGACGAGAGTGGCGCGTTTATGGGATCCGCGTCCAATAGGAGGCGGGTTTCAAGGAGCTCAATCGCGAATTCTCGTCGTCGCGATCTTCGGTCCAACGGCTTTGTTTTGGGGGGTGTTTTGCTCATACCCACTAATGCCGCTGGGTACCCAATTCGTTACGTTAAAAACAGAAATTCTCAAATTTTTCATAGAAAGCTGAACTCATTCAAAACGGGAAGTTCGTTCGAAGAAGACTCGCAAATGAAAAGAAACGCATCGGTACAATTTGGTTATTCCGTGCGGAATCGATCATTCGGCTTGGTGGCTGGAAATCGCCAACTGTTGGGCGAGTTCCTCCACGGCGGCTGACATGGAAGGCGTGCCCGAGGCACTTGAATCCGATACCAGTGCTTTCATCTTTTGCAGGGCCGCATCGGCGGCCTGCCAACTTGATCTGGCACTTGCTTCGTCTCCCATCGCCGATTGTGAACGCGACAGGTTGAGCCACGAGCGGATGTTCGCAACGTGATAAGTGGCCGTCGCGGGATAAGTTCTCAGGCTTGCTTCCAACATGTCAATCGAACGCTGCGTGTCTGCGATGGCCTCTTGGTGGCGGCTGCTTTCCGCCAAGATCTCGCCTCGGCGACGTAAAATAACGGCTAACATGCTCTGGTAGTCCAATATGGCTGGGAAATCGCGGTGCAAGAGTTCCGTAAGCGAAACGGATTCGCCGATGGTTTCCAACCCAAGTTCATTGCGCTGCAGAGCTAGTAGAGCATCCGATTTGTCGTAGAGCGCCCAAGCCAAATTCTTCCGGTAGCCCTTTGTTTGTGGATGTGAACTCACCAACTCACGTAACAAAACAATCGACTGCTCACAGAATTCAAGTTGTTTCAGTCGGTCTTCCTCCAAGGAACTCAAGGCTCGCAAGGTACCGGCTAACGAATTGAGCGATTTGGCCTCTGCGGGGTGCTGCTTTAAGCGTTCTTTGAGCAACGTGATCACGTTGAGATAGCTGTTGCGTGCGTTTTCGGTTTGCGACTGCAATGTGTAAACGTACGCCTGCAGGCGAAACGCGTCGGCCAAGGATTGAACTCGATGTGCTTCCCCTGCGTCGGACAATGGCAAGTCTGCGTTCGTTGCTGTCTGGATCCCGAGTTGGGCTACTTGCAAAGCATTTGATAAGAGGTTCGCTTCAATGAGACCGATGGCGTAGTGATCGAGAGTGGTTGTATACGCAATGAATGTCTGTTCATTGGACTGTTCTTGATACAATCGTTCATAGAGTCGGCTGGCAGCCTCCAATTTTGCTCTGCCTTGCTCGGGTGTGTTCAAGAAGAGTTGCAGTCGTCCTGCATTCAACAATCCTTCGGCGCGGATTGCATCATGTTCTCGATCATCGCCCGGAAGCTCGGCAAGTTGCAAATACATTTCGGCAATCCCAGCGACAAAAGCTCGGTCCGTTTCGCTAAGTGTTGACTGGCTTGCAAATTTGTCGACCACCACATCGTCGGTGAGTCGTCGCAGCGCTGCCAAGGTTTGTACACTGGCCAATTTTGCATCCTCGGCGGCCGCTTCTGCTTGGTCTCGGTAAAGCTCTGCACGGTACCATTGAACGCTGACAATCAACAAAGCAATCGCCGTGACGACCAGCAAAGTCGCCTGCGCAGGGTAACGCCATACCCACTTGACTGCCCTTTCGCCCAGGCCAATTGGTCTGGCTTCAATGGGTTTGCCGTTGATGAACCTAAGCAGATCGTCGGCCAGGAGAGATGCCGATGCATAACGTCGCATTGGCTCTTTAGCCAAGCATTTGAGACAGATCGTTTCAAGGTCTGGTGGAACAGAGCTTTGGAGCGTTTTGGGAGAGACAGGGGCATGCAGGCGAAGTTGATGCAACGTCTCAATGGTTGTGGCAGCTTGAAAGGGTGGTCGGCCGACGAGCAGGTGGTATAGGATCGCGCCGAGCGAATAGACATCACAGCTTGGCCCCGCCGCGGAACGTTCCAAGGAAGCTTGTTCAGGAGCCATGTAACTTGGTGTACCAATCAATCCTGTGTGCGAGACCTCTGAATCGCTTGTGAGTTGTTTGGCGAGTCCAAAGTCGGCGATCTTGGGTTCGACTGACGAAACGGGCGTTTCGTCGTCGTGCAGCGAAAGCGGTGTGGGTAGGAGTATTGCATCAGACGCGTCCGATGGAGCAAGTAACACGTTGGCGGGCTTGAGGTCGCGATGGATGACTCCTTGCGAATGGGCGCAGGCGACGGCTCGTGCTAGTTTTTCAAGCAGCAAGGCGGCAGTACGCGGTGGGAACGCTTTACTTTGAATTGCTTCCGCTAGATTGCCCCCACGAACAAACTCCATCGAGAAATAGGGGATCCCCATCGAGATTCCCGTGTCAAAAACTTGAACGATGTTGGGATGCTGAATCATCGCCACAAACTCGGCTTCCTTTTGGAAGCGAGTGAGTGCCGTCCCATCCAACTTTCCAAAACAGTCGAGCATCTTCAAGGCCACGATGCGCTTCAGCCCGATGTGCCGCGCGCGATAGACGATGCCCATGCCTCCTTTTCCAATCACGTTCAGCAACTGGTAGTCGCCAAATTGAGAGCCTGCTAGCAGGCTCCCCACTGTCGCAGTCAGAAGCTCTTCCTCAGAGCCAATAAGTCGACTTTTTGCGCCGCGGAGGCTCTCGTGATTGAGGGCTTGATCGACTTCCAACATGCGCGTTAATTCGTCGCCCAATTGAGGAAAGCGCGCCCGAAATTCGTCGGCGGAGCTTACAATCCCAAGCTCCTGTCGAAGAACGTATTCGGTGTATGCAAGTTCCAGTACGAAGTCTTGGACGTCCGATAGATCTTTGAAGTTGGCAAGCGTAGACTCGGTGGCGAGTCCATCACCCGAAAGCACATGTTTTTCCAAGGCTTGCAGGGCTCGTTCTCTGCGATCGGCGGCTACTTCGCCCGGTTCGTGCATTACAATCAACTTTTGACCCAAGCTATTCAATTAAACTACAATGGTGTGACATTCAAATTCTATAGTCCGCAGAGCCGAAATTGAACTCAGAATCGACTGAACAAAACACGTTTCAACGCTATTTGCAACAAGCGGCCGAGGGGGACATGGCTGCGCAGCTCGAAATCTGCGCTCGATATGAGAAACAGGTCTTGATCGCCGCTCGTGTTCTATTGGGACCGCTGTTGCGGCCCCACTTGGATTCGGTCGACATCGTCCAGTCCGTACACCGCAGTCTGCTGGCAGGTCTAAGGTCGCGCAAATTTGACATTAGCAGTCCTGCCAAACTGGTTGCACTGGCGAGCATGATGGCGCGTCGCAAAGTTGCACGCAACTGGCGCAAGCACCAACGACAAACTCGCTTGAACGACCTTTCCTCGCAACACAATTTGCCGCAGTTATTAGCTTTAATCTCATCGAAGTCATCGAAGGTGTCGGATAGAGTGGCTTATGAAGAACAATTTGAAGAACTCTGCGCACACTTGAACAACATTGAACGAACAATGCTCGAAATGCGGCTGGCCGGTTACACTACCGAGGAAGTCGCGGAGCATTTGAAAATCAATTCCGTCGCCATTCGCGTGCGGTGGAGTCGCCTGCGCACGCGTTTGGAAGCGCTAGGCATCGATCGCGAATTGCTGTGATCGATTCCGACTCGCTCGGCGCCGAAACAGTTGCCCAACCCACACTCCGCCTAACAGTAACAACAGACTCCCAGGCTCAGGGACCACGGTTACTCGGATTCGGCCTAACAGCACGCCCGAATCGGGCGGTAGCTGGTCATCGTACGGAACATTGCCAAATTTAAGACCCTCGAACTCGCTGGTCGTAAAATAGTTGCTCGTGAGCCGGTCAGCGTAAATCAAAAATTCACCCACTGCATCATTGGTTGGCGAACGGAGTTGCAATTCAAACAGTTGAAGACCCGTGGCCGGAATACTCACATCGGAAAAAATCGAATTGTCGGCGCTAACCGTCCAGAAAGACGCTTCTTCCTGCTGTATTAGAATGGGTGGCGTCGCATAGTTGGGGAAAACGCGGTTCGTCGTTGGAGTGTGAACTTCGCCGACCAGCAAGCTGCCTTGGCTGCCAGCGCCACGAACCACACGGATCCCAACACTGAACGCATTCATTTGATTGGCATCCGGAGGATTTGAGTTGGAGGCTACGGAAAAAATGAACCGTCCTGGCTCGGACTCGAGGCCCCGATTCCACAGAACGTCCTCATTTAAAAGGAGAATGAGGTCTGCCCGCGCAGATTCGGCTGCTAACAGCGTCGAGAGTGTAATAAGGAAGATTGCCAAATTGCGCCGGAACATGCTTTGCTCGTGAGGTAAAATAGGTGTTGCCGATATTGGCAACTAATAAATGCCGCGAAGCAGGCGGAATGTTACAAGGGCAGGTGGTATTGAGAAGATTTTTGGGCTTGCCCCTCGTTTGGCATCTGCCGTCGCCTGAGTTGAGGCGGAGCGTGTGCTGCAAAGTTGTCTTGCATGCGGTTTAACGCTGGACCTGCAGGAGGCTGAGAGATGTGGTTATAAATTGAGGTTAAACAAATGGGACCAAAGCTACTCAAAATGGAATGAATGCGAATATGCCACAAACGGTTGGTTGGAGCTTTGACAATACGTACAGCCGACTGCCTGAGAATTTTGCGGTCCCTGTAAAACCCACGCGAGTTCGGAAGCCGGAAGTGGTGCTGCTCAATGCAAAACTTACATCCACGTTGGGATTGGATTTGAGGGACGTGGAGCAGGCGTCGATCGCGGAGATTTTTTCGGGCAATACGCTTCCCGAAGGTGCGGCACCGATCGCTCAGGCCTACGCCGGACATCAATACGGCGGCTTTACCATGCTGGGAGACGGTCGAGCAATCTTGCTGGGAGAGCAAATCGCTCCTTCGGGCGAACGGTTTGATATTCAGCTCAAGGGCTCAGGTCCAACTCCGTTCTCTCGTCGAGGTGACGGCCGCGCGGCCTTGGGACCGATGTTGCGCGAGTACCTTATCAGCGAAGCCATGCACGCGCTGGGGATCGCCACAACGCGTAGCCTGGCAGTGGTTACGACGGGTGAACCCGTCTATCGGGAGTCAATACTTCCTGGCGCCATCCTGACGCGAATTGCAGCCAGCCACATTCGCGTGGGAACGTTTGAGTACTTCGCCGCACGACAGGATCACGACGGTTTAAAGCAGTTAGCCGACTACACAATCAACCGCCACTTTCCGGACCTTGCGTCCACTAAGAACCACTATGTGGAGTTGCTGCGTGCGGTGATCGACCGCCAGGCATCGCTGATTGCGCAGTGGCAACATGTCGGCTTCATTCACGGAGTGATGAATACGGACAACGTATCCATCTGCGGCGAGACGATCGACTATGGCCCCTGTGCGTTCATGGACACCTACCATCCGGAGACGGTCTTTAGCTCGATCGATAGTCAGGGACGATATGCCTATGAAAATCAGCCGCGGATTACACACTGGAATATGGTCCGCTTCGCCGAATCGTTGCTGATATTGTTGGATGCCAGTCGAGAACAAGCGGTTGAAGTTGCGAATGAAGTTTTGCAGGAGTTCCCTCAACGCTTCGAAACCTACTGGTTGACAGGCATGCGCAAGAAACTTGGACTTGTTAATGAGGAGCCTGGTGATCGAGCGCTTGTCGACTCACTACTCAACTGGATGCACCGAAACGGCGCCGATTTTACATCGACATTTCGGAACTTGAGTGACCCAGGTTGGATTTCAGACCTGCAGCAAAGCGATAGCGATTTTGCGGCGTGGCATGCCAGTTGGCAAGAGAGGTTGAAACGCAACACAGTGGAAATCCCTTCGGCCATACAACTGATGAACTCAACCAATCCAGCGATCATACCCAGGAATCATCATGTAGAAGCAGCCTTGACGGCGGCCAGTCGCGATGGTGACCTGAGTCTTATAGAACGTCTGTTGGGCGCGCTGGAGCAACCGTATGAGGAACCGCCAGAATATGCCGACCTGAGGAGTGTGCCCAGCGATTCAGGTTGCCAGTATCAGACGTTTTGCGGCACTTAGTCAAACGTTTAGCTTTTAGGAATCGCCGCGGATATCGGTTTGTGCATGGTGACGTGCGGGATGTTGGCTTCGGTGAACTCGTCGCCATAGGGCTCATAGCCGAGCTTTTTGTAAAAGGGAATCGCATGAGTTTGCGCATGGAACCATAGTCGATGCTGCGCGATTTGCTGGGCGTGTTGTTCGATCGTTCGCATTACAAGTGCCCCTACGCCTTGCCCGCGAAACTCTTTCACCACCGCAACTCGACCAATTCGGCCATTTTGCTCGATATCTAGTCGTCCAGTAGCAATCGCCCTGTCTCCTTCAAATACGATGACGTGGGTGCAATGAATCTCCCGCTCGTCGAACTCCTCGGCGCGGTCGATACACTGTTCATTGACAAACACTTCTTCGCGAACGCTTTGGATGGCCTCTCGGTGACTATCGAAATCGGTAATAATGGCACGCATGATTAAAACTCGCATAAAACTCGTCACTAGCGGATCGTCCATTTCATGAACAGGTTATACCAGTCCAATTGGGGAACGTCACGCTGCGGGTGCCTTGTATTGTTGTCCCTATTCACCTTTAGTTTTCCTCCGGCCGCCGTTGCTGCAGCGCAGGATGCTACCGTAGAACAGCAGCCAGAAGCGACTACAGAAAGGCAGCAGGAAGCCAAAATGCCAGGCGAGCATCGCTACACCAATGAACTCATTCACTCAACCAGTCCCTACCTGTTGCAACACGCTCACAATCCCGTGAATTGGCTGCCTTGGGGACCAGAAGCATTTGCAAAAGCCAAGCAGGAGAATAAGCCAATCTTTGTGTCGATCGGTTATTCGACTTGTTATTGGTGCCATGTGATGGAGCGCGAGTCTTTTGAGAGCGAAGAAGTTGCGAAGGTGCTCAACGAAAAATATGTTGCGATCAAGGTAGATCGTGAGCAACGCCCTGATATTGATGAACAACTGATGATAGCCACGCAACTGCTCAACGGTCGCGGTGGTTGGCCCAACTCGATTTGGCTTACCAGCGATGGACAACCGTGGATGGCAGGCACCTATTTTCCAAAGGCGAAGTTCATCGATGCGTTGGACAAGTTGGCGGAAGTGTGGGTCAAGCAGCCACGAGAAGTGGAGCAACAAGCAGCCTCTTTTGTCGACGCTATTCGACGCGTGTCCCGCGCGGAATCAAGCCCAGTGACGGTCGTCGGTGAGCTCGTTCCGCTGGAGCGAGCCCTGGCAGAAGCACGACAACTATTTGACTCCGCGCATGCGGGCTTCGGCGGTAAACCCAAGTTTCCTCCACACGGTATGCTGCGATTGCTCGCTTTCGATGCAAAAGAGAACGGCAGTCAACCATCTCAAGAGATGCTGCTCAAGACGCTGGATGCCATCTATCGAGGTGGCATCCACGATCACGTTGGAGGTGGTTACCATCGCTACTCCACGGATGAACGTTGGTTCTTGCCACACTTTGAGAAGATGTTGTATGACAATGCGCAGTTGATGCGGGCCTACACGGAAGCATTTAACCTGACGCAGGATGATCTTTATCGTTACGCGGTCGCGGACATCGCCCAGTGGCTGCAACGTGAGATGACACATCCGCAGGGCGGCTTCTATTCGGCGATCGATTCCGAGAGCGACGGCGAAGAAGGGCGATACTACACGTGGTCGATGACGGAAGTGAATAGCGCGCTGCCCGACGAGGATGCTCGTAAATTCTCCGAGCGATTCAATTTTGAAAAGGAGGGGAACTTTCTTGAAGAGGCAACCGGCGAACGGCCGGGCACCAACATCCCATATTTGAATATTGATAACGAACAATTGCGGGAACATGCGGCACATAAGGACTTGCAACGAATGCGAGAGGTGCTGCGGGAAGCCCGACGCAACCGCGACTATCCACATCTAGATGATAAAGTACTGGCCAGTTGGAATGGAATGATGATCTCATCGTTGGCATTTGCCGGTCGAAGCCTCGCAGAACCTCAATACACTCAAGCCGCCGAGCAGGCGGCCGAGTTTGCCTTGCAGGAGTTAGTCAAAGATGGAAAGCTGATGCGCAGTTGGCGCGATGGTACCGCAGAACTACCCGGCTATTTGGAAGACTATGCATTTCTGGCCGACGGCCTGCTCGAACTGCACAAAACGACCGGTGACGCGCGGTGGCTGACAGCAACCAAGCAGTTGGTTGTGCAGATGCGCAAGCAGTTCGAAGACACCGAAAATGGCGCGTTTTATTTTACCGGCCCCGAGCACGAGTCGTTGATCGTGCGTTCCAAAAGTCTTGGTGGCGGTGGGAACATGCCGGTCGCCAATGGAGTTGCGGCCAGCGTGCTGCTCGAACTGTGGCAATTGACTGGCGATGACGAAGCTCACCAGGCGCTCGAGAGAACGCTCTCAGCTCTTTCCGGTATTCTTCACAAATCGCCGCGCGAGGTTGAGCATCTGGTACTCGCCGATGCGCAATATCGAAAAACGACTCAACGCGACCAAGAAACAGCAGCAGACGATCCGGATGACGAATTCCAGGGAGAAGCGATGCAGGCGGAATTGTTTGTTTCGCATGCACAGGTCCGCACGGGACAATCCATAGAAGTTGCCGTTGTGCTGAATATTGAAAAGGGGTTTTACTTGTATGCCCAGGATAAAAGTGCGTCACCTTTGGTGCAGGCCACCACGGCGACAATCCTGTCAACTGTGGGAGTAGAGGTTGGCGTACCGCAGGTCCCTGTTGGGGAACAAACTTTTGACAAAGTACTTGGCGGGGAAGTGAGTCGCTTGGCTGGTCGCGCGGTGTTCCTCTTGCCGGCAACTGTTGTGGCCCAACCCGAACAGGCAGAAATAAAACTGCAGATTCGAATCGAATACCAAGCTTGCGACGCCACGCGTTGCCTACTTCCTGCCGAAGCAATTCTTGAATATACAATTAGCGTGGCACCTGAGTCGGGTGCGCAGCGACATCCCGCGATGTTTAAATCACTACAAGTTGAACAGAATTGACAGATCAATCAGCCAAGCCACATCGCAACGATGATTCCCTAGCTCCTGCCTTTGTCGCTCCGTTTGTGCTCTATCTGCTGGGAACGAGTATCGCAGGGCGTTTCGAAGGTCATGCCTATCCGATCGCCTATGGCATGGTTGTGTTGGTGGTAGCTATGGCTGCCTGCTATCTACTGATCGGAAAGAAGTTGATCAATCCCCATTGGCGTGTTGGTCACGGAGTGTGGGTCGGATTGTTCGGCATTGCCCTGTGGATTGGTTTGAGTGAGTTGCAGTTGGAACGCTTGGCAACCGAAACTTTACCAAGTTGGCTTTCCTGGTTAAGTCCAGGCGAGCGGGTGGGCTACAATCCATTTGAGAAACTGGAGGGCGCTCTGGCCGTTTGGGGTTTTATCGCCGTGCGCATGGTGGGACTGGCAATTGTGGTTCCATTGGCCGAAGAGTTGTTCTGGCGAGGTTTCTTGCTGAGGTGGGCTATTGATCCTGATTGGCAACGAGTGCGGATCGGAGAGTACACCCTCTCGTCTTGCCTACTGGTCACTGCGATGTTTACATTGGCGCATCCCGAATGGTTGGCTGCTGCAGTTTATTGTTTGTTATTGAACAGCTTGTTGTACTGGAAACGCGATTTGTGGCTTTGTATGGTCGCCCACGGCGTCAGCAATTTTGCATTGGCGGTCTACGTACTCGCGTTTGAAGCTTGGTGGTTGTGGTAAGCACAGTCCGGATAGCCGACCACTACTTGGTTGTGTCCTTTAGCTCGGCCGCGACATCGGGCAACCAAAATAGCCCGTTGGCTTCATCCCCTTCCATCGGCATAAAAGCCATCGATGTTTGCAGAGGATAGGCGCAGACACAACTGGCACTTCCTTCGGGAATGATCAGTTTTCCACACGCTGGAAGCATATTGATCCAGCAACTCGGTCGCGTCGGAGCAAGCTTGATAAACCTTGTTTCGCCGTTGGCGTCCAGGTCGAGGACAGTCGGATTGTCGGCTCGAAAGAACAAGCAGTTACCGGCTCCAGTCAGCGTCCCACAACTGTGCCCGGGACGTTGCAAGCTCCAGTCTTCAGCTGCCCCTGCCGGCGTTTGCCGACGGCCGGTGTGTAGGTCGTAGATGTAAGGCTCTGCAATCAGCCATGCCGTTTGCGCGTCCCGCTCCAGCAATAGCGGATGATGCACCTGCTCGCCGTGATACAGTCCGCTACGAACGTGTTGATGCTCGGTCTGCCAAATTGCTTGACCGGTGGACATGTCCATTACGCGCACCAGGTAGTGCGCCGTATCGCCGACACTTCTCGAGCTGACTAGGACCAACCGCCTCTGAGCGACCTGCGAGAAGAGTACGTTCTCAGCTTCGGCCCACTGGAGTTTTTGTTCCCAGATCACCTTGCCGCTGGCCTTGTCCAAACAAACCAAATAAGCATCTTCGAGTAAAACAGACAACCCAATGCGGTCAGTCGCATGCTCGTTGCAGGCTGGCGATCGCCCTTCGACCAGTACGATACGACCGCCGGTCTCATCGATAGCAAGCGTGCCGTGAGCAATTGGACCCTGGGGTTTGTATTGCCAGTTGATGCTGCCATCTGTGCCCAAGCTGTATAGCAAACGGCTACAAACTAACGGTCGCCGAGAACGATAGTCCTGGTCGCTGTAATTCGAACGGGCTTCGGATCTGGACAGCGACAACCGGGGTGCGGTGGGCTTCATGCAGGTGGTGATGATTGTCCCGGCCGTTTCATCCCCCGACTCCTCTCCGGAGAATTCAGCCACGTAGCCCCATTGATAACCGGCGGCTTCGGGAGGAACGCCGCGTCGATCGAGGTGTTGTCCAGTGACCGAGTCGATCGTCCAAAGTTCCTCGGCCGCAGCGACGTACAAACGCTGACCGTTCTTTGAAAGACAAGTATAGGCAGCGTCGAAAGGCATCACATACCGCATGGCTGTAACGGGTAATTCTAACTGCCAACGTTCGATGCCATTGGCAGGATCGACTCCGATCAATAGTCCGTCGCCGTGCATCACTAAACTATTGCCAGCTGCCAGCGGAGCAGGTCCCCGCAGATGGCGATCTGGTATGCGACTGGGCCCGACACCACCAAACCATTGCAGTCGAAAGAAGTCCGCGCCGCCTACGCGTTGATCCTCGGTCACAGATGTGTTGGCGGGCGAAGCGTACTGATGCCGCCAAGCTCCCGTCCCGGGCAACGAATCGCGAACGCGCACCTGCCGCTTGGCGACGTCCACCAACTTGCCGTCACCCGGAGTTGCATACTTGAGCAATATTTCTTCGGACCAAGGGCAGTCTTCGTCGATCAACAGCAAGTTCAACAGGCCGTGGGCAATGTGCAGGCCGCGCGACTCCGCACGATTCCACAAGGTGACCCGACTAGGATTCAACGCGAGCAAACGCCGTGTGGCCAGCGCGTAAGGTGCTACTGAGTTGGCCTGCGTCGGTTTCGTTACATGCACCCAGACGATCTCCAAGTTGCTGTGCTCGAGCAACCAGCGAACCCAGTTGATCTGCTCCTCGCCAACAACACATGCTAACCCTCGGCGGCTGGTCGGCACTTCAGCTTTAATCAACTCTTGCAGCTCCGCGGTCACCGATGCAACAGCCTTGGGTTCGTTCTCGCCAACACTTTCCGTCCCTTGCTCAGTACTGGCTGGTCGATCTGGTCGATCCGCTATTGTTGCCTTTTCGCTTCTGCTCAGGTCACCACAAGTCCATGCGACGACACGGCCATCGCTGGTGGTCGCAACCAGCAAACCTGGACCGTCGACGTTCGAGATCGCCAAGTGACTGATCTGTTCTGGAGACGCATGTTGCTTCGTTGACGGTGGCAAATCTAACTGTTGCCGCAACGTTCCATCGACCGCATCGTACACACGAATTTGGGTCTTACCAGCAACCCAGATCAACTTTGAATTCGCAGTCTGGGACACGACCATGTCGGCCTCGAGATCACATTCGACTTGCCACACTGCCGGAACCTCAGTCGTCGACATCGCCTCCAGTCGCTGACAACGCAACTGACTACCATTGGCTGTCCAAACCATCCCGCCTCCGACGGCAATAGCCCCGCCACCGAGCGTCAGCATTTCAGAGTTTGACGTCGACGAATAAGCCACCATCTCTTTCGTATTTCCCGGCCCGACTAGATAGGCTTGCTCAGTCACAATGCAGAAGTCACCACCCGGCGACGGCAATTCGGCTAGCCAGCTACCGTCTTCAACAGCTGCCATGTAAGGTTTGGCACGGCCAGTGGGCACAAAGAAGCGTTCGCCGTCCGGTTCGACCAATAGATAACCTTGCGGCGATTGCTCGATTCGCTTCCGCCACAGTAGCCGTCCATCGGCTGGGTTTAAAGCCGCCGAGTAAACACCTTGGCTGGGGAACAAGCCTGCGTGCACCAATAGTTTCTCGTCATGGAGTAGCACCGAAGTTCGAATCGGGTGAGGGCTGATCAACTTGCCATTGCCATAAATCCACGGGAGATCCGGCCCGATACGAACGCTCCACAACAATTGTCCCTTGTCGAGCGATACAGCGCGGACCAGCCCATCATCCGCTCCGAAATATGCAATTCCCGAATGAACCTCGGGGGCAAAGCGGACGGGCGCTTCCAAACGCAACTCCCATGCTTGTTGTCCACTCATCGCATCCCAGGCAACCAAGCTATTGTCCGTTGTTGAAGCCACCAGCACTAACCAGCGACCGCTGAGCGATTTAGCCACGATCGGTACCAAGCCTGCGTCGGAGGTGAGTCGCGGTTCAATTTGCTCCAAGTTCTGCCACAGGCTGCCGCGAGCCGGTGCCGGCCAAGCCGCTTCCGGCCGCGCGAGTAGCTCGGTGTTCCAGGCTACCATCCACTGGCCAGTTGGAATACTCTGTTCGCTGTAAGAGGTGCGCTGAGCATTGCCGCGGTAGCCGGACCAATCCGCACTTGTTGTTCCAGTTGATATGCAGTGCGTATTGAATAACGCTACAACTGCGTACAACCACGGCATCCAAATTTTGGACCATGTGCGAGGCATTGAAAGTTTCCTGTTCTAATTGGCGACTTGCCATTTGACGCTACTTTCTTAGAGCGAAAGGCGACACTTACTCGCTTCGTCGCAGTGTTTCTTTGACTCGAGCCACCCCAGCATCTGATTCAATACGAATGCAGCGATCCGCCAGTGCTTCGGCTTCGCTCTCGTTGTGCGTCACATGCAAAACGGTGACTCCTGTTTTACGATTGATTTCTTGCAACAGCGTTTGCGCGGTCAAACGTGTCGTCTCGTCGAGCGCGCTCAGTGGTTCGTCTAACAACAAGACTGATGGACCAAACGCCAATGCGCGCCCCAGGGCTACCCGCTGCGCTTCACCGCCGCTCAGCCCGCGGACGTTCCGCTCGAGCAAGTGGCCAATCCCCAAGATTTCAGAGAACTCGTTTACCCGCTGCAGCATGTGTCGGTAGTCGCGGCGGCGTAGTCGCATCCCAAACTGCAGATGCTCGCGGACCGTCATGGTTGGAAACAAGGCCAGATCCTGGGGCACATAGCCCACGTTGCGATCGGGTGTCGCCCAGCGAGTAACATCCACGCCCTGTATCCAGACTTGTCCAGCGCGGAGCCGTCGCAAGCCGCAGATTGTTTCTAAGATCGTGGTCTTGCCGATGCCCGTCTTGCCCATCACCACGGCGTATTCCGCCTTCTCCACTCGAAAGCTCAAATCGGTGAGCGCAAAGCTCCCCGCACCTACCGTTGTACATTTTAGTTCGATCATCCTGATAACCCCGCACCAATCCACCGCAGGATGACCAGGACCACTATGGCCATCACGACCATTAACAGCGACACCGCCACGGCGGCATCCAGTTGCCCGACGCTCAACTCCAAAAACACTGTTGTCGATAGTACCTCGGTCTTAAACCGCGTTGATCCTGCGAATACCAAGATTGGCCCAAACTCCCCCAACGCCCGCGCCCAAGCGATCGTTCCGGCTGCGATGATTCCTCGCCAAGCTTGAGGCAAAGCAACGGTCAGAAAGGCTTGACCACGGGTGCATCCAAGTGTTCGAGCGACGTCTTCGGCTCGGGGATTGATCTGGTCAAACGTGACTCGCATCGTGCGGACCGCAAACGCGCAGGCGACCGCAAACTGCGCTAACACCACTGCGGGCCAGCGGTAGGTTATCGGAAACTTCAGTTCGTCACGGAACCATGATTCCAAGATCCACGATGATTCCGGGAATAACCACTTTGATCCGGGAAACGGCTGGTGAAACAAGATCAACAGACTCAGTCCCAGCACCAGCGGCGGCAAGACGATCGGAATGTCGACGATGGTGTCGATTGCGCTTCGCCCAGGGAACTGATAGCGAGAGAGTATATAACCCAGCGGCGTTGCGACCCACAGCGACAATATCGCGGCGAGCGTACAAGATCCCAACGTCAAAAAGAAAGCAGCTCGAATCTCGGGCTTTTGCAAGGCAGTCACAAAATCGGCGGGCGAAGTGAACAGAGTATCTGCCGCCAATAACAACACGATCAACAGAATGAAGCTGGCCGACAGTCCTCCCATCACCAGAAAAAAGACCACGTCGCGCAGTTGCCGAAAGCGGTTTTGCTTAAGAGGTGCATCGGTTGAAGGGGATGGCGACATGTGCAGTCAACAAGTGGGTGGATTGAGAACGGGTTTTCTTGTTGTGATGGGCTGGAAGCCTCTTTCCCGCCTTTGACTGGCTGGAAGTTAATCCCACTGGTCACTGGCCCAACTGCCAACGAAAGCCTTCGGCGGCGAACGTTTCCTGGCTCTCAGTCGAGCCGATCTGTTCGAACAATCGCGATGCTAGTTGCGGAAACTTGGACTCCTTGGCAACTGCCCAGGGTTGCGTTGCAGTTGAACATGGTATCCCTTCAATCGCGACCGCGTCGATGTGCTCTGCTGAACCGGCCGCATTACTTAAGTAAACCACCGCCGCGTCCAATGATCCGGTTCGCAATTGATTGACCAGCATATCACCGGTTGGCGTTTGCACGGTAACGTTCGCCATCAACTCTTGCTGAATCCCCGCTTCACGAAACACATTTTGTGTGATCCAGCCCATCGCACATTGCTTTTCGTGCCCCACGCCGACGCGGAGATTGGGCTGAGTCAAGTCGCGCAGCGAGGCAATGTTGCGCGGATTCCCTTTTGGGACGATGATCACCAGTTCATTTTGCGATACGGCAACGGACTCCGGAAAGATATCGCTCACCTGTTTCATGAACTCGATGTCGCAGGCAAAGTATGCGTCGGGCTTTTGACCTGCTTTCATCTGGGCTACTAGGATGCCACAGCCGTTGTAGACCCTCGAGACCTTGACACCCTCGCGTTCTTCGAATGCCAAGATCGTCTCCTCGATAGCGGGACGCAGCATTGAGCCAGCGTAGATGGACAATTCGGGGACATCGGACCATACGTCGCCGCCGGTCACTTGAAAGCCATGTTCGGCATAGTGCTTCAATCCCCGGTCGCGAGCTGTTAGGAAACGAGCGAAGTGCAGGGCAGCGGTTGGATTCCTGGAAGACTTCAGCACGCCCAACGAAACTTGAGAACTGGCGGATTCCAACTCCTTGATCGGCACAAACTCGAGATCCTGATACGAGTGCAGGACCGCATCGTAGACGATTCCAGCGTCAGCGGCACCGACTTGCACGTCGGTCGCCACTTCGTTCACTGTTCCACGAAACGCGTCGGTTGCTTCGGAAAGCTTTACCCATTGGCCCGACTGGCTGAGCACCTCTTTGGTCACCTTGCCGATGGCCGTGGACTCTGTGTTGGCTTGTACGAATTGGATGCCCTCTGTCACAACGGACTGGAGGCTGTCTATATGCTTTGGGTTTCCCTTCTTCACCACAAAGCCTGCCTGCATCTTGGCGATCGGCAGCACTTCCGCCACCATGCCATCGTCTTTCGCCAACTTGAGGTAGCTATCGTCCGCGGGTAGAAACAGATCTCCACTTTTCGTCAATTTGGCTTGGGCCAACAATGTCTGCGATGGACCGTATTGGACAACGACTGATGTTCCGGTCAACTCTTCGTACTCGCGGCGAATCTGCTCCACCACCGCCTGATTGCTGGCCGCACAATACAGATGCAACTCAGTGGAATCCATACCACCCAAAGTGACTTCACCTGTTGATGCAGCTACTGAAGACGGACGCCTTGCCGAATCACTCATGCCAAGCATCCACACCAGACCGACCACCACGACTGCTGACCCAAGTAACGCAACGATAGTTTTCACGGCATCTACCTCAAACTCCAAGCGACAACAAACAATTACGACAAACGAGTGTCATACGTCGACCTCCTCAATGTAGTGCCAACCTGTTAGTCACACAATGATCGGCGAGCGAGTATGCTGGCTGTTCGATCATGGTTCCCAGTCGCAGGCTGGCGTTTGCCAAAGCGCTGACCGCGCATCGGCAGTATTTGAAAAATTGATGAATTATCTTCGCAAGCGGTTAAACTGGCAACGCAGTCCGTTATGTTCAGTAGCCGTCGGAACGTCGGACGGTTGGAATCCACCCTCATGTAGAGTTTCAAAGATGAACAAACTGCTTGGTCTCGCCTTGTTGCTGGGCGTTGTGCTGTCTGGTTTTGCCCAGAACGGCAACGCGGACTGGACAACCTACCTCGGTGGAAACGATCGAGCTGGAGCAAGCCGTGCTGCGCTTACTTCCGACTTGCGATTAAGCTGGGTTTACCGCTCGCAGGCCAAGCCTGAGCAAGCCTGGTCGGGCCCGCGGACAACACCAATTGAAGGTCACGTGATGTTGCACCGCGTCAATTTTGATGCAGCTCCACAGACCATTATCGCGGACGGACGAGTCTACTTTGGCAGCACGGTCGATCATCGTATGCATTGCCTCGATGCCACTGGGGGGCGCACTCTTTGGAGCTATCCGACAGACGGTCCCATTCGACTGGCACCGACTTATAGTGCTGGCAAACTTCTTTTCGGCTCCGATGATGGCTTTGTATACTGCCTGAACGCAACCAGCGGCGAGCTGATCTGGCGTTATCGGGTCGGGCCAACGGATGACCGTCTGCTGGCTCGCGGTGAAATGATTTCGCGTTGGCCCGTGCGAACCGGGGTGCTCGTCGAAAACGACGTCGCCTACTTTGGAGCAGGTGTCTTTCCACACGAGATCGTCTATCTGTGCGCCGCCAATGTCGAGAGTGGTGAAATCGTGTGGCGGAACGATCGCATTAGCCAGAGCGATGCAGGCCGCAACGATTTGTCGCCTCAAGGTTACATGTTGGCCAATGACCAGTTTCTGTATGTCCCCTCGGGGCGTTCATTGCCGATCGCCGTCTCGCGCGAAACGGGAGAAATCGCTTTCCAGCGCAAGTACTCGTGGCGAACCGAGGCTGGGGGCGTCGTTGGCGGCACCAAGGCGTTGCTCGGTGATGGGCAAATCTATGCAGGCGGTCCACATCACTTTTTGGCCATGGATGAAAACACAGGCGAATTGGGCGAGGCGTACATTGGCGGCCGTCAAATGGTATTGATGGACGACTATGCCTACCTGCTCGATGGCACTAAGGTTTTCTGCGTTGACCGCGATGAACACGCTCGCGCCAGTCAAGAGAAGCAAGAATGGTTCCTCCGCGCTCGAGAAGCTCGCAACGAACCAGAAAAGCTGGCGGAAGCGGAAGCCAAGATGGAGGAGTATGCTGGCGTTGGAGTGATCTGGCAAATGCCTTGCGACCTTGAAGGGTCAATGATTGCGACGGACAAGCTGATGGTCGTCGGCGGTGAAGGTCGCGTTGTTGCGTTTGATCGCTTCTCGGGAAAAGTGGCATGGGAAAGCGAGGTCGAAGGTCAGGCGATGGGTTTGTCGGCCACCGACAACACGCTGATGGTCAGCACCGATAGCGGCGCGATTTATCGTTTCACCAATGATGCCGTAACGCAGGCCGCCGAGTGGCCGCAACCCTACAGCGAAGCGTTCGCTGACGATGACTCGCTCGAATTCTTCCGCAAGACGGCTGAAGAGATCATTCAAGTCTCCAGACAACGAACGGGCTATTGCCTGCTCGTCGGCGCCGAGGAAGGCAAACTCGCTTACGAACTGATGCGACAAAGCCAGATGCATCTGTTTGTCGTAGAACCCGATGCGGAAAAGGCGACGAAACTACGTGGGACTTATGAAGCTGCAGGCGTACACGCGATTCGCTTGACGGTAGTTCATGCTCCGCTGGAAGCAATCCCGTTCGCAAACTACTTTGCGAACTTGATCGTATCGGAAAGCCAGATCGCAGGTGGGGAGATGCCTTGCGGACCGCAGCACTTGGCGCGCTTTCTCAAGCCTTGCGGCGGTGTAGCTCTGCTGGCGCAGCAGGCAAGTGAAGAGAGTTCCGCAACGTCCGAATGGCTGGTGGGGATGCTGCAAGTGAATGAAGGTGAACTATCAACGGTAGGCAAGTGGAGTTGGCTGACTCGCGGCAAACTTCCTGGGGCTGGCGAGTGGACGCACCAGTACGGTGACGCGGCCAACAGCTCGTTTACCAACGACCAGCGGATCCGCGACGGGCTGTCCGTGCTGTGGTACGGCGACCCAGGGCCGAGTGCCATGATCAATCGCCACGAAGCCGCTGGGGCTCCCCTGTCGACCAATGGCCGGATGTTCATCCAGGGGACCGACAAGGTCATGGCCTACGACGCCTACAACGGGAACTTTTTGTGGGAACTGGAGAACCCAGGGGCTCTGCGCACTGGCGTGTTTAACAATCGCGAAACGCACAACTTGGCAGCCAACGATGAGTATCTGTTTATGGCGATTCGCAACGAGTGCCAGTTGCTAGAGGCGGCCACCGGCAAGCTGGCAAAGCAATTCACCACGCCTGAGTCGTCCGATGGTATCGCCCGCGATTGGGCCTTTCTCGCTGTCGATGGGGAGCAACTGTTTGGCACCAATACGATCCGCCGCGACCTGGAAGAAAAAATGCGCCGCCGTGGTTTGACGGTTGAAAGCCAAACCGACGCGCTCTTTGCCTATGAATTCCAATCGGGTGAACTACAGTGGACCTATCGTGGCGACAATATTTTGCACACCACCATCGCGCTTGGACCCGATCATATTTTCTTTATCGACAGCGCGATCACGCCTGAACAACGGCAGGAGCTGTATCGTCGCGATAAGGGTCCGCTCAAGGAATTGACTGGTCAAGCCGCACTCGATGCCGAACAAGAGATGAAGGAGCTGGATGCGCGCCGCGCGATTTGTCTCGATCGCCGGACGGGTGCCAAAGTCTGGGAGAAGCCGGTGGACGTCACGGATACCACCGACGTCAGCTCCGGCGGTGGTAGTTTGACGGTTATCTATGCCGATGGACATCTGCTGCTCTGTGGGGCCAATGCAAATGGTCACTACTGGAAGCAGTTCCTCTCCGGAGAGTTCGAAAAGCGAAAGCTATTGGTGCTCGACGCGGCCACCGGTGACCAATTGTGGTCCAAGAATGCCAACTACATGAATCGACCTGCAGTCATCAATAATCAAGTCTTCGCCGAACCATGGGCCTTCGACTTGAAGACAGGCGAAACCAAGAAGCGGCCACACCCGTTGACAGGCGAAGAGAGCGATTGGCGCTTTAGCCGTCCAGGTCACCACTGCGGCATCATCACCGCCACACCCAATATGATGTTCTTCCGCTCTGGCTTTATTGGCTATTACGACTTGTACGCCGACAGCGGGACACAACACTTCTCCGGGCAACGACTGGGTTGTTGGGTCAACGCCATTCCCGGCAACGGACTGGTGATGATCCCCGAAGCGAGTGCGGGCTGCGTTTGCCAGTTTTCAATTGCTTCCACCGTAGTGCTCGAACCGAAAGCGGAGACGAAGGCTTGGGGCATCCTGAGTGCCGTGGGTGAAACGACGCCTGTCAAACGCATTGGCATCAATCTGGGTGCTCCTGGAGATCGCACCGATGCCGCCCGACAAGCCTGGTTTGGCTTTCCGCGCCCCAAGACTGTCGAACGGCTCGAATTTGTGTTCGATATTCAACCTCGCTTCGTCGAGGGTGGTGGCTGGGTCGCTGAGAATCCGGATACGGTCAACTTTGGTGCAGGGCAACTGCCTTGGATTTTGGCTTCCGGCGCTCGTGGCCTTGAGCACTTCGAGGTTCCGCTATTGGGTGCCGAAGACGCAGCGGCTCGATACGATGTCAAACTCTTCTTTGCAGGAATGGAATCATCGGAAGTTGCCGCCCTCAAGATTCAGCTTCAGGGGGCCGCTGTGTCAGGTTACACGCTGCAACTAAACGCTGATGATCAGGAGCAATCGATCCCAGTTTGCGTTCGCCAGTTTAAGGATGTTTCCGTCGAACGAAATCTGGTTTACGATTGCAGTTTATCGGGGTCGCAAACGTTACCTCGCTTGGCAGCCATCGAGATCGTTCGCAGCACGTCGAATCCTAGCGAAGCAGTTGGGAGCGAATAATCTGCTAATGGCCAGCCGCCATGCGTTGGCATCCGATTGGTGGCGAGACCGGACAACTAGCGCCCAGCGGCAGATTAACCAATATTACTCGAGCCATTACAGGCGAAAGATATGCAGATGCGACGGAATACCCTTAACTTTCTGTTGCTGGTATCGTTACTTGCCAGCTCGGCTTGGGCTTGCCAGGTACCGGTCTTCCGGTATGCCTTCGAGCAGTGGAGCCCCGAACGCTATCGTATCCTCGTCTTCGCTGAGAAATCGAATGACGACGTTGCGGCGGTAGTCGAGGCCGTACGCAGCAGAGCGGGTGTAACGCAGTGTGCTGAAGTCGAGCTGGTTGGTCGCGATCAGTTGAGTTCTTCTCCGGAGTATGCCAGGCTATGGAAAGAGCATAGCCCCAAGCGAGAGCCCATCGCCGTCACACTTTATCCCACCAAGGCATCGCGCGTGGGTGGAGTCGTCGCGCATGTCGCCGAGCCGACGGGGGATGCACTGACCGCTGTCATCGATTCTCCAGTCAGGCAAGAAGTTGCCAAACGTTTGAGCGAAGGGGAATCAGCGGTCTGGGTTCTGCTAGAGTCGGGCGACGAAGCTAAGGATCAAACAGCCCGTCAGACGCTCGACCAACAATTGGAGCAGGATGCCCAATGGCTTAAACTGCCCACACCGGAAGAAATGGAGATCAAGCCTGAGCTGCTCGAGCAGGTCAAAGTAAGGCTCCGCGTTGAGTTCTCGCTGATCTCGGTCTCGCGCGACGATATCAAGGAGAAGTTCCTGATCGATTGTCTGCTCAACAGCGAAACGGACCTCCGTGAATTTAATGAACCGATCGCCTTTCCGGTTTTTGGCCGCGGCTTAGTCTTGTATGCATTGGTTGGCAAAGGCATCTCGACCGACACCATTCGCGCTGCGTCGGCGTTTATCTGCGGTCCTTGTTCCTGCCAAGTCAAAGAACAGAATCCAGGTTTTGATTTGCTGCTCAACCACGACTGGGAGGCAGCGGTTGGAGAGACGAAAATCAGTCAACCGGTGGCTGGTGCCGGGGTAAGCAGCATTCCCAAACTCGTACCGATCCCAAGCGGTAAAAAGAAAAAGCAGTAAGTTACTCCATGCAACAACTCACGCTAGCACTCATCGCCAGCTTCCTCTATGTTGCCCCAACGCAAGCCGACGATTGGCCGATGTGGCGATACGACGCTGGGCGCACGGCCGCATCGCCCAACAGCTTGCCGAGCGACCTTCAGCTGGTTTGGAAACGAGAGTTTTCGCCGCGCAAACAGGCATGGGATGATCCCTTGAACCTGGACTTAATGACCTACGATCGCTCGTTCGAACCGATCGTAAAAGATGGCCGTGTTTTCTTAGGATTTAACGATCAGGACAAACTGCTGGCGATGGACGCCGAGAGTGGTCGCGAGTTGTGGACGTTTTTCGCGGATGCACCCATTCGCTTTGCCCCCTTAGCCGACCAGGACCGTTTGTTCGTCTGCAGCGACGATGGTTATCTGTACTGCCTCGACGCTGCCAGCGGACGCGTGCGCTGGAAGTTCACGGCCGCCCCCAGCCCGCAGAAGGCACTCGGCAACCAGCGAATTGTTTCGGCTTGGCCAGCTCGCGGTGGTCCGGTGCTGTATGACGGGACGCTCTACTTTGCCAATAGCATTTGGCCCTTGATGGGGACCTTCATTTGTGCCCTCGATGCTGAGACTGGGGCCGTCAGCTGGATCAACGATAGCACGGGAGCTCAGTACATTAAACAACCGCACAGTGCACCTGCTTTCGCCGGCGTTGCCCCGCAAGGCTTCCTGGTCGCCACGGAGGACTACTTGATCGTTCCCGGTGGTCGCAGCGTGCCTGCCGTCTTTGATCGTCATTCGGGTGATCTGATCTATTTCCACTTGAACGAAGGTGGCAAGGGAACCGGCGGATCGTTCATTGCCGTCGACGAAAACCACTTCTACGTCCACACACGCTTGCGTGGTACTCGGGCCTTTGATCTCCAGACTGGAACGAAGACCGCCTTTATGCCAGAAGAGCCCGTGGTTGCAGACGATCTGTTGTTCTCTTGCACCGAGCGCGATGGCCTGCCGACCATCGTGGCCTATCCAGCCAATCAAACGACGAACGAAGCTCGTGAACCACTCTGGTCAGTCGCGGCGGATGGTACTGGAGATATGATACTGGCTGGCGACGATCTGGTTGCAGCTGGCAAGCGAGCGATATCGACAATCCGACTGTCTCGCGATGAATCGGGTAGGGTCATTGGTGGCAAAGTTATAGGTACGCTGCCGGTCGAATCTCAAGTGCAGAGAGTTGTTGTTGCTGCCAATAAAATGTTTGCGGTTACTGACCGCGGTGAGGTGTTGGCATTCGGACAGGCACCGACATCCGACTCGCCGACAGCCGCCGCAGTTGACCGTTTTGCCGTTGAAAACACTGCCGCCAACTATGTGTCGCAAGTCGTTACACGCGATACCGCCCAGCAGTTATATCAACTGTTGGCTGCTGGCGATCCACAAGGCTATGCCTACTGGTACGGTGAATGTGAACCAGCGATGGCTGCCGCTTGGGCGCGACTGAGCCCTTTCGAGCGGCTGGCGATCGTTGACCCATCGGTGGAGCGAGTCGGCAAGCTGCGCGAACAACTCGATGCACTCGGCGTGTATGGCAAGATCACCGCGCACGTTTCCGAGCCTGCTCGATATATGGCACCCGAGTACACCGGACAGATGCTGTTCGTCAGCCAAGCCCAGTCGGAATCGGCCACCCCGGAAATGTTGCGAGCTATTTACAAATCGCTCCGCCCCTACGGCGGAACCATGGTTCTGCTAGGTGATCAGCTAACACAAGAGCGGCAGTCTTGGCTGCAAGGAGTGGGCTTGGAAAAAGCCGAGTTCAGTGCTCATCCGCTGGGTGTCGTTGTAAAACGCGTCGGGCCCCTGCCTGGCTCTGCCGAGTGGACGCATCAGTACGGTGACGTGTCCAATTCGCTCAAATCAAACGATCGTCGCGTCAAACTTCCTTTGGGGGTGTTGTGGTTTGGCGGAAGCAGCAACATGGATGTATTGCCCCGACACACACACGGGCCAACACAACAAGTCATTGGCGGACGCTTGTTCATCGAAGGAATGAACAGCCTCAGCGCTCGCGATGTCTACACCGGCAGGGTGTTGTGGAACCGCCAATTCGGCAACCTGGGAACCTATGACGTCTATTATGACGACACCTACGAGGATACGCCTCTCGATCCCAAGTACAACCAAGTGCATATCCCCGGTGCAAACGGACGCGGAACAAACTTTATCGTCACCGATGATCGCGTTTACTTGATTGAAGCCAACCGCTGTCGCATTCTCGATCCTATCACCGGTGAAGACGTTGGCGAAATCAGTCTCCCGGCAGAAGCCAATGGCGAAACGGTCGAGTGGGGTTACGTGGGAGTCTACGACAACGTACTGCTCGGCGGACTTGGCTTTGCCATGTATCGCGACCGCTACTCGCTCGAGATTGAGTCCGACAGCGAACTGAAGGATTCCAAGAAGGGTTTTGGATCGAAAAGTCTTGATCGTGCTGCAAGTCGGGGGTTGGTTGCCTTTGATCGCTACAGTGGTGAGCAACTGTGGCGGATCGATGCCGAATACAGTTTCTGGCACAACGGCATCGTCGCAGGCGGCGGTCACGTCTTTTGTCTGGATCGTCATCCCCAAATGATCGAAGATGCGATGCGTCGCCGCGGGATCGACGCGCCCAACAACTATCGTATCGTGGCGCTCGACCATCGCACTGGACAACCTCAATGGCAAGTCGACGAAGGCGTGTTCGGTACTTGGCTCGGCTACTCGACTCAGCATGATTTGTTACTGCAAGCGACGGCGAAAGCCAGTGATCGACTGATCGATGAATCAGGCAAAGGGATGCGAGTTTACAACGGGGAAGACGGAAGCCTCCGCTGGGCCAAAGATGATTTGGAATATTCTGGACCATGCGTGCTACACAACGATCAAATCATCACCAACGCCAATTCGTACAGCGTTTCCGCGGGGGCGTTTGATATTCACACTGGGAATCAGTGGTTGCTCAAGAACTCGATTACCGGTCAGTTGGAACCATGGAAGATCACCCGGGCCTATGGCTGCAACTCGATAATTGCCAGCGAAAACATGTTAACCTTCCGCTCGGGTGCGGCAGGCTATTATGATCTGCTCAGCGATTCTGGTACTGGCAACCTGGGTGGCTTTCGTTCTGGTTGCACCTCCAACTTGATTGCTGCCGACGGCGTGCTCAACGCTCCCGACTACACGCGAACCTGCAGCTGTTCCTACCAGAACCAGACATCGCTGGCCTTGGTACCTATGCCCGATGTCGAGACCTGGGGCGTGCATCCGTTTGTTGTGGCAGGTATTTCCCAGGAGACGCCTATTGACGCGTTGGGCATTAACTTTGGTGCGCCCGGCGATCGTCGCGATCAAGATGGGACGTTGTGGGTCGAGTACCCGACGGTCTCTGGTGAAACACTGCCACTGGCGATCAAAGTAGCCGGTCAAGCGGAATCGTTTCTACAACATTCGTCGCGGCTTACCAACGATTCCTACGACTGGGTCTACGCCTCTGGATTGAAGAATATTACTGGCTTGAGTATCGAGCTTGTGCTGAAGCCTGCTCTATCCGCTGAGGCCACAGCTTCCGATACCCCGACTAGTTCTGTCCAATCTAGTGCCGCACAAACTGCGTCAGCAACCAGCGACCCCGTCCAGCAGCACGGAGAAGGCCTGCACGGAGAAGCAGTCGAGTATGACGTCGAGCTTTACTTTGCTGCCCCGCTTGCTCAGGTGAGCGCCACCAGCGATGCGGCAGGTAGCTACGTAGAATTTGACGTCGTCCTCCAAGGCGGCTTACACAAGGAGACCATTCGTCTGGCGACAAAAGACGAAGAAGCATTACTCACGCCTACCCCTGGCATAATGCGGACTTTCCGTGCCGTTCCGATTGGAACATCTTTGCAGATCGAATTCACTCCGCAGACAGGGCAGCCGATCATCAATGGTATTCGCGTTCGCCGTAGTCGCTGAACAGTGGAGGAAGCGAACGGAGTTTTGTCGATAGTCGGAAAGCATTTAAAAAGTGGTCGCCGCGACGGGCTGGTTCATCGGCTATACACACATAATCTTATCTTGCGTCAAATTTAATCACGATCATCAGCGAATAGAGAGACAATAATGAAGTTGGCTGACGCGCTTGGCTCACAATTTGGATCCTCGGCTAATATGCAAGAAGCCTTCAACAAGGCGGCTGCTACTCAGTTCGGCAGCGGCTGGGCATGGTTGGTGGTCAACGGTGGAAAACTTGAGGTTGTTGCAACTGCAAATCAAGATAGTCCGCTGAGCAGCGGCAAGACTCCGATTTTGGGGCTGGACGTTTGGGAACACGCGTACTATCTCAACTACCAAAATCGCCGCACTGACTATATCCAAGCGTTTTGGCGAGTTGTCGATTGGGAGCAAGTTGCCAAGAATTTTGCTGCCGCATAGGAGATACACTATGGATTTCACTCAACGCCCGAGCGACAGCGAGTGCTTTGATTTTTTACGCGGCTACGTGGCGAAGGCTCCGGATGGAAACATCCTTGAGACGCTGCAAACGCAGATGAACGTGCTGGTAGATTTCATTCGCCACGTCCCGCCGGCGCAATTGGACGTCGTGCATCCACCGTACGGTTGGTCCGTCAGGACCGTGATCGAGCATTGCATCGATGCGGAACGCATTTGGGCGTACCGCATGCTGCGATTTTCTACGGGAGACACAACGCCATTGCCGGGCTGGGATGAAAATCAGTTTGCTGCGTGTGGATACGCGCGAGCCGTTTCTCGCGATTTGTTGGCCGACGAGTTCCTGCATATGCGCTCGAGCAACGTGTTGTTATTTCAGCGGATCGGTGATGCCGCTTGGGATCGCATCGGGATTGCCGCCGATTTGAAAGTGTCCGTGCGCGCGATGGCATGGGGAATCGCTGGGCACTGGGTGCACCACATGGCGATTCTGGAAAAGCGTCTACGGAATGCGTAATCAGTGTAGAGCGATTGTCCCCAATCGCTTCTCAGCGTAGTGAATTCGGTAGCGAAATCGCAACGGGTTGCATAAAACGAAACTCGAATCTATTCGAGTACTTGCAATGGAACGTTGTTCTGCCGATCGATGAGATTTTGGATGAAAGGATGCGGCTCATCCGTAGAAGTGCCGCCGAGCATACGGACCAAGCGAGCTCTAGACTCCGCCGTTTCGAGCTTGGAAAGTCGACGCTGAGCTTCAGTGACTTGCTGCTCGCGAACCGTTGAAGTGCCGATGTAGTCGAACTCGAAATCATCAAAGCCTGTTATCTTATTCAGCGCGCGATAGGCTAGCAGTCGATTGGCTTCATAGTCGTCTTCCAGCAGCTTGATAAGGATGGCGGCACGCCAATCGCTACCGGCAAGCTCATAGTTAGCAGAATCGCCCAATTGCTCGATCGCCAGCGCGCGTTGCAAGGCATGTCCGGACAAGGCGTGGGCGACGGTAATGGATGCTTGCGGATGAGGATCAACAAAAGGCTGCGCCGGTTCGCCTCGCCATTTCGCAAGTTGCTCATGAGTCCAACTCAAGCTTTGATCGACATGGCATTGATTGCAGGCGTTCGGAACACCAGCTTCGACCGTCGCGGTGGCGGTGGGGTTCGTGATGCGGTGGCTGCGCACGCGCTTAAGCAGCGAGTAAGCTTGGAATGGCATGTGGCAGTTGTAACATAAGCTGCCGGACGAATGGGCGATGTGATGGGAATGTTGCTGGAGCTTTGCTGGATCGGCAAGTTCCATATGGCACTGCGTGCAGGCTTGGTTTTGAACTGCGATCTCGAGGTCCACTGAGTCGCCATACGTTAGCTGATCGTTGGGGTCGACGGCAGCATGCATGCTGTGACAAGAGAGGCAGGTCATTTCGCCGCGCTGGTAGCAAAGGGAAGCAAGCACGCCTTGATATTCCAGCGCCGTGGTGCGAGGTGTTCCGTCGCTCCAGAAGTAGCGTCCTTCGACGCTGTCATCGAACTTGTCGCCCGGCTCGTGCTGCGGATGATCGTAGCGGTCGGCAAATTCCCACTGCCCAGGTTCAAAGAAGTCTCCTTGGGTCAGGCATTCACGATCGTACTCCGCTTTGGCGATCATCTTGCCATGGCAACGCGAGCAATTCAGGACCGATTCTTCTTTGCTGAGCTTATGTGGATTTACAATGAACTGCTCTGAAGTTCGGTCTGTTAAATCGGGGGAGGGCGTCTTGTTGCCGGCACGCGATTTGGCCAGCGAACGATGCAACTCGGCATGCTTGGCACCAGCGCCGTGGCAGGCTTCGCACGAGATGCCCAACTCTTCGACCGAGGTATTCCAGGAAAACTGCGTGCCACCACCGGCGACCGGGTATTGTTGCAGGCCTGGATCGGGCCCAGTGTTGTGGCAGAAAACGCAACCGTTGTTCCACAGTTTGGTCATGTGGTACAGCCCCTTTTCTGGCGTTAACAGAAAGCTGGCCTTGCGCGTGAGCCAACGATCTTGATGGATATCCCACACAATCGGCAAGGTGTGATAGGAACCGTCGGGTGCTTTCGACAGGTAGACCTGTTGATGGTGTGAGCCGATCACTCGGTCAATGGCATAGGTGATGGGCGGTGGTTGCGAATGGGCGGTTGGATCGCGTCCGGCCTTAACCTCCTGTTCGTCCCAGGCGGGATGGACAAGTGTCGCGTAAAATTTGTCGCCGATGCGAAATGGTTGCGCAGGATAGCCTGCCACTGATAACACGTTGCCATCGAATTTGCCAAGGACCGTTTGCGGGGATGCCTCTTGGGTCATTGTGCGATGGTATGTGGCGTGCCACGAGTCATATTGATCGGCATGGCACTCGCGACAACCCGTCGATTGAATGTATTCGTTGGCACCCGCGACCCCGTCGACGGAGCCCTTCTGAGAATTGACACTTGCAACGGCCGACGAGGACCTGTTTGAGGCGTTTGAGTCAGCGACACTGGTGGCAATTTTTTGACCGATTGTCGGGTTGTTTGGAACTTGTTTGGACGGTTCCACCGATGAGCTCGGTGGCGATGTTGAAGTGCTAGGATGTTCTGAGGACGAGGGTGTTGGTGAGTTGACTGAAGTTGATGAAGTCGATCGGTTGGCCCGGATATCCGACGACTCATGGTCTGGTTGGCAGCCAGTGCACAGCGCGAGTAGCAAGCCGCAGAGAATCAGTAAACCTGGAGCAGTCGTCGATGTCGCGGAAAATATCGAGCGAAACGTCTGTTGCATGCTAGATCGTCACGTCAATAGGTCATTAGACAAGTTAGTTGTCTCGGGCAACTACTTTTGGATGCCCTGAACCGGCAGTTCTTAAGCGGAGGCTGCCGATTCATCCTGTACAAACGTTTTCCAACTGTGGTAACGCGGGTCATTGAGTGGAATGGCCATGGCGGGATTGCTCCGCGGCTTGACCGGTTTCGTAAGTAAATGCATCCCGGCTTGAACGGGCGTCCGACCTCCCTTACGGGAATTGCACGACATGCAACTACAGACGATGTTTTCCCATGTTGTCTTGCCACCGTGCGAACGCGGTATAACGTGGTCAAGGCTTAGTTGATTCACGGGACGCGTTTGACCGCAGTATTGGCAACGATGCTCATCGCGGGCGAAGAGATTTTTGCGATTGAACCGTACGGTTGACTTGGGGACTTTGTCGTAGCGGGTGAGTCGCACGATGCGGGGGACTTGCAATTCAAAGTTCACTGCTTTGATATAGTCTTCGCCCGGCTGTTTCTCCAGCGAATAAAACTGGCTTACTTCGCACCACGACTCGAAGTCGTAGTTGGCGTATTGTCCATCGTCAATCGTGATGACTTCCGCACAGCCGCGATACAACAACGTCAGCCCACGCCGCACGTTAATGACGCGGATTGCCATATAAAAGCGATTTAGCACCAGTACGCTACAGTCGAGCGCTTGCGACATAAATGAATCTCCTGCTCGCATTGACTCGGTGGAATCGAGACGCTTATTGTACCCGAACCAAAACGGAGATACCACCAATTAGGCACTGAGACACTGGGTGCCCCCACGATGTTCATGCCGCTTCGATGTGCTGCTTTTGCTTTCTAAAGGAGCTGCCAGGTCCAAATTAGGATAGCCCTAGAGTCTTTAGTTGCGGTTTTTGTCGCTAAAACCGGGGCCAATAGCATTTGGCTGATCAAGTGTGTCGATGTTGACAATGGGCAGCAAACGCCATTCGGTTGACAAACTGGAGCGATTCCTCAAACTAAATCTGGACAAAGCACTAGGTCCGGATAAAGAAGTGGTTAAGATTTTAGAGGAGTCCTGGATCGGTGCCCGTTGGGTGCGCAGAAACAGATTGCTGTTGCAAGCACTATGATACGTGGCGGAAAACCCCTGAATGCCCTCGAAACCTGGTTACAAAAATAAATTTTACCAAGAGCGCCGACTCAACGCGCGCGGTAGCGAACTTCCAAATCGCTTGCCGTTGTGTCCAGCGGAAGGCAAGAACTTGGGCGCGATTACGCTCAACAAACCGACGACACATCCCAACGTCTATCGCAAGCGCATCAAGCAGATCGATGGGGCGCCACAGGTGGGTGACTGGGTACGTGTACTGCATACGGAAACGGAAACGGGCGCCGCAGAACATTTCGCTTACGGACTTTACAATCCCAAGTCTGAGGTCGCGTTGCGGTTGCTGCATTGGGGGACTGAGCTTCCCGCCGACTCCTTTTGGGAAGAAGCGGTGGAGCGGGCCATTTCGCTACGGACCGACATTCTTCGCCTGGATCAGTTGACTGACTGTTATCGCGTGGTGCATGCGGAAGCGGACAGGATGCCAGGCTTGGTCATCGATCGTTATGGCGATTGTCTGAGTGCGGAGATCTTTAGTGCAACCATGGCACCTCGTGCAGAGGAGATCATCCAGCGACTAGCTTCTCGACTGGGGACAACGCATTGGCTGATACAACCTAGTCCACATTTGCAGAGTCAAGAAGGTTATAACCTGGCTACGCGCTCGAGCGAACAACTGCCCAAGGCCATTCAGGTTCAGGAGAACGGAACCAAATATCGCGTGCATTTTGGAACGGGACACAAGACGGGTTTCTTTTGCGATCAGCGCGATAACCGCTTGAAATTGACCGAGTTCACTCAGGGACGTTCCGTATTAGACATTTGTTGCTATACAGGTGGTTTTTCGGTGATGGCGGCCGCTCGCGGTGGCGCAAGCGAGGTGACGGGTATCGACTTGGACGAGGAGCCGCTAAAGACCGCGAAACAAAATGCCAGTTTGAATAACGTGCGCGTCAAATTCACGCAGGCAGATGCGTTTGCCTACATGCGCGACATGTTGCGGCTTGGCAAGCAGTTTGATGTCGTGGTTTTGGACCCACCCAAGTTGATCCGCAATCGAAGTGAGTTGGAGGAAGGGACGCACAAGCACTTTGACCTCAACCGCTTGGCGATGCAGTTGGTCAAGCCCGGCGGTGTCATGTTAACTTGTTCTTGTGCGGGGCTGTTAGCCGACGCAGAGTTTACGCGGTTAGTGCGTTCTGCAGCTCGATCGGCGTTCCGTCCCACCGAATTTAATCCCAACCCCGTTCCTCGACAAATGCAAATACTCGCCAAATCAGGCGCAGCGGCCTGTCATCCCGTTTCGGCCAATTGCCCAGAGACCGAATATTTAAAGGCCATGTGGCTGCGGCTTTAACGCCACGAACCATGGTTCCCTTGACCATCCGGCGGTCGCTATCGACAATCTCCCTCGTTGTTCTGTTCATCGGCTATGGCAGCGACGGTACACGCGACCGAAAATCCACCATCGAAAAAACTGTCGCCTCCCTGGGGAGTGCTAAAAATATGAGCTCATTAAATACACAAAAACTGATGGCAGCCAACGTTCCCGACGCACGCGGGCGATTTGGCGAGTTTGGGGGGCGATTTGTCCCTGAAACGCTGACACGTGCACTCGACGAATTATCGGCTGAGTATGAGTCGGCGAAGAAGGACCCGAAGTTCCAGGCAGAGTTGGACCACCTGCTCAAGAGCTTTGTCGGACGACCTTCTCCACTGTACCACGCTCGGCGGCTGAGCGAGATGGCCGGCGGTGCCCAGATTTGGTTCAAACGCGAAGACTTGAATCACACCGGTGCCCACAAGATTAACAATACGTTGGGCCAAGCACTTTTGACCTTACGAATGGGAAAAACGCGAGTGATCGCAGAGACCGGAGCTGGGCAACATGGCGTGGCCAGCGCAACGGCCTGTGCTCATTTTGGTCTGCCCTGCGTCGTTTATATGGGTGAAGAAGATGTTCGTCGCCAGCGCCCCAATGTCTTCAGCATGCGTTTGATGGGCGCGGAAGTGCGTCCAGTGACCAGCGGTTCCAGAACGCTTCGAGATGCCGTGAACGAAGCGATGCGCGACTGGATGGCTTCGGTCGAAAACACGCATTACATCATCGGGTCGGTGATTGGTCCGCATCCTTTTCCGATGATGGTCCGTGATTTTCAATCGGTCATCGGGGCGGAAGCACGCACTCAATCACTGGAAATATTTGGTCGTTTGCCCGATACGGTTGTGGCCTGTGTCGGTGGTGGCTCGAATGCGGCCGGGATGTTCTATCCTTTTGTGGATGATGCCGAAGTGAAGTTGGTGGGGGTCGAAGCGGGGGGCTTGTCCGCGGAGCCAGGCCAAAACGCATCACCACTGAGCCACGGTAAACCCGGCGTATTGCATGGCAGTTACAGTTACGTCATGCAAGACGAAGATGGCCAGACCTCGCCGGTGCATTCGGTGTCGGCCGGACTCGACTATCCAGGTGTCGGACCGGAGCATAGTTATTGGAAAGACGCGAGTCGAGTTGAATACACCGAGTGCCGCGATGGTCAGGCGCTGGAGACGTTCGACAAAGTTGCGAGAATGGAGGGGATCCTCCCAGCGCTCGAATCCTCACACGCCGTCTCGCATGCACTCGAATTGGCGGCGCGAATGGACAAAGATCAAATCGTGCTGGTTTGTCTCAGTGGTCGTGGCGACAAAGATGCAGCGGAAATTGCACGACTCCGTGGATTGGAATACTAAATATGTCAGCGATCGATAACTGTTTTGCACAACTGCGAATCGAAGGCCGCAAAGCGTTTTTGCCCTTTGTGACGGCTGGTGACCCTTCGCTGGCGCTCACTGCACACGTGTTGGAAGTGCTGCAAGCCAGCGGTGCTGCAATGGCAGAGGTAGGGATTCCCTACAGTGACCCCATCGCCGACGGCCCGGTGATTCAAGCTTCCTACACGCGCGCACTGGATGCGGGCGTCAAGTTGCGTGATATCTTCGCGACGATTGGCGAAGTCGCGCCCAAGTTGACGATGCCGTTGGTCTCCATGGTGAGCTACTCGATCATCCAACGCATTGGTGCTGAAAAGTACTTGGCTGACGCTCAACGCGCTGGATTTGCTGGGGCGATTGTCCCAGACTTGTTGGTAGAAGAAGCGGATGACCTGCGGACACTCTGCCGTTCCAAGGATTTTAGTTTAATTCACTTGGTGACGCCCACGACGCCACGCGACCGCATGTTGCGAATAGCGGAAAGCTCTAGTGGCTTTCTCTATTTCGTTTCGATCACTGGTATCACAGGCGAGAGAAATGAGTTGCCGCCGGACTTGCTGGACAAGGTTTCTTGGCTGCGCGAACGGACCGAGTTGCCAATCTGTATCGGCTTTGGAATCAGCAAGGTCGAGCATGTAAAATTGTTGGCTCCGGTGGCTGATGGCCTGATTGTCGGCTCAGCCATTGTGCGTCGAATGAGCGAAGCCGCTAATCCCCAAGCCGCTTTGGCCGGAGTTAAGCAGTTAGCCTCAGAGCTGGTTGCCGCTCTCAACCAGGAGCGGTGTGAGGTAACTGCCGCAGAACAATCGCCGCGATGAATACCTTGGCATTCAGAAGTCCGTGGAAGTGGTTAACCGGCAGGTCCCCAATTTTTTCCAGCAGATTCAGGGAGGCCAGCAGATTACTTGGTGGGATGTTTAACGAAAGTTAGGTCGGCGGTTGTTTTGCCAAAGTGGAACGCAATGCCCCAATTCAGCTTGAGCCAACGAAGGTGGGTTTGCAGCACGCAGGAAGGCCAGCAGATTTAGGTGTCCGCTGCTGTTGTTTTTTTTAATCTATGTCAAAATTTGAAATAGATCGTTCGGACGTGGATCATGATACCGTTCCTACGTCTGGTTTGACTTCTTGTTAATCTGTTGGCCTCCCTGAATCTGCTGGAAGCCACTCTTCGTTAGTTCGTCTTAAACAGCGATGGTGCCACGTCGAGCAGGTAGCGACGCCAGACGCGCCAGTGGTGGCCGCCTTCACTTTCGATAAAAGTGTGTTTGATACCGGCATCCTTCAGAGTCTTTGAGATGGCACTCGCGCCAGCGAAAGCAAAATCATCCCGGCCACAACCAATCCACAGCAAATCAAGCTTCTCGTTCGTGGCTGCGACATCTGCGACTAGCGACGCATAAGGTTCGGTGTCCGTACCACCGCGCATTCCAGCACTCATGATCCCGACATGGCTGAACAGGTCCAAGTTGCCTAAGCCAATCCGGCCTGATTGACCTCCGCCCATCGAGAAGCCGAAGATGGCTCGGCTACGGCGATCGGCAATTGTTCGATATTTTGCGTCAATCATCGGAATGACATCCTTGAGAATGTCTTGCTCGAACAGATCCGGTCCGCCAGGACCAGCGTTGGGTCCGCCACGTCCACCCGTTGGTCGATTGTCAGAACCGGAGTTCGCCGCGATGCCCGTTCCGTCACCATTGATGGAAGCGCGCCCATATCCCAGTGGCATCACGACCAGAAACGGTTCAATCGCACCTTCCGCCAGCAAATTGTCCAGAATCTCGTTCGCTCGACCATAACGCTGCCAAGAATGATGATCGTTGGCATTGCCGTGCAACAAGTAAAGCACTGGATATCGCTTGTCGGCGTCCGCGTCGTATCCGGGTGGGACATAGACATTCAACTCGCGAACGACGCCATTTGATTCCGAGTTATAGATGTGCGTCCGAATTTCGCCGTGTGGCACGTTCTTGACATTATAAAACGCCGCTTCATCGCCTGGCACAGTCAGAATACTGTTCATCGTGCTGGTGTAATAACCAATCTTCGCGTGGGAATTGCCTGGATCGATGGTGCGAACGCCATCCACGACGAAGTTGTAGTAATAGATATCGGGATCGACCGGTCCGACCGTGACAGTCCACGTGCCATCATCAGCTTTGACAAGTGGCGTTTCCTCGAGAAAGTCGCTAGTCAAGTTGACCGTCGTTGCATCGGGCGCATTGAGGTGGAATGTCACCTTCCGATCCGATCCGACAATCGGCGAAGCCGAGCCCGAACCGCCACGTCCTCCACCATCGGCCACGACACCGCTCCGCCTTCCGTCGCCCCGTTGGCCACCGCCTGTCGCTGAAGGATCACTCTGTCCGCTCGCGGCAGGCGCGTTCTCCTGCGCGGTCAAGTTCGAATCGGTTGGCCAACTGGTAAGGCAAGCCAATGCAACGAACAGCCCAACGGTAACTGATTGAATTTTCATCCGCCATTTCTCCCAACTGGTGATTGGTAACCAACGCATGCTTGAGATCGGCCACGCCAGTGAACTGTTCGCCGGTAGTCAATTCTGCCGACGGTTCGATCGGCGGTTCATTTGCAATCGTGCGAAAACTGCTGAATCCATTGAAAATCTTAAACGCGAGTCCCGAGGGATCTATTCTAGCATGGCAGAGAGCTCTCTGCGTCACCCTCTCACGAACAGGAATTCAGGACGCGAAAAGATGACGCAGAGTCGGGGAGGCACAGAGCCGCAGAGAGAAAGGCAGGTGATTAAAATTCATGCGGTAGAAATTGTCCGTGTTTGCACAGTTTCAATGATCAACTTGTCGCACGTCTATTCATAGAATTAAACACGTATGCATGAAAATGAAATTAGCAAGCTTGTTCTCAACGCATCGATTGAAGTTCACCGCACTCTGGGCGGACCCGGGCTGCTTGAAAGCGTTTACGAAGAGGCCTTAGCGTGGGAACTAAGGCAAGTCGGATTGTCGGTCAAGCGACAAGTATTGGTTCCGATCATTTACAAAGGGATGGAACTCGCCACACCTCTTAAGCTTGACCTATTGGTCGACGACTTAGTAATCGTCGAGTGCAAAGCGACGTCGAAGTACAATGACATCTTCGCCGCACAAACTCTCACCTACCTTCGGCTGACGAACCTCAAGCTTGGAATCGTTGTCAACTTTGGTGAACGGATGGTAAAAGACGGATTTCATCGCGTGGTAAACGGACTTTGAGAACATTGCGGCAG
>JBGSUV010000048.1:0-7126 GCA_041753315.1 Pirellulaceae bacterium | reverse complement strand
TTGGATCAAGGCCCGCAAAAAATCGCGAGCCGTCACAACACCACCCAAGAAAAAATCGGGGGCACACACATCTGTTTACCGCCAAATAAACGCTTACCGGAATGAAAAAGATGTTTAGAGCGGTGGCGTCGCCCTCCCGTGACCGCGTCACAAAGATGTTTAGAGCGGTGGCGTTACGCCCCCCCACCAACCCACCTACCTTGTGAGTTGCATTTCGAGGTACGACCTCAAGTGCAGCTGTCCATTGCAAACACCACTAAATATCTGTTAGTGACATGTTGATATCTATGAAGTCCAAGCGTCTCTATTGGGGGCGTGCTCTGATTTTTTGGGGATTCCTGGGAATTGCTGCCCCACTGAATTCTATTTTGCCAAGTTCCCTTGGGGTAACCCAATGTTTTGGACAAGATGACCAGCCGTCGGTCGATGCAAACTCCGATCCGGCGACCGGCGGCAAGCAGGTAGATCGTGCAGTTGCAATCGATGATTCAACAGACGGAGTCGAGCTTGCGGCGACTAACAATCAGACTGCACCCCAAATCGGACAAGCGGACGGAAGTCTACGGTTTTCGTTCGAGCGAGCTCCTTGGCGGGAGGTTATCACTTGGATCGCCAATGAAAGCGATTTGGCGCTGCAATACGAGTCGTTGCCGACGGGCAGCTTTACTTACAACGATCCCCGCAGTTATTCGCAGTTTCAAGCGATTGACCGCATCAACTTGTTTTTGTTGCCGCAAGGTTTTACGCTGGTCCGCAGCGGACAGCTCTTGTCCGTGATCAACCTGGGTGATCCTCGCAGCACACAGCAACTAGACGCGATTGCCGAGTTAGTTCCTGCGGAACAATTGGTTGAGCTAAATCGGCATGAGGTTGTCAAATGTATGTTTGCCTTGACGGAGATCACTCCGCAAGATGCGGTGGAAGAGTTGTCGGTTTTGAATCTCATGACAAGTCCGAAGGTCTTCAATAAATCAAACCAGTTGATGATTACCGATACGGTGGCTAAGCTCTTGCAAGTTCGCGAGATCCTCGATGCATTCAAGCCGCAAGCGACTGAGACTCGCACCATCATGGAGAGCTTTGCGCTCCAGCACGCGAGCGCTGAGGATATCTTATTGGTTGCTCGTCCTCACCTTGGTTTGGCGACTGGGGAGATGATCGGCATTGATGTCAGCCTGTCGACCGATCTTCAAGGCGAACACATTTTTGTCACCGGGGTGGAAGACAAAGTACGGTTGGTCGAGAACCTTGTCAAAGCGTTGGACCAGGCTTCACCATCGTTGACTTCGGCCAATACCGCCGTAGAATTGCGTTCCCACTTGGTCAGTGGCGGAAATCTGCAGACGGTGTTCAATGTTCTAAAAACTCTGCTCGCTGGTAATTCGCTGCGGCTATCAGCCGATGAATCAACCAGTAGTATCGTGGCGTTAGCATCGCCCGAGATTCAAGCTGAAATCGCGCAGACGGTGGCTCAACTTCAGGCCGCGGAAGCGGAATTCGAAGTCATCCCGTTGCAAAATATCGATCCCTATCTTGCGATCAGCTTGTTGGAGGAAATGCTCGACTTGCCTGACGAATACGATGATCCGGAAGATTATCCAGCTGATGTACCAAAATTGGATGCTGATCCAGGGAATCGGCAATTGTTTGTGCGCGCCAAGCCGTTTCAGATCGAGCAAATCAAAAAAATCATCGAAGGGCTCGATCGCGGAAACGTTGCGCCGGACTCGGAGATTCGCGTTTTGCCGTTGCATGGTAAGCAAGCGCGCGTTGTACTCGAAACGGCGACAAAGCTATGGAGAAAGTCGAATCCAATCATCTTACTGCCGTCTGCGGCGACTCGCTCACGGGCGACGGAGCGCGTTCTGAGTGAGATGGATGACGACATGGATGACGAGGAAGAGGAGTTCGACGGGATAGAAACTTCCGATCTGCATGGCGATGAAGTTCGTCATTTGCCCGTCAAACATTCGACGCTTTTAGTATCTGATGGCTGCAGTACGGAAGAAGTTCTCGCGGGTGAGCTCGATAGTGTGCACGCAAGCATTCGTTGCCAACTGCTCCCCCAGGGATTGCTGCTAGAGTCAGATGATCGGCAAGCTTTAAAACAGTTCGAAGATCAGTTGCGTACGATCTCGGGACCCATGTCCATCGTTCCCTCACAGCCAATCGTCTATTATTTGCGTTATACCAAACCGGACGATGCATTGCGTTTGTTGGCCGAATTGCTCGACGGCGGAGAATCGGCCAAAGAAGCTCAGGCGGGCAAACTTGTGCGAGGATATGTTTCATCGCCCGGGTCTTATCTCGGGAGCATTGTTACGGCCCGCGATGGAACATCCACCATGCTGGCTGGGACGATGACCGTGGTGGCCGATTCACGTCTCAATCGTCTGATCGCACAAGGCACCGGAGCAGATATCGATCTGATCGAAGGCTATCTGAAGATTATCGACAAAGATAGCAGTATCACCGCGATCGAGACCTACGGCACATCGCATCTCATCGAACTGAAAAACACCAGCGCGGAGGAAGTGGCCACGGCAATCCGAGAAGCCTACACCGGTCGCCTGGCTGGAAATTCCAACGACGGTCGTCCTGGACAAGCAGGCGGACCTGGTGGTAATCGTGGCAACGCTCGCACAGAGAATCGCGGGCGCGATGATGAAAACGACGATGGTCGATCGGGAGAGCAGGGGGCAAACCGCCAAGCTGGGCGCGGACAAGCTAGCCAACCCGTGCGCGACCTGGAACCCAAACTCACCGTGGCGGTACATGCTGCCAGCAATTCGCTGATCGTAACCGCTCCCGAACAACTGTTCCAAGAAGTCGAACGACTGGTGCGTCTGCTGGATACGCGTAGTGAACAAACGATCGAAGTGCTCGCACCAGAAAACTCAGCCGTGCTTCAAGCGGTTTTGCAGCCCGGAAGTGCAAATCGAAACACCCGGGGTTCGTCTGGCCGTGACAACAATCGTGGTAGTGGCCGCAGCGACAACCAGTCGGCGCGGATCATGGAAATGATGCGCAGTCGTGGACGTTAGGCCGTCGAGGCCGCTAGGCCGTGTAAAACCTTCGATCATACGAATATGAACAATGCACCAGTTAAGCGAAAACTTGCGGATGATCACTAGCGGGGTAAATGTCAAAAAGCTGAACCAGATTTTCGGTGTTCGACAATTGGTTGTCGTTGTATCCGTGGTCATGCTGTTTTGTGCACAGCCATCGCTGTGGGCGCAATCCGGTCTCCGCGAATCGCTGGAACGCCTCGATCGCAATGGCAACGGTGAAATCGAACCCGATGAGATTACTTCGCTTGCCCGACCCTACTTGGAACGCATCTACAAGAGTCGGCGGTTGTCACTGGATCGTTCGAATACTATATCATCGATTCAGGAAGCAGCCAGAACGTACCACGCGTTACAAAACGGAATTGAAGACGAAAGGGTACGACCCTCTGAACGCGGTACCATCCTCCCGTTTGGCGACGATCCAGGAACACCCGTGGTGCCTGAATTTGGTCTTGCGGAAATCAAATATCCCTATACGGAAGACGACTTGCGAGACGCCGATCGCGCGTTGCGACGCAATGATGAGAATAGAGATGGGTATATCGATCGCGAAGAGGCGGAGGAGGGGCGGTGGACCCACAGCGATCCCTTTGAGATGGACCTCGACAAAGATGATCGGCTGAGTCGACTTGAAATGGCGCAGCGATTTGCCCGGCGACGACTGCTAGAAGGCTCCACTGGTGAGTTGATCCAAAAATTCATGCGCGTAGGCAGCGAAGTTGAACCGTCAACTCGCCGTGCGCAAGCCGACGAACAAGAAAATGACTGGCGTCGTTGGCGTCGTGGTGGTAGCGAAACATGGCTTGCATCAAGCGTATTGAGCCGCTTTGATGCGAATCGCGATGGTCGCTTGGAAGCCAGTGAAGCTCAGGCGCTGGGAATCCCGATTGGTACGATGGACATTGATCGCGATGGGGCTCTTTCCCGCCAGGAATTGCAGAGTTACCTCGAGGCCATGCAAGAGGAAGCTGGGGGGGACGAAGCGCAAGGACTTCCCGGGTGGTTCTACGAGCTTGACACGGATCGCGACGGACAAATTTCGATGGCGGAATTCACAACCGACTGGACAGAAGAAAAATTTGCTGAGTTCACGAGCTTAGATAAGAACGAAGATGGTTTGTTGACCTCTGCTGAAGTTGTCCTTTCCAAGTCGATGATGGGAGGCGAGTTCAGCAATCAAACGGCCGAAGTCTTGCCGCCGCGGAAAACAGTAATCTCCGAGATCGAAATTACAGAGGATTTTGCGATTCGCGACATTGACGTCGTGTTGTCCATTACCCACACGCGAACAGGTCACCTCGACGGCTATTTAACTGGACCGGATGGCCAACGCATTGAGTTGTTCAGCGAGGTAGGCGGGGATGGCGACAACTTTGACCAGACCCGGTTCGATGACCAAGCCGATCGGCAAATAGTAAAAGATCGAGCGCCATTTGAAGGTAGTTTCCAACCAAAGGCGTTGGCCCAGCGCGCTCCTAGCCTGAGCCACTTTAACGGAAAAAATGCCCGAGGCGTTTGGCAACTAGTGATTCGTGGTACACGTAGTGACCGCTTCGGCATGTTGCATCAATGGTCGCTCATTATCCAGCCGCAAGAGTGATTTGTCCGAGCTCGGCCAGCTATTTCGTCAATAATTCAAAGTCGTATTGAGTAGTTCCTTGCACCACATCAGCCGTTAGTTCCGAGTTCTTGTTGTATTTGTCTGGTACCAATTCAACTGGCTTCGTTTTCACCTCAGCGGGATCGCCGTCGGAATCTTCTTCGCCCGGTTTGCCCGCCAAAGCAAGCAACTTACGGGTCGTGCTGATTCGTACTACTTTTTTACCAACTTTGACTCCCGACATTTCAGAATCAAATTGCAACGTGTAGTTTCCGTTTGCATCAGTCTTCGCGTAGGACATCGTATCGTCTGTTGGATCCTCGAAGGTCACCACGGCGTCCGGTAATGGCGTTCCATCGAGCGTGATGGTGCCGTGGCCTTTGACTAAGTCGACCAGGCTATAGTCGGCGCGAGGGCCACCACAGCCCAGGAGAGCAATCGCCGATAAGAGTGTCAAAAGCGTGAGTGAATTCGTATATTTCATCAGGATATTGCCAGGCTAGAATGAAATTTGGGGGCGTTCAAGAGTGAACAATTGAGTTGACCGGAAGCTTACTCCAAGCTGCCGACTACTTCACCACCACCGCGGCTTGCCAGCGCGCGATAGATCGCCAAGTCGATGGTCTGAGCTAGATAGCGAACGGAACCATCACCCAAAGTGAACGTCGCGCCGCCGGTGTGATAGCTGCCAAAGCTCATTTCCATCAATACGCCATGGATGGTCGGGTTCAGTCGTGAGTTGATCGGAACGACAGCTGAACCGAGTCCCTCGCTGTGTTCGGTACCGGTCCGCACTCCAGGGCGCCAACGACCCATCTGCGGGCTGAAAAAGGCAAAGTAGTCCATCCCTTGATTGTCTTTGACGAACTCGCAATCGGTATACGATTCGCCGATCATCAGGGTATTGGACGATCCGTCGGTGATGTCACGAAATCCAATTTTGCTGGCACCAAACAGAATTCCGTCCAGTTTGGGTTGCTCGAGCGCGGTGAACTCGGGAGTGTTGTAACCGGCCGGACGAGTACTCGCATCGTCGGAGGCGACAATCGAACCAGCTACTCCACGATAACTGACCGGCACACGACCAACGATCGAGTTGTAATCGATATGCTCTGGCTGCGCTATGCTGGGGCAGCGGAAGACGGATATGAGCGTTGCGCAAGCCGTTCGATTTGGCGAGTCGTAACTCGCCCAGTTTGTTCCGTATCCAAAATAGAATGAATTTGTCCAAACCAGTGTCGAATGCAAATTGCTTTGTTCGAGTTGTGGCAGAATCAACGCACTCCAAAACTCTTGATTTTCACCAAAGCCGTAAGGGAAAACCCGGTGCGTGTCGTGGTAGTTGTGCATCGCCAATCCCAGTTGCTTCATGTTGTTGCTGCAACTCATGCGACGTGCTGCTTCACGTGCCGCTTGTACAGCGGGAAGCAGTAGTCCAACCAGAATGCCGATGATGGCGATCACCACCAACAGTTCCACCAATGTAAATCCACTCGTTCGTCGCGCCATCATCAATCTCCTACCTATAGAACTGGACGGAGTGTCCAGAAACGGATGCAATTAAGTACTTTGGACGATGGTTATGGTACCCAGGTGATCCGGTCGAGCAATTCGAACTTGACAAGCTGATGAGCAAAGTGGAAGAGGATCAGCGATGGGCGTGAAGATAATGTTAACAATTACCGCAGAGGCTTGGCAACTATGCGGGTTCAATTCTCCTTTGGGCATTAGTGGGGACCTACTATCACGACAATCTTCTTCAATCCTTAACACTTTGCAATATGCCGTTCTTCGGTTTTTACTCATAACAAGCGACAGAGCAGAGCCTTGCTCGCCATGCCAGCAGCAGACGAAGTGCGGGGAAGGTTATAAATTGGGGGTTAAAAATGAAGAAGGAGACGAGCACGAGGAACAGTCACGGAGTTGAGCTGACCGAAATTGCGTATCTGCGGCGAACAGACGTTGCGGTGCAATCACAAACACGCCTACGGCCGACTTCGGTCTCGTGGACTAGCATTTTATTTTTAACCTCCATTTACAACCGTCTCTTTTGAGCATCGACTTTTCGTGAGAGTTAGGCTGCAGCATGGACGAAGAGCGGAGCCTTGCTCGCCATGCCATCAGCAGACGAAGTGCGGGGAAGGTTATAAATTGGGGGTAAAAAATGAAGAAGGAGACGAGCACGAGGAACAGTCTCGGAGTTGAGCTGACCGAAATTGCGCATCTGCGGTGAGCAGGTGCTGAGGTGCAATCACAGGCTCGCTGGTGGCCGACTTCGATCTCATGGATTTGCATTTTATTTTTAACCTCCATTTATAACCGTCTCTTTTGGGCATCGACTTTTCGTGAGAGTTAGGCTGCAGCATGGACGAAGAGCAGAGCCTGAATTGGTTTGTCGCGCAATGACAAATCAACGTAAGTGTGCAGTTTCACAGGCAGAGCTATACTATTGTCG
>JBGSUV010000047.1:0-3473 GCA_041753315.1 Pirellulaceae bacterium | reverse complement strand
CACCAACCAGACGGGAAGGACGAACGTTTCTAAATTACAAGGAAGATCCTATCATGCTCTCAAACCGTCCAAAACATATAGAAGCTAGCTCGCGCGTCCCTACGGGAGCCGACACTGAAAAGCCCCATGCTCTTTGGAATCCCCCATGCTCTTTGGAGTCTCAGTGCAGATCAATCGGTTTCGGCGAACATGAGCCCGACAGCCTTGAGCGACTCGTCAGTATCGTTAATGGAAAGCATTGTCGATCCGATCAATCTCGAGAAAGCCTGGAAGAAAGTCCGATCCAACGGCGGAGCCCCTGGCCCCGACGCAATGACGATCAAAGCTTTCCCCAAACACTTTCGCAAGCATTGGCCCGCGATCCGACAACAGCTTTTGGAAGGCACTTACCAACCGGCTCCGGCCCGACGTAAGAGCATTTTCAAGCCCGATGGCGGCCAACGCGACCTGGGCATTCCCAATGTCCAGGAAAGGTTGATCCAGCAAGCCATTTTGCAAATCCTTACACCGATCTTCGATCCGGGTTTCTCCGAATCAAGCTTCGGTTTTCGACCAAAGCGTTCCGCTCAGGGCGCAGCCAAACAAGTGCAAGCGATCATTCGATCAGGCTACCGTCATTGTATCGATATGGACTTGGCGAAATTCTTCGACAAAGTTCAGCACGATGTTTTAATGGTACGTGTTGCTCGGAAAGTCTCCGACAAGCGGCTGCTTCGATTGATCGGCAACTACTTGCGAGCAGGCGTGATGGTCGACGCTCAACTGCAACCATCGATCGAGGGTACGATGCAAGGTGGTCCACTTTCTCCGATCTTAGCGAACATCCTTCTGGATGACTTCGATAAAGAGCTAGAGAATCGAGGCCTCCTGTTTGTACGCTACGCCGACGATTTCCTCGTATTCACCAAGACGAGACAAGCCGCTGAGCGCGTCGCCCGATCGATAGAACAATACCTAACACGCAAGCTAAAACTGGTGGTCAACCATCAGAAGAGCCGCATCTGTAAAACGAGCGAAGTCGATTTTCTCGGCTTCAGTTTCACAGGCTACAGCGGTCAGTTGCGGGTCAGTCCGAAGAACCTGAAGAAGTTCAAAGACCGAACCCGCGAGATCACCCGCCGCAACCGCGGCGTATCGATCAAGCATCGGTTACAGGAACTTCGTCGTTACTTCCAGGGCTGGGTGGGATACTTCAAGATTGTCCCGATCAAGAGTTTCTTTCGCGACCTGGACAAGTGGGCCCGTCGTCGTCTCCGGTCATGTTACTGGAAGCAATGGCGTGGTCCCCGGACCCGAATCGCGAACCTCAAGAAGCTTGGAGTCTGCAACCGCGAAGCGATCACCCATGGTGTCAGCAGCAAGGGCCCGTGGGTTATGTCTTCGAGCTACGCGGTGCACGCGGCGCTATCAACGGACTATCTCACCGGACAAGGACTGGTCAGTCTAGAGGCGATCTGGCAGAAGCTTACTGCGAGGAAGCGAAACGCCTAGTGCGGACCCGCATGCTAGGAGTTGTGGGAGGGGTCCGGCGAAATCCGGCCCCTATCCCGATCTTGGTTCTGTCTCTTTACGTCTGCATTCCCTTTTTGGCTGCCGTTGTCCGTCGAGACAAATATTCAATTGCCGATAATGCAAGGAGCGTGACAGCAATGAATGGAGTGCTCATGATCCAGATCAAGCCCGTCAAGTTGCCTCCCAACCAACCACTGTAGAGTTCGAATGCGAATATGCTACCCGCAATCAAAACGAGTATGGTGGAAACCCATTTACGCCAAGAGGTAGCGAAACAAGCCAACAGTAAAGAGATCATCAATGGGGTGAGGCCTATGACTACCCCCAAACCATGACGCATTATGAACTCAGTTACATTAGTCACAGAATAGTCTCCTAGAAGATTGTCTTGCAAAATGCTGCGTGTCGATGATCTCAGAAGCCACCGCACTGATGTACTAGACGCCTTGCTTGCGAGCCCTGTGCGCGGAATCTCAGAAAAAATCCAGATTTGTGCAGCCATCAGGGCTGAGCGAGCGACAGAACGACGGCGGTAACGGGGCCGCCGCGAAAAACGATGATTTCAAAACCCACGTCACCGGCGGCTCCCGTTCACCGCTTGGTTATGCGTTTCATTGCAGCAGCGTCTCGGACTCCCAACGCTGAACCTCATCCGGCCTCAAGAAACATTTGACTCAATAGAGTTGTCAAATCTATGTGGAGTAGCGTGAGCGCTAAAAGCACTGATTGCAACGATTGAGCAAAGTACAACCAAAGCAATTAGGATTGTGAAATCTGCGGTGGAAATAGTTCCGTGTGTTGCGATCAAATAATCTGGTAAGATCGCTGAACATAGTCGAAGTGAGACGAGCCCAAGCAGAACTAGTGCGACAAAACATCGAGAGACGTGCGAGTAACAATTCCGGCCGAGAACGGCACCGACCGCGATGACAACTGCTGCACCATCAGAATATGGAACCCTCTGCCAGCCAAGAACTAGAAACACAAAGTCAATTGCGATTACAAGAACCGCGAGCAATGCTACCAATTCGCATACGTGATTCCAAGCAACCGGTGCAATCGTGGAGTGATCATCTTTGTTCGGATTCTTCATAGGTCGCTCCTTTTTTGGTTCGCATAACGAATTGCGTTCAACGAATTGCGTTCTATGCGGGGGGCAGGCACGACGGAGCCCTACTTTGCGTTGAAGGTTGGCTGGCCTGCCCGACGGATAGAACGTGCGTTGAACTTTGTCGAACGTCCCTGATCTGATCAAGGACTATGAATTCGACAAGTCAATCCAACTGAAACGGGTGTCACGATGTCTCACTCTCAACCATGCGGGCTTGGGCGTTTGACCTACCAAGCGAAGTGAGTGACTGTCGCAGGCTGGACATCGATGCTTGGTACCAGTCTCTGTCGAATCGTCGCCTAGCCCTGCGGGCGACGGAAGTTGCCCAGCGGCCTTGGCACACTCATCCTCGTCAATGTCATGGCCAGTGCCTTGGCCGAGCAAGCGACGACAAGTCGCTTGATACTCAGTCCGCTTGCGGCTGCACCAACCGCCAAAGTATCGTGTTTTAGTCAACTGCTGGGGTTGAATATGCTCACACCAACGACGCACAAACTCCAGCGTCGGAATCGTCACTGGAACCTGCTCACGCTCTCCACCAACCCGCTTTCCCTCGCGGGCCATGAACGTCACATGCTGTGCATCAGCCGCAATGATCCGACTGTCGCTAATGGGACCGCCAGTCAGATAACGCGTCAAGTACCGGACCACTTGTTCCGCCGTACAACTCTTTGTCGGTGGCGGCTGAATAAAACTCACCCAGTCCAGTTCAGCCAACTCGTCACAGAATTCTATCCAGGCTGATTCGTCTTTCAAACCTTGAAACTTGCCACCCAGCTTGAGTTCACCGCTGGCAAACAATCGCCGCAGTCGCACGATGGCTGCCTTACGAAACGCTTCACGCAAGTTG
>JBGSUV010000046.1:0-5954 GCA_041753315.1 Pirellulaceae bacterium | reverse complement strand
GTTCTCTGGCAACTGTTCAGCCGAATCGTGTGCAGTCTCTACTGGTTTCATCCATTGGTGTGGCGTGCGCATCGAAGAATGCGCAGCGCCTGCGAACTTGCCTGCGACGACAGTGTCCTATCGAACGGAGTCATCCCAAGCAACTATGCTCAACACTTAGTCAACGTGGCACGCGAATTCCAGACTTCAACCAGTTCGTTGGCGATGCAAATGGCGAAGCCGATTGGCCTGGAGCGACGAGTGCGGGCGATCCTGAACCACCAGGGCTCGCGGCGACCACTGTCCCGATTCACCCTATCAACTACGGTACTCTGCTCGGTGTTTCTGTCCGTTCTATTTACCATTCCCAAACTTGCCGCCGAGCCGGTGCTACAGGAAGTGAGCAAGACGACAGACGATGATCAGGCGGAGGTAACCGCGACGAATCCAGCTGATGCGATTGTAACGGTTTCGGGCAGTGTCATGGATGACCGCGGTGAACCGGTAAGTGGCGCTGTGGTGCGCGTCTTCCGTGCGGGAGGCTCCACAAACGACACTCCTGCGGTCAGCGATTCAAACGGGAATTTCAGCCTAACATTCGATGTCAAACCAGGCGAAGCAGGATTAAGGAAGGTTGGCTTAGTGGCTTCTGATGCTGCGGGCGTACGGCTTGGATACTACCGGTTCGATCGCCATGACGAGAGCGACGTTATTGACTCGGTTGCGATACAGCTTGCTCCCACCAAAACGATTCGCGCGCAGGTAGTGGATGGTGAAGGAAAGATAGTCGTGGATGCGAATTTGGCTTTCCATCTTGGATCACCTTTCGTACATGCTGTACCCATCGACCCGAATACGGGTATTGGATCACTAAGCGTACCCTCGTCCGAACGCGTCGAGTCGGTTATCGCTTGGAAAGAAGATGTTGGATTTGATTTTCGATCCTACGTCCTCTCTAAAGAGGAACAAGCGGACATGCTTTCTAGCGCACCGGAGTTTCCGCTGGACCAACCCGAGCGACTTGAATTGACTGGGGCTACGCCAGCCAGATTCAAAGCGGTTGATGCATTCGGCCAGCCGGTTGAAAATGTTCGATTATCCCCAGTGTTCTTTCGTAAAGGTCCCTACTCGTCGCTGTTCAGTGCATCGGCTTACTCCGCCTTGCTCGCCAAGCAATCGAGTGCGGAAGGAGAAGTCACGTTTTCTTGGTTCCCAAATTGGCAGCAGGAGATGGTAGTATTCAGGACGGGAACTCCAGAATTTCAGACTGTTCAGGTCCGATACGATCCGCTTGGGCAAGATTCCGCCGACGTTGCGATTAAGCTTGAGCGACTTGTTCCAATACGCGGAACCATTCGCGACAGCGCTGGTAATCCAGCTCCCGGTATCTTGATCGTAGCGAATGGTGCGGGCTATTCTGGGCCAACCTTCCGTGGTGAGGCTCGTACAGATGCCAATGGGAACTACGAACTGTTTGTTGCACCCGAACAGATTTATATGCTGGTCATAAGGGACAGACGACGAGGAGCAGCGTTCATCGATGGATTAGCCGTTCGCAAAGACACTCCCGTCGAAGGGATCGACCTGACGCTAAAGCCAATCACGCGAATCTTTGGGACGGTGCGCGATGTGGAATCGAGCGAGCCTGTACGGGACGGACGGCTGTTCGTTGAAAGGTATGGTCGAGCGCTCAATTCGCTCGAAGGGATCCAGTTGGATAACCCTCGAAATTTACGCAAGACGGTACAACCGATGTTCGAATTGCAGGTATCCACGAACTCATTGGGAGAATTTGAGTTTTTCCTGGGAGAGGGAACCTATCGAATCGCGGAACTTGGCTTACAAAACCAACGCCGTGGCGACCGCATGGAGTTCAACGTCTCCGGAACGCCCGAGTTGCAATTGGACTTCCAGAGCCATGCTCAAGCTGAAGATGCCCTTCCTCAGTTAGTCGGTGTAGCTGTGGATCAAGCGAGTGGTATTGCAGAAGCAGATTGTACGATCAGCGGGGCGGGGCGCGAGTCGCTCAAAATCAATTGGCGAGCTACCAGTGGAGTGGATGGCAAGTTTCGCGTCCGCAGGACCAAAGAAACAGCGGTGGTTTATGCAATCAGCGCGGATCGTAAAAAGGCCGCAGTTGCCGAGGTTGCGCCTGAGAGCAAGGCAGTTGTCATTTCATTGCAAGAAGTCGGATCGGTGCGGGGCCGCTTGTTGAATCCAGATGGCAACGACGTATTACCCATGCAGAAAATTACATTTGGCATGGCTGTGTGGAATGAGCGCAAAAGTTCTATGGTGCTTCATTTTGGAGGTCAAACGGTGACGGATGCCAACGGCAATTTTCAACTAGATGGGATCGTTGCCGGGGTCGAGTACATGTTCACAGTATATGGTTCTGATTTCCAGAGTGTATCACTCACCGCACCCGGAGAGCAACTTGAGCTTGGCGATGTGAAAGTCTCGCCACCCGAGAATTTCTGAGTCGCATGGCTCCAGCCGATTCACTCAACGTGGATTCACAGATCGCTCGAACCACCCCGAAAAATCCCAGGTTTGCGTTTGAGCCGCCATCAAGAAATCCAGTCCTGTAATTCCAGCCCCGTTACCTTCGAGAAATCCACTGTGTTTCGCGTAACAACTGTCATGCTATTTGTGATGGCGATCGAAGCAATCATTATCTTCTGTCGCCAGACGAAAGATCTCCTCTAGAATTGGATCACCTTTAAGCTTCTCATCCAAATCAGCAATCGGCCACTTTCGTTGTTTTTCTCTGAGCGATTCGAGTTCTCGCTCGACCTTGGCAAGTCGTTCTTCAAGTGTGGGCATGCCGCTCTCCCGATAAGTTCTGTTAATCGCAGAACTCAATCATACCTTACCAGTCCCTCCAAAGGAAAGGGCGACTCAATGCTCCGCTCTCGAGGAGAGCGGCGAAGCTTTGCGAATTTTCGAACGATTCTGAAACAAATTCGACCACGGCGCTGTCATGATGGTAGCTGGCCCGGTTCGGAATGGGCTCTGAATAGAAAAAAGGCACGCGCTGCCATGCCATTGTTACGCCCTAGCAGAGCCCCATGCCGATTGACGCACGACAACTGAGCGAACTGGTTGAACGGTACTGGCCGGTGCTGGTCGCGTTTGCGGATCGAGCTTGCGAAGAGGCGGAGGATGTGGTTCAGACGGCCTTTATCAAATTGGCCGTGGAAGAGCCCGTCCCGGATAACTGCAACGCGTGGCTGTTCACCGTCGTCAAGCGGCTGGCCAGCAATGTGCGCGTGGCAACCAACCGCCGGCGGCAGCGCGAAGCCCACGCGATAGCCAATCAACGTGGAGGTTCCGATGGCGATCGCTCCAGCCGAATCGATGCCCAAAACGATACGCGAAAAGCAATCCGAGAAACAACCCGGGAATCTCTCCAACAATCTACCCAGGAGCTCGAGTTGCAGGAGCTGCTGCAACAACTGGAAGACCGGGAACGAGAGCTCGTCGTCGCTCGAGTTTGGGGAGAACTCTCCTTCGAGCAATTGGCCGAACTCACTGGTGAGTCGAAGGCAACCGTGTGGCGAGTCTATCAGTCGGGAATCGCGAAACTAAAACAAGTTTATAGGGAGTTAGAAGATGACGCAGGAAGACCAGCCAAACTGTCCTGATGAAGACTTTGAGCATTTCCTAAAACAACAACGGCTCGGGTCGCCCGTAAATCGCAGCGGAGAACTGCTCTATCAATGTGGCTATGCAGCCGGGCTGGCAGCCGCCCGGCAGCAGACCAAAGCAATGACAAGTCGCTGGCGATTGGTCGGGCTGGCCGCCTCGGCGGTGGCTTGCGTCTCGCTCGGACTGAATGTTCTTTCGATGAGCCAAATGCCTGGCGACGAAAGTCTTGCGCAATCCGACTTGCAACTCGACTTACCCGACGACTTACAGGCCACTGAAACAGCTTCGGCACCCGGATCGCGCAGCGGTGAACGCTTGTGGGAAAACTTGCTCACGCAGCAGCGGCCGCTAGTCCAAGAACCAGGCGCGATGACGCTTCGCGCCTCCTCTTGGAAACTACCGCTACCGGACATCCAGGCAACCATTCAAAACTCAGTTCCATTGGTACCCGGCGCTAATCACAAGATCCTACAACCCAACGATTACCACTTGCTGTTCCAAGGAGAAGTCTAACGATGCCCTTACGCCGTTTTAAACCCCGACTACTGCTGTCGCTCATCGTCGTGTTCACGATCGCAGGTCCACTCAACGCTCAGAACGAAAAGAAACTGCAGCTGGTCCCGCAAGCGGCCGATTCCAACAAACCGTTCATTCGTTTGCTCCCCACCGAGGATGAACAGGAGCCGGGCAACGCTGTCCCCGTCTTGCTACGGATTACGTATGAACAGTCTACCTTCATGGCCAACGTCTATCCTCGACTTCAAGAATTCGCCGAGATGGAGGTTACTGATCCGCAGTTGGCGGAACTACAGTTCGACAGTTTCGCACGGCAGATCATCCGCGCGGGATCGATGAGTTTTGCGGATTGGGAGTATCCGTTGAAAAGCGATCGGCCCTATACTATCCTACTCCCCGACCAACAATCACAGCGACAATTGGCGGGCCGCGGGATGAGTGGCTGGATCCGGCAACGCTTGGCGGCCGGCGAGGTTACAGAAGCGTTACAAGGGATCCGCGCTCAGATCGCCTGCGGACGCCATTGCGCTGCGGCACCCATTGTTGTCTGCCAATTGATTGGGGCTTCGCTCGCACACATGGGACTTGAAAACCTAGAGCTGGCCATGCAGCGCGACAACGTCCCGAACATGTACTGGTCGCTGGCCGCGTTGCCACCCACCTTGCAAGATCTCGGTCCCGTGGTGCGGTGGGAGTTGTGGGCCTCACCCGTGCGTTTGGATGAACCTTTACCGGCGATTGGTAGCGAAGCATGGATCGAGATTGCCAAAGAATTCTCTGAGTATGCTAGCGAATGGATGGACCAGCAATACACGCTGGAAGAAGCCGCGAAGCTCAAGAGCACTCTAGAACGCCTGGCCAAACACGATCTACTTGGCAAACTCGGTTTCACCGCCGGCGAGATCTTGAAGATGTCGACCGAAGAGCGGGTTATGCGTTGGCTCTACATGCACTACTGCGACTTTCGAGCGCGAGTCGAGCCGCTAGCGTATCAAGAGCCGAAACGCGTAATCGCCGCCATGCGTGAGGTGCAAGCAAAAGACAAAGCGTTGCTCGAGAGTACGGGTGCGAAGCAAAGTCCGCTTCCCATCGTCTTGCCACACGGCATCGTAGCCAGCCACAATTTTGGCCGACGCGTTAAATTCCTGCAAACGATCGAGGCCATACGCGACCATCTCAGCCAGCACGACGGAGCATTCCCAGAAAGCTTGGAAGTGCTCGAACTGCCCGCTCCGACCGATCCGTTCACAGGAGAACCGTTCGAGTATGAGTCGACTGAGACCGGAGCCCGCCTGCGTCAAGCAGCCATTGAAGGTTGGGCAGGGCCGCCGCTCAACTACGAGCTGTTCAACAACAAGCCAACGGAAGACAAGTGACGGTCGGTCGCTTCACGTAGCTGCGTCTCTCGGGACGCAGAGAAATTCGCCTCTCGGAGAGAGGCTACTACGTGGCTGATTCGCGTAACGACAGCGCAATTGCAGCGATTTGTATGTCTATTTGTTGCATAGGCCTCCCCAACTTCTTAAGAACGTTGAAGAGTCGGCCAAACTCCCTAGCAGCCGGTTTGTCATAAGGCCAAAGAACTAATCTGGACAGTTGATTTAGTAAACGGGAGGCGTTTAACTCCCTGGATCCGCTTCCTTCGACACCAGACCAAAGTTCCCCGCGGACTGGGACACAGATACCGATGACATCGCCGTGAGTACGGCGGTCTCTGGCAATTCGACTGACCACCGGGTCTTTGTTAACAAACTTCTGAGCCGGTCCTGTGTCAAGCAAGTATCGCCTCACGCGCTGCCCCCGTGCAT
>JBGSUV010000045.1:0-9560 GCA_041753315.1 Pirellulaceae bacterium | reverse complement strand
GTTCGTTGTAGGATTATCATGGGAGCGGGTTGCTTCTGACTACAACGTGCTGAATGGTGGGTTGATGCCGTTGGGTCTGCTGTTTTTGTTCTTCAGCCCGATGTTTGCGTTGAAATTGCGAACACACAGAAAGTGAATCTTAATTGATGAACGTCACGATTCGACCTGAAAGCATCGACGATCTGCAATCGATCTGGCACGTCAATCAAGCGGCATTCGAAGGCGATGGAGAGGCAATCCTTCCGCTACTGACGGGTCAACTCTGAAGCTCGAACCAGCTTGATGCCCCAACTCGGGCGGCTTGGTCGATGATGTGCTGAATGCGGTCGGGGTCGATTATTGCGCACCCACTGTTTTCTGAGTGCGTGCTTCAATGAATCGAGTCAACGCCTGGCGGCTGGTGAGTAGCTGTACGCCTACTCGGATCGCATCTAATTTGACTCCACCAACTCCGCGGTGGATCCACCGCGTCAACGTGGCTTTATCTGGACGCTTGCCAGTGACCTTGAAAAGTTCAGTTCGAGTTTGCGCGAGGGTAAGAACAAGAGCCATCATCAACCAATCCGAACTAGCCCACTTTGGGCAAATCTCAACGACGCGAATGACGCAAATCATGTGGCTAGACAACCTCGCCCCTGACATCCAGGAAGAGATCCTCTTCCTGCCCAGAACCACCCAGGGCCGCGATCCGATCAAAGAAGCCGACATCCGCCCAATCGCAAAATCACTCGACTGGAACAAGCAGCGGCAAATGTGGTGGGAATTGAAGAAGGCAATAACGCTGTCCAGCTAGCTGAATTATCGGGTTTTACATCGTTACTTGGCTGCGCGGCGCCAATTCTCGTGTGGAATTAGCTGCGCAAAATTCGTATGATTAGGAAACTACTTTCGCAAACAGGAGACATGCCAAATGCCAGATGAAGTAAGCCTAATGGTTACCACCGAGGGATTGACGGCATTAGCCGACATGGCGTTGGCATCCAAGAGTCAATCACGACTGGACGAGTTGCTGGCGAAGAATGTCGAAGGCAAACTCTCGGCCGAGGAAACCAAGGAACTCGACCTTTTGCTAACGCAAATTGACGAACTCAATCTCGTGAAAGCTCGTGCGGCTGCTACTCTGCATCGAATCAAGAATTAGGAATTGCCTTGAGCGTCTACATTCCTGCCGAGCTCAGGCGACGTGTTCGTGCCCACTTCTTGCAGCGGTGTGCATATTGTCAGTCAAGCGAAGCGCTTACGGTTGTCACTTTTGAAGTCGAACACATACAACCATTATCGCATGGTGGCCAAGCTGACTTCGAAAACCTCTGTCTGGCTTGTCCTACCTGCATTCGACACAAAGCCAATCGTGTCATTGGGCTCACCCATGAAGGAACCGAGACGCGATTGTTCCACCCTCAACGCGACAACTGGTTTGCTCACTTTGATTGTTCAGTGAATGGTACGGTGATTGTCGGGTTGACTGAGATAGGTGTCGCTACGGTTAACCTTTTACGCATGAATCGACCGCAATTGGTTGAGGTGCGTTCGCTTTGGGTCATCGTTGGTTAAGCGGCTTGCTTTTCACCTTTCTTTTTCGTGATGGGTTACACCATCGGATTGCTGTTCTTGCTCAATTAGTTTTCCGAGCCCCGGATGGGGCTCTTTTGATTGATGGCGCTTCGAACCCTCACAGTCAAAATCAAATTCGCAATTACGAATCTCGCGAAATGCCAGGGCTACCCAACAACTGCCGAGAACCTTGAGCATATCGTTTCGATGCAAATCCCGAGGTAAAGCTTTGAACCTAATGTGCGTTGCCGTGCCCAATTGACGAAGTCAATCACCGCCCCGCCTTCTTTTCCGTCTGGGGCGATCGGCGCTCCTCAAAGCATCGCGAACGCCAGCAGATAGAATTCCTGAAGGGTCGCCCAAAAGCTCAGGTGCAATCGTAGCGATATAACTCCCCAAGCAAACCGAATCTAGACGTTCAAGGTGGGATCGCAACATTCAGCCTGCGACGACTACAGTAGCGGTTGGAGTCTTGAGAATCGCTGAAGCACTTCGCTCCAACTTGGAAACGCACCAAAGCACAAGAGTTCGCATTGCCGCGTGTACTGGACACCTAGCGACACGCTCAATCGGTCACTAGGGAACAATGCCAAGCTACTTGCGAAGCTCAGATCTACCGGAGGAGCGTAGTCGCGCCCAAAAAAACGACGGCTTACCGCATCGTAGTCAGATTTGATGACTGTGTATTCGTCGGACTCAAGCATCGCCACGACTTCAGGTTGCTGAGACAACTGAGCCAGATCGTAGTAGTGCCGGGCATAACTGCCGAGTGGCTCACCCGTGGAGAGACTGCCAGTTACCTTGGAGTGGATTGCAAAGAGTTTTTCCACAAACGTCCGCCGAAAATGTAGCAGCCGCATCGTAAACGGCTGCTCGTCTTCGGCCCCCAAGCTGATGTCTCGCGCCCGCAAAAATTCTGCCAGTAGGGAACTCAACTCAACGTCAGCAACAGGCTCGCGTCCACTCGCCGTACCTGCTTCTAGTAGGACTCGTGGGGCGACTTCACCTGGCCCGCCGAATTTTGCTTCGTAGGAAAAGCTATCGGCTCGGCCAAAGCCACCAATAGTTTGGCTGACTCGTGCATCGAAAACGAGTGCCGGATGGGCTGCGATGTGGTCACGGAGATTTTTCAGTTCGCGGTCAATCCCGCGTTTGCCCAACTCGGGCTCGAACATGGTGGGATCGAGAAAGAGATCGATGTCTTCCGAGAATCGATCAATCAAGTTCCAGCCTTTAGATAAACTGGTTCCGCCCTTGAAGATAACTCGCGGCCCGGCTGCCTGCGCAATCGCCCGCAGCGCTTCGGTGACATAATAGTCTTTTTCAATAACGGCAGGACGAAGCTTTCGCGCTGCGAAATGCTCGACCGCGTTAAGGATGGCTTGCTCGAATTCTGGGTGTTCGCACAGTTTCATGCTGACTGCCGTCCTTTGCTTGCCACCGTTGAGCATGACGGAGCGACGAGAAACGTCCAAAGTCATAGCGAGATAGTGGGTTGAGATTACTGCGTAGCTGTAGCAGCTTTGCCCGGCTCTTTCCAAGCTCTTGGCCCGCAGCACCAAGCAAGGCTTGGACACGCGACGGTTCGCTGTCTGCTACTTGAACGAGTTTTTCAAATCGTCTTTTCTCGCCTAGTAGCTCCAGTAGTCTTGCCGTAGTTTGCGGCAGACTAAGTTCACTCAGTTCCGCACCATCGCGCAATACTTCCAACAACGCTGCTTCTTCGTCAGTCAATTCCAGCCAGGCCGCAGGCCGCCGCGTGTGAACGATTGTATCGCTTCCCAGCAATCGACGCTGGACGCTGGCAGAAGGGGTTGATAGCTCAATTCGGCGTGGAGTCTGAGTAGAGAAGCCAAGCAAATTGGCAGCCGAGAGGCCAGCGGGGAACAAGCGTTGTTTCTTCGCTGCCAACGCGCGCAGCGCCTTGGGGCTCGGCTTAGTCTCTCCGAAAGTCGATTGAGCAGGCTTGTAGTAGATCCCCTTGGCAACGCGACGCAAAACCCCTTCGCGCGTCAAACGCGAGAGAGTCTGGGCGGTAGCCGTTGCCGAGAATTCTGCGAAATCCTCGAATTGCCACAAGGATTCTCCACCTCGCTCAATTCGGCTCCGAATCATCGCCGAGATCGGTGTCTCAAGGTTCTGGGAGGTGCTCGTGTTCATACCTCAATCATCGCCTCTCAAACCGGGCGTGTCAAGTTTTATTGCAGAAAAACATGACTTACAGTCAAGCGGTGACGAGATTCGAACACGTTGCACGGATCGGATGACTAATGCTTGGTCCTGTCAGCGGCAGAATTCCTCCGAATGCTCTGGTTAGGGACCTCCTTTTTCGACCTAAGTCATCATCCGAAGTGTCAGGCAAAATCCCTGCCGAGATCTCAAGGATTTCTCACATAGGACTGAGATTCACTTTTGGCAGCAAGTGCCACTTGGCGTGCTTATTTCATCGAACTTTGAAGACTCTCGCCTAGGCTGTTGGGCTCTGTCCTACCTTCGTTTCCTAACTTAATACGGGAGAACCCACCATGGCCAATTGGTTTACCAAATCTCTAGAAACTTCAGAGAGTAGTAGCCAGCCTACTATGCCTGAGGTCGCTGAAAGTCCACCAGACGTGCAGGAGGTTGTAAGCGTCGAAGTAGAACATACGAATCCATCGACTGAATTGATAGAGCAAGAAGCTTCCATCGAAACCAAGTCCTTGGCTCTACTGTCCCAGGCTCATCACGCGATTGCAGAAGCTCGTTCACTGGACGAACTCAAGGGCATTCGTGACAAGGCCGAAGCGGCACGCAAGTATGCTCAGGCCGCTGGCCTGGGGCTTGAAATTCAAAACTATGCCGCTGAGGTGAAGCTACGTGCCGAGCGACGGGCGGGCAGCTTGCTCGCCAAGCTGAAGCTGCACGGCGGCGATCGGCGTGAAGAAACATCGAATGATCGACTGACACTCGAGGATGTGGGAGTCACCAAAGATCAATCCTCACGTTGGCAATTGACGGCTGCGGTACCTGAAAAGGAGTTTGACCGTTATGTCTCGCGCACTCGCGAGGAGAGCGGTGAAGTTACCACGGCTGGTTTGATTCGCATCGCAAACGAGCTACGAGCGAAGCAAAAGAAACGTCAAAAGGGAGCTGAGGCTGAAGCCATCGACAATTGCACGGTGGTGCCAAGCCTGGACGAGCTACTGGCGGCTGGCAACAAGTTTGCCTGCGTATACGTCGATCCGCCGTGGACTGGCGGCGAAGACAACCTCCATTTCGTTAACGCACTTAACGAGTTGCACGTCGAGCTGTTGGTAGAGGACAACGCCCATCTCCATATGTGGGCGAGCGACGATTCTCTGTTTGCCGCCAAGCAAGCGATCGAGAACTGGGGCTTTGAGTTCAAGGGCTGCCTACTGTGCCTGAATAGCAATGGCCGTCCCGGTAACTACTGGGTGGAGGCTCACGAGTACCTGCTGCTCGGAGTACGTGGTGGCCTACCGCTGATGGAACGCAAGCTCAATAGCTGGATGCGCAGCGACCGCGATCAAGCGGGCATTCCTTCGAGTCGAGTCCGCAAGCTAATCGAGCGAGTGAGTCCCGGTCCCTACCTCGATCTGTTCGGACGCCAGCGGGCGAGCGGCTGGACGATCTACAGCACCTTGCTGGAATCGGCCAGCGAGACGACGAACGAGGGGGAGCCAACCAAAAACGAAACGGAAGGAGAGGGTGGTGTCGAAGCAACCAGTGCATGAGATTCGCTTCGGATTGATCAAGGCTTCCATCTGGAAGAACCAAACTCGTTCAGGCGATCGCCATAACGTGACGGTCTGCCGAATTTATCGCAACGGCGATGTCTGGAAGGAATCGCACCATTTTGGACGCGATGACTTGCCAGTTCTCGCCAAGGTAGTCGACCTCGCCCACACCTGGATCTTCGTCCACGGCGGAATCAGCGAGGACTAAGAGAGAAAAGTGGAATCGAGAGTGGATGAGATTTCAAGCCATCGGGAACGACGCGATGAAGATGTGGGCCAACAAGCCCTTCCATCCATCGCTACCGATCTCAATGGACTGATTGCCTCAGGCGCTCGCTACTCCACCATCTATGCGGACCCGCCGTGGCAGTATGCCAACACTGCCGCGCGCGGAGCTGCAGCCAATCACTACGACACGCTCGACCTTGATCAACTGTGCGAACTGCCAGTTTCACGTTTGGCAAGCGAGCACGCACATTTGCATTTATGGACGACCAACGGCTTGCTACCGGATGCCTTCCGAGTCATCGAGTCCTGGGGCTTCACTTACAAATCCTGTTTCGTTTGGATCAAACCTCAGCTCGGCATGGGGAGCTACTGGCGCGTCTCACACGAATTCCTGCTGTTCGGAGTTCGCGGTCACTTGCCCTTTCTCGATAACGCCAAGCGTAGTTGGATCCTTGCCCGACGAAAGCGTCATAGCGCAAAACCCTACGCGATACGGCAGGCCATTGAACAAGTTAGTCCTGGTCCCTATCTCGAACTGTTCGGACGGGAGGAACTCCCCAACACCGAGTGGACGGTATTCGGGAATCAAGTTGAGCGACGACTGTTTTAGTCTCTTGCTAGGAAAGGCCTGGCTCATGCCAGCACAACACGAAGAATCAAATCGACTTTTGACGGTCGCCGATGTCGCCAACTGGCTCAACATCTCTGGAAGTTTGGTTTACCAGCTCGTCGAGTCGGGAAAAATCCCAGTCATCAGAATTGGCAACGGTCGCGGCGCGATTCGTTTCGAATCGCGAGACATTGCCGTCTACATCGAGACCTGTCGGCTTGAGAAAACTGGCCAGGCCGCGCCTTCTGTCGTTCCACGACTCAAGCATATCAAGCTGAAGTAGCTCGCAGAAACATCAGAGGCAACCGAAAGGTTGTCTTGACTCCCTGCCGGGCTGCCACCCGGCAGGGATTATTCGAACGTCATGAACGGTGGCAGAATTTACTCACTGGCATCAGTCGAAGGTTGTTGGCTGGGAAACTTCCCCGACTCGATCGTTTTCCCCAAGAAGGTGAGAAATTCCGCTGCCCGCACCAGCAATGCCCTGAAGTAGTCGCTTAGATCGCCACTTTCAAGACCTAGAGTTTTCGCGAGCTTTCTGTATTCAGTCCCTTTGCGATGAGCACTACCCGTTGATCTCAGTTTCTGAAGGTCGCGAAGCATTTGCACATTGCCCTCGACAACCGCTTGATCTACGTCGAGCGTCCGCAGAATCGAAGCTAATCTTGAAATGCTTCCAGTTGTGCCTTCCAGCCCTGCGGGCAAGTTTCGTTTCAATTGATTCTCGTTAAGAGAATCTACCAATACTTTTGTCAGAGCGAGAATTAGATCATCGAAAACTTTTTGTTCGTCATTGGCAGGCACTCGAATGCTATCCAGGTAGTGACGGTCATTTGAGTCCAGCGGTAGATAAATCTCCCAGCCTAGTTTGTTGAAAGATGTCTCGCAGAGACACCTGTACTCTTGCTTAAAGCGATGTTCTGGATGATCAGAATCCGCGAATTCACCGAGAATAGACCTTCGAAAGTAAACTTCGCTGAGGCCATGGGTGCGAGGTTTGTTCTTGCCAAGCCAGTGCGGCCACTCAGAGGCTGGAAGATCTCGTCCAAGGTCACCGAGAAAAACCATCACTCGATCATCATGATGGTTATCTATTCGAACACTCCAAAGTCCATGGCATGCTAGTAGCGAGTCACTGACTTGATACTTTGTGGGCTCGTGCCGGTACTTTTCAAGGACATCCTTGGTGAATTGAACTGGCGTTAAGTAGTGGGGTGCATTGGGATTTGCGCCAAAGTAATTTGCTAGCAGATCTGGGTTGCATGAAAATTTGATCGGATTGTCGTCCTCGTCCACCGAGAGTACGAACTCCGGAAAATCCGGCTGCTCGCGATAACCGAGAAAAGGCACGCGAGATCGGTCCATGGGTTCGAGAAAACGTTTTCCGAGCAATCTCGCCATTGTTTTTCGATTGTCATCTGTAAAATGATTCCACGGTCCGATATGCAAATCGAATGACGATAGAGGGCCTTTTATCTCATCAGAAGACGGAGAATCAAATCCGAGTTCGGTAAGTGTTGACTCTGAATATTCGAAGGCGTCGAAATACAGTGCAAGATGCATTTCTTTGACAGCAAGAAACTCGCGTAATTCTCTCCAGCGAACCTCAACTCGCGATCCAGCTATTGTCACAACGATTTCTTCGCTTCCATCGTCTGCAATTCTGTAAAACACTCCCCGACTCTTGTCTTCCCACAAGTTGTGGAAAAGGCGAAACTCCTCGTTGAGCTCCACGTAATCTGGCCTTGCACCATGAAAATTACGGTCGATGACCAATGGTTCAATACCATTTTCGGTACCGAAACGAGAGTAGTAGGTCTCCTGTCTACCCTCTTTGAATGTAGAAATCGCCGTAGGCAAACCGCCTCCTATATGCAAATCCCAACTCGAATCAGCGAGGCATTCGGAAACTGAGGCAGTTGGGACTAACGCGCAATACCTCGCAAGGGAACTCATGCGATCCTCTGATCCAAGGTCCGATACAACTAGCATTTCCGTTGGTCTGACTGGCTCATGAAGCTGTAGTAACAACTGGTCAAATTTTAGCCGATCAGCATCGGCTGTTGCTTTCTTATTTGTCATCGATCGTAACCTACGGAAATCTTACTGGTCAGCCAAGCACGCAATCAAGCGACTTTACTGTAACCAGATCCGCTTGTCGAACGGACAGACCTGACCGAAACATTCCACCACTTGAGAAAGACTAACCTGCAGCCTGCCGCGCTCGCTCAAGCATATGCTCCGGGCTATGCGACAGATGCTGGTACACCCGCGCCAGCATCGACGGGTCTTTGTGTCCCATCAATAATGCGACAGTCAGCGGGTCAACACCGCGCTGTAGAGCATTTGTCGCCCACGAATGCCGCAAAGCATAAAGCGAGCATCGCGGTGACAGCTTCTTCGCAAACTGCTGCCAGAGCTTCTGCTTGGCCTCACACCGCAATTCGGCTGGCCGTTTTACACGTTCAACTCCCTTGACGGTCTTGGTGGGCTTAAGGGTTTTGATAAACGTCTTAATCTCTTCCTCGGTTGGTGTCCGACCAGCCTTGTCGAGTAGCTCACGCCCTTGTCGGAGCTGGATGCGATCAAAAACACAGTTCACAGCATCGGGCGTCCAAGCATTGCCTCGTGAATTGCGAAACAATGGGCCGACGGGATGCTTGAGCATCAATCGCTTGGTGATGGATAAGGCTTCGTCATCCAAGTAGACGATTCGTGGAGCCTTCTTTCCCTTGGATTTGCTTTGAGGAAAAACCCAACGCGAGTTTGCGAGGTCGACATAATCCGCAGTAATGATCAACGATTCCTGGGGACGACATCCGGTTCGGTAAGTCGTGATCGCTAGAGCGTCGAAGGCATCATCGCGGGAGTAGGTGAGGAGAGTTTCGAATTGCGTCGGCGAAAAGTAGACTTCCTTCCGCTCGGTGCCTGGCATCTCCAGGCCATCGAGCGGATTGGAAGCGATATGGCCCTGCTTAACCGCCCAGCGAAGGCAAGTCTTGATCGAGCGAAAGTAGTTTCGGCGAGAGGTTTCAGCCATCTTGTACGCATCCACCCACTGCTCAACATGGAACGGCTTTAGCGACGAGACGCGAATGTCCGGGTATCGTTCGGCAAAACGCTGGAGCCGATAGCGGTACCATTCGTAAGTGTCTGGAGCCCGGTGCTTGTGGACCCAGTCCAAATACAGATCGATAATGGCGACCGCGGAGGCCGACGTCAGCGGTTGCTGCAACTGGACGCGGGGGGCGGCCATCAGCTCGTGGTAGAGGCGAAACGCCTCGGTCTGATCGGGACCGAGCTTGATTTGCTTGCGGTCGATTTCGACGTACCAGCAAGCGCGAGATTTCTTGTAGAACGGCTTCGGGAAGTGAGCCACGGTGCGAACCCTCCAATTGAATCCAGGAAAGGAAACATCAGAGGCAACAGAA
>JBGSUV010000044.1:0-160196 GCA_041753315.1 Pirellulaceae bacterium | reverse complement strand
TCGTTCATTTCCGGCGATAATAGTTTATACTTGCGACGAATCCTTGCGACAACTTTTGCATCCATGATGCAACTGTTCTCGCACGAATCACCTAAAACTCCAATATCAAGTTGTAAAAGTTATTTTTGCGCGGGCCCTTAGATGCCGTAATTTAGCAATATTCATATCGCATTTATTGAATAAAGGACCAAGTTTTGCAAAAATGGTGACACTGCTAAAAATGGATTGCCGAAAGAAGTAAAAGTGGTCGTTTAGAGCGCAACGCGTGGTTGCTAGCCAAACGTCTAACCTCTTGAACTTTGTATTCCGGGCTCTTAAGCAGCAGTAGTCGTCATGAGTACTTCCAGACTAAGCAATCGATTTTCGATTACACAGGCGAAGTCACTGGTCAAAGATCTCTCCCGTCCAAACCCGTTGATCTACTGGACGGATTTTACTTTAAGTATCTTAACTGGCCATGTGGCGTTCAGTCTATTACTCAATCTCGAGTCGATGAGCGGCTGGAGCGGCGGAGCTTTGTGGGGCGCTCGGGCGGGCTTGTTTGCAATCGTGTGCATTTTGTACATGCGGTCCGTGATGTTCATCCATGAGCTAGTGCATCTGCCTGATGCGGGGTATCGCAACTTCCGCGTGTGGTGGAACCTGCTGTGTGGAATTCCATTTTTGGTTCCATCGTTCCTCTATTATCCTCATGTAGATCACCATCGAAGGAAGCATTACGGGACCGAGAGGGATGGCGAGTACCTTGACTTGAGCCATCGACATCCGTCCCATTCACTGTTGTTTATCGCGGCCGCGTTTGTGGTACCCATCGCGGCTTTTGTGCGATTCGCGATCATGACGCCGATGAGTTGGATGTTTCCCAAGTTTCAAGCCTGGGTAGAGCAGCATGCCAGCAGTATGATTATCGATATTTTTTACTTGCGAGGCGATTTTGGTCCAAAGGCGAAACGCATCATGCGGTTGCAGGAAGTCGCCTGTTTTCTCGTTTGCATCGGCTTGATTGCCCGCGCTCCGATTGTCAGCGGTGTATTGATCGACGGATTTTTGGTACAGGCCTATTTGGTTAGTACGACTCTGATTTTGATCAACAACGTTAGAACTCTTGGCGCTCACCGTTGGATGGGCGACGGACGCGAGCTAACGTTTGAGGAACAATTGCTTGACTCGGTAAACTACCCCTATCGACCCTGGATCACGGAGCTGTGGGGACCAACCGGGACGCGCTATCACGCCTTGCATCACTTATTCCCAAGTATCCCCTATCACAATTTGGGAGCAGCCCACCGTCGCTTGGTAGCAGGTTTGCCCGCTGATTCGCTCTATCATGAAACAACTCGAGTTTCATTGATATCCGCGATTGCCGAATTGTGGATTCGCTCGAGTAATCGTTACGCCGGGAAGGCTCACGACGGCGAGCGCGATAAGTCACACTCGCAAGCGGCTTAAGGGCGAATGCTGCAAGGATAAGGACTTCAACGAAGCGGAATTCGTCAAGAATTTCGGTTTCAACCACTTCCGAAAGTCTTGACGACTTCCGCTACGCTTATCCTTGCGGCATTCGTGCGGAAGGTGGCGCGAAATGCATGCCGTCTCGCACATGTTCGATCATCCCCAAGCGTTGGTTTTTGTTGCAAAACAATCGCGGAGCGATGGCAGCCGATAGCCTGGGGTGGAGCTTGATTGGGACGTTTTTGAAAAAAACGTCCCAATCAAGCGGAACCCCAGGTGCAGTAGAAAACGCATAGAGCGTCCGAGCAGGTGATGGTGCCGGAGCGTCGGTTTTCCCCGAGGACGCATCAAGATAGGACGTCCCAATGTGGGTTTGTGAGATGTGAAAATCGGTAGGTTATGGTTTGCCGGCAAATGATTTCGCATTGCATTCGGCAAATTGCGAGATTACGTACTCGTACTCGTGCGCGTTTCAATGGGGCAATGATGAACGATGCATTGCGATTTACGCCTCCGGTTTGGTTGCCGGAGGTTGCGACCTCGGTAGAGCGTTTTGGTGTTGGGAAATCACCTGCTCGGTCGCCCGCCGAGTTTTCCCATGTACCTGGGGTTCCGCTTGCCGGGGTCCCTTTCGGACCCCGGCAAGCTACACCCCAGGCTATCAGATGTCGTTGCTCCGCAACTGGGTGATGTGAGCTTGGATTGGTACATCCGAGTGCAACGTTGCGCGGATTGTGTTTGCGCAGGAATGGCAAGGCCGGAGCACGGATGAAGAGCGTGGCGGGTCGTATGGCATTTCCCGCCGTGCGGAAGGCGAATGCTGCAAGATGAGGACTTAACGTAGCGGAATTCGTCAAGAATTTCGGTTTTCCCTGTGAGATCAACTTCAGAAAGTCTTGACGACTTCCGCTACGCTTTTCCTTGCGGCATTCCGGCTTAAGGGCCGCCGAGGGGCGACCACGTGTGAATGCAACCTGAACCGAAATCGGCGCAATCCGCGTAATCCGAACAACAGCGCCAATCCTTAGTCTGCCCCGGTTGCGCGTTTGCTTTGCGCTTCTTCCGCAGCATAATTTCGTTGTAAATGATCTAAGCTTTCACGAGTCACGCTGATTGGCAAACGGATGAGTCAGACCAGCACCAGCCCCAAATACTCTGAATTTCGCATCGAAAGTGCAAAACATGCTCAGTCCAGCTCGTAGGTCGACGACCATTGCTCTAGCAATGTCTACCGCTGGGGCAATTATTGGTTTTCTGGGTGTGGGCGTCGTAGAACTAGTTCAACAGATTCGTGAGCATGAGGCCCAGCCACTCACCGCCTTGATCGAATCGAGAGAGCGGTCGAACGGCCTCAGACCAGTCGCCTACAAGGTCAAGCTTCCTACGATTCGATCGCTGAACAAGGATGAGTTGGCGTACGCTTTGGAGAGTCCCGTTGAAGAAGGTGATATTGAAGCAGAGGAACTTCCTGCGTCGATGGCACCCGATGGAACTCGAACAAATCCATTTGAGTTTGGCATCGACGTAGCTTTTGAAAAGGTCAAGGTTGGTGCCGAGAGTATCGAGAACATTAAACTCTATGGCTTCGTCGGTTCGGATTCACCGCGCGCGATCATCAATGCGGGGGGGCAGACGAAGATCCTCTCTGCTGGCGAGCGATGGGGCGTCATCGAAATGCTTGAGGTCACTCCACCAAACGTACGCATTCGACTCGATGGCGTTACGCGCACGTGGTCCATTTTGGGCAAGGCCGACGCTGAGAATTGATCTTGGCGTCTCGAGGCGCTGTTTTCGCGGAGCGAATGAGAGCTATGATGATGACTTTCCACAAGTCGTTATAGCCCAAAAAAGTCGCTCCAGGAATCCACTCATGAGATCGATGATCGCAATCTTGCTGACCAGTTGCCTTTGGTACTCGACCGCGAGCGCCGCAGAGCCCAAAAAAATTGTACTGGTTGCAGGCAAACCATCTCATCCGCCTAGAATGCATGAATTCAACGCAGGCGTACAACTGCTTCACCAAGCGCTCCAAGGCCAGGCGGGCATCGAATCCCATTTTGTGCTCAACGGCTGGCCAAAAGACGAGTCGGTGTTTGACGGCGCTGCCGCAGTGATTTTCTACATGGACGGTGGTGGCAACCACGAGGCAGTTCAGGAAGATGGCCGGCGTCTGAAGATGATTGAGGACTGGACTGCCAAAGGAGTTGGCATCGGTTGCATGCACTACGGCGTTGAGATCGTGCCAAAACAGGCGGGCGCGGAGTTTAAGCGTTGGATTGGCGGGCACTACGAACACATGTTTTCATGCAATCCAATATGGGAGCCTGGCTTTAATGCGTTCCCTGACCATCCTATCTCCCGAGGAGTCAAACCGTTCGCGGTAAAGGACGAGTGGTATTTTAACATGCGCTTTGTGAGCGATTTGCCCGGCGATGCGCCGGCAGAAGTTGATGGTATGAAGTTTGTCCCAATCCTTGTCGCCGTGCCATCCGACGAAGTCCGCAACGGACCTTATGTATACCCAGCTGGTCCCTATCCACACATCCAAGCCAATGCGGCTCGGGCTGAAGCAATGATGTGGGTCGTCGAACGCAAGGATGGAGGACGCGGCATGGGCTTTACCGGAGGCCACTTTCACGACAACTGGGGCGATGACAACTTTCGTAAGGTTGTATTGAATTCGTTTTTATGGTTGGCAAAGGCCGAAGTGCCCGCGGAAGGAGTTGATTCTTCACTCACCGCTGACGACCTTAACAAGAACTTGGACCCAAAGTAGACGCGGTAACGGGAGGGCGACGCCACCGCTCTAAACATCTTTCATTGTGATTCGACCAATAAAATATCAGTCGGGAGAGCGAGGCTCCTGCCGAGCTTTTTCGGGCAGCCTCCCAACGTCCACAAGCTAAGAATCAGAGCATTTTTCTCCGCAGGAGGAGAGTTCGCTGCCGAATACTAAGGAATCGCAGTAGAAGACGAATGTCAAGCGAGATTCGTTGGCTAGGGCAGCAGAGGTCTCAAGAGAGGCAGGAGCCTCTATGCAGCGCGTTCCAAGGCAGAGCCTCGGAACGAGAAAGAAGGCAGAGCCTCGGAACGAGAAAGAAGGCAGAGCCTCGGAACGAGAAAGAAGGCAGAGCCTCGGAACGAGATAGAAGGCAGAGCCTCGGAACGAGATAGAAGGCAGAGCCTCGGAACGAGATAGAATGCAGTGCCTCGGAACGAGAAAGGCTCTCTGCAACATACACAGCGACATTTAGGCTGCTTGCGTTTTGGGCAGCTCCCATGCGACTTGCTCGATGCAATCTGCATCGATCACGTTCATCTGCGAAACAGCTCCTGCGACCAGCGCCAAATCGGCCAGATGGACGATCCGCCGGGGACGTCCGAGACTCAATTGCTGAATTTTTTCGACAGCTTCGTCAGTGAACATGGGTTGGCTGCGACCCAAACGCTGTCCCGTCCACATCAAGAAGTCGTTGGTTTGTGTGATTTCCCAACCCGGCAACTCGATCTGCAATTCCGCTCGTTCAAACAACAGAGGGCTCACGGCACTCATTAGCTCTTTCTCGACTGAAAAAATGAGCGTGAGCGGGAATGCCATCGATAACAAGCGATGGAGATCGGCTTCTGCAGCTGCAGTGCTGCTTTCGGTATCGTCGATCAATACGACAGTGTGTGTCCCCTCGCGGTCCGCGGCGCTAAAATAGTCGCATAACATATTCCAAGCTTGCACGCCGTTGGTCGTGCTGCGGCAACCGGTCAAGCGCGACGCCAGGTAGATCAGCAGTTCACTTGGTTGAAGTCCGAGCAAGCTGGTCCGCAATACTTGCAAATTAGGCAGTTCACTTCCGGTCGGCGGATTCTGGCTGCAGAAACGCAAAACGCTCGACTTGCCGACTCCTGTCGAGCCAATGAGCGAACCCAGGCTTCGGCGGTTGGAAATTAAGAACTCGATTCGCGCAATCGCTTCTTCGACGGTTGCTCCACGGAACAATGGCTGAGAATAGTCGCCCGAAAATGGTACGCCTTTCAATTGCCAGTATCGCCAGTATGTCACGAGTGGATGCCTTATTTTGCGATATCGATCATGTAAAGGTTGCTCACGAGTGGTTGTGACTGGTGAGCAGCCTCGAAAATTCGACGGCTGAGGTGCAAATGACGCAGGCCAATCGACGCAACTTCCTATCGTCTAATCAATCGTGCCAAACAAATCGGAAACTTGAGTACAATCTGCTTAATCGTTAGAAGTTAGCATTTCTTACCCCATCTGCAGCTTCACTTCGCCTTGTTCATCATCGGTACACCTCACTCTAGAAAGCCGCCTTTGTCGACTCCACGCTTTTTGGTTGAAACGCTCCCCGCAACTGGTAACGTCACACTGAATGAAGCCGAAGCGCGTCACGCTAGCAATGTCTTGCGATTGCGCGCGGGAGACACCGTGGAGCTGTTTGATGGCCAAGGAGCCGAAGCCGAAGCGTTGATCGAACAGATAGGAAAACGCAACTTGACGATCGCCATCCAGCGAAGAACAGATGTCGATCGCGAACTGGCAAATGGCATTGAGTTAATCGTGGCGTTGCCGAAGGGAGATCGGCAAAAGACGTTGATCGACGCGCTGGTACAATTGGGCGTCGCCAAGTTAACACCTTTGGAATGTCAGCGTGGCGTAGCGCAACCGAGTGAAAACGCATTGCAAAGACTTGAACGGGGGGTGATCGAGGCCAGCAAACAGTGCGGCCGCAATCGTCTCATGGAAATTCACCAACCGCAGTCAGTCGATGAGGTTGCCCGAACCCAGCTGACGCCCAAGCCGTCGCTACGCCTGTTTGCCCATCCCTACGGAGAGAGCCACACGCTCTCTTCGCCAGCACTTTCTGCAAGCGACCTCGTGCAAGCGCAGGTCGTCATAGGGCCCGAAGGTGGCTTTTCGGACGAGGAATGCGATGGGTTTCGACGACACGGCTGGCAACAGTTGTCCCTTGGAAGGCGGATACTTCGCATCGAAGTAGCCGCCATGAAGGTTGCCGCCTGGTGGGCCGCTCGGCAAGAATGAGCGCTTCATGCGAGGGTGGGCTAATTCAGGTGCCGAACTTGGACGGCATCGACGACATCAATTGGACGACGTGGCGTAGGCGCTTCTTGAGTCGTTTGATAACTCGTGAAAGGGCTACCACTACCACTATCGTGGCCAGGATGGTCGGGACCGTAGGTCGAACTTGATTCGGTCGCTGGGCCTTGCGGTGGCCAAGTCATCCGCCAAGTGCCCCAACGTTGAGCTGGCCCTTGGGAAGCGGCTTGTGCGCGAGCGGCCATCAGTTCCATTGTTCCTGCAAAATAGACAAACCCGGCGACGAGTAGCAGCCCGAAGTTCATTTGAACGATGCCGTAAACGCCAAAGGCAATTGCCATCCATCGCCCTACGCGAGCGGCAATTTCGGTTGCGCGAAGATGGCTCGTGCGCATCGCAATCAAACTTCGCAACACGCGCCCGCCGTCCATCGGAAAGGCAGGTAGCAGATTGAAGAGCACCAAAATGATGTTCACAATCAACAACTGCGCCAGGAGATCGCCGCCTTCGAGCAATGGAACGCGATCGCCGATTACGACTCCAATCGCGAGCAGAACAAACAGTACAGCGGCAATAACGACATTCACCGCAGGACCGGCCAGGGCGATAATCAACTCTTGATAGGGTTTGTTCGGCATGCGGGTCAACCGCGCGACTCCGCCAAAGGGCAGAAGCGTGATGTCGGCAGTCGGGATGCCAAAAACTGCGGCGGCGGCAGCGTGGCCGAATTCATGCAGCAACACACAGGCGAAGATGCTCATCACAAACAGGACGGCAATCAGCCCTGCAGCCAAACCTGCTTGGGTTGTCGCTGAAACAAGATAGACCGCTATGAGCAGCCAAAATGTCCAGTGAATGTAGACGCCGATTCCGGCAACTGTGCCAATCTTCATTCGTATCTTCCTGTTCCCAAAGGTGACCCGCGTCATTCGACATGGGTGCCTGGAAAAGCTTTGTTGTTTTCAAGTGTCAGCCACAAGAACTGCGGTGTTGGCTTGGAGTTGCAAACCTTATACCACACGGTTAGGACTGCCATTTCGGCGAAAATATTAACCGATTTCCTCAACTAAAATGAGGTTTCCGCGGACTTCAACAACTCGCACCGGCACGCCTTCATCGATCATGGCGCCCACTCCGATCACGGCCACCAAATCGCGACCAAACTGCGCTTTTCCAGACGGATTTAACCGTGTAGTCGTTAAACCTTCCTGGCCCAACAGATGGTCGAGATGTACGATCGATTCGCGAATATCAAGTTCTTCCAAGTCGTCCGCTCCGCTCGGCTGCAACGTTACCCAGCGAAACATGGGAAGCCGTTCCAACTGTTTATGCATGAACAACAGCCCGATCATGCCGCCCAGTGCCAGGCATGCAACCCAAAACAGGTTCACCGAAAACTCGCTCAGTTGGGCCGAAGTTGTCGGCCAGACAAACGTTTGACTTGCCAGCACCACCGACACAAAGACCATTAATAGTCCTCCGATCCCGAAAATGCCGAAGCCGGGCAGGGCAAAAAGTTCGATTGCCAGAGCAACCAAGCCGGCGATAAACAACAATATCTCTAGCCATTCGACATTGCCGTTTAAGCCTTCTATCCAAAAGAAGCCCAGAAAGCAGACGGCTGAAAGAAATCCGCCCACACCGATTCCCGGATTGCCCAGTTCGGCCATCAGCGCAAAAAAGCCAATGGTCAGCAACAGTCGTGGAATCCAAGGTTGTGCGAGCACCATTTGAATCGACGCATCGAGCCATGGAGCTGAGAGCTCTTCAGGTGTTCGGGTGATTCCCAGTCGCGACAACGCGATGGCAGAGGAGTCTTCGAGCGAGTCAACTAGCCGGTAGCGAAGCGCAATTTCATTGTCGATCGTACCACCGCTGGCAACGGTCGTTTTTGCCAACCACATGTTAGCGTCGGCCTGATTGGCAACTTGCCAATCAGTGAAAATGGCACGGCGACCATTTCCTTGGTGGACAAATTCCTTTACATCGATTGACGCATCCGCGAGGGCTGCCATCAATGGCAATGGACGACCCGTTCGTTGCGCAAGGTCATCCAAGACGCGTTGCGCCACACTACCCTTCGTGACTTCGGCGATGGATGCCGGATCTCCACCCAGGCTGGAACCTGGCAAGAGGACTGCTTCATCACAAGCCACCGCAATTAGACTCTCAGGTCCAAGAACGCTCTCAGTGACGATACTCAGTGTATAAACGTCTGTGTCGGCATTGCCCAACTCTGTCAACGCACTGGCGAGACGACTGGCTTCGGCAAAGTTGCTTTCGCATTGTTCGACAAAAAGTACGATGAGGTTAACGTCATCATTGTCCACCGCGTCTCCCAGCGCTCGGATCAGTTGATTAACTCGACCGCGGTTAAGCGTACCGGTTAGGGTGAGTGAAACCGCTTTCCATTCGCGCGGCAATTGTCGCGTCGTGCGGAGCGAGCCGCTAATTCCCAATGAGGCCGACAATTCACTTGACTCGTCGACGGTACGAGCGATCCAGCGGCGCGCGCGGAGCTGCTGACCATTAAAAGCTGCCAAGCCACCGCCAGGCCACAATTGCGTTTCCTTCAGGACTTTTCCTTCATCGCGCAAACGGACAGCTTCGGCGCGATTGGTGACTAGCGAACCACCTTCACTTAATTCCAATTCATAGACTTCCGATGCGGGGACCAACATGGCCATAACCACCGCTTCCGGCAGTGTCGCGCGTCGAGCCACAATGTCCCTGTAAGCTCCTTCGATGGTGGCGTCGGCCGGTTCATCAACGGCAGCCCGCCCCAGCTCGGCAGCCGGCGCGGCGATAATTTCTTCGCAAGCCAATACGGGAAGCACGGCATGGCCCTCGACCGTCTCTGGCAAATAGGCGATCAAACGCACTCGCGAAGCCTCAGGACTGGTTAAGTACCGCGCCAGCGACAAACAGCGTTCAAATTGACTTCCCCGAGTTCCCAGTTCCGCGTTTTGCGGTTCTCCAACCGCGTCCAACGAAATGGCTTGAAATTCCAAGACAATTACTGGGCGTTGTTCTGAATTGCCGGCCGCATTGGCGATCTTGGCAATCTGCTGGCGCACCAGCTCGTCCCGATCACCGATCAACGGCAAATCGACGCGAATAATGTAGCCTTCACGTTCGCTGCTCGGGGCTTCGCCCGCTTGCTCGCTGGACTGTCCCCAACAAATTGCCGAAACTCCCATTGGCAATACACTGAGAATCATGATGTAAGCAAGTCGGCTTACGAGCAGGTTGTGCGATCTGCTGAACAAGTCAATCGTCCAACTTTTCCAAAAGCTTGTTAGCATTGCCGTATATCGCCGCTTCTCGGAATCAGCTGTCATTTTTCCCATCCGCGAGTCGAATTGCTCTGATTGGAACGCTGGGAACAACTCATCTGTATTGTACCATGTTGCATATCTCGGGGTTGCTATCTCGGGGCTGCAAAAGCATGTCGCCAACTGTCTGTGTTGATAAATCTGCGTTGATAAAGTGGTGTTGATAACGCGGCATCGCGTCGGCGTGCGCGCAACTTGCCTCCCCGTAGGATGTCGCGCGGCTCGTTGTAATTCGTTGGCAAGTTGCCTTTCTTGCAACGATGACTTGCTGAGCCTTAACGAAGGTAAGTGTTGGCCTCAAACCGCAAGGGGCCATTCAATTCCGTTAATTTCGCGTGGACCTCGGCAGCGTCGAGTGCCCAGTCGGGGTGAATCTCCACTGTGACGTTGGGAGCCACCGTCGCCCCCGCGTCCGCTAGCCATTTTTGGTGCAAGGCACTCAGTGCGAGTTTGGCCAGCGCAGGCGTATCAACTTCGGCCCCATCGGCGTTTTTTACGGGCGCAAAAACTTGCGATGCGTCCCCTTCGACCACAAACGCACGTTCGGCCATCGGCAGCAAATCAAACACAAATCGTTCGAATTTGATAGCGTTTGGTTGGCTCGGTTCGACCAGTTGCCCCTGCTCATCAACAAAGGGGACTTTCTTGCGGGCTCGATGAAACGGCAAGCCATCGGCCGAGGCGACAACTGAGGCCAAAAAATCAAGATCGAACACATGCACAGCGATGTTGCCCGCCCACAGTTTGAGCGAACCATCATCAAGAGTTTGCAGCGCCGCCGATTCCGGGAGATCGCTATATTCAATGATTTGAACTTTTCCGTCGATCGAAACCACGTTCCCCACGCGCTCGGTCGGAAATCGCTTTTGAACGACCTGTGTTGTCAGTTGACTCGACGACAATATGTGATAGCCGATCAGCTCTGGATCACACAATTGCGCAAGCGGGTTGTCGACTTGCGCATAATAAAGATAGTCGATGCCACGCTGTCGAGCATCGTCCAGGCAACCATGTTGATTCAGAGCGTTGACCAGTCCTCCGTGTCCATCTGGGCTCAGCGCCACCGCATCTTTTTCCGCCAGCAGGATCCGACCGGTTGTAGCATCAACGGCAGGCATCGTGCCTTGACAAAAAATCTTGAGATCGTCTGGAGCCAAGCCACAACGCTGATGCTCTTCGAAGTAAGCTCGTGTTTCTGCATCGGTTGCAGGACTGGTCATGACATACGTGGGAATCGAAACATGATAACGCTTCATCATGGCCAATAGTCGATCGCAGTGCATTTGAAAAAGAGTGCGATGACTCACCGGCCCGATGGGAAACATGCCTTTGGGAGGATCGAAGCCCAAACGCGTGCCTTGACCACCGGCGACCAGAATCATTCCAACTCGACCGGCTCGTAAAGCGGTCTCGCCTTTTTCGAGCGCTGCAGTGGCGCTAAACTTTGGTGCAACCTCATCGAGTCTCGCTGCCGGAGGTGGCTCTGCTTTGCGTGACAGGGCCTCCCAGTCGACAGCTTTGTCTTCGTTGCAGACCAACTTGTGGATGAGAGGCAAGTCGATCTGTTCAAGTTGTTGCGAAAGCGATCGTTGCGATTCAGGACTCAGTTCAGCCCAAAATTGAAGTAGATGCGATTGATCAAATTCGTCCAGTTGTTTTCGATCGATGCTCATGTTGGGCAGTCATTCCAGTCTGTTGTTTAAAACGGTTAGTCGTGTTGCCACTAACGGAAGTTGTGTTTGAGTAATTCCCGATTGACGGCTACGTCGCCGTGCCCATGCACTTCGTTGCATATTTGTTGCAAGACTTGTTCCAGTTGTCCGCCCGCTTGCTCAAAACGGTCAGGATTTATTGCCAAGGGGGCACCGATAACGACCAGTGGTGCGCCGTATTTGGGAGACTCAATGGCTTGTTCGATTGATAGTCCGCCAACCGCTTGTACTGGAACATCGACCGCCTCGACGATTTCGCGCAGTTGATCGAGGGGTGTTGGGGCAATTTCTCCGCGAGCAGCAATCCCTCTTCGTTCGTCATATCCGATATGGTGAATGATGACATCGCAACCCAAGTCCTCGAGCAACTTGGCTCCGCCGACCATGTCGTGACAGCCTAGGTTATCGCCCATGACACCGATGCCGTAGTCGCGCCCGGCCTGGCAGACAACTTTGATGGTCTCTTCGTGCGCTCGGGCCATCACGACGACGTAGTTTGCTCCCGCCTTCGCCATCATTTCTGCTTCCAGATAACCCCCATCCATTGTCTTAAGGTCAGCGATGATGGGGGTCTCGGGGAAACGCGCGCGCAGTTCACGCACTGCACGGAGACCTTCTGCCAAGATAAGTGGCGTTCCGGCTTCGAGCCAGTCTACGCCGGCGCGAAGTGCCATTTCTGCAGTTGCGATCGCTTCTTCGATCGATGTGAGATCGAGTGAGATTTGGACGATAGGTTTCACGGCGATTTAATTCCTGTGAGCGATTTGAGACGAAAATTTCCGGGCTGGTGACCGTTGTGAGTGGTGTGATCAACTACTGCGGCAAGTTATCATAAAGAGCTCCCTTCTAACACTAGACGACCGCTACAACTGATTGTCGGTCGTTCCCTCCCACCTGCGATAGTTCTATGAAAATCCGATCGAGTTGCACGCTACTAGGTTTTGCCATATTACTTTCTGCTTTCCATCTCCCGGCAAAAACAAACGCCGCTGCACCCCAAGAAAAATATGTTGGAGCCAACGAACCAAAAACCGCAGGGGAGATCTACGGTCAAGGTGTGCGCGAGACGGATTGGCAAACGCCCGAACAGGAAAAAAGTGGATTTCATCTGCCACCTGGATTTGAAGCGAAGCTGTTTGCCGATGAGAGCTTGGTGTCGAAACCATTGAATATGGCATGGGACGCGCGCGGCAGATTGTGGGTGACATGTACCGTCGAATATCCCTATCCAGCCAAAGAAGGCACGGTGCCGCGAGATACCATTCGCATTTTGGAAGATACCGATGGCGATGGTCAAGCCGACAAAGTAACCACGTTCGCCGACAAATTGAATATCCCCATGGGCTTGCTCCCCGTCGCTGACGGCGTGATCTGCTTTAGCATCCCCAACATCTGGTATCTGAAAGACACCGATGGTGACGATCGAGTCGACGAGCGCGTCAAACTCTTAGGACCATTTGATACCACCCGCGATACACACGGCATGGTCAGCTCGCTGTCGCGTGGTAGCGACGGCTGGATCTACGCTTGTCACGGTTTTAACAACCAATCCCATGTGCAAGCTTCCGACGGTTCGTCCGTGTCGCTTATTTCCGGAAACACCTTTCGATTCAAAGCAGACGGCTCGAGCATCGAACAGTACACGCAGGGGCAAGTCAATCCATTTGGCATGACACGCGATCAATGGGGCAACTGGTACACCGCCGATTGTCATAGCAAACCGCTCACTGCGTTGCTGGCTGGTGCATGTTATCCAAGTTTTGGACGCCCGCACGACGGCCTTGGCTTTACGCCCGATATGATGGAGCACTTGCACGGCAGCACGGCTATCTGCGGTTTGAACTATTACCAGGCAGAGCATTACCCCGCGCCCTATCGGCATCTGTTCTACAGTGGCAATGTGATGACCAGTCGTATTAACTGCAACGCCCCCAAGTGGCGCGGCGTCACGGTGACTGCGGTCGAACAACCGGACTTTATGACCAGTGATGACCCCTGGTTTCGCCCTGTCGACATTCAACTTGGACCCGATGGACAACTTTACATTGCTGACTTCTACAACAAAATTATCGGGCACTATGAAGTCCCATTGGAGCACCCCGAGCGAGATCGCGAGAGTGGTCGAATTTGGAGAATTGAGTACACGGGCGACGCCCCGCATGCGCCAGCTAAGCCGCTGAACAATGTGCATTTGGCCTTGCAGCAAGATAACTTGGCTGCCTTGGCCGACCCCAACTTAACCTATCGACGGTTGGCAATCGACACGTTTGTGCACAGCTCACGGCCCGCTTTGTCGGACGATCAAGCCACACAAATGGTCATTGATGGCGATCAACCATCGTTATTACGCCAGAGCCTGCTGGAGTGCTTGCATCGCAGACGCACGCTGCTACGAGATACTCTTTTGACACTTCTCAAGACCGATGCTCCATCAGAATTGCATGTGTTAGCATTGAAGCTGGCCTCGGACCAAGGGGCGGAAACCGCTGCGTTTCTCTATCCCACAACTCGACAACTGCTCGCACAATCAACCGAGCCTCAAGTGCAAAAAGCCGCCGTTGAAATGCTTTCCAACTCGGGGCAACCGGAAGATGTGCAGTTGTTGTTGCAGTTGGCAGTCGAAAAGAAATCTGAGGACACGATTTTGACACAAGCGGCTCGTATCGCGACCCGCAAGCTACTGCGAAGTGATGATTTGCTCAAGCGATATGCCAGTAACTGGTTGGGACTGCCAGCCAGCCAAGTCGATGTGGGAGCGGATCCCGCTTTGTCAGGTATGTTAGTGGGGATCTTGCCAGGACTGAACTCCGAGGTGGCGGCGGCGGCGCTCCTCGGCTACGTTTCGGAACATAGTACCAACGTTGAACCAGCCCTGTTTGAACAAGCGATCGAAGCCGCGTCGAAGCAGGCCAGCAATGGACTCAACGACAAGTTGTTGGCAGCGATCGATCGAATTACGGCCGGCAATGTCACGGCCCGAGCTGCAAAATTTAAGCAACTGGCAACCGCAACCATCGCCAAACACAGCGAACTGTCGCCACGCCTGATGGCCTATGGGCTGGAGTTGCAAAACGGACTGCTTGACGAACTTAATAGTCGTACCGCCGCCACCGGTCGCGTTGTCGATTGGATCGACGATCGCGGAAAAGTCTGGGGACTCGAACCACGTGATTGCGATGATGGTCAAGCGGCCCAGTTGGTCTCGAGTTTGAGCCAGTCAGAACAATACACTGGAATTCTACGCAGCGAAGTAATCGCATGTCCTGCCGAATTGACATTTTGGCTATCAGGTCACAACGGTGCCCCTGATCTCGAGGACCATCGACGCAATGTCGTCAAGTTGATTCATGCCACCACTGGAGAAGTGATTGCCGAAGCGTTTCCGCCGCGAAATGATCGAGCCAAACGCGTGGCCTGGGCCTTGTCCGACTTTGAAAATCAGCCGGTTAGAATCGAAGTGATTGATGCCGATGCAGGTGACGCTTACGCCTGGTTAGCTGTGGGCCGTTTCTCCGATTCACGCCTTGAACGCGGAAATATTGCTGAGTTGATCGAGGCCATTAGTGCCAATCTATTACAACGCGTTCAACCAGAAAACCTCGCGTCTCGCCTGAATGCATTGCCGTTGAGTCCTCGACAGCGCGCTACTCTTATCGCCTCGGCCTTGACCGGCACGCAACAGCAGCCGCTGGCGGCTCTCGCACAACAAGCCATTGCGCTACGCCGCGCCGAGTTGGTTGACGTGGAGTGGTTAGCGACTGATTTTCCTGCAGAAAAAACCGAGGCAATTGTCAATGAACTATGTGCTACTGCCACTGCTTCGCAACAAACGGGGTTTGCCAAAGCGTTGTTGGGCTCCGCCAGTGGTTGCAAACTACTGAGTGAATTGCTTGCCAAGGGCACGCTTAGCCTGCGTGCATTGCAGTCGGTTGAAGCGCTGCTACCAGCGAACTTGGATGGCGAAACCAAACGGATGCTTACCGAGCAACTAGCGGCTGCCGCTACCTTGCCTCCCGAAACGGTCGACGTGGCAGCACGCCTCGGGCGGCTGAACTGGGAATCTGCCACGACAGAAGCGGGGCAACAAGTCTACAAGCAACATTGTGCTGCTTGCCACAAGCTTGGAAACGAAGGGACTTTGGTCGGCCCACAATTGGACGGGGCTTTGGTGCGCGGCGCTGAGCGTCTGGGGGAAGATATTCTCGATCCCAATCGCAACGTGGATCGGGCATTCCGTGTTACTGCGCTTCTGCTCGACGACGATTCAGTGGTCACCGGACTTGTTCGCGATTCCGAAGATGGTCAAACCGTTACCATTACAGGACAAGATGGCAAGAGTCAGGAGATTCCAGCTAACACAATTGCCGATCGTCGCGAATCGACTCAGTCACTGATGCCCAGCAATTTCACTGAGATTCTCAACGACGAGCAGTTGGCTGCGTTGCTTAAGTTCCTGTCGAGGTAGCTTTTATGCAATGTAGAACAATTCTGGCAATGTAGAACAGTTGTCCCCAATTGTTTTGTATTCAACGTAAGGCGACCATCGTAAAGTAAAGAACAATTGAGGACAATTGTTCTACATTCTACATTCGGTTACGATTTTATTGGGGCTTCGTCAAATGGTCGTCTGAAAACTCGTTGGTTTTGAACGCTAAAGGGATTGAATAGCACGGATGGCAAGGCCGAGGCACGGATGAAGAGCGTGGTGTGGCCTTATCGGGTCCGGCAACTCATTGTTTAGCAACGCCTTAAGAGCTGATCAATGGAGCGGGGACAAGAAATGCGTGTTGGAAGTACATGACATAAGCTCCTTGTCCCGCTACCAACTGGGCTACATACAGCGCTCCAACGTAGATGAGCACACTTGTAAATGCGACCATGCGCGCAGGCCAGCGTAGCGTCCAATGACGCTTGCGCAGATTCCGTCGATGTTGTCGGCCTTCTGCATATCCGATGGCCGCGCCCAGAGCCAGCTTGGCTGGGAACATCAACAAGATAAAGACAAGGCTGGGGGCCCATAACAATTCAGCCGGGGCAGCTTCGATGCGCAATAAGTAGAGTGGAATGCACAGCAAGCAAAGTAACAGTAAGCTGATCGCATGTGCCCAAGGTGCGTACAGAAAGCGTCGACGCACGCGTCGGAAATCAAAGATAGATGCAAAGCGATTGTCAACAGCGAACTGAATCTGTGAAAATGGTAAATAGAACATGATTGCAATCATGGCAACCGCTCCTAGGAATCCAACAAAACCGGCACCCGGAAAATTTTCTGCTCGCTCACCAACAATCATCATGGACACTGGTACTGCAATCCACAACAGAGCACCAGCCGCGGCGCGAGCGCCTATCCACCACAATCGCGTAAAGTGAAGTGATGCAACGGTGTCGTAGAGCCGTGAACTGGTCTCACGCCATGTACTGGGTCGAAAGATACGAACAATAAATCGCACCGGAGCGGGCCATAAGAAATGCCACCATCGCCCACCACGCATCGCCGCCCAACCAACATGGGTCACCCAGGCAAACGTCAATAGAAATGCGCCTAACCGCCAACTTTTGGCCGTGCTTGAACTCGGTTGCAGCAACTGCGCAGAGTAAGAAAGATCATTCACAAAGTAGACGGGTATCCATAAGATGCCAGCGATCAGGGCGAACGTTCCCAACTTGCCCGCCATACGCAAGCCGGGAAATGCGCGACGCCATGGATCTCCTTGAGCCAGGTTTCCAGCGGCGACCAGGATATAACCAAGACTGGCAAGCTGTACGATGGGCACGGCTGCGACAATGGCTAAGATGAGCAGCAAACTGAAAAGATCCAGGCTGCGGGCGAACAACCAATCAGGCCAGCGATACCACGGCAGCTTCTTACTTACTTTGGCAGTCGTCGGCAATTCGGTCGCGATAACAGCTTGCACTTCTGGCAGGCCAACTACTTCCGCTACCACCAAACTGGTGCCACTGGTCGAGTCTTCCGGCACGCGTTGTCGAAGCATTTCACTGGGCTCGCCGGTGGAAGTCGTGGGCGGCTCGTCGATATCTTGAGAAATATGGTCTTGAGAAATATGGTCTTGAGGGACATGTGCCAACGAGCTGATTATTGGAGGTTCGTTCAAATTCGTCGAACGAGTACTCAGCTCAGCTGGAATCGCGTTGTTCTTTAGGAGATTGCTGTTGGTCACGGCAGGATACCGCCTGGGTTCGAGGGGAGTCGCCGATGGATTTAGGTATTCTGGTATGCTAACTATATTCTTCGTGAAATGACGAATCTTATTGCCAAAGAAAATCAGAATTGCAACGAATAGCTTAGAGACGAGAGGTTTGGCAGGTTCCGACGTCGCGGATTTTGCTGAAAATGCTTGAGCGAGCTAAAAAGTGTTGATGGTGAGTGGTTCGTGGGGAGAAGAGGAGCTTTGGCAAGCTCCACTACGAGAGGCAGAAAAACTATGAATCGCAAACGTCGAATATTGCAACCGCTGCTGATGCTGTCAGTGGTCTTGGTGGGAGCTGGCGTTGTGGTTGCGACGCTCAACGGTCGCCCCGATATTCGACGGCCCAAAGATAAAGAGATCGAAGAACCGTATCGGGCCAGCAATTTTCAGCTGAACTTAGCCATTGCCAACAAACATCTGCTTGCGATGGCCGACGCTGTAGATGGCCAACGTGCTCCGCAAGCTGATAATCATGCCATCGCGCGTCGCCTGTCGCTTGCTCTGGTGGGAAGTGGTCTATCGCTTGAAGAAATGCGGGCGTTTTCGGAGGTAGCTGAAGATCGTCAAATTCAATGGTTGACGACCTACTTGTTGGAAGACCGCCGATGGTCTGATTACTTTGCGGAGCGTTTGTCGCGCGCATTTGTGGGGACCAACGATGGCCCCTTCTTGCTCTTTCGACGCCGCAAGTTCAACGCATGGCTGTCAGAACAGCTTCGCGATGATGTGAGTTACAACGTTATTGTTCGCGAAATGTTGTCGGCAGAAGGCTTGTGGACCGACAAACCGGAAGTCAACTTTGTGACTGCCACCATGGATGAAGCGAATGAAGGGCGAGGCGATCCTATCCGCTTGGCTGGGCGAACGTCGAGAGCCTTTCTCGCGCAGCGCATCGACTGCCTGCAGTGCCACGACGACTTTTTGGGAGACTTGAACTTTGGTAGCGCTGAGTCGCCGGTGGATGGACGCCAGGAGCATTTTCATTCCTTGGCTGCGTTCTATTCAGGCACGGCGCTCGCCAATCCCTTTCGTGGAATCTGTGAGGACAAGCAAACTTATGATTTTGAATATCTGGGCGAAAGCGAGATGACGAGAGTCGAGCCCGCGGTGCCGTTTGCACCCGAGTTGTTGCCCAGCGAAGGCAAGCCGCGTGTACGGCTGGCGGCTTGGGTAACGCACCCAGATAATCGCGCCTTTGCCCGCGCCACGGTGAATCGCATTTGGGCATTGATGTTTTCAAGGCCTTTAGTTGCACCCGTGGACAACATTCCACTTGACGAGTCCGTGCCTCCGATCATGGACCTGCTTGCAGCCGATTTTGCCGCGCACGGTTTCGATTTGAAGCGACTTATTCGAATGATTGTAGAAACCGATGCGTTTCGCCGTGACAGCCGAGCAGACTTCGAGGTGACTGAAGACCATGAACTTGCGTGGAGCGTATTCCCAGTTACGCAGCTGCGACCCGAACAAGTCTCCGGGAGTCTGTTTCAAGCTTGTTCGCTGAGTGCCATGGACAGCACCAGTCCGATACTCACTCGGTTGAAAGTTTTCGGAGATGGACAGGATTTCCTGCGTAACTTTGGAGACCGTGGCGAAGATGAATTCGAAAGCTCGGCGGTGACCATTCCCCAGCGCTTGTTGTTGATGAACGGCAACCTCGTGTCAGAACGCACCAAGGTCGATCTGATTGGCAACGCAAGCACGCGAATTGCACAAATGGTCCAGGATGACCAGCAAGCCGTCGAGTTGACGTTCTTGAGCGTTCTGAATCGAAGTCCATCGCTGGTCGAAGTCGAAGCGTTTAGCAAGTATCTGCACGGAAAATCTGGCGACGATCGAAGTCGCGCGATGGGTGACGTCTATTGGGCTATTATCAATTCAACCGAATTCTCGTGGAACCACTGAGAGCATAAGCATGTGTCAAGTTGATGAAGTTGCCAGCGGATGTATCGGTTATCAACGCTTGTCGCGCCGCCAACTGTTGCGTCACAGCGCAGTGGCGACGGGCGCATTGGGGCTCGCAAGCTTTGGAGGGTTGACCGGTATTGCCGAACAACTTGCGCGGGCATCGGAACGTTCAAGTGACGGACGGCCAAAATCGCTGTTGATGCTATGGTTACAGGGTGGTCCAAGTCAGCTTGAAACCTTTGATCCGCATCCCGCAACGCGCTATGGCGGCGAGGTTAAAGCCATTTCGACTTCGATCCCCAAGGTGCAGATTTCCGACTTGCTCCCCGCCACTGCCGAGCAGATGCATCACACTTGCCTCGTTCGTTCGGTGATCAGCAAAGAAGGCGATCATGAACGAGCGACCTATCATTTGAAGACGGGTTGGCGTCCCGACCCTACTCTCGTCCATCCATCGATTGGCGCGATTTTGTGCCATCAAAGCGAAATCAATATCGAGATTCCACGACATGTTTCCATCGTTTCGACCGAGTGGCCGGCCCGCGGTGGATACTTGGGGCCAGCCTATGACGCGTTTCAGATTGGTGATCCGACCGAACCCATTCCGAATTTAACCTCTAATGTCGCAAAAGAACAGTTGGATCAACGAATTGGCCCGTTACTCGACACGCTCGAAGACGAGTTCCGCCGCGGACGTCTAACCAAACTCGAACAATCCCGTACGCTCCATCGCTCCACGACACGACAAGCACTGCAGATGATGAGCAGTGAGCAACTGACGGCCTTCGATGTCAAGGCGGAAGGTGAAGAAACGCTCAAGCGATTTGGTGATTCCAATTTTGGTCGAGGTTGCCTAGCCGCCATACGCTTGCTATCAGCAGGCGTGCGTTGCGTCGAAGTCGAATTGTCCGGTTGGGACTCGCATATCAATAATCATCAATTGCAAGCCGGTCGGGCCGCTCAACTCGATAGCGCACTGGCAGCCACTTTGCAAGAACTTGCTGCCCGGGATATGTTGGACAATACCATCGTGTTTTGCGGTGGTGAGTTTGGTCGCACGCCGCAGATCAATGCGGCGGGAGGACGCGATCATTGGCCACACGGGTTCAGTAGCTTGCTGGCAGGTGGCCCATTCCAACGCGGATTTGTTTACGGTCAAACGGCGGAAAATCCCGATTTGGACAAGCTGATGCAGGCTGATGCTGGGCCGTTTGACCCTAGTTCCGTGACGGAAAAGACTGTCACCGTTCCCGACTTGCACGCTACTTTGCTGCACGCTTTGGGTGTGGAGCATACCGACGAACGCATCACACCTATCGGCCGCCCGCTTCGCTGGAGTGATGGAAATGTTGTTCCGCAGCTTCTGAAGTAGGTGACTCCTGCCAGGAGTCACCAAGCGCTGAGTTTGACGCTTCTTGCGGTTGGTCACTCCTGGCAGGAGTGACCTACGTAGGTGACTCCTGCCAGGAGTCACTACCCCGGCAAGTCAGCACCTGCGACTTATGGCCGAACCACAATTTACAACCACTAATTAAACACAGTGAACTACAACGTACCACTTAACAATTCGGTTCTGACAGTTGGCAGTTGGTATGCGGGTGGTAGCTGACGAAATTAATGAGAAGTTGAATGACGGTTAGTCACTCCTGGCAGGAGTGACCTACGTAGGAGTCACAACCCAGCAAGCCAGTACCTGCGACGTATGGGGATTGAGCGTATTGTCTCTGGAGTAGATAATCCAGTTAGCCAGTTAAAAAGAATACTGAATTTTCTCTCAAGCAATCGCATTCACTTCTCAAGCAGTCGCAACGCACAATATGGCGGGTTTATTCATCAGTTTGGATGGTGTCGATGGAAGTGGCAAATCGACTCAGATCCGCATGTTATGCGACTGGTTACAAAGCCGTGGAGAGCAGACTCTCAGTTTGCGTGATCCGGGTGCGACGCGACTGGGCGAGGCGCTGCGCGACATCCTGCTCCATCGCCAGGAGATACCGCTAACGATGACGGCTGAGATGCTGTTGTATATGGCCAGCCGCGCGCAACTGGTCGAAGAAGTGATTCGACCTGCACTGGAGCTCGGCACGATCGTTATTTGCGATCGTTTCCTGTTGGCCAATGTGGTGTATCAAGGTTCTGCCGGGGGATTGGATGTGGAGGCGATATGGCGCGTTGGCGAGATTGCTACTCGAGGCCTACTTCCCGACATCACGTTTGTGCTAGATGTGGACGTCACGACAGCCCTCGCCCGGATTGATCGTGGCTTGGATCGTTTGGAGAGTCGCGGGACGGCTTATATGCAATTGGTACGCGATGGTTTTTTGCATCAAGCGAAACGGCTTGGAGACAAGGCGGCGATCATTGATGCCAGTCAATCCGCGGAAGACATTCACTCCAATATCATCGCAGCGTTCACCCAGCTCGCCGATGTGGGGTGAGCAGTAAGGGGGGCAGAGGTACGCTTGCCGCTAACTGCCATTGCGTCGCGACAGACTGCTTTCCATTACGTGCATCCACTGTGAAACTTTCTCGCGACAGATCGTGGAAGTACGAGCGCCGTTACATACTGCACCTCGCACCGCTAGGGCAGTCGGCTGCAAGGCGATCAGCAAAGGGACATCGTCGATGTGCAGGCTACCAGCTAGCACAACACCGACGCGGTGTTGACCGGCTTGATGGATCATCTCAGCGATTTGCTCCAGCTTCAGGTAGTCGAGAAGTCGTTGGCCATCTTTGAAAAATGTGTCGACCAAAATGTACGGAGCTGCGGTGTGGACAGCAACTTGCAAGACCGTAGCGAAAGAGGGGGCTCCACAACGCGCGCGATCAGCGTAAAGGACTGGGATCAGTTTTGTCGGCCATATCAACTGGGCAAGCTCTGCGAACTTTGCCTGCCAGTTGGGCATCGATTCGAGGTGGGCCAGTCCAACCTTGGCAATGGGATAAGCGTTGTCGAAATCGGCCGTGGCCACGATGGGACGCAAGTCATCAAAACCTGAGGCTTCCGACAATTCTCCTAATGCCACGCTTTTTTGTACGATTCCGCGCAGGGCTACGCCGACGGCCGTCGAGATGGAGAGGGTTGGTGCGCCGAGCGAACCGCCGCTGGGATTTTTCAGATCGATCCAGCCGACCGACAGCTCCCGCGCGATTTTTGCCTCTGCGACACTTTGCACGCTAACTAGTAGTTGTGGTGCAAGCTGGGACTCAAATGTGCGGCAGGGATGCAACGATTGCATGTTAGGAGCTTGAATCTTGAGCGACGGTGACGAACTTGGGAAGGATTACGTGGATTACGCCCAACATCTGAATCGAATATCCTCAAGGCAACTTGGCAATTCCGTCGGTCGAGAGTTTAATGCTAACCTATTCGTCCCCCTTTGTGGAATGACTCATACGGAGCATTCCCGGGTTGTGAACTTTTCGCACAGTACCTTTATTTAGATCGTCCGGTTCGCGAGTGGATTATACGGTTGTAAACACGAATGAGCAGCTCCCGGAGCTGATTGAGCAGATTTCGGCGACCGGTATTGTGGGAATGGACACGGAGTTTGTTGCCGAGGACTGTTATCGCCCGGACCTTTGCTTGTTGCAGATTTCGACGCGAGACGACGTTTTTATCGTGGATCCGAAAGGGATTGACGACTTGTCGGCGGTGTGGGAGTTGCTGGTGGATCCCACCCGCACGGTCGTTGTGCATGCGGGCCGCGAGGAGATTTTGTTCGCGTTTCGCGCCACGGGTCGTACGATTGCCAGGCTCTTTGACGTGCAAGTGGCGGTGGGATTGCTTGGCGGCGATTTTCCTGCGTCTTACGGCAAATTGCTCCAGCGAGTATTGGGAGAAAACGTACCCAAAGGTGAGACGCGAACCGATTGGCGGAAGCGACCGCTGACGCGCGCTCAACTCGACTACGCTGCGCTCGACGTGCTTCATTTGCCCCAAGTCTACGATGCGCTCCGGCAGCAGCTCATGGCGCAGGGTCGCTTGAGTTGGCTGGAAGATGAACTGGTTCGCAAACAAGCCAATTTGATCATTTACGAGGAGCAGGAGGGCTGGTACCGCATGTCCGGCGTTCAGTCCCTGCATGGCAAGCAGCTTGGGATTGTCCGAGAACTTTGGCTTTGGCGCGATGAACGGGCGCGTAGTAAGGACATGCCGGCCCGTCGCGTGTTGCGCGATGACTTGATCGTCGAGTTGGCTCGGCGCAGTTCGGCAGACCCCAAGAAGATTGCCCACATTCGAGGATTGCATCACGTTGGATTCCAGCGTTTTATCCCAGAGATTGCCGACTGCGTGAATCGAGGATTGAACGTACCCATTCCCAAGACACCGTGGAGTGGGCAGTCGAAGCGAGCTCGTCCGCCAGCTCTACTTCAGCAGTTCTTAACCGCGGCCATGGCATACCTGTGCCGCAACAACAACATTGCACCCGCCATCGTTGGAACATCGGATGACGTGGGCAAGCTTGCTTCGTATTGGCTCAGCGGCGAGAACTTGCCCGAAACCGACGAGGATTTTCCGAATTTGCTCAAAGGTTGGCGAGCCGAGTTTGTCGGAGATCCGCTGTACCACATCTACGCCGGTAAGCGCGCGCTGCGTGTGCAAGATCCGAGAGATGAAATGCCGTTGGCGTTATGTGATATCGATCCGACCTGATCAGCACTCCTATGCAACCCAGTGGAGCACCTAGCTATGTCAACCGGTTTTGGGATCATTGGCTGTGGCATGATTGCCAAGTTTCATGCGCGGGCGATTGCGGACATCAAGGACGCGACGCTTGTCGCCTGCTTCAATCGTACCGCTCCGAATGCCGAGCAACTCGCCAATGAGTTTGGCGGTGACGCCTACACCGACCTCGAACAGATGTTGGCTCGACCCGATATCGACGTCGTAACGATCTGTTCCCCAAGTGGAGCCCATATGGAACCATGTCTGGCCGCTGCGAAAGCGGGCAAACATGTGATCGTGGAAAAACCGCTCGACGTCACCCTCGATCGTTGTGATGCAATGATTGCCGCTTGCGATCATGCTGGAGTGAAGCTCGCTACAATTTTCCCTTCGCGATTTCATCAGTCGAGCAAGTTGTTGAAACAAGCTGTTGAGCTAGGCCGCTTTGGCAAGTTGACCCTCGGTGATGCTTACGTCAAGTGGTTTCGGACACAGCAGTACTACGATAGTGGTGCATGGCGAGGTACGTGGGAGTTCGATGGTGGAGGGGCTTTGATGAACCAGGCCATTCACAGCGTCGATCTATTGCTCTGGCTCATGGGGCCTGCCGTTGAAGTCATGGGGCATACCGCCATGCTCGCACACGAACGCATCGAAGTAGAAGATGTGGCAACCGCAACGGTCCGATTCGCCAACGGAGCGCTGGGTGTGATCGAAGCTACGACAGCCAGCTATCCCGGTGCACTGAAGAAGATTGAGATCAGCGGCTCCACAGGCAGTGTGGTACTCGAAGAAGAAGACATTATCAAATGGGAATTCGCCGAAGCACTCGCCGACGATGATAAGCTGCGACGCGAAATGTTGGGACGCACCAAGACGGGCGGTGGTGCGGCTGATCCGGCAGCCATCGGTCATCACGCACATGCCGCCTTGTTCCGAGACATGCTGGACGCAATGCGAGACGATCGCCCACCTGCTATCGATGGACATGAAGGCCGACGAAGTGTCGAGTTGATTTTGGCCATCTACGAAAGCGCCAAAACTGGCAAAAAAATCAGCTTAAAATCAGCTTCATAGGCAGGTGAGCCGACGACTCAAAAGTCAGCCGGTTAGTTTACCCAACGGGGAAAAATATGTTCAGTGAGTTGTTCGTGATGCAGCGCATCGTCTGCCAAGACGACTTGGACGAAATGCAACATGTCAACAATTTGCAATATCTACGATGGAGTTTACAAGCTGCCGTGGCCCATTCTCGGCATGTTGGTTGGCCACCCGAACGCTATCGCCAGCTCGGATCAGGCTGGATCGTGCGATCCCATAAGATCGTTTACAAGGTCCCTGCCTTGCTCGGAAATGAGATCGAAATTAGAACGTGGATCGACGACGCTGAAAAAGTAAGCTCGCTGCGCAAGTACGAGATCGTGCGCCGGTCAGATGGTCGACTATGCGCGGTAGCAGAAACGCAATGGGTATTTGTCGACTTTGCCACCGGTAAACTCATCGCCATTCCAACCGAAGTTCGAACCGCGTTTCAGCGAGCGGTCAATGACGATGAAGGATCGAATGACGGACCTGTGTAGAACGGTTGACATGCAACCGCTCTACACCGCTTCAAGCAACTGTGTGCGAATTGTCTACGCTTTGAAAGCCCCCAATTTGCTCATTAGCCCATCGATGGCTGGCTTTAGAACGGCTTCTACGCCAGGGATCGCCAAGACTTTGTCGATGATGGGCTGCAATTGTCCAAGAGACGATTGAAAGACGCCTGCCACAGCACTCTTGGCTGCGTCGGGCATTTTGCCGAACATTTCGCTCATGCCGCCAAAGGATTCGGTCAATTTGTTCAATTCTGGCAGTGCATTAGTCGCAGAGTCAACGTCGGTCACGCCTTGCAACGTGCTGGTTGCCGAGCCAAACATTTCGGACACTTTCTTGAGCATGTCCGAACCACCTTCGACGGAAGCCAGCGCTTCGGTCGCTTTGCCCATCAGATCCGACATGCCAGCCCCTGCCTCACTGGCAGCGTCAGCCGCTGCATCAGCAACATTGCCTGCCGTAGATGCAGCGCTGTTGGCGGCATCACTGGCCATCTTGGATGCATCTTCGGGCGCACATCCGGATGAATTGGAAAGAACGATCGCAGCCAGAACGACTGCCGTAAAGCGATAAAACATTGTGGAAATCCTCAACAATGGGGCGAAAAATCCTCGCGGCGAAACGTTACCGAAAGGCCTTACTCTTTGTTTAATGTCAAAGTGACTTTTCAACAACAGGGGAGGAGATGTTTCGAGTTTGCGGTCAAACGGGAACCGCACCAGCGGCAGGATCAAGGCAAACGACTTTAGGCCGGGCGATGCGGTCACGGGAGTGCGACGCTCTTGCGGAGCATCTTGTGGGCTGCCGCCTAACGTCCAACAGCAATGGACGAGCGCAGTAGATATTACATCCCGTTTGGCATTCGTCGGTCTCCTTCGATTCGTTAGAACCAAACTCGAGTTTATCGCACGGATAGCAAAGCCGGTGCACGGATGTTCCAGCCAACAGGCACCTGTGGCAGGTTCTGTTCATTACGCACAAATAGCAGGCGATCAACGGGAGGCGATGCCAGAGTTTTGGACATCTTTGCTTATGGACGTTAGGACGCTGCCCAACAAAGCTTGGCAGGAGCCTCTCTCGCCCGACTGCAAAAATGTCATAGAAGAACAATCTCTGGCTTGCTCAAGTGTCGATGGTGTCATCAGCGGAAGTAAGCGGCTTTTCGTTCTCTTCAGTGTCTTGCGCTTCTCGCCAAGGCTTTTTTTGTTTGTAGCTTTCCAACTCTTCCTTTAGCTGATCGATCTGCGGGTTATCCTCAGTACTAGCAATTTCGACCGCTTTGGCAGCCCATTCTTTTGCTTTTTCAAAGTCCCCGGTTTCGGCATAAGCAGATGCGAGCGTGCTGAGAATATGGGCTTCTTTATACTCGGTTGCTTCGCAGGCCTTGAGTGCCAAATCGAGGGCCTTCTTTCCGTCACGTAACTCATCCTTGGGAGAAGTGGATAACACCCATGACAAGTTATTCAATAGGCCGCTGTAATGGATATCGGTCCCTTTTTCTTCGTCGGCTACGGCGCGTAACTCTTCGAGTTTAGCAATTGCAGCATCGTAATCTGCCACCGCTTCTACATGTTCTCCGATGCTCAGCTTCGCATCGCCGCGTAGTCGCATGGCTCTCCAGTCCGAATCATCGTTCTGGATCAACTCGTCGTACAAGCGAATGGCGAGTCGCGGGCGATCGTCCATCTGATAAAAATTGGCCAGCTGCATAATCCACATGGTGTTCGACGGATTGGCGCGGACCAGCATCTCCATATCGGAGATGGCGTCGCCGTAACGCTTTTCCTCGGCGGCCACCAAACTGCGCATGAGGATGCCTTGGACCGAGTTGGGTGCGATGAGCAGTGCATCGCTGATATCGCGATTCGCTTTGTCAACTTCTTCCATGAGGTAGTAGAGTCTTCCCCGCATGACCAGGGCGTTGGCATCGCGACTATCGATCTCGATTGCCTTCGTCAGGTCTTCAACTGCTTTTTCATTTTCTTTCTTGGCTTCGTAAATCTCAGCCCGTAGACGGTAGACGGCGCCATTGGTTGGATTCTTTTCGACTGTCTTAGAAATCAGTGCGAGCGATTCATCGTATTTTTCAAGGCCTGCGAGAGCGCGTACGGCCGCTTCCACCGCGAATAAATTGTCGGGCTCATCCGCAAGAATCTTGTTAGTGTCCGTCAGGACCTCTTCAAGTTTGCCGAGGGCCAGTTGCAGTGCGACTTTGGCTTGCATGGCATCGGCATTGGTTCCATCGATTTCAATCGCTTTGCTGAAGTCGGCGAGTTTGGCTTCGTTGGATTCCTGTAGCCCGGCTCGCAAGATATACGCATTGGCCTGGTCGACCGGCTTGCCTTCCAGTGCTTGGATGGCGTGATCAATATGCTCCAGCGATTTTTCTCGGCTGCCACCGGGCAGTGTTTCCAGCTTTGCCATCAAAATCCAGGCTTCAGCCAGTTTCGGATCATTGGCGACCGCCTTTTCCAGGTCCTCGAGCGTCTTGATTCGCAGCCGATTAAGTGCTCCGCGGTTGTTGACAACGGATGGCAATTGTTGAATCGTCATCTGGGCGCGCTGGAGAGCTGCAGACGACAAAATCTGCTTAGCCAACTTGGTGTTGTCTTCATCCAGTCCCAGTTGCATGGCACTTTCGCACAGTTCGATAACCTTCCCCAAATCCTCGGGATTGTTTGCATCAAGTTGCTTGATGGTGGCTTCGTTCAGCTTATCCTGCCCCTCGTTGTCAGCCATCACAGGGGTTGCCAAGAATGCCAAAGCCAAACAAATAGCGACAAATAAACGATTTCGCAGTAACATGCGAATTTCTCCAATTGAAAGAATGCACTCGACCGTCGCAGATTTGCTGCGCGCAGTCCAACTACAACCATAATGGTACAGCATATGGAAGTAGGTTGCGACTCCGAACCCATTCCAAGGAAATGCCAAGTATTTATATGGGCGCAAAGTAATAGGTTGCCTACAGCCAGACTTTGAGTCGCCCGTCGAGCAAACCAGGGAGTTTGCGCTCGACTTCGCGTTGCACTTGCCGCGCGTTGTAGCGGACGCTGTAATGGCCGACAATTACCAGCTCGTTCTGGAATTTGGCTTGTCGGGCGACAAAATCATCCAAGTGCATGTGGCCATGCTTGTGAATCTTCTCGCGGCGATGCTTTGGTGCTACAAAAGTCATTTCGGTGATAAGCACCCGTGCACGATACATGTCGGGGTTATCATCCAACCCAGGCGGGCTAGTATCTCCGGTGTAGGCGACAGTAGGCACGCGGACTTCGGCGCTGACCTCGACGCCACTGAGTCGAATGTCACGAATTTCGTTTCCGGACAGTGTTTGAAACTCAGGCTTCAACTTGTTTCGTCGCTCCCAAACGATGTAGCCTACGCTCGGTACCGAATGCGTGGTGCGATGCACGGTCATTACCAACTCACGCGATAATTCAAATTCATCCCCCGGCTCAACGGCTATCAGCTCACAGGGCAGGCGACCGCGATCCAAGCGCGAAAACGAGCGGAGCATCAATTCGACGCCGGGGAGGCAATGACTAGGGAGATAGATTGTGGGTGGTTCCATCTTCATCATGCGTCGCCGAGCAATGTAGACGGGAAGGGCCGCGATGTGATCCAAATGCGCATGGGAAATTGCCCACGTACCGGTCCCCATAAAGTCCCAAGGTTGTGCGCCCAGATCAAAACCGATGCGCATTTCTGGTACGCGCCAATAGCTTTGGACTGCAGCCCGTGAATACCCTTCGATCGTCAAACTGCGATGGGCGTGCGTCAAGAATGGTGCGTTATCGAGCATGAAGGTGGCTGCGTTCCTGATTTGTCAACGATAAAATAGGTAGGCTGTAAGTCAAAAGCGGATCGACGTTGGTAGGATCCATCAAAAGAGATCACAGCACCAGCGGCAGGCGGAGGCCGTCGTAGGCAAGTTCGACGTTGGGCGGTAAAGCGGCACACGTTTTCTCATACTCGAGGTCATGGCAAACATGGGTTAGGTAAGCCTGCTTGGGTTGCACTCGCTCGATTGCTTCCAAGGCTGCGTCAACATGAAAGTGTGTTGCGTGCGGTTCATAACGCAACGCATCGACCACAAAATACTCAACGCCCTCTAACACGCGAAAACTCTCATCGGGAATGTAGTTCGTATCAGTGCAATAGGCCACGTTGCCAATCCGGAAACCCAGCACGTGGTAGTTAGGGCCGTGCTCTAGTCTCATGGGTTGAATCGTCGCCCCCAATACATCAAAGGGAGCAAGTCCGATGGTACGCGTCTCCAGTTTTGGTACGGCTCCTGGATGCGTTTGAGGTTTGGAATCAAAAGCGTAGTCGTAACTGTGACGGATCCTTCGCTCGACGTTTGGTTCGCAATACAGCGGTACGGGGCCGCGCAAGCGGAACGGGAACAACCGCAAGTCATCTAGACCAAAAATATGGTCGGCATGTTCGTGGGTGAAGACAACCGCGTGCACAATTCCTATGTTTTCGCGGACCAATTGCAATCTCAATTCCGGAGATGTATCGATGAGCAGATTGCCGTCGGGCAGTCCCACGATGGCTGACGAACGCGTGCGTTTATTTTTGGGATTGGTGCTGCGGCAAACGTCGCAGCCACAACCGATGGCCGGCACTCCGACCGATGTACCGGTTCCCAATAACACGAATTCGCCCCGTATGTCGGTCGTGGTAAAGCAATGAGGCATAATTTCCTTCGTGAAAGTAGCGGGATAACCGAAAGGCAGGTTCACGTAGTTGCGTCTCTCCTCCGAGACGCAGTTAGTTCGCGTCTCGGAGAGACACGACTACGTATTTTAAACAGCGCCTAGAACTCGTCGTCGTCATCGTCGCCTTCAAAGTCGGGATGAAGCGGATCATCCGGGTCAAAAAAGAAATCGCCAAGTCCGAGTGGTAAAGCGGTGCCACCCAAGTCACCTCGTTTTCGCTCCGCCAACGCCTCGAGATTCACTGCATCTTCTCCAAGGCAAAATTCGAGCGCTTCCCGCCAAGCCGCATCTTTGCTAAGTGGGTGCGTTGAGTCTTGAGATAGTCGCTTGAGCGAAAATCGAAGCAGGTTCAAACCGTCGCGGGCGGAAAAGTCGAGCCGCAGTTCATGCGATCGCTGAAGAAACTCCACGGTCATCGCCAGCATGTCCGCTTCGGCGAACGGCAAGTGATATTGCAGGATGGCCAGTTCGTCTTGTCGGTTGGGGAAGCCAAGCGGCAACGTTGGCTGAAGGCGGCTCAAGATATAATCGGGGATTTCATAGGTTGAATCGTCCTGATTCATCGTCACGGCGCAGCGAAAATCTTTGTTGGCGTTGATGACAATACCCGCCACAATGGACTCCACGTACCGACGTTGATCAAACAATGGAGCCAAACTTGCCCACGATTTTTCGTTCATACGATTTCCCTCGTCGAGCACGCAGACAGCGCCACGGAGCATGGCGGTGACAAGGGGCGAAGCGTGATATGAGATAGTGCCTTGCTGGCTTAGCACCGGTGTAACCAACAAATCTTCGGGACGCGTGTCCGCAGTGCATTGAAATACGTACAATTCCTGCTCACGCATGGCCGCCGCTGCCATAGCCAATGCGGTTTTTCCAATACCAGGGACGCCAACCAAACGGGGAGTCAAAGGAAGATCGAGCTCGTCGACCACGAGCCAACAAGCCAACAATTGCTTAAGAACATCTTTTTGACCAATCCATTCGGCGCGATTGGTCATTGGCGAGGCCAGTTTCAGCCGGACTCCATCGATATCTACTGAATCTAGACTCATACAAATTGACTACTCTAAACGTTGAATTGGGCAAATCGAACCAAATACCAATTGCGGACTATTAAATACCGAGTGCATTTGAAATGGATGCAACTTTCAATCTAATGCTTGCACCTTCCCACGCCAACCCGACTAGTCGACACTATTTGAGAGGAGCAGGTCTGGTTTGATACGTCAGCAACTACCCATCGACAGCCACTTGACAGAGCTTGTCCAGAAGCTGGCAGCGAACCCATGCCTGGTCTTGGAAGCGCCGCCCGGCACTGGCAAAACGACAAGAGTAGCTCCGGCGCTACTGTCCGATGAGAATTCTCAAAAGGTCATCTTGATCCAGCCACGGCGCATTGCTGCGCGCGCTGCCGCTACGCGAATCGCGCAAGAATTGAATTGCACTGTCGGAGGAAAAGTCGGCTATCAAGTACGCTTTGACAAATGCTGCACGGCCGAGACGCAATTAATCAGTATGACGCCAGGCATCTTGTTGCGGCAATTGCAACACGATCCGTTCCTGGAAAGCGTGGCGGTCGTAATACTCGACGAATTCCACGAACGATCGCTTGAAGTCGACCTCTTGTTGGGCATGCTGCGGCGCATCCAGACCCTCATGCGACCGGAGCTGCGGCTGGTCATTATGTCAGCCACGCTCAACACGCTTGGCGTGGACACACTGCTTGGCAATCCACCTGTAGTGCGCGTTGAGGCTCAAACTTACCCCGTCGACATTCGTTACAGTCGCTTTCAGTCCAATTTGCGAAGCGGAAAAATCGTAAGCCCCTCGCGGCGGATCGTGGAGCAGACCTCCGCAAGCGTGCTTGATGCTACCCGAGCTCATGCGGGGGATGTCTTGGTTTTCCTGCCAGGCGTAGGTGAGATCATGCAAGTCGCCCGGCAACTCGAGCTTGAAGCAGAGAAACAAGGTTGGCAACTGTTAACCCTTTTTGGAGACATGTCTCCCAATGACCAGGACAGAGTGTTGGCGCCTTCGTCCCAGCGAAAGGTAATTCTGGCCACCAATGTCGCTGAAACCTCGCTAACGATCGACGGTGTTACAATTGTCGTCGATAGTGGTTGGTCTCGGGTGCAACGCATTGATTCCAGTTCAGGGCTAAACATGCTAGTACTCGAACCCATCTCACGCGCATCGGCGACGCAGCGGGCTGGTCGAGCTGGAAGAACCGCCCCGGGGATCTGCTATCGCTTATGGGATGAAGCCACAGAACGAGGCCGAGTTGCGCACCTCGAGCCGGAAATACTTCGAGTCGACCTGGCAGCAGCGGCCCTCCAACTGCTGGCTTGGGGAGAAGCCGACTACCTGAAGTTCCCGTGGATCACCCCTCCACGCGAAAGCGCTTGGAACACCGCGGTTCAAGTTCTGGAATGGATCGATGCCATTGATGCTCAACAGCGCGTCACGGAGATGGGGAAGTTACTGTTGCATTTGCCCGTCCATTCTCGCATTGCGCGATTCTTGGTAGAAACGCAACGCCTAAAGATTCCAGCAGCCGGAGCAATTGCAGCAGCGATCTTGAGCGAACGAGAGGTTTTCGATTCGAGAGTTGCGACGACGCATCCAAATAACACCGTTCGCCGCACTACGCCTCACGATTGCGATTTGACGCAACGCGTAGTTTTGTTACAGAATTTCCATAAACAGAGTCCGCTGCAAACCAGCTTTGGGACCATTAAACCCGAAGCGGCCTACAACGTGCGGCGAGTTGCTGAGCAATTTCTGAAGATTGTCGTCGGCGAATTTGGCAAAGTCGATGAAGCCCCGTTGGGTGATCAAATACAACGCGCCTTGTTGACGGCGTTTCCGGATCGAGTGGCACGCCGTCGAGCGGCAGGGACACCGCGCGGACTGATGGTGGGGGGACGAGGCGTGAAGATCGATTCGAGTTCGGGAGTACAACAGTCTGAGCTGTTCATCTGCTTGGATGTCGACGCTGGAGCCAGCGAAGCGCTCGTACGCAAAGCGTCCGCGATTGATCTTAGCTGGTTGCCGATGGACCACTTGCGCGAAGTCGATGAAAAGTTCTTTAATCCAACGCAGGCTGCCGTTGTCACTCGACGACGCATCATATGGATCGACTTGATGCTCTCGGAAACTCCCGTTCCAACGATCGCCGACGAAGTCACCGCGCGGTTATTGGCTGCGGAAGGAGCCAAGCAGTTCCAACGCCTGTTACCTGCCAAAGACAAAGAGTTGCACTCGTGGCTGGCTCGCGTGGCTTGGCTATCCAGCGCCAATCCAGAACTCGGGTTACCGTCCTTTGACGCCAGTGAGCTGGCTGAGCTCCTCGAGCCTTGGTGCAGTGGCTTACGGTCGCTCGACGATCTTCGCAATTTGCCATGGAAGAGTCTTCTTCCGAGTCTGCTCGACGCGCATCAGCGGCGAACTTTAGAATCCCAGGCACCGGAAACGGTGACCTTGCCGAGTGGTCGACAGGTTTACTTGCAATACGAAGTTGGCAAGCCGCCGGTGTTGGCAGCCCGCATTCAAGAATTTTTTGGGTTGAAGGAGACGCCGCGTTTGGCAGGTGGCCGAGTACCGTTGCTGCTGCACTTGTTGGCTCCCAACAACCGCTGCCATCAGATCACCGATGATCTCGCTAGCTTCTGGAACAACACGTATCCAACGGTCCGCAAGGAATTGCGGGCACGCTATCCCAAGCACGCCTGGCCCGAGTCACCGCCCTAAGTCGCCATAGTCGCCACAGTCGCCTTTCGCTCCGCGAAAGTAGCGTCCTCCGTCCTCCGTCCTCCGTCCTCCGTCCTCCGTCCTCCGTCCTCCGTCCTCCGTCCTCCGTCCTCCGTCCTCCGTCCTCCGTCCTCCGTCCTCCACCTTCCACCTTCCACCTTCCGTCCTCCGGCTTACTCTTCTTTGCCCGCACTTCGACTTGCATTCACTTCGGAAACTTGGGTGGCCGTTTGCCGGCGAAGGCAGCAAGTCCTTCGGCGGCCGCCTCGGTGGTAAGCGCCGTGGCACTCGCCGCTGCCCCGCTTGCCAACAACGTCATTAATTGCTCTCCAACCATTTCGTTCAGCACTTTTTTGGTCAGTTGCAGCGACTCGGCGGCTCCTTCGGAAATCGAATCAATCCACGTTGAAGCACGTACCCAGGTCTGTTCAGACTCGACAACGTGCTGCACCAAACCAACCGCCTTGGCTTCGGAGGCGGCCAGTTCATTGCCGCCAATAAGGAATTGACTGGCCAGTGCGGCGCCAACGCGAAAGTAGAGCAACGGTGCGATCAAGCCGCAGACCAGTCCCAGTCGTGGCGCTGGAACGCTAAAGGTGGCTCGGTGACTGGCAACGATCAAGTCACAGGCCAACACCAAGGCAAATCCGGATGCCATCGCGGCTCCATCGACGGCCGCCACAATGGGCTTGGGGAGTTGCAACATTTGTTCGACCAGTTGTTGCATGGCCTGGGCGTCGGCATACCATTGTTCCATGGCATTGTCGCTTGTTGCCGATTCATGCATCTCTTTCAGGTCTAAGCCGGAGCAGAAATGTGGACCGCTGCCGGTGAGTATGATGCCGCGCACCTTGCGCTCTTGCCGCAGATCATCAAATGCTTGCGAGAGTTCTTCGATCATCTTACGGTTCAACGCGTTGCATTTCGCTGGTCGATCTAGAATGATCGTTCCGGTGGGTGCAGTTACCTTAACTGTTATCATGAATGCCCTTGTAGCAAGTAGGTCGCATCCGCCGGATGCGACTCGCTTTCTTTAAGCTTCCGAGGTAGGTCGCATCCGCCAGATGCGACCTATATTCTAGAGCTTCTGAAGTAGGCAGCATCCGCCAGACGCAACTCGTATTCAACATTTCTCCATCGCGAGCGGCAGGAAGAAAATTCCAATCTACCGATCTCCCATAAACTTATATCAGAATCGCCCCAACGATCAATCAGCTACTTGTTTCAACAGATTGAGGAGCAGTGCGGCGGGATCGTTGGCTGGCGACTTCGTTTCGGTCGACAAATCCCAAGCCACTAGCCAACGCGGATTGTTGGAAGTTTCGGCGCGCTTGAGTCCAAAATCACTGATCAAGCGTTTTTCAAAGTCAGCCAAGTGCGCTGCGCCATAAAAAACTCCGATTTTCTTTTTTCCAAGTGCGATTTGTTTCTGCAATACGCGCAGTGCTTCAGCGTTGCGATCGACGACTAACAACTGATTCAAGGGGCCGCCCATCGCTTGATCCAACGAACCGGTAGCCACAAATTGTTGCGCCAGCACTCGCTTCATTTTTGCTGGATTGCCCATCATGTCAAACAGTGTCAGGTCCTCTAATTCCGCCATGGCAGCTGCAGTGGCTCCTTGTTTTGCCGCGACATTTTGTTGACGCATGATGTCGGCCAGAGTGCCAAGTGCCAGCGTCAGCGCGGTTTCACCGCGTTCGGACATCTTTTCTGCAATTTGTTCAGGCGTCATATCGGCGCGGACAAAATGGGATTTGGTGTAGTCGATTTCTTCCAACTGCGACGCGAGTTGCAGCATGTTTTTGGCTGCGTCTTGTAGCATCGCAACTGGGTTCGTTCCTTCGCGTTTACCACCTTTCGGAATGACGGTCCCTTCTGGAGCGACCAATTCGTACAGCAATACCTCGTAGGTATCAAACAGCTTGTTCAGTTCGGCGTAGTATTCAGGTTCGGCAATATGGACCGCCCCAATCAAATCAACCTGCACTCCGTCCGGAACACCGGTGACAAAGCGAGTGACCGAAGTTTGCAAAGACTTCAGTTCACCATCCTCCGACGACTCGATCCGCAGGAAATCGTCGCCAAGTTGCTTTTGGGAACGGGAGGTTGTTTCTTTTTCATCGGCAACGAGAGCAGGTACCGCTTGCCGATTCAATCCATCGCGTTTGATTGAGTTTTCGACCTCTTGTCCACGCAGGAGAGTTGTGCTGGTCGTGACCAGCATGCAGGCGATCGGACACCAATTCCAGTAACGTGAGGAAGATAAACTCAGTCGGATCATCGATTTCATCCACGATAGAGAGAACGCAAACATGGGAAGGATGCGGCTTGTAATTCGGATTCGAAGGCCATTTCTTGACAACCGGTAAGAAAGTTGACCCGGACGGTTAAATCCGCTAGCATGGGGGAAGAGTGCAAGAAAACCATGGAACGGAAAAGACCGTACTAGTGTCTTCTCGTACATCCCGCCCCCGCTCTTGCGATTGTTTCCTTCCCCAACCTTTGGTCAACCTTCGACAAGGTTTCTATCTGCATGCTTCGTAGCGGTCTACCATTTTGTTCAAGCAAACTAATTCATTGGGGGCGCGTTGATTCCGGCGTCACCGTCGTTTTGGTCAGCTGCCTTGCATTGTACGCAGTTAGCTCCTCCCTGCGGTCTCAAGAACGAGCCGATTCCGAGAAAAAAGCCGTCGTCCACGAAGTAACTGCGGACGATACGCACTTTTTTGAGGCTGAGGTGCGTCCACTTTTAGTTGAGCACTGTGTGAAGTGTCACGGCGTCGAAAAGCAGGAAGGAGGTTTGCGTCTTGATCGCCGCGAACACCTGCTATCCGGTGGCGACTCAGGTGCGGCGTTTTCCATGGATTCGCCCGCGGAGAGTTTATTATTGTCAGCAGTGCGTTATGAAGACTACGAGATGCCACCTTCGGGTCAGTTATCCGATCGACAGGTTCAAATCATCGAGGAATGGATAACCCGCGGTGCACCTTGGCCCGCGACTTCGAGCGAAGGTGGTATGGAATTGCGAAAGCAGGCGGAAATTTCCAAGAGCGATCGTGACTATTGGGCGTTTCGACCGCTCCGCGTTCCGACTATTCCCGCCGTGACGTTGACGTCGAGCGATTCGCCCGGACAAATTGAGTTGACGGACATTGACCGCCTCTTACTCGCCAGACTTCAGTCGGTGGAATTGTCTTTTGCGCCCCCCGCCGATCCCTACACGTTGATGCGACGCGTCTACTTTGACTTGCTTGGCGTGCCTCCGACGCAAGCGGAAATTATGGCGTTTGTGAACGATGAACGCCCCGACGCTTACGAACACCTCGTCGACCAGCTGCTCGACGATCCGCGTTATGGTCAGAAGTGGGCCAGGCTTTGGTTGGACTTGGTGCGTTACGCCGAATCGGACGGTTTTAATCAAGATGCCGCGCGCCCGAGTGCTTACCTGTATCGCGACTGGTTGATCGATGCGTTGAACGCGGACATTCCGTACGATCAATTTGTGCTAGCGCAGCTTGCCGGCGATGAAATGGATCCCAACAATCCGCAAATGTTGGCTGCGACGGGTTACCTTCGGCACTGGATCTACGAATACAATCAACGCGATGCGCGGTCGCAGTGGAGCAACATTCTCAATGATTTGACCGATGTCACCGGGGAAGTGTTTTTGGGCCTGGGCATTGGTTGTGCGCGTTGTCACGATCACAAATTTGATCCGTTGTTGCAGGTTGACTATTACCGCCTGCAAGCTTCCTTTGCAGCCTTCATTCCCCGCGACAATGCCTTGTTTGGCTCAACTGAGGAGTTGGAAGAATACCAGCGGCAGTTGGCTCAATGGGAGGACGCCACGTCCGAAGCGCGCGAGCATCTGCGACAGCTCGAAGAGCCGCTGCGCAAGTCGACCGCTGAGACCGCATACAATAAGTTTCCGCTCGACATTCGACCGATCCTGTTCAAGTCTCCCACCGAGCGAGATGGATTTGAACAACAAATTGCTGCACTGGCCGATCGACAAGTGCAGTTGGAGTGGGACAAGCTCGATTATTCGAAACTGCTTTCGGGAGAAGAAAAAGAACAATGGGAACTTTGGCAAGCAGAGTTGAAGAAGTTCGACGACTTGCGGCCTGAACCACTTCCGTCGATTTTAGCAGCCGGTGAAGTTGCAGCTTCGCCACCGATCATCCGAATTGCATCCAGTAACAATGAATCACCTGAAATAGTGCCAGCGACCTTCGAGGTCTTTGGGGCTCAGCCTCTGCAAGGCCGCAACGAATCGAACGTCTCAAAATCGTACGACGAAGCTTCAGGGGCAACGCGCGGTGTTACATCGGGGCGCCGGACTGCGTTGGCTCAGTGGATCAATTCGACGGACAATTCTCTGACTCACCGTGTCATTGTAAATCGGATGTGGCAAGAGCTATTTGGCACGGGACTTGTTCGCAATTCAAACGACTTTGGACGGCTGGGTGAAGCGCCCAGTCATCCCGAGTTGCTTGATTGGCTGGCAGACTGGTTTATCCGCGATGGCAAGAGCATGAAACGACTGCAGCGGTTACTGGTAACAAGTGTGGCCTATCGCCAAGCGTCGAACGCCGAAGAGACCATGATTGTTCGAGCCAATGCGGTCGATTGGCAAAACCGCCTATTATGGCACTTTCCTGCACGACGGCTCGACGCTGAGCAGATACGAGATGCGTTGTTGGTTGCTGCGGAGAGTATGCAGGCCAAAGACAAAGGGCCGGCGGAACCACACGATAGCTTGGTGCGTTCGGTATTCACGCAGGTTAAACGCAATAAGCCTCATCCGTTTTTGGTTGCTTTTGATACGGGAGATCGTTCGTCGAGCGTTGGACAGCGGAATCGGACCACCACCGTGATACAATCATTGGTATTGAGCAACAGCGAATGGACGCTCACCCAGGCCAGTAACATGGCGGCAAAATTATTGGAACAATCGAGTTCACCCGATCAGCATGTGCGAGATGCTTATCTCCGAGCCTATGCGCGGTTGCCCACCGATGATGAGTTGAGCCGGGCGGTTGTTTACCTCACACAAGCTACCAACTCGTTGCTCGGTGAAAACGGGGAAGTTGCTGATTCATGGCATTTGGCGGAAGAGTATCGAGTGGCGCTTAACGATTTGTGCCACGTGCTATTCAATTCCAGCGAATTTCTCTATCTCGATTAACCACTGCGGGAAGAAAAGTGATGAAACGGATCGCTAGAGGCGCTGGATACGTATCGCGGCGTGTCATGCTCTCGACAGCTGGTGCAGGTTTCGGAGCGCTTGCTTTGCAGGGGTTGCTAGCCAGCCAAGTTGCTGGGAGCGAAGATGTGGCAACAGGTCGGCCGGGAGGGAAATCAGACCTCGGTCCGCACCATCAGCCGACAGCTAAGAACGTGATCTTTGTTTTCTTGGAAGGTGGTCCCAGCCACATTGATTTGCTGGACCCCAAACCAATGTTGCAGGAGTTGCACGGCCAGCAACTCCCCACAAGCTTTAAACCGATCATTACGCCGATGGGTGAATACGACGCGCCCCTGATGGCTTCGCAGCGACGCTGGAGTCAACACGGCCAAAGCGGTTTATGGTTCTCCGACTGGATTCCTGAAATTGCCACTTGCGCCGATGACTTGACGGTCATTCGATCTTGTTGGGGTAACGGACTGAATCATTCCAATGGTGTTTGTCAAATGAATACCGGCTCCATTTTGGCCGGCAGACCATCGTTGGGTGCTTGGGTATCGTATGGCCTAGGAACTGAGAATTCGAGCCTGCCTGGTTTTGTGGTGATTGAAGACAATGCGGGCAAAGTGATTAACGGGCCGCGCAACTGGGGAGCGGGTTTCATGCCCGCCAGTTACCAAGGAACCCCTGTTTCTGGCGGCGAGGAACCGATTCAGTTCTTGAAACGACCGCCGTCGGTGGATCACCAGCGACAATTGGGGAAACTGGGGCGTCAATATGCCGCTCAACACCCAATGGATAGCGAGTTGGAGGCGCGCATTCGCAGTTACGAACTCGCTTATCGGATGCAAGCGGAAGCGCCAGAAGCCGTCGACTTGTCGGGCGAATCGGCGGAAACACATCAACTTTATGGAATCGACCAGCCGGAGACTGAAAGTTTTGGGCGAAATTGTTTGTTAGCTCGTAGGTTGGTCGAACGTGGTGTACGCTTTGTGCAACTTTATCATGGCGCCGGCAGCCGCTGGGACTCGCACACACAAATTGAAAAAAATCATGCTGCCTTGTGCAAGGCGAGCGACAAGCCAGTAGCCGGGTTGCTCAAGGATTTGAAACGCCGCGGTTTGCTCGATCAAACGCTGGTGATATGGGGTGGAGAATTTGGTCGCACGCCGATGAGCGAAAAAGGTAATGGACGCGACCACAATTGCAATGGTTTTTCGATGTGGCTGGCTGGCGGCGGCGTGCGAGGAGGGCAGACCGTCGGAGCTACGGATGAAATCGGCTTGCATGCCATCGAGGACCGTTTGCACGTGCATGATATTCATGCGTCGATCTTACACGCCTTGGGTCTCGACCACTGGAAGCTCGTCTATCACCATCAAAGTCGACCCGAGCGCGCCACCCAAAACGAAGGTCAAGTTTGCAAAAAGTTATTTGCGTAGCTCGACGTTCGTATCTCATCAAGAACGGCGCGCAAGTCGGCACGGACCTCAGATGAAATTCTTTTGTCATCGAGCAGTGGCTTCAAAAAGCCTAGATCCGTGCCTTCGATCAATAATCCCATTAATTGCTGAGCTGGCGGGTGCTGACTGGAAGCCTTCAGCGTCCTGGATGCAAGCTCGAATTGCTCGCCCAACCATACAACGCATGCCCGGCACAGGGCTTCACGGGATTCATTGGACAACTTGTCCGAAACCAGGTTGGATCGCGCGAATGTGGTCATGATCTGATGGCGGAGGACGCTGCGATGAAATTCGTCGTCGACTTTAACTAACAACAGATTGTTGAACTCAATGGCATTTTCAATCTTCCCGAGACAGTGCAGGGTATGTGCAATATCACACAATTTGGAAACGTCAAAAGATGCATAGTCGGCGGTTGTCAACGTCTCACTCTTGGCGGCCACTTCAATACTAAGTTGAATCCTGTCTAATTTGCTTTCAATGGGAAGATCTGTTCGAACGCCCACATCCCGTCGGCGTTTGCTTTCCAACATCGCCGACTTGGCTTCGTGAAATTTCCCCTGCCAATACAGCGACTCGCTCAAAAGGTATGGAACCTCTGGTTCATGGATATCAAGCACGGCGAGTTGCCGAATGACGTTTTCGGCTTCATCGAATCTTGTTGCGTTTATCAAGGCCACGCCCACTAAATAGTACATTTCAGTATCGTCTGGAGACTTCTCCAGCATTTCACGATAGAAATTGAGAGCAAGTTCCGGTTTCGGGACACGCAAAACTAATTTGAATGTCTTTGGGTCGAGCTGATTGGCAAGCTTGATCTCCGACTGAGCTAAAGAAGCGCGTTTGGCGGCAACCCACAAGGACAGACCCAAGACAATGGTCACCAGCGTCAACGCTCCAACCATTCGAATAGCGACCTTTTGACGCTGTTGCAATTTTTGTATCGAGGCGAGCCGGCATGCAACTTCGGATGCATCGGCGGGACGCAACTCAGGGTCGAACGCCATGCAGCTTGCCGCGAGTGTGGCCAGGCGTCGTTGTCCTGCTCGAGCGAGTCGCTCCAGCGCATCGTTTAGTTCGCCTCGTTGCGCTTGTCGCAGCATCAATTCTTGATTGCCGTTTTGGTAGGGAGGTGCACCAGTAATTATTCGACAGAGCACGGCTCCCAAGGCAAACACGTCGCTCCGCTTGTCGGTTAAATCGATGTTGCCACTGGCTTGCTCGGGCGACATGTAAGCGATGGTGCCAAGGACTGTCCCAACCACGGTGGTCTCTTTTTTTCTGAGATCACGACGAGTTTCATGAAGATCACAACCGTCGACCCTATTAAGGGCGACAATTGCATCCTGCGGGGGTGCACTTGGAACGTCGCTGGCAACAGGATGCGAGAGGTCTTTCGCAAGTCCCCAGTCCATTATTTGAACTTCGCCAAACGAGCCAACCATGATGTTACCTGGCTTGAGATCGCGGTGAATAACATCTTTCTGGTGAGCGTAGGCCATCGCCTGGCAGGCTTTGGTAAAAATCTCGACAAGTGTCCTTAGTGGAGGTGGCGGGTTGGATTCAAGCAGCTGGAGAAGCGTCTTGCCTTCTACCAGTTTCATGCTGACAAATGGTCGTTTGTCAGCGAATTGCGAGAGCTCATGTATTGGCACAATACCGGGATGAACGAGTCGTGCGCACAGTCGAGCTTCCCGCTCCAACCGACCTCGCATGTCGTGATTGTCGTTCGAATCCAGGAGGTATTTGACCGCCGTTTCGCGCTGTAAATGTCGATCGCGAACTCTCCATACAACCGCAGCACCACCACGCGCAATCTCCTCGACAAACTCGTAGCGGGCGTCTTGAATGAGAGGTGTCTTGGTGGTGTTCTCAGCCCTTTCCTGTAGCTCCCGGTGAATCTCACGCAGCTCCTCTAAAACGACCTCTGCAGGGAGATCGCCAGCCTGAGCCACCCATTCATCAATTGGCGGACACTGGCCCTTGCTCCAAGAGTCCTCAAATTGCCAACAAAGTTGGTGAAGTTCTCGCTTTTGACGTGTCGTTAGTGAGTCAAGGTGATTCAGGATTTTGCTCCTACAGGCACATTCGAAACTCGCCTCAGCTGTACTTCTGCGGGTCTTGGTCAGGATATTCCAGGCAACGCGGAATTACAACAACGCGGATATTACCAATCCGCACGGCGGAAGAATGATCAAGTCCGCGTTTCGGATGCTGTAGTGAACTTAGTTGCTACATATTCGCACGCCCGCCGTGACTCGAACGAGGCGTGCCGAGTACAATTGAGGTTGTTCATCTGGATTTCACATCGAACAATCCATTTACTTTCGCGTTGGCCCATTCCTCAAAAACCGGCATGTGCAGTAGCTTTCGCAGAACGCAGGCAGTTTGCGAAATCGAAATAACGAAGCGAAGTTTATTCTCTTTTGGCCAATCAGGCATTGGAACATGTACCGTAAATTCCTACGTTCAAAGATACATCGCGCAACGGTGACCCAAGCGGATCTCGACTATGAGGGTTCGCTCACACTTCCTCCAAATCTCATGCGCGCAGCAGATATTCTGCCGCATGAAGCGGTACATGTTTGGAATGTAACTCGCGGTACTCGGCTTGAAACCTATGCCATCGAAGGGGATGAAGGGAGTCTGGACATCTGCGCCAACGGTGCCGCAGCACATTTGATTCGCCCGGGCGACGTGGTCATTGTCGCGACGTTTACATTCCTGGTCGATTCATCGGTAAAACCGCCGGTGGCTGAACCACGAGTTGTGTTCGTTGACAGTGAAAACAAAATGCTGCGCGTCGGCAAAGAGATTGCTGGCCCACGCCGCCGTGGTGTCGCTACGAAGACAGCGGATAGCTGCTGCTAGCGTAGAGCAATTGTCCTCAATTGCTTCAGCGCAGAGCAACTAGCATCCCTCTGAATGCCAATAAAAAAAGCGAGTGTCCTGCGAACACTCGCTTGTCTCGATAAAGATTTGTCAGCGTGCATCAACCACCGGTTGGAAATGCCTGCTCGCTATTGCTTGTGCTCGTACTAGTACTTCTGCTCGACGATTCTACCGAACGCTCGTATTCCTCGTACTCGCGTTGGATGAGCGAGGAAACCTGAAAAGCGGACTGTAGTTCGACAGGATTAAACCAGCGCACATTTCCTGTGAACTGTGATTCGATGCGATTTTTCGCGGAAAGTTGATTCCAGGTTAAGCCGTTGGCCATATGCCATGCAGCAGCTTGTGCTGTGTTTTGAGGCAGTTGACCTTGTCCGAGTAGTTCGCAAAGTTTTGAGACGCGAGGATCGTTGTTGACTTGTTCGATGGGGACGATTTTGTATTTCATACGTGGATTTGGGTCCTGTTTTCCGTGTTCGAGGCAGACGCAGGTTACCTTCAATTTGCCGGCACGATCAGGCGAAACGCGGAACATTCCGCCGCCCATTCCTCCCATGCCTCCCATTCCTCCGCCCATACCACCCATTCCGCCGCCCATTCCTCCCATGCCGCCTCCCATGCCTTGACCTCCACCCATGCCTTGACCTCCACCCATGCCACCCATTCCTCCACCCATGCCACCCATTCCACCTCCCATACCACCCATTCCGCCGCCCATACCACCCATGCCCATACCCATGCCACCCATTTGGCCGAGCACATGGACCGCTCCGAATGCTTTAGGCAGTTCGATGTCGAGTGGTTCGTTGCCTTTGTTGCGGATGATGACAGTAGCTTGCGAGGCATCTTTGGGAACAAATTGAACTTCGATCGTCCCTTCTTCGATGGCTTGGAAGAGTTCGACTGTCTTAACATTTTCGTTGTCTGCAGCTTTGGCCGACTTTCTACTATCAGCCTTTTTCTTCTCTTTTTCACCAGCGGGTTCGGTGGCAAGAGCACTCGTGACGATCGCACAAAGCGACATAATGCTTAGGAAAGACCAAACATTGAGTTTCATAACCAGCCTCTAAAGATTACACAACCAGGAATTCTCATTCGCTCAAAGCGATCGATTCGAATAGAGCTACGCTTAATCCTAGTCGATTTGCTGTCACATTCCAAGCAATTTTTGAGTCCTCCAGGGTAGCAAGACCAGGAATTCCGATTATTCCAGCATTTGCGTGTTCTGTTTCACTTCCGTAGCTCACCTGGTGGAGTTGACCGCTTGCATTCAGTTGGCCGTTTGGTAACTTCTCAGGGCCTTGGGTAAACCGAATTCGAGAACCCTTCCGTCCCGTGATGCCGCTGATGCAAGTTTGGCCCCGCAGCGGGACTCAACTTTGACCCACTTTGTAATCGAGGACGCTGCTATGTCGCTGTTTGTTGGAGAATCTTTAGTAGGCGAAGGTAATGAAATTGCCCACATCGACCTGATGATTGGCAGTAAGACGGGCCCTGTTGGTGCTGCTTTCGCCAACGCCCTTTCCACGCAGAGTGCTGGCCATACTAATCTTTTAGCGGTGCTTGAGCCAAACTTGGCCGTTAAGCCATCTACCGTCATGATCACCAAAGTGACCATCAAGGGTATGAAGCAGGCTGTACAGATGTTTGGACCTGCTCAGTTTGCTGTGGCAAAGGCCGTAGCGGATTCCGTCGCAGCGGGTGTAATTCCAGCCGACCAAGCCGAAGATTTGGTGATCGTATGTGGAGTTTTCATTCACCCAGCGGCAGAAGACAATGCCAAGATCTACAAGTTCAATTACGAAGCGACCAAAGATGCAATCGCCAGCGCGATGCAGGGCAAGCCATCGGCGCAAGACATGATCGCCAAAAAAGATACGGCAGCTCACCCATTTAAGGGATTTGACGCATAGCTCTGTTCAGTCGCCTTCAGGTGTTATACGACCGAAAGCCGCAGCCATAACAGGTTGCGGCTTTTTTCAATTTGCGACTTGCTTATACTCAACTGGAAGTCGTTCTCCCATTACTTTCCTAGCCTGAGACGATTCATGCATCATCCTCGCATTTTGATTCAACTTGATTCTGATGACCACGCGAGTGTTTTTGATTCCGTTGTTGCCATTGATTCACAAGTGGACCATTTGCTGCAATATGCAAACATTACGACTTCGAATGTACGTGCTCTCGTCCACGGAGCCATGTTCACGCGTGGGCCGGCTCAGTTGAACAACACGGCAATTTTTGTGGGTGGTTCTAACGTGGCGACTGGAGAGGCAATTGCCAAAATAGTTCGCGAGACCTTTTTTGGCCCCGTGCGAGTTTCGGTGATGCTTGACGGCAACGGTTCGAACACGACGGCCGCCGCTGCAGTGTTGTGCGCTGCACGTCATTGCGATCTGTCAAAAATGCGGGCGGTTGTACTTGGGGGAACCGGACCTGTGGGCCAAAGAGTTGCTCGACTGCTTTTGCGGCAAGGCGCGTCTGTGCATTTGGCTTCGCGGCAGCTCGAGAGGGCCGCACAGACTTGCGAAGAGTTGTTGGTCAAGTTCAAGAAAGCGGCATCACCCGCGCAGCTTCAGCCACTATCTTCGGCCACCGGCGAGGAGTTGAGAAACGCGTTGGAGAACGCAACTGCCGTCTTTAGTTGCGGGGCGGCTGGGGTCGAGTTGCTGGACGCAGAGCAATTAGAGACCGCATCCAAGCTACAAATAGCAATTGATCTAAATGCCGTTCCACCCGCTGGTATTTCAGGGGTAGCAGCGACCGACAAAGCGGTAGCTCGTGGCCAACGCATTGACTATGGTGCGATTGGCGTCGGGGGACTTAAAATGAAAATACATCGCCAAGCCGTAGCCTCGCTGTTTTCGCGCAACGATCTCTTCCTGGATGCGGAAGAGATTTTTGAAATCGGACAGCAGCTCGAGTCAGCGTCGTGCGTGTGAACTCTTTGCTGCTTGAGCAAACCGTTAAATCAATATTGACAAAATATTTCATACTGGAATTCAGAACATGTTTCGCTTAGCAACGCTCCTATTTTTTGTCGTTTTCCTACCTTGTGTTGTTAGCGAAATTCAAGCGCAGTCCCCCCACGCACCCTCGACGCTGCCGGACTTGCTGAACGATGATCCGAGTGCGGCCGCAGCGGCTCAGGAGAAGCTGCTCACCAATATTCGGCAGTTGACGTTTGAGGGGAAAAGGGCCGGTGAGGGCTATTTTTCCAAGGATGGTCGCAAGATGGTTTTTCAAAGCGAACGAGAAGCCGACAACCCATTTTTCCAGATCTACTTGATGGATCGCGAGACGGGCGATGTGAACCGCATATCGCCTGGAATTGGAAAGACCACCTGCGCTTGGATCCATCCGGATGGTAACAAAGTTCTTTTTGCATCAACGCAATACGATACTGAAGCCACGCAGAAACAGGCTAAAGAGTTTGAAGTCCGCGCGTCTGGCAAAGCTCCGCGATACAGCTGGGACTATGATCCGACGTACGACATTGTCGAGTTTGATGTGAAATCGCAGGAGTATCGTCGATTGACCAATGAGCTGGGCTACGATGCCGAAGGCTCGTATTCACCCGATGGTCAGTGGATTTGTTTCGCATCCAACCGCCGCGCGTATGCAGACGATCTGACGGCGGAAGAGAAGGAGTTGTTTGAAGTTGATCCCGCGTCTGCCATGGATATCTACATCATGCGCAGCAATGGTAGCGAGATAAAGCGATTGACGACGGCGGTTGGCTATGATGGTGGTCCATTTTTTTCACCGTCGGGAGACCATGTGTGTTGGCGTCGTTTCACGACCGATGGCGCTGTGGCAGAGATCATGGTCATGGACACCGATGGAAGTGACCAGCGGACAATTACGCGACTGGGAGCGATGAGTTGGGCTCCGTTTTATCACCCGAGTGGCGACTATCTGATCTTCGCTACCAACTTGCATGGATTCTCGAATTTTGAACTTTACATGGTCGATGCGCTGGGTAAGAAAAAGCCAGTGCGCGTCACGTACCGCGTCGGATTTGATAGTCTTCCGACGTTTACGCCTGATGGACAGATGCTCGTTTGGACCAGCAATGGGGGAGGTTCCCAGTCCCAGATTTTTGAAGCTGAATGGAATGATGCTGCTGCGCGAGAACTCCTGAAGCTCGACGAAACCGAGCCCACCGACGATGCGCAAGGTTTGGCGCAAGCGGCCGAGGCGATTCGCGCGACGGTGCCAGGCTTTTCACCGGCGGATGTAGGTCGCCATGTCGACTACTTGTGCCGTCCCGAGTTGGGTGGCCGATTGACAGGTACCGAGGGTGAACGCAATGCAACCGCTTATGTCGCGGCCTACCTCGAAAGCCTTGGGCTCAAACCGGCTGGACAGGATGGTACATTTTTCCACGAGTTTCAATTTGTATCGGATGTAGCCCTCGGTAAAAACAACTCACTGGAACTGGAGGGTACCCAGTTTGTCGTGAATGAGGACTGGCGGCCCGTCTTCTTTTCGAAAGAAGGCGTTGTCGAACCGACAGAAATCGTCTGCGCCGGGTATGGCATCGTTGCACCCGCAGAAGAAAACAGTCAAGAGGAATACGACAGCTACGTCCACTTGGATGTTAAGGATAAGTGGGTCTTGGTGTTTCGCCAGATGCCACAAGACGTCTCGCCGGAAAGACGTCAGCATCTTGCTCGCTATAGTGGATCGCGATACAAAGCGATGGTGGCTCGCGAGCGCGGCGCCCGCGGTCTGATTTTTGTCAGTGGCCCAAAGAGCCAACTGCGTACGGAACTAATGCCACTTGAACTCGACGGATCGCTGGGAGCCGGCAGTTTATCGGTCATCAGTATTAACAATGCTCTGGCTGCAAAAATTCTGAGTGTTGCCGGACAAGACCTGAACGAACTGCAGGCATCGCTCGACAGCGGCGAACCACAGATGGGAATCCCGCTGCAGGGAGTCAAACTGTCGGCAAACATCGATATCGAACCGGTAACTAGCCATGGTCGAAACGTCTTGGCACTTCTGCCAGCCGCAGAAAGGCCCACCGAGCAGATGATCGTCGTTGGCGCGCATATCGATCACTTAGGCACCGGAAGCGGTGGGAACTCGCTGGCCAAGACGGAAGAAATTGGCGGTGTCCATCGTGGCGCCGACGACAACGCCTCTGGGGTCGCTTGCGTTCTAGAAGTCGCGCAATATCTGTCCGACGAAATCGCTGCGCAGCGTTTGGAAATGAAACGCGATGTTCTCATTGCGGCCTGGAGTGGCGAAGAATTGGGGCTGCGCGGCTCTCAAGCATTTGCAGACGACTTTGCGACGTTGTTTCCCAACCGCGTTTCGTCTCAGGCGGTCGGGCATGGTCAGGCTGGGGTTGACGAGCCAGCAGATCCTCATGCAGATCCTCATGCAGATCCGCACGCGTCGGGTGGCCCACTGATGCTTTATCCTCAAATTGCAGCTTGTTTAAATCTCGACATGGTGGGGCGTTTGCGAGAGAACTTAGTGCTGCAAGGCATCGGTTCCTCTCCCTATTGGACCGGAGCCATCGAACGCCGCAATGCGGTTGTTCGTCTGCCACTCACCCTGCAAAATGACTGCCACCTGCCAACCGATGCCAGTACCTTTTTCATTCGCGGCGTACCGATCTTGTCCGCGTTTACAGGTTCACATTCCGAATACCATACGCCGCGGGATGTTCCCGAATTATTGAACTACGAGGGGGCTGCCAAGATATCCCGATTGATGGCGTTGATCACGCGCGACCTTGTGTTGGCGGATGCCGCACCCGTCTATCAAGAACAAGAAGCTCAGCCTGAGATGCGTGCCAACTTGACCGCTTACATGGGAACAGTACCCGACTATGTTCAAACTGACATCAAAGGCGTCAAGCTGAGTGGCGTTACCAAGGGTGCACCTGCAGACAAGGCAGGCATCCAAGGCGGTGATATCATCGTTGAATTGGCGGGCAAACAAATTGAAAATATCTACGATTATACGTATGCCATTGAAGCACTAAAAATTGGCCAAGAAACGACGGTCAAAATCAAACGGGGCGAGGAGGTCATGGAACTAAGTGTGACACCCACCTCGCGTCAATGATGATTTATGACTGCGGGCTCGAATCGCGGCTTTGCTGTCGGAGTGCTTCCAGTCGCTTGAGTTGTGCGGGTGGCACTTCGCGCCACCGTCGGTGCAACCACCAGTACTGTTCGGGAGCAAGTCGAATAGCATCTTCGAGTCGCGCGTTGTACCACGCGGTTAGCGACTGAACGGAATCCAAGTAGTCGGGCGGCGAGTCGCTAGCCAACAACGCGGGGTCGGCGATGCCAGTTATCCCCATTTCAAAGCGAAGCGGGCGTCCCAATCGCCGCGTATAATTGACGATCATGGGTGCGTGCGCGGAAAGCACAAACAGTGCCAGCGCTTTGTGGCACGATGTCGGATGGCCAAAAAAATCGACCCAGCAGCCTTTGCCCCCAGCATGCTGATCTGCCAGCAATGCAAGGATTCCATTGGATTCAAGCAACTGTTGTACAGCCGTAGAACTTCCTTCCTTCGGCAGAATCTTTTGACCGGTCGACGATCGAAACTCGCCAAAAAACCGATCGATATAGGGATTGTCGAGCGGACGGGCTATGGTCGCTGGTGGCGCACCAATCAGCCCCACCGTATGGCCTGCCACTTCAAAGTTGCCAAAATGCCCAGACACGAGGACGGTCGGGCGGCGATCCATCATGATCCGAAAGACTTCATCTTTATGCGGCATGTAATAGTGATCGCGCCAGTTGGTGCGATGAATTTTCCTTGGGGCGTGGGCAATTTCGCAAACCATCAGGAGCAGGTTATGCCACATTTTGCGTCGAAGCAGCGATCGATGTGCGGGTGATAGCGAACCGTACACTAGGTTCAAGTTGGAATCGATCACCGATCGTCGCAGCCCTGTCCAGTCGGCAAGAACGATACCCAACAGTCGACAAAGTCGATCGCAGGTTTCCAACGAAGTACTTTGGATCAGACAGACTGCGCAGCGTAAGATCACATAGGCGAACCAGTCACCCCATGTACCTTCTCGCGAAGCAGTGCCCTTTCTATTCTCCATAGCTCCGCCGATAATCAATGCTGCGATCTCGCAGTAGAATTGTGGACTGACAGGTGTGAATGCGACAACGTGTGTGAATGCGACAACTTGCCCCGAAGCGAACTCAACGCATGTCGCTAGATTGTGCCAACTCCACCACAAACGGCCAAGTCCATCTTTATAGACCGCTTATGATTGGAAGACGCGATGCAGTGGGAGGAATTGGTTGGACATCAACAGCAGTTTGAGTGGTTTCGCACGGCCATTCAATCCAATCGCTTGGCGTCGAGCTTTCTGTTTGTTGGGCCAGATGGAATAGGCAAGCGAACATTTGCGAGGCTGTTGGCCAAGAGTCTATTGTGCAAGCACGGGGCGGGCAGTTCCCTCAGGCCGTGCAACGAATGCGAGGATTGTGCGCAGGTCGAAGCGCACACGCATCCCGACTTGATCGAAGTCGCGAAACCGGCTGACAAGGCGTTTGTTCCGATCGAGTTGTTGATTGGCGAGCGTGAGTCAAGAATGCGCGAAGGGCTGTGCCACGACATAAGTTTGAGGCCCTACTCGGGGAGCAAAAAGATTGCGATCCTCGATGATGCGGATGCGCTAAATACCGAAGGTGCCAACTGTCTGTTGAAAACGCTGGAAGAGCCGCCCGCCGACTCGTTGCTCATTCTGATAGGCACCAGTCTGCAGCGACAACTCCCAACCATTCGCTCAAGGTGCCAGGCAATCATCTTTCGGCCGCTGCAAGCCGAACAGTTGTCCGCGCTGCTACTGCGAAATGGGGTCGTCGATAGCGAAGCGTTGGCTCGCGAATTGGCGGGGCACTGTGGTGGTAGTCTGTCCGAGGCGAGCCTGCAGTTGGATCCCGAAGTTCGAGATTTTCGTCAGTCGCTGCTGAAATTGTTAGCCGCTCAGCCCTTGGCCATGGCCGAGCTTTCCAAAAGCTGTGGGGCGCAGGTGGATGCTGCTGGCAAAGATGCCAAAGTGAGACGCGAGCGGCTGAAATTGTTGTTTCGTATGACGGCCAGCTTTTATCGAGCCATCGTGTTGCTGCAATGCAGTGCCACGAGCCAGTTGCGAATTGAGGACGCAGACCTGTTGCACTCGGCGCAATTGGCAAACCGTCACTGGACGCGCGGCGCGCAAGGAGCGATCGACTGTTGGAAACGCTGCTTGCTAGCTATCGAGCAAGTGGACCGCAACGCCAACCAAGCCAGTTTACTTGAAGCCTGGTCAGCGGAATTGGCGGCCAGCAGTGGCTTCTGAACAGTCGATTCCGAAACACGGATATGTTTGGCTATTTCTCGGTGGCCGTGGCTATCGATACGACGTCATCGTCGATTGCAAACCATGAGTGGTCAAGTACAGAAATCGCTGTGGGGACAGTGACCTGAAACTGTTGACTTACCTCTGTAACGGGTTTAGGCCCATTGGCATATATCCAGTCCCAAATCTGCGTGCGTAGGACTTCAGCGTCGCTTGAAGGCTCCATCGTCATTCCGGTTGTGTAGAAGGAATCGCCACAAAGGCGAGGATTGAACGTGACGAATGTCAAGGCTTGGGCGTCAGGATCCGATGATGTTCGACTCGAGTTTGGTACAACTGTTTTACGCCAAAAATCTAATTGGAACAAAGCAGCAGAGGCAAACTCAAGGCAGCATTCGTCACGCGAGACTGCCAAGTTGATCAAGCGACGGTTCACGTTCGTTTCACCGTTCAAGCACCCGAACAACTATCGAAAGCGTATGCCGAATGGGTTCTAGCGTCAATGTTGGGATGCCGCTAAAACCGCTTTAAACCGCAATTTCTGTTTAGGTTACTGCGGTTTGCCCGTTTCGACTATTCGAAGCGACAATGTCTTACTATGCTGAACTTGACAAATCATCAATGTGTCAGCACATTCCACTGCTGCTTCCTACTAAAAATTAGAGTAGTGGACGAGGCTAAGAGTCACCGGGTTTCGATCGCGGGGCGGTCCGCACATTCGATCGCGGACAAAAGAGACTTCGATGGCACGCACTCACAAATGGTCGGAAAAACAGCAGGCGAATCTTAACTCCCGCCATGCTTCATCCGCCGCCGCACGAAAACAACCTTTTCCAGGTTTTCGCATTGCTCGGACATCCATGGGTAAAGCGGTGTTTGCGGCCCGCCCATTTGCGTTGGGAGAGATCGTGGGTGAAATCACTGGGGAGACGATCGATGATCCCGACTATTGTTCGCGCTACGCCTTTGACCTTGAAAACGGAAATCAACTCGAACCGCAAGCTCCCTTTCGATTCGTCAATCACTCTTGCGACCCAAATTGCAGTTTCGAAGTGATTGATGTGCAACAGGGTCGCACAGGTAATGTACGACGGCAACTCATGCTGTTTGCGATCTACTTGATTAACACGGGGGACGAGTTAACCATTGACTACAATTGGCCAGTTGGTTTCGCGATCCCCTGCAAGTGTGGATCGAGCTACTGCCGGGGCTGGATCGTTGGAGAACAACATCTCAGTGAAGACCCAGAAATGACGGCGCTCTCAGCGCGACAGGCCGCTGATCAGGCGGCGTCCCATGCGGAATTGAATCAGGCAAGTTCGCAAAGCTAAATAGACGGTCATACCGATCGCCACTCCCACGATGTCGGCGATAAAATCCTTGAAATCGCATTGACGACTTGGTATTAGAGCTTGCGTCAACTCGTCGAGTCCGCCGTAAATCGTCCCGATCGCGAAAACCAGCACCAAGTGCCCTAAAAACTTCCCTTTGCGAAGTGGAATGGCCCAACAAAGCAGAAAAGCAAGACCTGCGTAAGCAATCGCATGATACGCCTTGTCCGACCAGTGCAACCTCGGCAATGAATGGCCCGGTAGGTGGGTCGCCACAAATATGGCCCCCCAGTAAAGGAGCAAACATATACTTGCAAAACGGATCATGGCACGAACTGAGTTGGTTGAGCCCGCAGTTGATACAGTGTTGATGTCCACGATGGGGAGATGGCGGGATGCTGGTAAAATGTTAATTTTCGTCACGCGTTTGTTTGCACTACTCAATTGGTGTAGATTCGGTCACCATTGTCGCTGAAATGTAGCATGGGATTCGGCGACTTTAGTTAAGAAATCGGCAATTCCAAGCCTTAAGTGCTGTGGAATCGCAAATTCTTGTTGTTCATTGCAAGTTCAATTCCACTCCAGGAGAAATAAAATGCTCGATTGGCAAGACTCGACGTCCAGTGGACTTCGCACGATGGAGAGGGCCGCCGAACGCCATTGCTGGGCTCCAACTGAACTGGGGCTGACGCAGGTAAACAGTTTTTGGACTTTCTTAGTCCGCTGTGCTTTGACCGTTATTGCGGTTTCAATCCCCGTTAACACCTTGTTTGCGCAGCCTGAAAAGCCACCAGTGGCAGAGCAACCTGTACGCTCACCGGCAAGTTCGGTGGCGCAGGTTCCTGCAACGGACGAAACTGCAGACAAGGAAAAATCGGCCAAAGAAGAGGAAGGTTGGCGATCACTACTACCCGAGAAGGGGTTGGAAGGTTGGGAAGTTACCGATTTTGGCAGCGAAGGCGAGGTGCGGCGCGAAGGCGAACAACTGATTCTGGAAATGGGCGACCCACTTACCGGGATCAATTTAAAAAAACCTGCTGAGTTCGCCAAAACCAACTATGAAGTATCCGTCGAATGCCAACGCATGGATGGAAACGACTTCTTGTGTGGATTGACCTTTCCCATTGGCGATGAATTTTGTTCGTTTATCGCTGGTGGCTGGGGAGGTGGCTTGGTGGGACTGTCAAGCATCAATGGAATGGATGCATCCGAAAACTCCAGCTCCAGTTACACCAATTTTGAAAATGGCAAATGGTACAAGTTTCGGGTTCGCGTGGATGAGCAGGAAGTGCGGGCTTGGATCGACGATAAACAGGTGATTCGGCAAGAACGCGAGGGGTATGAGTTTTCCACTCGAATCGAAGTTTACCCCAGCCAGCCGCTCGGTCTGTGCGTATTTCGGTCGACGGTAGCGATCAAAGACTTCAAATGGCGCCCGCTGCCGAAAGAAAAAACCGACGAGTCAACAGAGTCGCCGGAGGCCAAAGGGGCAAAGACAGACGCTCCGCCTGCGGGAAGCAAACAGTCCGTCATCGAAAAAAGTGTTGAGTAGATGAGCGTAGTGAATCGCAACGACGAAAGAGCGAATTCTTGATTTCTAACCACGACTATCTTGATCCCCACGAGGAAGAGCCGGAATCGGACCTCATCGATTGGGACCAAATGTTCATGCGTCAAGCCCTGTCGCTGGCCGAAAGGGCTTACGAAGAGGACGAAGTGCCAGTGGGAGCTATCATCGCGCATGGCAAACGTGTTGTTGGCTCGGGTTGGAATCAAAGAGAGTCATTGCAGGATCCGACAGCGCATGCGGAGATGATTGCGATCACGCAGGCAGCCGCTTCGCTGTCAAGTTGGCGGTTGGAAGACTGTACGCTGTATGTAACATTGGAACCATGCCCAATGTGCGCTGGCGCGATCTTGCAATCTCGCGTCCAGCGCGTTGTGTATGGCGCAGCAGATCCCAAGGCTGGGGCTGTCGACTCGTTGTTTCGTCTGCTTGACGACCCGCGTTTGAACCACCGTGCGGAAGTAACCGGTGGAGTCCTGGGAGATCAGTGTGGACTTATTCTTTCCAGTTTTTTTCAAGAAAAGCGACGACAAGGTAAAAAGTAAAGGCAAATGGAAACGATCGACGAAGCTCCGCAAATTGATCCCAGTCTCTTGGTGCGTTTGAAACTAAAAGCGCATCGCATCGATCGCAAATTTAGTGATCGACCCGAAGCGCTTCCCGACGAAGCCATTCTGCCCTGCTTGAGTTCGGAGTTGGCGGGGCAAGTCAAGTTCGCGCAGGTACGATTGGCGGTTGGAAACAACGCTCTATTTTTGCAAGCGGACGTTCAAGGAAAGTCCCAGCTTCCGTGGTGCCGCGAATCTAGGTTGGAGGACAGCGACGGACTGCATGTCTGGATCGACACACGCAACTCGCGCGAAATTCAACGCGCGACCAAATATTGCCATCGCTATGGGTTTTCACCGATGGGACGTGGCCCCAAAGCAGACTTGCCGTTTGTCGGCTGGGGACCCATCAATCGCGCCCGCGAAAATCCGCCTCCACCACCCGACGATCAATTTGCAATTCGGGCACGGTTAAGTGAAGGGCGCTATCGCTTGGTCGCCGCCCTACATTTCGACGCATTGTACGGACTCGATTTAAACGACTTTCCCACCGTTGGATTCTATTTTGCGGTCATGGATCGAGAACTTGGCTGGCAGTCGCTTGCCCTGCAACCCGACTTGCCGGTGATGGAAAATCCAAGTCTCTGGGCACAATTGCAGTTGGCGGATATCTAAGTAAGGTTTTTGATTTTTTGCTTGAGGTTCCAACGAATTGAAGGAGACCTCGTTTACTTGAACTTGCCGCAGGTGCCTGTTGGCTGGAACATCCGTGCACCGGCTTTGCCATCCGTGCTATAAAAATCGAATGCCGGTCCAACGAATTGAAGGAGACCGACGAATGTCAAGTAGCGGAGTGGGGCAAAGGCAGAGTTTCGGAGAGACTCGCTTACGTGGTTGCCTACGAACGACTGCGCCAATCGAAACCGGACATGGCAGCGAGGGCCAATGTCAGGGCGTGAGTGCCATTGCGGCCCCAGCCTTGGGCCTGCACGGATCGGTAGAGTTGTTCGGCCAATGCAAGTCCGGGTAGACTGATCCCCATGCGACGACTTTCCGCAAGGGCGATCCCCATGTCTTTGATGAAGTGCTCGACGTAAAAGCCGGGGTCGAAGTTGCTGGCAATGATGCGCGGTCCCAGGTTGGTTAAGGACCAACTGCCCGCAGCACCCGAGCCGACTGACTGCAGTACCGTTTCGAGATCCAAGCCCGCGCGGTAACCATATACGAGCGCTTCGCAGACGCCGATCATCATCGTCGAGATCAATACTTGATTGACCATTTTCGTATGCTGACCCGCCCCCGCTGCACCTTGATGCACGATGGTTTTACCCATGGCCGACCAACAAGGCTGCAGCGCCTCGACCACTTCTTTATCGCCCCCGATCATGATCGAAAGCAGCGCCTCTCGAGCACCTTTATCGCCTCCGGAAACGGGAGCGTCGAGTGCATGCACTTGGTTCTGTTTGGCCGCCTGATAGAGTTCGACCGCAAGAGTTGGTTCACTGGTTGTCATGTCGACCAATACGTTTCCTGGCTTGCTGCCAGCCAGTGCTCCTCGCTCAGGATCAAGAAATACTTCGCGCACGTCGGAAGGAAAGCCGACTATTGCAAAGACAATGTCGCTGGCCTCGGCGACTTGTCGCGGCGACTCTGCCCAGGTCGCGCCGCGATCCAATAGCGACTGCGCCTTCGATTGAGTTCGCGAAGTGATGGTGGTCGCGAAGCCTCGCGCCATCAGGTGCCCGCACATACTGGCTCCCATGACTCCGGTACCGATCCAACCGATCTTGGTAATGCCTGGCTCAATTTTTAAATCGAAGGTTTGCATAAGTGATTCTAGAAAATAGGTTTTACTTGAAACGGCGGCGATAACTGGTTAACCAATCACTGACGTAGCAGTCCGGGTTGGATGTCGATGTCAAGTGCTGAGAAATTGGCCAGCTTGACTTTTTCCCAGGCGATTGCTCCCATGACGGCATTGTCGGTGCACAGCTCTTTCGGAGCAATCAGTAGTTCCACATTCAACTCGTCCGCCAACTGGGTGAAGTCGTGGCGGAGCAGGTCGTTGGCTGCGACTCCACCGCCAATGCATATTCTTGGAAGACGAGTTCGTGCGAGTGCTAGTCTCGCTTTCCCGATGAGGCAATCCACCGCCGCTCGTTGGAAGCTGGCCGCGATATCGGCTCGTTCCTGCTCGGAAACGTCAACGGTCGAAAAGTCTTGTTTGCCCGTTCCCACCAAACGATAGCGGACAGCGGTTTTGAGGCCTGAAAAACTCAGATTGAGTGTGCTGCGATCGGCCAGCATCGGTCGCGGCAGCGCATGTGCCTGGTCGTTACCTTGCTGAGCCATGCGACTGAGATGTGCGCCTCCAGGATAAGGTAAGCCCAGCATGACCGCCACTTTGTCAAACGCTTCTCCGACGGCATCGTCAATCGTTCCACCTAAGTATTTCCATTGATCGGAGGAAAAGCAATGATACAAGTTGGTATGCCCACCGCTGATGACAAAGCCGAGGCAGGGGAAAATGGACTCAGTACGGTTAAGCTGACAAGCGTAAATGTGTGCATGCACATGGTTGATGGCTACAAGTGGCTTGTCCCATGCTAAACAAAGCGCCTTGGCGGTCGCCAGCCCGACCAGCAAAGAACCAGGCAGTCCCGGCTCGATCGCCACTGCAATCGCTGTTAAGTCCGCGATGGGGTCGATGGCTGCAGCCGCTATGGTCTCGTGTATAATCGGGACGATCCGCTCCAGGTGTGCTCGGGCAGCAAGTTCGGGGACAACACCATGGAATCGATCGTGCACTTGGTCTTGGCTTGCAATTGCGGAAGCCAAGACTCGACGGTCCTCAGTAATCACTGCTGCCGCAGTTTCGTCACAAGTCGTTTCGATGGCGAGAATGGCTTTGGAAGACATGGTTGCAAATTTTACGTAGTCGAAGAGGGCGGCTGACGGCGCCACATCGAGCGGCTGACGAATGTCGAAAAAAACTTAATTCAGCTCCCGCAGCACGCGACTTGTCGGTTCATTGAGCCGAAATGCGGTCGTGTGATTACAGGGCAGTGTACGTTAAATCCATCATAAAGGTCAGCCGTGTTATGGAACCTAAAATCCCATTTGATCCCAAACAACTTGAACGTCCAGATCCGCTGCTGTTCAAATATTATGTGTTTGTGTCGCTGCTGAGCGGACCACTGACTCCGCTGGTCTTACTGCCACTTTGGTTTCGCTACATTACATTGCGATACAAGTTTGATGACTCAGGGGTTTCGATGAGTTGGGGCATACTCTTCCGGAAAGAAGTTTATTTGACTTATCGCCGCTTGCAGGACATTCACGTCAACCGGAATCTGCTGCAGCGCTGGATGGGATTGGCCAAAATCAGCTTGCAAACAGCGTCGGGAAGCAGCCAAGCAGAAATGGTGATCGAGGGGATTCTGCAGCCCGAACTACTTCGCGATTACCTGTACAGCCAAATGCGGGGTGCAAAAAATGAAGTGCCGATTGCCGCTTTGCAGGCGAGTATGACGGCCACAAACGAACCGATAGACGGACCGTCTGCGATGGGCACAGCACCCACCGGTTCTTCTGCCATGGATGAACGCGCGCTGCGTGCCTTGCAGGAGATCAAGGCGGCGTTACAACAACTGGTCGACCAAAAAACGCTCAGATCGAGCGACGGAGAAGCGGTTGGCGGCATACCAGCAACAAGCGTCGAACAGGTCGCTGCTCCGCTCAACCGACAAGGAGACGTCTCATGATCATCCCAGAAAAAGCGGTGTTGCGGGCGAGTCAGTGGTGTTACCGGGGCATCTGGGGCCTTGTGACCGAGTGGCTCAAGGTGCCCGAGGAACCGCCGCATTTGCGCGGTGCGGACGATACGCAGATGCAAAGTTTTCGACCCTCTGAAGGCTATCTGCGTTATCTCAAGCTCTTTTTTTGGATCGGACTAACGTTATTTGATGGCCTGCTCTTCATCGGCATGGTGGTTCTGCTGATTGCCTGGCCTCTTGTCGGAATTATCGCAGCACCGTTCATCATCGTGGTCATGGTTCTTCCTGACATCGTGGCCTATGTGGCGATTCACCTGCGTTACGATACCACTTGGTATGTACTGAGTGATCGCAGTATGCGCATTCGACGCGGCATTTGGTCGATAACGGAAACGACGATTACCTATGACAACATTCAAAATGTCGCCATTCGTCAAGGACCACTGCAACGCTATTTTGGATTCTCCGACGTGCTCGTCGAAACGGCCGGGGGCGGTGCGGCAGTGAGTACATCCGAAGGCGCCTCGGTGGCCGGCCACCATGGGCTGCTCGAAGGCATTGGCAACGCAGAAGAAGTTCGCGACCTGATTCTCGCCAAGTGGCAAAGTAGTCGAAGCAGCGGACTTGGGGACGAACTGCATGGAGCAAATTTGCCAGCTTCAAAATCACCCGCTGCACAACCCATCGCGGTATTCAGCCAACAGCATGTTGAATTGTTAGAAGAGATCCGCGACTTGTCGCTGCAGTTGTTATAGTACTATGATATCCGCTACCCGCTTACCAACCATCCTTCCGCCGTTCCTCCTTCCTTCCCACTTATCAAACTAACAGGCCTGTGCTGTGTTATCGATTCACCGATTAAAAACTTCGTGCGCGCTGCTTGCAATATTATTCACTTTACAACTACAGGCTCGATTGCTGGCCGACGATTTCCCGCCGCTCGTCGATACTGAGAAATCGACTTCCAGCCCGATGGCTCCGGAGCAGGTTGTAGAAAGTGCAAAACTCCCAGCTGGTTTTCAATTGCAAGTGTTTGCCGCTGAGCCGCACGTTCAAAATCCGATCGCGATCACGACCGACGAGCGCGGGAGGTTATGGGTCGCGGAGAACTATAGTTGGGCGGGAGGTGGTGCTGGAGGCTTTGACGGAAGTCAGCGCGACCGGATCGTCGTCTTGGAAGACAACGACGGCGATGGCAAACATGACAAACGCACCGTGTTTTGGGATGAGGCCCGCAAGCTTACGAGTATCGAAGTGGGCAACGGCGGAGTGTGGGCCATCTGCTTGCCGAATTTAATCTTCATCCCTGATCGCAATCGAGATGATGTGCCGGACGGACCACCACAAGTGATCTTGGATGGCTTTGACGAAGGTGTCGTCGGACATACGCCAGCAAATGGACTGAAATGGGGCCCCGACAATTGGTTGTACGCGCGGCATGGTATTCAGGCCACCAGCAGTATTGGTAAGCCAGGGGCAAGCGATTCGCAAAGAATCAAAATCAACACGGGCGTCTGGCGTTTCCAGCCATCAACGGGCACCGTTGAAGCTGTCATGCATGGAATGACCAACTCGTGGGGCTTTGACTTCGACCAGCACGGTGAAATGTTTGTGATCAATACTGTCATCGGTCACCTTTGGCATGTTGTGCAAGGAGCGCACACGCAACGCATGTATGGCGTGGACTTAAATCCACACACTTATCAACTCATCGAACAAACGGCCGATCATGTGCACTGGGATACGGGCGAAGTCTGGCACACCGTGCAAAAAGGTATGTCGGACAAAACCGATGCGGCTGGGGGCGGGCATGCGCACATCGGACTGATGATTTACCAAGGTGACAATTGGCCTGAAGAATACCGCCACCGAATGTTCACATTAAATCTCCACGGTTTGCGTATCAATAGCAACGCACTGGAACGAAAGGGTGCGGGTTACGTTGGCACTCGGGCACCCGACATGTGCTTCATGGCGGATCCATGGTTCCGTGGGATGGACTTGATCACCGGACCTGACGGCGGAGTCTACATTGCGGACTGGAGTGACACGGGAGAGTGCCATGATCACGATGGAGTGCATCGAACGAGCGGTCGGATCTACAAGCTAACCTACGGCAAGCCAACTGCAGTGCGGGGGCTGGACGTTGCAAAGATGTCCGACGCCGAGCTGCTGGCACTTCAAGAAAACAGTAACGCATGGTGGCCTCGAACGGCTCGCCGCCTGCTCGCGGAGCGGTATGCGACTGATAAATCGCCCGCCGAGCGAACGACACTGCTTGGCATGATCGACGAACGGTTAAAGAGCGCTACGCGCGTCACACACCGGCTACGCTTGCTCGAAACCTGTTTTGCCATTGGAGGAGCCGACGAAGCGCGGTTGCTGTCGCACTTAGCCGCTGAAGATGAACACGAACGCGTGGCGGCGATTCGCCTATTGGTCGATGGCTTGACTCCTCACGGTTTACAGCCGTCTCCCGCCGTGAAGCAGGCTTTGCTGTTAGCGTGTGATGACGATTCTGGCCTGGTGCAATTAACATTGGCCTCAGCGCTGCAACGCTTGCCTTATTCCGACCGATGGTCCATTGCCGAAAAATTGGCGGCGCGCGATGAATTTGGCAGCGACCGCATGTTTCCGTTGATGTTATGGTACGGTGTGGAGGCGGCGGTACCTCCTCGCGCTTCTCATGACCATGCAGCGCAAGCCATTGCGCTGGCGACGAGTTCAAACATTCCGCTGTTAACGCAGAACATCGCGCGGCGTATCACGCTCGAAATGGAATCGCATCCCGCAGTTCTCGACAATTTGTTGTCGGCAGCTCAAGCTGCGGAATTCAAACATCCCGAGCAGGTCTTGATCGGCATGTCGCATGCGCTGAATGGTTGGCTCAAGGCACAAGCGCCAAGCAATTGGCCGGGGTTTCTCGAGAAGTTCACAAATAACCAAAATGAAGAACTCCAACAACACTTACAAAGCCTGCGACTAGTTTTTGGCGACGGTCGGGCGACGGATGAATTGACCAAGTTGGTCAGTGATGGTGGTGGAGATGCAGAGGGGCGGCGGCAAGCGCTACGATCCTTGTTGAATAATCAATCACCCGATCTGGTTCCACTGTTGTTTCAACTGCTGGGCGATCCAGCCATGCGTCGCGACGCAATTCGAGGGCTGGCACAATACGATCATGCCGACACCGCACGGCAACTTATCGATCGAGCGGACAGCTTTGGGTTTGCTGAACGCACGGAGATGATCAATACGCTCTCTTCGCGTCCACACTATGCCAAAGCACTTTTAAGCGCTATGCGTGAAAAAGTGATCGCGGCAAGTGAAGTCTCCGCGTTCCACGCCAGACAGGTTCGGTCATTTGATGACCAGGAATTAAACCTGCAATTGGCCGAATTGTGGGGCGAAATACGTGTAACGGCCGAAGACAAACGCAAGCTGATCGATGCCCTGCGAGAACAACTTTCTGCCGTTGCCGAAAACACGAGTGACCTGAGTGCAGGTCGTGCGATTTTCCAAAAGAACTGCGCAACTTGCCATGTCTTGTATGGATCAGGAGTGAAAATTGGTCCCGATCTAACCGGTTCGAATCGAAAGAATCTTGACTACCTTTTGGAGAACATTGTCGATCCTAGCGCGAGTGTGGGAGCGGACTTTCGCACCCTGATTGCCGTACTCGAGGATGGGCGTGTGATCAACGGAGTCGTCACTGCCTCTACAGAGCGAACATTGACATTGCAAACAGCGCAAGAGCCTGTGACGCTCGATCGCACATTGATCGAATCGATGCAACAGTCGAACACCTCCTTGATGCCTGACGGTTTATTGCAGAATCTGACCGCTGATCAGATTCGCGATCTGTTTGGCTATTTGATGTCTAGTGAACAAGCGCCGTTGCCAAACTAGTGGAGCTTTGGCAATCGCCACGCTTCACGCGAGTTCGCCGAGGCTGTAGAGATAGTCGAAGGTAAACAGTCCCGAGTCGTGGCCGTCGGAGAAGGCAATATTGTATGCGTAGTTACCGACAGGTCGCATGTTCGCGATGTCAAGGGGACGCGCTTCGGCCAACGAGAGTACAGGCAACATCGCTGGTTTTTGTTGCGGAGTTGTCTGTTCATCTTTTGTTTTAGGGCCATGTTTTTCCCGACATGTGGCACATGGACAGGCGGCGCGTAGTTTAGCGGCGGAATAGGTGCGACGAACTCCATCGCTCCACTGGATGACGATTCCGCAATCAGCGCGGGAAATGTCGGTTGGGATCACGTCTTGCATAGGAGCTTAAGGGGTCTGCTGGTTTGAAGATGGAGAGCGATAGTCTACCGCGCTATTTCATAACTTCCTAGGAACGTGACGCTTCATAACAATGCGACTGTTGTTGGCACTTCTTGGGACGACTTCGCACGACAAAGAATTGGCAAGCAAGCTGAACCATAACATGGCGTAGAATGTCTGTAGAACGATTGTCTGAATCGCTTTCAACTTGTAGAACGATTGTCTCAATCGTTTTCCAAAGCGATTGGGGACAATCGCTCTACACTCTATTCAAAGCGATTGGGGACAATCGCTCTACACTGTACGTGTGTTGCATGTACCAATACCGAATCTAGATCAAAATTAATGACAATTGACAACACTTCCAACAATGCAAGCGTCACTGCAAACGCAACTGCAAGTGGCTTTAAAAGTCTGATCGAACGCCAAGATGAGGGGCTTTCCTATTTAAACCTAGGCGAAGGAGTTAAGCCTATAACGGTTATTGGAACCCAGCCAATTGTCGATGCGCTCGACGAAAATTGTCTGCAGCAGGCAATTAATTCGCGACTTGCTCCAGGCATTAGCGATCTAGTGCTAAATCCCGACGCCCATTTTGGCTATGGCGCGCCAGTGGGTTGTGTCATGTCGTCGGGAACTCATGTTTATCCTGGACCAGTGGGGGTCGATATCAAGTGTTCGATGAGTCTGTTGCAGACCAACATACCGGCCGAGGAGATTCAAGATCGACGCTTGCGCCGCAAGTTGATCAATGCGATTTGTGCGCGCATTCCGACTGGGGCTGGAAAGGGACAGCGGGATGTGGCAAAGGGACGTAATGTCGACGAGCGATTGGGGCTGATGTTAGCCACGGAGGGAGCTTCAAAGGTTGTACTGCGCAAATTGGGAATACCGGGCGATTGGGCTCAACGCTGCGAAGATGCTTTTCACCGTGCGCCGGACGATTCCATTGATTCGCTCATTTTGCGACTGGATAAATTGATTCGAGAAAAGAAATTGCAGAAATTTGGTCCCCAAGTGCGGCAACTTGGCTCTTATGGTGGCGGCAACCATTTTGGAGAATGCGAAGAGGTCAACGTAAGTGCAGACCCCGCCATGCGCAGTATCGCCGACCAATTTGGGTTGCAGGATGGCAAAGTGGCATTTTTGTCACACTGCGGTTCACGAGGACTTGGCCACGCGTTGGCCAGCCATCAGTTTAAGACGCTTAAAGATCGATTTAAGAAAACCGGTCGCGCCTTCCCTGGTGGGGATCCTGAACTCTGTTACGCAGAGATCGGGACGCCAGAAGCGTTTAATTACTTGTGCGATATGGCCCTTGGCGCGAACTTTGCCACCGTTAATCACTTGTTAATCAACCAATTGGTGCTGGAGGCGTTTCAACAGGTCTTGCCGGGTACACAGGGCGAACTGGTCTACTTTATTAGCCACAACATTGCCCGTAAGGAGCTTGTGGCTGACGAAGGTTGGAAATGGGTGCATCGCAAAGGGGCCACGCGTGCCATGCCAGCGGGACATGCTGAGCTTGCACGCACGCCATTTGCAGATTGCGGACATCCTATCTTGCTACCTGGCAACCCGCGCGATGGTTCAGCGGTGATGGTGGCTTTGCCCGGAGCCGTTCGCAGCGGATACTCGGTCAATCATGGTGCTGGGCGCGCGATGTCGCGTCGCAATGCAAAACGGCACTTGGTTCAAGAGGAAATCGACAGCGACTTTGACAAGCAGGATATCTTGAGCAACTGTCGCTTTTACCCCCGCGATGAAGCGCCTGATGCCTACAAAGACTTTGAAGAGGTGTTGCGGAGCGTCAAAGTTGCGGGGCTGGCCGCAGAAGTTGCGCGCTTGCGAGCGAGTTTTGTGATCAAAGATGGAGCTGATGCGGACGACTAGTTCGAGAAGAAATTTTGGTTATGACGGTCCTGCCTTCAGTCGCTGACCATTTCCTGCCGAAAAGCTGGGTAGACGCACCAGATGGCGCGCTGGTACGTATCGTCGACAAGTTGACTCAGGTCCGGTGGCCCGACCATCGATACTCAAAATAAAACTGAACTTGATGCCGACCCATTTCACCCGATCATTTCGAATTGCATTGCTTTCATGTGTAACTTCAGCTGCGCCACTGAACTGGTGCGCAATGGTCTCCGCCGATGAAGGGCAACCAAACAAGGTAGTCATACGTTTGACCTTGGCACCTAGTTCTGGGGATGCTTCGACGCACACAAACCAACTGCAAGCTGGCAGCAATGCTAGCGAAATGCAGTCGAACGCGCCGGTTCCCAACGCAGCCGACGTACCGAGCTCGGGGTTGAACACCGACAACTATCCCATGTCGAACAAGCCGGGAATTCCAAACTTGTGGCCCGCATCTCGCAACGGTGTCCAGTGGTGTGGTTTCGACGAAAAGTCGAATATTTCGTCCAGGAAGAAGACGACGACTGCAACAGACCCGACCAGCCTGCCACAAAGTGATTTCCCAGAACTGGAACTGGGCGGGCAAAGTGGGCAGGCATCTCCCGACAAACCGAACGATCAAGTTGGTTCGGAAAGTGAACTCGATGGCTCGGAGGGCATTGCTTCGACCGATGACGCGGAAACGGCACTAGAACTCGATGGGATTGAAATGGTCAGCCCATTGGCCGAGCCGGCGTCGCGAGCAGCGACCGCCGCTCAGGGGGAAAAATCGAAGTCGGTTGAGAAAATTGTAAGAAGTTCGAAAAATCCTTTGCCGCTCCGTTCAAGCGAGGAGGCAACTCCATCTGAAAACGACAACGATGCAAAGGATGACGAGTGTCCCGGCTCACCCGACGAGGACATTGCCGCACAACAACCGCAACTCGATGACCTTCCGCTGGAACAAGACGAGCATCCGTACGACGCGCCTGCCGCTCGGTCGACCAAAGGGAATGGAAAATCACGCGCCATTACTGATGTCACAGTTGAGGATGAACGACTGCGAGATCGTATCAACACTGTTCTCATTCATTATTTGACGCATCCAGAAAACGTTTCGAAGCGAGGGCCGTGGGCGTTGATGCACGCCGCCTTGCCGTTTGGCGTGGAAACCAACGTGATCGCCGGAAACCGTGAAGTCAACGCATTGGGCTGGATGTGCTACAACGGGGTCTGTGCCAAGCAGCGGATGTTCCAGCCGACAAAACAAGGTTTTCGAACCAACGTCGGCGCGGGCGTTCAGGGGCACGAAGGACAATTCCTGGCCATTTTGGCGCAATCGAGTGTTCAAGCGGATTATCCCATCATGATCGGCAATCGGCGCTACACGATTGCTGACTTAGCAAAATACGAAATGGCAACCTGTCGCGAAAAGACGGAACTGACGTTTAAGTTAATCGGCTTGTCTCACTACCTCGACCCCAATCAGCAATGGCGTGACAATCGCGGACGCGTTTGGAACTTGGAGAAAATGGTTGCGGAAGAATTGGCCCAACCCATTATTGGCGAAGCCTGCGGTGGGACCCACCGACTGATGGGGCTGAGCTTTTCGTTGATAAAGCACCAGCAGGCTGGTTTGCCAATCACAGGGCATTGGAAGCGATCCGAAGTCTTCCTGAACGACTTCGTTAATTACGCCATGTCATTGCAAAATGCAGATGGCAGCTTTAGTACCGAATGGTTTGCGGGACGAGGTGATGCTCCCGATATGGAACGCAAGATTCAGACGACTGGGCATATCCTTGAATGGCTGGTGTACACGTTACCAGATGAGCATTTGCGGTCGCCACGGATTCGAAAGTCGATTGAATTTGTGGTAGATACGCTCGCCAAGGATTTGAATTATAACTGGCCAATTGGTCCGCGCGGGCACGCATTGCGAGCACTTGCTTTGTACAACCAACGAGTTTTTGGTGCCGAAGCGGGCAAGATGCGAGCCTTTGTGGCAACCTCTCCCACAGCGCGGAAGCAACGCTGATCGGGACCAACCAGGTTACAGTTGGCTGGTCAACTACCACAACAAGTTGAAAATATGCTTTTTGATAACGCCGCGACAAATCGGGGCTAGGATGCGTTGCTGATTTTAGCAGAGTCGACTACATTGCACTTTGGTTGGTTTTATGCATCTTACCCAAGTCCCAATCAACTCTGCATCGCTCCTGGAACCGCCAGACGTCGCGGGTTTTGCAGGGCTACGACAAGACTCTTCCTCGATGGCGACGCAGCGATTCACAAAGCAATTCTCGACGATGCTGGAAACGGCAGGTGTGATGGCCATTCAGACCGGCGCCGATGCGCTGTTGGTGTTGCTCGATGGTTCGACCGACTGGGAAAAACTTCGCCAGGCTGTTCCTGCCAATGTTGAGCAAGTGATTGTCGCCGCTGACTTGGAAGAAGATCTCAAAGGTGCCGAAGCGGCAGGGCTGCTTCCACTCCCCCTGCACAAAGAAAAATCTCCGCTGCTGGAACGCCTGCAACATGCGCTGCTAGAAGCCGTTGCAGATGGTTTCCTACGAAGCAATGGCGACGTCATCGCCGTTTACAGCGGATTCGAGCACCAAAAGATTGATTCCATCAGCCACATCCGTTTGGACGATCGCCTGAAACGTCTGACTTCACGCGATCTGCAGCGACTCGAAAGCAGTGTTCCGCTGAAGAGTTTAAAAATGGTAATCGACCTGGCGTCGCAGATTGGACGCGAGGGGCGCGAAGGCAAGAAAGTTGGAGCTCTTTTTGTCGTGGGAGATACGCGACAGGTCTTGCTGCATTGCAAAGACAGTGGTTTTGATCCGCTGCGTGGTTATAAACGCGAAATGCGGAATTTGCATGATCCCAAAGTCCGCGAGGACATCAAAGAAATTGCACAAATGGATGGTGCGTTTGTCGTCTCACCTGACGGCGTGGTCGAGAAAAGTCGTCAGATCATCGAGGTCTCACACGCGGACTTGACGCTTTCTAAGGGATTGGGCTCGCGACATTGGGCGGGTGCGGCCATTTCACAAATCACCAAGGCAGTTGGAATCGTCGTAAGCCAGTCGACTGGGACGGTGCGGATCTTCCAAAACGGTGAAACAGTACTCCGCATCGAGCCCATGGACCATGCCGTGAAATGGCAGGAGTTCAACTACGAACCTCCCTCGCCCGATGCCGAAACTTAGTTGGTCAACGTCCGTCCCAATCGCTCATTGATCACTTGTCACCAGTTCCTTGATGAGTGCAACTGGTATCCCGATGGGAAGGACTGTAATTTCACCAAACGCAGATGACGTTTCCACTTTGGCCATGGCCGGTTTGAACGCCACAAATGTTAGAGTGGCGTCCGCCAAGAAACTCGGCGTACCGCGTGAGCCAGTCGTCGCATCGACCCCAGTCGGAATGTCAACGGCCACACGCATGGCGCTGGAAGCGTTGGCCAGGTGAATCCAATGATCAAGTGGAGCCCGCGGATTGCCCGTAGCCCCCGTACCCAACATTGCATCGATGAGCAATTCTGCTCGCGCGATCTCCTGCGACAGATGTTGGCTTGTGCGTTTGTCGGTTGACCAGTGCAGTTCGTTATTGGAATCCGCCAGCAAGATTTTTGCATTGGCTTGAGCATCCGTCGAGAGTTTATCAAGTGAACCCAATACGAACAGTTCGCACGGCCATCCCCACGCCCGCAGGTGACGGGCGATGACAAGGCCGTCGCCGCCGTTGTTGCCAGCACCACAGAGGATTACCGTTCGCGGACGCTTACCATCAGGCGGTGACTCGAAACGCGCTCGCAGCCAACTGACACATCCCAGCCCCGCATTTTCCATTAATACCAACGAATGCATGCCGTATTTTTCCATCGCGCGACGGTCGACGGCGCGAATCTGCTCGGTGGTTAACACGCATTGGCTCAACTGCTGCAGCGGCACGTCTGAATTGCCCATAAAATTTTCCTTAGTTATGATTAGCAACTACTGTCCTTTTTATCTCAGATAGGTCAACAGATATGCCACTTTACGAATACCACTGTGAATCGTGTCAGGCCGATGTGGAAGTGCTCGTTCGCAACAGTCAGGAGCTGCCCGAGTGCCCGAACTGTCACTCACACAAGATGACCAAGCAGCTGAGTGCACCAGCTGCTCCAGCAATGGCAGGAGCTAATCTGCCGATCCGTCAACCCTCGGCGGGTGGCACCTGCGGTCGTCCTCAATGCGGTTCCGGATGTATGTTCGAATAGGACGGTCCGACCATCAAATTGACGGAAGGCATCGATTGACAGCCGTTACCGATTTCTGATTGTTTCTGAAAAAAGCCAAGCAGTTGTTAGTTCCTTGCACGGTTGGCTGCTTGAATCAGAGTCGCGCGGGCGTGGCGGCTGACGCCTCGATCGCCGCGACAACTTGGGCCTCGGTGATGCCTGGTACGAGTTCGACATGTCCGAGTCGTGATGGTAAGACGAAGCGCAATGTACCATGCTCCACTTTTTTGTCATGTTGCATGACTTGCCACAGTTCCTGTGGGTTGGCATGTGACTGAATGGGGAGTTCGAGCAACTGCAAGAGCTCGTATTGGCGCTGGACAAACGCTGCATCAACTCGTCCCAGTTGCTGAGCTAATACGGCGGCCATGTGCATGCCGATTGCAACCGCTTCGCCATGCAACAGTGTTCCATAACCGGTGACGCTTTCGAGTGCGTGGGCAAACGTATGTCCGTAGTTCAGAATGGCGCGTAGGCCGGTTGTCTCGCGTTCATCTTGCTGTACAACGCTGGCTTTCGCTTTGCACGATTCGGCGATGATATGAGTGATTGTCTCCGTTTCTTTGCGGAGAATTGCTGTACTGTTGTTTTCGAGATATTCAAATAGTCGGGGAAGCAAAATCACTCCGTACTTTGCAACTTCTGCCAAGCCTGACACGAACTCGCGGCGCGGCAGAGTGTCCAGTGCGCTGGTGTCGATGGCGACGAGCGTAGGTTGCCAGAAGGCGCCGACAATATTCTTAACGCCGGGAAGATTGACCCCAGTTTTTCCTCCGACGCTCGAGTCAACTTGGCTAAGTAAAGTGGTTGGAATCTGGACCAGTGGCAGGCCTCGAGCAAACGTAGCGGCAATAAAACCCGCCAAGTCACCGACAACGCCACCACCCACAGCGATCACGCAGCTTCCACGATCCGTATTTTCGATGACCAGTTTTTGCCAAAGTTGTTGGGCGATTTCTACCGATTTGCTCGCTTCTCCGCTGGGGATCGTGAGCATCGAACAACGGAAGCTGTTAGCTGCGAGCGCCTTTTGAATCGATGTCGCCAAGGCTGCCAAGTTTTCATCGAAGATGACAACTGCATGTCGGCACTTAGAAAGCCCGCAGTTTATCCAGCCGGGAATCGATGCCAGCAGATCTCGTCCAATATAGATGGGATAGCTCCGCTCGGCCAAATCCACCACGAATTCGGTTGCAGCGGGGAGTGTTGGCGAATTCATTGCAAGCTACTTTGGCGCGGACTATTCGAAACGGCCTATTGTAACTCTAATTTCGGCATCGCAACAAGCCTCGTCATATCAACCGAGTTAATCGACATCAATGCTCAGCAACGTTTCCGGCGACGATTTGCCGACCGACGCAATTCACGCTTTTTTAATCAAAGTGGGTGTCCTGCTCCATCGATTCGGTACTCCGTCCCATCGCTTGGAGCGTGTCATGACGCAAGTGTCGCGATCGCTTGGCGTCGAAGGAGTATTTCTGTATACGCCGACGGCTTTGGTCATTTCGCTTACCGATGAGGGTGGCGAACGGACCTACCTTCGCCGGGTGGATGCGGGGGCCGTGCAAGTGGACAAGTTGATCGCCTTTGATGAGATTTTAGAGCAAGTCGAAGATCGTCGAATCAGCGTCGCGTTGGCAAGCGAGATGCTGGACAATGTTGAAGCGGCCGCGCCACCGTACAGCGCTTGGTTGACCATCTTTGCATGCGCAATTTCCTGCGGGGCGGTCGCCATATTTTTTCGTGGAAGTTTTCATGAAGTCATCGCGTCGTTTTCTTTGGGACTGGTCGTCGCGGTGCTTGAAGCCGTCCAAAGTCGACTGCGCTGGGAAACAGGGTTGCTCGAACCCGTGGCAGGAATTGTCGCATCAATTGGAGCCTTAGCGATTGCGAGATTTGTTGTTCCAATCGATGATCGCTTGGTAACCTTGGCCGCACTCATCATCATGATTCCAGGCTTACGATTGACAGTCGCCTTGACCGAACTCGCTGTTGGTCATCTTTCGGCCGGTGTCGCGCGTTTGGCTGGCGCGTGCGTCTCGTTGCTCACCATCACGATTGGCGTGGCCTTGGGTTGGCGACTGGCAGCGAGCTGGAGGCAGGAAATCGTTGCGGATCAAGAGATGGCCATCTATTGGCAATGGATTGCAATTGCAGTCGCTCCTATCACTTTTTCCATCGTTTTTAGGGCACGTTGGCCTCAATGGCCAACAATTATCGCAGTGGCTGTTGTCGGCTTTTTCACCAGTCAGTTTGCGGGATCTCAGTGGGGAGTGGAAGTGGGCGCCTTTAGTGGCGCACTGGCGGTTGGCATCGGCAGCAACTTGTACGCGCGAATTCGAGACCGACCAGCCTTGGTGCCACTTACGCCAGGGATCATCATCCTGGTCCCTGGTTCCGTCGGCTACCGATCGCTGACTGCATTTCTTGACCGGGATTCGATGGCTGCAGTCGATTTTGCTTTTACCATGGTGATGATCGCCGTAGCTTTGGTTGGCGGAATCCTGACTGCCAACGCGTTGCTACCGCCCAAACGCATTCTTTAGCTTTTTATTAACGAGCGCTCGTCCAGGAGATCAATTCTTGCAACGGCCAAGTATTGACGATTTGCGATTTTAACAATCCGGCACGTCGCGCTTGTTGCACTCCAAATCGCATCACATCCATTCCTTCCAGCGAGTGTGCGTCGGTATTAATGGAAATCGGGATTTGCAAATTGCCCGCCATCATCAAATGTTGTTCGCTAAGATCAAGTCGCATGGGACTCGCATTGAGCTCCAAAAATTTCTTGTGTTCGACTGCGGCCTGAAACACGGCCTGGAGATCAACATCGTAGGGAGGACGCGAGCCGAGCAACCGACCGGTAGGATGCGCGATCACATCCACATGCCGATTTCTCAACGCGTTGACGATACGATCGGTGATTTGATCGCGAGATTGCTTCTGGCCGTAATGGACGCTGGCGATGACCCAGTCCGCTTGAGCCAGTACTTCGTCGGAGATATCGAGGGGACCGGATTCAAGGATATCGCACTCGATGCCTTTGAGAATTCGAAAGTCATCGTCCTGGATCGCGTTGAATGCATCCACTGCCTGCCACTGGTCGAGCAATCGCGATTCGTCGAGTCCCCGAGCCATGCTCACACGTTTTGAGTGATCGGTAATGGCAACATACTGTCGGCCACGGCGGCGGGCTGCGGCTGCCATTTCTTCCATGGAATTGGCGCCATCGGTTGCATGCGTATGCATGTGCAGATCGGCGATGATGTCACCCAATTCGACCAACGGAGGAAAAGTGTGATCGAACTCGGCCCATTCAAGTTCATGTCTTCCCTCGCGCAGTTCCGGTGGGATCCAGTTGAGTTTTAGCGCTTGATACAGTTCTTCTTCCGATCGTCCAGCGATATATGCTTCTGGCGCATCGAGCTTGGCCGCGCCGTATTCGTTGACGGTAAGTCCGAGTTTTCGCGCGCGCGAGCGAACCGCCACGTTATGTTCTTTGGAGCCGGTGAAATATTGAAGTGCGGCTCCGAACGATTCTGCCGCGACCACTCGTAGGTCGACCTGAAATTGTTCATCAACGCGGATTGACATTTTTGTGTCGCCGCGGGCGATGATGCTAACTCGCCCCGCAAACGACTCAAATTGATTCATAACGGTCTGCGGATCGGCACTGGTCACCAAAACATCAATATCGCCAACTGTCTCCTTTCCTCTGCGATAACTGCCTGCAAATTCCAGTTGTTCGATAGCTGGACAGAGTTGGAGGTGTTGCCGAAGACGATCGACCAATCGTTCGGCCTGGTCGATGCGCAAGCGTTGTGAAGCTGCATCGGCGATCGCCAATCCATCCAGAATGAGCTGTTCCGTTTTGGCTGCAAAACCCTTCAGCGTACGTACCCGCTGTTGCTCGCATGCAATTCGCAGGTCATCCAGCGTTTGGAGGTTCAACTCTTGCTGGAGCACTGCAGCCTTCTTGGCACCTAGACCAGGGATGCGCGTCATTTTGATTAATACCGCCGGCGTGTTGGCTTTCAATTCTTCCAATTGCGGAAGCTTGCCAGTTGCCACGAGGACTTCGCACTTTTCTGCGAGCGTAGCGCCGATGCCGGGAAAGGACTTAAGGTCTTGGGTCGAGTCAGCCAAGATGGATGCGACGGATTGCGTTAGTTCATGAATCGTCTTGGCGCCATTTCGGTAAGCGCGAACGCGAAACGCATTTTCACCACGTAGTTCGAGCAGATCGGCAAGTTCTTCGAATACTCTGGCGATATCAGCGTTGTTCATGGAATTTCCAAATTGTCCAACTCGAAAAAACAGTGGTTCGATGACTAGTCTGAATGGACAACGTGGAGTCTCACCACTAATCATTCATCGGTTTGCAATCGCTGGATTGCAGCAGCTCTTCTAAATGATCGAACGTGGCCAGCAGGCGGTTGATTTCGGCACGTGAACGACCTGTTTCGAGCGACAACTGTTCCAGTGTTGCGCCAGCCAGTATGGCGTGTTTCACGAACAGGGCAACGAGTTCTTCTCCGACTTTTTGCCGCGATGCCTTTTTTTCCTTGATTGCCATCCGGTTTCCTTCCAATGCAAGTTGATGACTCAGATGCGTATATCTATCATCGGCGCATCATTCTCAAATCCTTGCCGTTGTTTTCCTAAACATTGTGCCTGACAACGCTGTCGCCTTGTGACCTGTAAGCTCCTTCGATGTCAGCGACTTCGGACGTTTCCAACAATTGGATCTCGGGCAATCTGCGTTTTCGAGTCTTCTTGGGGATCATGCCGCGCATGGCTTCGAGTCGTCCGAAGCACAGCAGTCGATCGTGAGGTTCCAGGACGCGATCCGAGCGTGGATTGGGAACCACAGTGGTCCCACGATACAGAGTCAAGACGTTGATGTCACCATCGCGCAGACCCGATTCGGTAATTGTCTTTCCAACGTAGGTAGATCCTTCGGGGACGTGAATTTCAGCGATTCCGTAGCCGCGGCTAACGGTCAATCGCTGACGAATGTCGATTTCGGGAAAGTCGACTTGGGCGGCTAGATATTCGACGATAGCCCCAGCGATGTCGAGGTGGGTACACGTTTCGATCCCTTCCAACCCCGGGGATGAGTTAACTTCCATGACTTGAGGTCCATCGGCTCCTTCGAGCATGTCGACACCGGCGATGCGCAGTCCCATGATTTGCGAAGCGCGAACCGCAGTTTCCTTGAAGTTGTCATCCAGTTCGACGCGTTCGGTTTTGCCGCCACGATGGACGTTGCTGCGAAATTCTTGACCTTGGGCCACTCGTCGCATGGCCGCGACAACTTGATCTCCTACGACGAGGGCGCGAATATCGCGACCTTTGCTCTCCGAGACAAACTTTTGCACCAACACGTTCTGCTTTTGACTCTGCAGCAGTTCGATGATCGCTTCGGCGGATTCGACCGATTCGGCTAGAAGTACGCCAATTCCTTGGGTTCCTTCGATCAACTTGATAATAACTGGTGCGCCACCAACACGGTCAATTGCAGGCAAAACGTCTTTCTTATCGCGCACGAAGGTCGTTTTTGGGATGCCAATATGGTGTCGACTGAGGATCTGCAGAGCGCGTAGTTTGTCGCGCGAGTTGGAAATTCCTGCCGAGGTGTTGCCGCAGAAGACATCCATTTGTTCAAATTGTCTAACGACGGCAGTTCCAAAGTAACTGATCGAAGCACCAATGCGTGGAAGAACGACGTCGTAATCGGTCAATTGTCTTTGACGATAATAAAGGTCGGGTTCCCCTTGTTCGAGGTCAATCGCGAATTTGAGCGTGTCGAGCACTTTAACTTTGTGATGGCGTTGCACGGCAGCCTCGCGCAATCGTCGCGTGCTGTAGCTATTTGGGCTACAGGATAATATGCCAAGTTTCATGGATCATCTTTCTGGCTTGATTTGCGGTTGTGTCGGTTGCGTTTTTTGGGAATTCCACCGAAATAGGAACGGCCGGAATCGACGAGCAAGCGACCACGGATCGCTTCTCGACCGAGCAGCATTCGGAATCCCATTTGATCGCGATTGGCCAACGTTAGTTCAATAGGCCAAGTTTGCCCTAATAACTTTAACTGGGTTAGGATTACATAGCGCTGGCTAACTTCTCCGCTAGAGCAACGGACACTTCGGATGTCAAGGACTTGGGCTTCAACCGCGACGACTTTGCGGTCGTAATGCTGCAATGGGTGGACATTGAAGCGTACCCATTTCTTGCCTTCGTGTTCAAATTCTTCGATATCGTAAGCATGCAAACTGGATGACCGAGCGCCGGTGTCGACCTTGGCTTTAATTGTGCGGATTCCCATGTCGGGCAGGCTTAAGAACTCACGCCAACCGACAATTTTCAATTTACTAGAATTTGGGTCATCGGACTTGCAATCTTCCATGCCAACCACTTTGTCACTTTCCGGGAATCGCGCCGTCCAAATATCGCCAGCCCTTAATAAAGGCGATCAAGTCGGCCATGGCCTGCGGGTCAATTTGTGCTTCCAAACCATCTGGCATCATTGATACGCCCGTTGCCTTGAACTGGGCTACCTCCTCGCGTGGCACCACGGTTCGACGATTCTCCGAACTGCGGATAACGATAGCATCGGCGGTCTCTTCGGCAACCATCCCTTCGATAATTTCGTCGTCCTTCGTGAGAATTACATACCGAAAGTAGTTGTTGTCAATTGCCAAGTTGGGATTCAGAATGGATGTCAATAGTTGCAGAGGTTGTTGTATTCTCGAATCGGAAATATCGGGACCAACCTGCACTCCGATGCCGCCAATTTGGTGACAACTCGCACACTGACGCTGAAACACTAACTGGCCGCGCAGTGCGTCCCCAGACAAATCAAGGCAATCGCGATAGCGTTCCACAACCTGATGACGGTCGGAGTTGACGAGTCCGTCGTATGCCTGCTGCAATCGCTCGAGGTTTGCGCCACTGGACCTCGAGATCAGATTTTTCAACTCCAATGCACCAAGCTGCTGTGCGCTAAGCTGGCCACTGGTCAATTGATCGGCCAGCAACTGGATTCGAACTGGTCGCTCGGCAATCAGTTTGAGCGACGTCGCTTGCAACGCCGGTGAACCGGTTGTCAGCAGTTCAATCAAAACTCTGTCGCATTCGTTATCCCCCTGCGCGGCCCAGGCTTTCAAGTACAACGCTTTCGACTGCGGGTCGCCGGCGGCTTTAGTTAATTCCCCGAAGAACTCTGAATCGACGCGACGCGGTGAACGGCTGAGCAGATCAACTGCGACTTGTCGCAAAGCCATCGAAGAAGTTTCCTCACTTGCAATTGCTTGAAGCCGCTCCCAAACGGCGTCATCTATATGGCGCAGGGCGATATCGGAGTGCTGAATAACCACTTGCTCCAGTGCCGCAATGGCAGCGATTTGCGTTCTTGGCGCTCCCTGGGCAAACAACTTAACAAGTTCCAACACAAGCGCTTCAGGTTTATCTTGACCTTTTAACTCCGCCACCGCCAAACCTCGAGCAAGTGGGGCGATTTGTACTTCCTGAAAACGGTCGACTACGGTCGAAGAAGTTTCCTCAGCCAGGCACGCCATCCAACCTTTGAGCAGTTCTCCCGGCTGCGAGCGCAGAGCACCGGCAACAGCCACAAGTTGGTAAGGATCACGTGCGCCAAAACGTGCAGCTTGATCCAATAGAGTCGGCGACGTTTGGAGGCAATCAGGGGATTTGGCAGCGATTTCACCAAGTGCCAGCCACGCTTCAAAACCCAACTCCGCGGCATTCGACTCTCTTGGCTGGAGATTCTCAAGCAACCTCAAGACCGCGTCCACATGTGACAAATGAAGAGTCCGATCCGCGCCAATTACCTGCAGAGCGACGATCTGCAATTCGACCGCATCATCTCCGGCTAGCAGCGGCAGGAGATTGTTGCCTTGAATTCCTTGGAGCGTCGCGGCAAGCTTCAGCGCAACTACTCGCCCAGCCAAAGGCAAAGTTCGATCAAAAGCAAGGCGTCGCAATTCAGGAGCGACGTCGACCGCATGCCGTTCTATTAGGAGTCGAGCTGCGTTTTCTTGAAACCATGGATTCCCTAGGACAACATGTTGTGCAAGTTGTTCATCGGTGCGCTTATCTAAGGGGAGTTGGTCTAAAGATCGAAAAAGGGCCAGCTCCTGAGCGCGTAGAGAACCCTTGGCTCTGTGAACCGAAAAAATGCGACCGCAATCATCGCCCCAGCGTTCGTCGGGACGATTCTTGAGTTCTTCAGGCACCCAGTCCGGATGTTCTATCACGGCGCGATGCATGTCAACGATGGCTACGCCGCCAACCGGTGTGTGCGCGATGTTGACAGGTCGAAACCATGCATCGCGGCTAGCCAACCATTCGCGACGCTGTTCGCTTGTGTTGTCGATGTTTGAGAATTCATATTTCGTGTGATGCTGAACGGTTGCTCGCTTCACTAAACTACCCGTCGGCTCACACACAAAAATCTCGGTTGAAATACCATCTCCACTGTGAGACCCGTCGGGTGCCAGCCGAACAAAGACCCCGCAGGCGGCCGTGAATTGACCGGCGTGTAAGTTCGAAGTCGTCCAACTTTCAATCAAGGGGTAAACTTGCGATGCTTCGCCTGCTGGCAGAACATCCAAAACAGATGCTAGTAGACCGGCTAGTGGATTGCCCGATAGCTGCTCCTGCTCGAAGATCACTTTGACCGCTGGATTTCGGTTGCTACAAAAGTAGCGATTCCCAAAAGGATCAAAGCACAATCCAAATTGCGCCGGTCCGGTGATCAACTCAATCTCCGAACTGCGTGGATCAAACCGCACGTCGCGACTGCCAATCGCCATGGGTTGAGGTGTCGCAACCGACGAGTGCAAGTCGGCTCCCAGTTGTATGTTGCCGCCGCGCAATCCGGTGGCTATGGTCCATTTTCCGTCGAGCTCCAGTCGCGGGTGATTGGCTCGCAACTGCTCGTTGTCTTCGGCGAAGCCTTCGAGCCAAATCTGCTTTTCATCTGCCGTGAAATCTCCATCGGTGTCGCGCATAAAGATCAACTGGCCGGCAAGCGTGACGACAACGCCATCTTTCCAAACAGCCAGTCCTGTGGGCATCTCCAATCCATCGGCAAACAGATGCGCATGGTCATAGACGCCATCGCCGTCCCGATCGCTCAAGACCCGAATTCTACCCTGCGGTTCCTTCGAAATTCGAAAGGGGTAGTCTCGCATTTCGACGACCCACATTCGACCAGCATTGTCAAATGCGACATCAACGGGATCGACTACTAAAGGTTCAGCAGCCAAAAGTTCGACCTGGTAGCCGGGAGCGAGTTCGATTTGCTCTAGCGATGTTTCGGTCGAAAGTGGAGTGGTTCGCGACTGCGCAAAAAGGTTGTGGGAATTTCCCAACAACGAAGAACCAATGTACGCAACTAACGCCATGCAAAGTGAGGTTCTCATGGAACTCGCTATTGAATTGAGCAGCAGGTCTTCCACAGTGGAAGACCGAATCATCTCGACCGATAGAAGAAACAATCGAATTGTAGCAGGTGCGTGCTATGCAACGGGCTCAATAGCTAACGACAGCCCTTTGAGACGCCGGATGACGCTTAAGAATTTGTCCTCATTAAACGGCTTGCGAATGTAACTACTGACCCCCAGGCGTTCACATTCCTGTTGATCCGTTCCATCGTCGCTACTGGTCAGGATGACGACTGGGATGTTCATCAGCGGGCGATTGGTTCGCAATTGCCTGAGGAAAGAAACTCCGTCGGTGTCCGGTAGAAACAAATCCAAGAGGATAATATCGGGCTTTGGAGCGCGCGAAAAAACCCCACGCTGATGCAAGAACTCAATCGCCTCTGCACCATCGCGGAAGAGAGTCAAGCGATGGTGAAAGCCGCAACGCCGCAGCGACTCGATCGTCACTCGCGCATCGAGCAAGCTGTCTTCGACCAGCATGATCTCCAGCGCCTGTCCGGTCCCCTCAGGAGTTACGAGCACCATGGTTGTGGCTCCCATCTTACAAAGCAAACGTTTAGTGGCGCGAGAGCCCCAAGCCGAATCGAATCAGTTCTGCTTCCAGTGCTTCGTGCGATCGCAATGCTTCGTCGAAGATTTCGAAGGTTTTACCGAATGTGGCGAGATCTCGGCTGATCGTACCACGATACTGCGCTTCTTCGGCCTGCTCACAAAGCTCGTGGATTTGAAGGTAGAGCTCGCAGTGTTGAAGCTTCGCTGTCGCTGCGTCTATGCCTGCGGGCAACTGAAAATGAGTCTTGGCCGCTTCAATGTAACCGTAGGTATCTTCCAAGGTAAATTGAAGCGATAGCAATTCGCGCAGGTTGCCAATCAGAGTGACGAATAGATTGGATGTGGCAATGGGATCATCGCATTCAACCGGGAGTTCTCGCAACTGCCGCAATGTCCCCCACAACAGCACATTGTTGTCTTTGACTTCTTGCAAAAATGCAGCGTTAACGCTGGTGGTCGTTCTTGACTTAGTAAATACTGTGGCCATGCCCTACTCCTTTTTCGTTTTGAAGCTGAAGATGAGTGAAAGAGGAAAAGGTGTCGCGTTGCACTTGTTGATGCTGCGATTCTGTGCTGCCTAACTGGATGCTGCGTTACTCCAACTCGTCGATGCTGCTCTGTCAATGGATTCGAGTTGCAACGTCCGCATCAAACCTGTGAACTTGTTGCGTCAGCCTTCAATACGGTTGCTACCTTTGTCTCAATAGAACAACAATTCTAAACGATTCAAGCGTGACAATCCCGTTAAACTCCCAAAACTGTCACTTAAAGTCAAGAAATGACCCTTAAAGGTGGTTTAGTCGCTACAGTTTGTGTCATCGGAATTGCGAAGTGGGATACTTCTTCGCAAATCGAAGGCCATTCGTAAACTATCGGTATTAGATTGGTCTCCTAAGACCCGTTGGCGACGATAACAGCTTCAGCTTTTACACCGCGGACAATCCCCGCTTTTTTTGAGTAGACTTACGAATGACAAACGTCCTTGTAACTGGTGGCGCCGGGTTCATCGCTTCTCATATCGCGACGGCATGCGTGCGACGCGGAGATTCTGTGCGCGTGTTAGACAATTTGTGTACAGGCTTTCGACATAATCTCCAGCACATCGAGGGGGATGTTGAGTTCGTTGAAGGGGACGTTGCAGATGAGTCGGTGGTAGCTAAGGCGATGACCGGTGTGGAGCTGGTTTTCCATCAGGCGGCGCTGGCATCGGTACCGATGAGTCTGGATCGCCCGTTGGCGACCAACCACAGTTGTGTAACCGGAACCGTCAATGTGTTGCACCAGGCGGTTAAAGCGGGTGTTCGCCGAGTGATCTACGCGGCCAGCAGCAGTGCGTACGGCAATCGTCCCTTTACGGCCAAACGCGAAACCGACTTACCACAGGTGCTAAGCCCCTATGCGGCCGCGAAACTGGCTGGTGAATTGTATTGTCAAGCTTTCTACCATAGCTTTGGATTGGAGACCGTGGGACTGCGCTATTTTAATGTGTTTGGTCCTCGGCAAGATCCAGCCAGTCCCTACTCGGCAGTCATTCCCTTGTTCGTAACAGCCATTTTGAGCGGCAAGCGTCCAATCATCTTTGGTGACGGTGGGCAATCGCGCGACTTCATTTTCGTGGAAAACGTCGTGCGCGGAAATCTATTGGCTGCTGAGGCCCAAGGGGCGCCTGGCGAAGTTTTTAATATGGCGGAAGGTCGGCAAACGAGCCTCTTACAATTGCTGGGACTGTTGTCAAAACTGCTTGGCAAAGGCATTGAGCCTGATTTCCAACCACCACGCGTGGGCGACGTTCGCGAGAGTTTAGCTGACATCTATCGCGCTCGAACTGTGCTGGGTTATGAACCGGTGACAGATCTCGAACAAGGCCTTACACAAACGATCGACTACTACCGCGAGTTGGCAGAAGCCAAGATGCAACGCACCTGAGCGTCTTGCTTGTTCCGATCGCAGAAGTTGGCTAGGATACAGTGTCGAGCGGTTGTCCCCAGTACTGTCCCCAGTCGCTTGGAAGAAAACATCCACATCCGCAGAGTGACCTACCAACCACAACCCAGCAGAATGTGACCTACCTGGGGTCACATCCGGCAGAGTGTGACCTACCAACCACATCCGGCGATGCAACCTACCTGGGTCACATCCGGCGATGCAACCTACCAACCACATCCGGCAGAGTGTGACCTACCAACCACATCCTGCAGATGCTACCCACCTCCTGCTTTGGACGTCGCAATGATGCTGTCGAAGCGCGCTTTCGATCTTGACTGGTTACCAATGCCACACTGTGCACTTCACAAGCATACGGCTGCAACCGTTCTTCAACTATCGCTTGTTGTTGCTATTGTTGCAGTAGCCTGCGCAGCTACCGCGCTAGACACTCCAGAATCCTCGCCCGAATCATCTGCATTGAACTTTGAGACGCACGTGCGTCCGATTCTTCGTGAACATTGTTTCGATTGCCATGGCGCGAACGAAGAACTGGAAGGTGGGCTCGATTTGCGGTTGGTGCGATTTATGTTGCGTGGTGGTGACTCGGGGCCGGCGATCGAAGTGGGTAATTCGTCGGAGAGTCATCTATTGAATTTAGTGCGCGATGGTGAAATGCCGCCGGGAGAACATCGCGTTCCACCAGAACAGATTGTTGTATTGGAGAATTGGGTGGCAGCCGGAGCACCTACATTGCGGGCCGAGCCGGAGTCGATCGGTCCAGGTGTGCCGTTGAGCGTTGAGGACCGACAGTTTTGGGCTTATCAACCCATTGTTTCGCAGCCGTTACCCGCTTGCGAAGGAATCGATCCGGCTCGACTGCGTACACCCATCGACTACTGGCTACAGTCGGCGATGCCGACAGGGATAACGTTTTCACCCGATGCGCCGCGCGCGACATTGGTGCTCCGCGCTTACTTCGATCTGCTTGGTCTGCCGCCGACACCTGAAGAAATGAGTTTCTGGCTGTCAGTGGAAGGCGATGAGTGGTTCACAAAATTGATCGACCACTTGCTTGAATCTCCGTTGTATGGTGAACGCTGGGCGAGACACTGGTTGGATGTGGCAGGCTACGCTGATTCGGAAGGGTACACCGAAGCGGATTCCGATCGGCCTTGGGCTTGGAAGTTCCGCGACTATGTGATTCGATCATTCAATCAAGACAAACCCTTTGATCAATTCATCCACGAACAGCTCGCCGGTGATGAAATAGCTGGGCCCAAACAAGGCGACTGGACGGCGGAGCAAATCGAACTCCTGACTGCGACAGGGTTTATGAGAACCGCTGCCGACGGAACGGGAAGTGGCGACAATAGCCCCGAGGCACGCAACAAAGTTGTCAACGATTCGCTCAAGATCGTCGGAACGGCACTCTTAGGTTCGAGTCTTCATTGCGCCCAATGCCACGACCATCGCTACGATCCTATCACGCAGCGAGATTTTACGGCGATACGATCGGTCTTTGAGCCTGCGTTGGATTGGCAAAATTGGCAGGTCCCCGGTGCGCGGCTGGTGTCACTTTACACCGAAGCCGATCGAGCCGCAGCGAGCGAAATTGAAGCGGAAGTACATAAAATTGCCGTGGAAAGGGAGGCCAAGCAGTCCGAGTACATGCTGCAGGCTTTGAATCTCGAACTGGAAAAGTATGCCGAGCCGTTGCGTTCCGAACTGCGCACTGCCTATGAAACGGATGCTGCCCAGCGCACGGATGCACAAAAGGCATTATTGGATAGCCATCCCAGTGTCAATATCTCGCCGGGCGTGCTCTACCAGTACCTGCCCAAGGCTGCTGAGGAGTTGAAACAGTTTGACGAGCGCATGAATGCCCTGCGCGGCAAGAAGCCAGTGGAAGAATTTGTAAGAACTCTGACCGAACCTGCTGGCCATATTCCACAGGCAAAGCTCTTTTACCGAGGTGAGTTCCAACAGCCGAAGCAAGAGATTGCACCTGGGACATTGTCGGTCGTCGCGCCTGAGGGGGCTGCGGTCAATTTTCCTGCAGATGATCCGAGCGTGCCAACTTCCGGGCGTAGGCTTGCCTTTGCGAAGTGGCTGACAAGTCCTGCAAATCCATTGACGCCGCGCGTGATTGTCAATCGAGTCTGGCTGCATCACTTTGGTAAAGGTATCGTGGCAACACCCGGCGAGTTCGGAAAGCTGGGAAGCGAACCGACTCATCCGCAACTTCTCGATTGGTTGGCGGCAGACTTTGTATCGAACGGTTGGAGTCTGAAGCACTTGCACCGCAGCATCTTGATGTCCACCGCCTGGCGCCAGCAATCGGTCAGCGACCCGGCGAAAATGATAATCGATGCAGACAATCGCTACTTGTGGCGGAAACCGCTCCAGCGACTCGACGCCGAGATCATTCGCGATCGCATTTTATACGCCGTCGGACGACTTCAAAACGAGCCGTTTGGACCACCGATCGCCATTGTCGAAGATGAAACGGGACAAGTCATCGTCGATGGCTCACAAACGCGTCGAAGTCTTTACATTCGCTCAAAACGCACTCAACCGGTGGCCATGTTGCAAGCGTTTGACGCGCCAGTCATGGATATCAACTGCGAGTACCGACCGGTCTCAACTGTGGCGACGCAATCATTGATTTTGCTCAACGGCGAGTTCTGTTTGGAGCAAGCTGCGCATCTGGCCGAGCGCGTGCGACGCGAAACGCGTGACTTCCCAGACGATCCAAGCGATGGTCTGGCCGTACTCCCGCTCCCTCCACAGTCTGCTTGGTCGTACGGTTCTGGGCGACTTGATATGGGAGATCATAAAGTGATCGACTGGGAGCCGTTTGCCTTCGGAACGGATGGCGTTTGGCAAGGAGACGAAAATATGCCTTCGGCAAATTCAGGCTGGTGTTTCCTGTTGCCCGGTGGAGGACATCCCGGTAATCCACGCTATGCAGCCATTCTGCGTTGGACAGCGCCCGAAAATGGTAGCCTGCGAATGGAAAGTAGGCTGAGTCACGGCAGTGAACATGGAGATGGCATTCGCGGTAGCCTCGTTTCGTCGCGGCTGGGGATGATCAAGCAGTGGCAAGTTAAGCAGGGGGAAGTGGAGACCGTGACCGAGTCGGTTGAAGTGCAGATGGGTGATACTCTCGATTTTGTCGTCGACTGCATTGATCACGAAACGTCGGATTCTTTTGTGTGGCCCATTGTCCTGACTTTGACATCCAGTGATGGTCGTATACAGACGTTTGATGCAGCCGCAGAGTTTCGAGGGCCAGCGTTGACCACCTCAAAATTGGTTCCGCAAATTACGCGAGCCTGGGAATTGGCTCTGGGGCGAGAGCCAACTCGCAGCGAGCTCGAAGCAACGCTGACGTTTGCCGCTCGACAACTCAGCGCATTGCATGCCGATGGAACTGGCGTTATGGCGGGAAGGAGTCCTGAGCAACAGATGTTAGTAAACATTTGCCACATGCTCTTTAACACAAACGAGTTTCTGTATGTGGATTAAAACGGAACAAACTGCGATGCCGTCAATGTGGAGACGCGAGTTTCTTGCCAAAGGGGCTGGCGTGGGTTCCGTTGCCTTGGCATGGTTGCTCGCCAATGACAAGTTATCCGCCAAACCACCAACCGTTGCCACGCAGCCCTTCAACGACTTGCACCCGCGGCGGCCTCATCATTCCCCTACTGCTCGAGCGATGATCTCGCTGTTCCAGCATGGTGGTCCGTCCCACATGGACTTGACTGATCCCAAGCCCGAGTTGACGAAGTACGGTGGGACGGAATACACCGGCGATATTCAATTTAGCTTTGTGAACCAAGCCAGTAAGAAACTTCTAGCGAGTCCATTTCGATTCGCGCCGCGCGGCAACTGCGGGACAGAGCTCTCGGAGTTGCTGCCGCACACGTCGACAGTGATCGATGATATCTGCCTGATCCGCAGTATGCATACAGGTGCAAACGGTCACGAAGTTTCGATTCGATATTTTCATGGTGGCATACCGGGAGTATTGGGACGCCCGACGCTCGGTTCATGGCTGGTGTACGGTTTGGGATGCGAGTCACAGGACTTGCCAGCCTATATGGTTTTGACCGATCCAGGTGGCTTGCCGGTGGATGGAGTGACCAACTGGTCAAACGGCTTTATGCCAGCCATGTTCCAAGGAACCGTCTTGCGTCCGCGCGAACCGCGCATCTTGAACTTGCAACCTCCACCGCACTTGCAAGGAAAGACGCAACGGCAGAATCTCGATCTACTGCAAGAGCTCAATCAACGGCACTTGGAGGCCCATCCGCATGAAGCGGAATTGGAGGCGCGGATCGCCAGCTACGAACTTGCCGCACGCATGCAAACCGCAGCCGGTGAAGCGCTGGACATAACGCAAGAGACGGCAGCCACCCAGCGTATGTATGGTCTCGATCGTGACGAGACGCGTGAGTATGGTACGCGTTGCCTCATTGCACGACGCTTGGTGGAACGGGGTGTTCGTTTTGTACAGCTTTTTCACAGCGGTCAACCATGGGACAATCATTCGAGCATCGCTACGGCACTGCCCGCGATTTGCCGGACAACGGATCAACCGGCAGCAGCTTTAGTCGAAGATTTGAAGCAGCGTGGCATGCTGGACAGCACTCTGGTGCATTGGGGTGGCGAGATCGGACGTTTGCCCGTGACGCAACAACATGGAAGTCCCGAGGCGGCAGGGCGCGATCACAATGGCCAAGGGTTCAGCGTGTGGCTGGCCGGCGGAGGCGTGCGCGGTGGGTTGGCATACGGGAAGACCGATGAGTTTGGACATCGAGCGGTTGAGAATGTCGTTACTCCTAATGATTTTCAGGCTACTTTAATGCATCTATTTGGATTGGATCACGAGCAAATGGTCTATCCTCACAATGCGCGGCTACAAGCCATCGCCGCGGGGCGCCCCGCACGCGTGGTGCATGACATCATTGCTTAGGCGTATTGTAATCGTTCACGGCAATGTAGAACAAATGTAGAACAATTGTCCTCAATTGTTTCTTTCGTTTTGTTTCTTTGTTCTATACCTTGCGATGGTTGCCTTCAGCTGGGGACAAAACAATTGGGGACAATTGTTCTACATTGAGATCCCAAGCCGGATACAATAATGGGTGACGCTGCGAGTTCCAAAATTCACTATCGGTTGCAACTTTTTTTCGAAGGCGGGACGAAATGGCAACGTATCGAAGACAGTTTATTGCGCGGGCCGGTTTGACAGGGACCGCGTTGGGTACGAGCGGCTTGCTAAGTTGTTTTCCTGCGGTTTCCGCGCAGGAAGCGACGCAAGCATCCAGACTTGTACCGCTCGACTCGGGCATCGAGCCAACTGTGCGTTTGATCGAGGATACGCCACGCGAGGAGTTAATCGAGACGATTGCGACTCGTATTAAAAATGGCTTGTCGTATCGAGAAGTGTTGGGAGGACTGCTTCTCGCTGGCGTCCGCAATGTTCAACCTCGGCCTGCGGTTGGCTTCAAGTTTCATGCCGTCTTGGTCGTCAATTCAGCGCACCTGGCCAGCCTGGCATCTCCCGATCAGGATCGCTGGCTACCGATATTGTGGGCTCTCGACTATTTTAAAGCAACGCAAGCTGAGGAAGCTCGGCAGTCGGGCTGGCGGATGGAACCGGTCGATGAGAGCCAGATTCCCCTTCCCAGCCAAGCTCGAGGAGCGTTTATCCAGGCGATGGAGAGCTGGAATACAGAAGAAGCGGATGTGGCAGTTGCAGGACTTGTGCGAAGTGCTGGGCGCAACGAATTGTTCGAACTCTTCTGTCGTTTTGGTGCACGCGACTATCGCTCGATTGGACACAAGGCGATTTTTGTGGCCAACAGCTTCCGCACGCTCGACTGTATCGGTTGGGAGCATGCCGAACCGGTGATGCGGTCGCTGGCATTTGCACTTCTCAATCACAGTGGCGAGGACAATCCGGCGAAGAGTGATCTGGAGCCCGATCGATCTTGGCGCATCAACCTCGAACGGACAGAGCAGATTCCGGCAAGCTGGTTGGTAGGCGGTGAAAACAAGGTGGCGTCGCTCGATCTGGTTGCCGCATTCCGTGAAGCCTCGGCCGAAGATGCTTCACGCCTCGCCGTCGAGGCATTGAACAACCAGATATCGGCTCAGGCGGTTTGGGATGCAGTTTTGGTCGGTTCCGGAGAATTGTTGATGCGGCAACCCGGTATTATCGGGCTACATGCCCTGACGACGGCCAATGCACTGCGGTATGCCTTTCAAACGAGTGGCGAAGAGGATTCGCGACGCATGCTCTTGCTACAAGCCTGTTCGTTCCTGCCAATGTTCCGCAACTCGGCTGAGGGACGTGGAGCACTGGGAAATAGCCGAGTTGACGATATCGTGGCGGGAGAAGAAGGAGCAGATGCTCGCGCTGGGACGGAACAGATCTTCATTGACGTTTCCCGAGACCGACCACAGGCCGCTAAGTCACTTTACCACTACATGCAGGCTGGTGGTAGCGCTGAAGTCATCATGAACGAAGCCAGACGCTTAGTATTTCTTAAGGGACGTGACGCACATGATTACAAGTTCAGTTCGGCCGTGCTCGAAGATTATTATCAGGTCAGCCCTGGTCTGAGAGACCATTTTCTCGCTTTGAGCGTCTTCAATCTTCGCGGTTCAGAAGATCGCGATAATGCGTTGATATCTCGTATGCGCGCCGTGATCTAACTGTCTATCTGCCCGAGTCGTATTAGCCGCAACTTTGGATCATCGATATTGGGAAGAACCCAATCTACGGTCGGATCTTGCGGTGGTTCGAGCATTTTTTTTGCTGCCGTCTGCTGGTCCGATTGTGAGCCATAGCGGACAATGTGCACAGGTGACAGGTGTCAGTTTTGGTGTTTCATCAATACGAAATCAGAATATTACGGGAGACGTTAGAGTGACCAAGGTACTGTTGAGTCTTGGATTGGGGAGCAGTTTGCTGCTCAGTTCGACAGCAAATGCGATCGGTGAGGATTGGCCAACGTTTCGTGGTGAAGACCGAACAGCGGTCTCTTCAGAAAAGAACTTACTGGATGCTTGGCCCGAGGATGGCCCCAAATTGGTCTGGAGTGGCAAGGGAGCTGGTCGAGGGTATGCCAGCCCCGCTGTCGCGGATGGCCGCATCTATACATTGGGCGACAGTCCGTCGACCGCAACTGACGAAGACGAATATCTGAGCTGCTTCGACGAAAAGAGCGGCAAACAGTTGTGGAAGACAAAGACCGGCTCAGCCTGGAATCAGGGGCCAGCGTCTTGGCAAGGCTCGCGTGGTACCCCAACGGTCGATGGTGACCGAGTTTACGTGATTACTCCGTTTGGCAAACTGTTCTGCTGCAAGACATCCGACGGCTCCGTTGTTTGGGAAAAGGACTTGAAGGATGACTTTGGTGGAAGCAAGAAAGATAGTTGGGGATACAGCGAATCGCCGTTAGTCGATGGCAAACTGTTGGTATGCACTCCGGGAGGTGCCACGGCGACGGTGGTCGCTTTGGATAAGACGTCCGGTGAGTTGGTGTGGAAATGTGCTCGTCCCGACGACGAGGGAGCTGGACATTCTTCGATCGTTATCAGCGAAGTCGGTGGTCAGAAGGTGTATGTGCAGAATACTGCAGTTGGACCGATGGGGATCGCTGCAAATACTGGAAAACTGCTGTGGTCCTACTATGTCTCGGCACCTACGGCCTTTATCCCATCCGCCATTGTGAAAGGCGATCTGGTCTATTCCGTCGCCGGATACAATTCCGGCGGCGCACTGTTGCAGCAGGTGCCGGGCGGCAGCGGGGATGTTTCGATCAAGGAGATTTACGGCCTCAACAAAGGTCTATCGAATAAACATGGCGGCGTCGTGCTCGTCGGAGACAAGCTCTACTTCGGCAAAGAAGACCGAAACGTTGTGCAATGCGCCGACTTGAAGACTGGTAAGATCGAATGGGAAGAACGTGGCGAGGGTGAAGGTTCTACCTCAGTGATCGCCGGAGACGGAAAGTTGTTTATTCGTTTTCAGAACGGTGTTGTTTCACTCGCAAAGGCTGATCCAGGCAGTTTCGAAGCGATCAGTAGTTTTAAGACGCCTGGTTCGGGTGAAGGGGATAAACCAAGTTGGGCTCATCCGGTAATTGCCAACGGCAAGCTGCTGCTCCGCGAGGGTGACACGATTTTGTGTTACGACATCAGCAAGTAACCCAAGCGTTTGTTCTGAGAGAGTTAGTCCTATTCAACAAAAGCGTGCGTTTCGACGCACGCTTTTTCTATTTTTCCGGGTTTTCGATTCAACGTATTTTGTCTAGTTGTCACAGGTTAACTCGGTTTTGATTGACAATGAAATTGCTAGCAAAATTTTCTGAATTTGTTGAGTTCGAGTGGCCGCGGGTAGGTTTCTAAACGAAATCTTCACAAATACTTGCCAAGTCAAGATTTACGTCTTCACATTGGCCCTTTGTCCGACAACTGTGGAGATCCACCAAATCGTTACAAGTCATGGCAGAATCGGCACTTGCGGGTGTTTAACGACTGAAATTGACATGTGGTAAAGAATCTATAGACTGATCGAAAGTCCTAGATGTAGTACCCGCAATCGCACGATATACTATAGGTAGTGGTTTGCGGCTCGTTACTAGTCTAGTGTAGGAGTCTTAGTTCGGGCCGGAGCGCCCTGGCGAGAATCCGGCGATAGCCACGAAGGTGGACGTAGATTCGGTACATTTTTCTTAAACATTCGCAGAACATGATGCTCGATCGTTCATAAGCCCTGGTCAGAAATCCCTCTGTTCGGAGGGTTTGTGGTGCGGGTGAAGAGCGGTTGAGTCGGGACGAGCGAAAACGGCATTTCAGCTTTCAAAGCACAGGAGCTTATCGGATGGCGACAGTTGAACTTGGCAAGGGACGAACCGTTAAAACTAACCGTGCCACAAAACCGCGCAGCACGTCGAAGGCGGCGACGAAGAAGAAGGGAATGGGGCTGAAGATTTCTCAGTTGTTTTGCCCTGCGGATACGGATCCTTTTGACACGGTGGGATGGGAAGTCCGGAGCGCGGCGATCAAGGATGAAAGTGGCAAGGTCCTGTTTGAGCAGACCGACTGCGAAATTCCTGAGTCATGGACCCAGTTGGCTACGAATGTGGTGGTGAGCAAGTACTTTTATGGTGAGCCGGGGACGAGTGAACGCGAGAATAGCGTTCGTCAGTTGATCCATCGCGTGACGCGGACGATAGCGGATTGGGGAATTGCCGACGGCTACTTCGACACCGCAGCGGATGGGGAGAGTTTTTACAATGACCTCTCATGGCTGTGCCTTCATCAATATGGCGCCTTTAACTCGCCGGTTTGGTTCAACGTTGGCTTATTTCAAGAGTACGGTGTGACGGGTGCCAAGTGCACTTGGAACTTCAATCCGGAAACGCAGCAAGTTGAGCAACCTGAGAACCCATATGAGTTCCCACAGGGTTCGGCCTGTTTCATCCAGAGCGTGGGTGACAACATGGAAGACATCATGCGTTTGGCGAGTAGCGAAGCGATGTTGTTCAAGTTTGGAAGTGGAACCGGTACTGACTTGTCGACAATCCGCAGTTCGCGGGAGAAGTTGTCCGGTGGAGGGACACCATCGGGTCCGCTTTCCTTCATGAAGGTTTATGATTCCATCGCAGGCGTGGTGAAAAGTGGCGGCAAGACGCGACGGGCTGCCAAGATGCAATCTTTGAAAGTTACTCATCCCGACGTGCTGGAATTTATCGAGTGCAAGTGGAACGAGGAGAAGAAGGCCCATGCGTTGATTCGCGAGGGGTACGAGTCGAACTTCAATGGCGAAGCGTATTCATCGGTCTTCTTCCAGAACGCCAATTTGTCGGTGCGAGTCACTGACGATTTTATGCAAGCCGTTCGTGATGAGAAGCCGTGGACGACAACTTGGGTTTCTCAAAAGGCGACAGGCACGCCACCAACGTATGATGCCCGCGAAGTCTTGAATCGGATGGCTGAATGCGCTTGGCATTGTGGTGACCCGGGAGTGCAATATGACACGACGATCAACAATTGGCACACCTGCCCAAATTCAGGTCGGATCAACGCCAGCAATCCGTGCTCGGAATATATGTTCCTTGACAACACAGCTTGCAATCTGGCCAGCATTAACTTGATGAAGTTCCGGCGCAAGGATGGCACATTTGACGTCGATCGTTTTGTGACGACTTGCCGCCTGTTTTTTATCGCGCAGGAAATTCTCGTTGGTCACGCCAGCTATCCAACCGCAGAAATTGCCGAAAATAGTCACCTCTACCGTCCATTGGGTTTGGGATATTCCAACCTCGGTAGTTTGATAATGACTGCGGGCGCTGCTTATGACTCCGATGAAGCGCGTAGCATTTGCGGTTCATTAACAGCCCTGTTGCACGGCGCTGGAAATTTGGCGAGTGCCGAGATGGCGGGTGTGGTTGGCCCATTTGAAGGCTTTGAAACGAACCGCGACCCGATGCTCGCCGTGATGGAGAAACATCGCGCAGCAGTCGATAAAATCAGTGATGCTGGCCCCGCCTATCTCAAGGAAGCAGCACGTGGTTTATGGGATAAAGTGATCGAGTTGGGGGAACGCTATGGTTACCGCAATGCGCAAGCCACGGTGTTGGCACCCACCGGTACGATCAGCTTCATGATGGATTGCGATACAACCGGCATCGAACCGGACATCGCATTGGTGAAGTATAAGCAGCTGGCTGGGGGTGGAATGCTCAAGATCGTGAATCGATCCGTTGCACTCGGCCTGCAGACGCTGGGGTATAACGCTGAACAAGTTGCAGCGATCATCGAGTTTGTCGACGAAAACGACACCATTGAAGGTGCTCCATTTATCAAGAACGAACACTTATCGGTCTTCGATTGCGCATTTAAGCCCGCCAAGGGAACGCGTAGCATCGCCTGGCAAGCACACGTTCAGATGATGGCTGCAGCTCAGCCGTTTCTCTCGGGGGCAATTTCCAAGACAGTCAACATGCCTGCCGATGTGACTGCCAAAGATATCGCCGACGCTTACTTCTGGGGTTGGGAGCTTGGACTGAAGGCGATCGCCATCTATCGTGACGGCTCTAAGCAAAGCCAGCCACTAAGTACCAAGAGTGAAACGCAAAAAGACGCCGATGCTGTCAAGACAAAAGTTGTCTACAAGCCGCGTCGCGAGCGTTTGCCCGACACGCGTCAGTCGATTACCCACAAGTTTAACATCGCCGGCCATGAAGGTTATTTGAACGTCGGCCTCTACCCAGATGGACGCCCTGGGGAGTTGTTCATTACGATGGCCAAAGAAGGTTCCACCGTGGGTGGTCTTATGGATGCCTTTGGAACCGCCATTTCGATGTCGCTCCAATACGGTGTTCCTATCGAAGTGTTGGTGAACAAGTTTAGCCATACGCGTTTTGAGCCGATGGGGCACACGACCAATCCCGATGTGCGAATCGCCAAGAGCGTTGTCGACTACATCTTCCGTTGGATGGGAGTGACGTTCCTCGCCGGTTACCGTGAGGCCTCAGCGGGACAAGGCAAGGCCGAGGGTTTGCCAAGCATTGTTTCCCGTCCCGTTGACGATTCATTTGGTACAGCCATGCGGGCAGATGGAAACGGTGCCCTGGACCGCGAAGTCTTCACTTCGGCCAATTATCAATTGACGGAAAGGGCGATTGACAACGAGAGCTTGCAGCGCGCTGGTGTTGCGTTGCCCTCACCAGAAAGCAATGGCAAGTCAGCGAATCGCGATTCCCAATTCGCCGGCTTTCAGTCAGATGCGCCCAGTTGCGACAATTGTGGGTCGATAACGGTCCGCAATGGTAATTGTTATCTTTGCCACAATTGCGGCAACTCGATGGGTTGCAGCTAAGCGAGCGCTGCAGATCGGTTTTCGACGACAACGGTGTCTGCGATGGCGGGCACCGTTTTTAGCTGTTGGGATGGAAAAAACTATTGATTGCCGGATTGAATATTCACGGAGGCAACATAGGCAAGCCAACCAAGCCAGATCGCGTAGATGACGGCAACGGCGAGCAACGCGCGGAATCTGCGGCGCGGTCTTCCATAAAGGTTGCTCATGAATTGTCTACCGTGCAAACGTCTTCGTTATTTGGTTAGTTCAAAAACTGGTTCAAAACCGGTTGCGAAATCGTAGACATCGTCGAAGTCCTCTCGTCGATCAGAATTTGACTTCTTCATGTGTTTGATCCGAATCAAATTGTAGACGATTTCGCCAAAATCTCCCGTGTTATGCACACCCCAGCTATTGAGCACAGTCTTAGCCATGAATCCATATTGCTCGAGAGAGTACTGACGTATGGCTTCGCACAACTGTTGACCACTGATATGGTTTTCGCCTTCGGCGACCTCTCCCGTCGTGGATGTCGGCACTTTGAGAATTTCTTGCGCGTAGGAGAGAGCTTCACGAACAAACTGATACGCTTCAATGTGGTAGCGTTGGTCCTGCTGAAGCAAATCAACGATAGGATGGATCTTGTCTGTCACGATTCGTCCCATGGGAAAATTACTTTTGAGAGGCAGATGCTCATCGCACTCCTACTAGTTTGGCGTAGTTCATGCAAAGTGCAAGTAGTGGAGCTTGCCAAAGCTTGCCTCACAAGTTGCAAGTTGTGGAGCTTGTTAATGCTAAAGCTCCTTGCCTACTCTACGCTCTTCGCGAAGCTTCAACAGCTCCTTTGCCTCACCCTACGCTCTTCGTGAGCCCATGCTAAGCTCACCGCTTCCTCAACCTCGTTGCCTCATTATACTTGGCGGCGACGAACGCAGACGATAGGTTTCAACTTTTAATCGTGAGGATCGTTGCTGGTACCCTGCTTCAGGATGGAAAGGACATCGTCGGCATGGATCATGATGCGTCGATTATCCTCCATGGCCACTAACAATTGCCTCGACAGAATTTCTTGGCTAAGCACTCGACCGCGTCCGGTTGTAGTGACTATGTCTGAGCCGATGCGCGGCAAGTTTTGACGGTGTTCTTCGTAGATATCGAATTCGTAACGCAGGCAACATTTTAGTCTTCCACAACGCCCCGAAATTTTGTTGGGGTCCAACGTCGCCTTTTGCATCTTGGCCATTTTCATGGAAACTGGCGGCATCTTCATCAAGTGGGAGTTGCAGCAGACTGGTTTTCCGCAGTCGCCATAGTCGGCTAGCAACTTGGCTTCATCGCGTACCCCGATTTGACGCATTTCTACGCGAGTTTGAAAGTCGTGCGCCAAACGTTTGACGAGCTCACGAAAATCAACGCGCTCATCTGAGATGTAGTAGACCACCATGCGTTCTCCGCCAAAGACGCGTTCGACATCCACGAGATCCATGGGCAGCTCCATTTCGCGGATGATTTCGAAGCAGCGGTCTGCTTCGTCGACGAGTTTGGCAGTCATGTGGGCCAACTCGTTTTCATCTTCGATACTCATCTCCCGTTGGATTGTTCCATTGGGAGGATTCTCCATCTGCGCTAAGACGCGTTCGTCCGCGAGGCACAGAACTTCTCCAGCTTCCAGGCCGCGTGGAGTGCGAGCTATAACACGCATGCCGCGCCGATACTCACGGGGCGCCTGCATGACGTGCAGCGTTTTCATCGTACCGCAGCGAACAACGTAACTTGGCATGCGACCATAAGCGATGGAGGAGGGAGTTGATAAGGTGGGGCGGATGACTCAGTCACAGATGACATGGTCATCGAAGTGAACCCTCGTTCTACGACAATTGCTGAGTTTACTCCTCAGGACCCGATCATCCTAGCTGTGAAACGCCACTTTGCCTACCCATCATCAGCCGAAGCGCATCTACTGAGACGCTGATGGCGATTGGCATTGTCGAGTCGTCGACGGAGCGCGGTGATTTCTTCCGTGGAGTTGCCAGCGAGTTGTTCCAAATTCCAAAGATCTGCGGTTATCACTACTTTGGGTAGATGGATCACTTGTTGTAGAGCGTTTTCGAGGCATTCGGCAGTCGGTGGCTCGAACAACCCCAACTCTTGCAGGTTTTCCAAGGCACCGTTGCCGCCCCGTACCGGGATTATGCTAATATGTCGCACGCCGAGACGTTGAGCGTATTCCACCGATCGCACGCACCACTCAACGCCTTCTAGCCGGGTCATACCTGGTGGTCGCAGCAAAATAAAGCAACGGACTGAGATATTGCGAGCAAAAAGCCATTCGCAGGCCCGCTTGAAATCGTCCAGATCGAGCTGTTTGTTCAGTTTGAAAAGTGTTGGTTCGTGGATTGTTTCGAGACCCATGGCAATTTCAAGCTCACCGTTCAATTGCTGTTGAAAGTCGGTGATGGAAGAGTTGATCACCCGCGGGTGATTTTCCACGATCACGCGTTCGAAACCCGAAACGCAAGTCGCGATGGCTGACAAGTCTTGGGTTGGAACGTTGCCGGGAGAGAAGAAATTACTGGCGTTGTAGAGTTTGATCCACTTCGGAGGCAGGTCATTTAATTTCGACAAGGCGTCGGTGATCTGCGCTGGGATGGCACCTCGAGGTGTCGGGTCGCGGTGAGTGTACTTCCACAGATCGCACATTAAGCAGCGATAGCTGCACTCACTACCTCGCAGGAAAATCGTCAATACGTCGGTCAAATTCCCGAACTTGTCAACCGCTTCGACTTCGATCTCCATACCTAAGGGAGATCGCCCCGGTTCGGGGCGCAATACATCGGGCCGTAAAAGGCGAATGGCTTCCGATGATAGTGAAGGCAAATTTTGCATCGCATGCGAGAAGAAGAACGGGCGCTGGCCAACCTTAGAATTTACGCTATTGTTTTATAAAAGCTCAAGATGGATCATGCATTCTAACTCGAAACAATCGCTGCAACTTAGTGTCAACTGACCGATCAATGACGACGGGTCATTGTAACCTCTACCAAGGTAAGAGACTATTCCTTACAGAAAGAGGGTCCTTACAGAAAGAGGGCAGGATGAGGGGGGCAATGAAGATTTCGCAGAGTCTACGACAGTGGGAACAGTTGATGTACTTATTGTGTCCACCCGAGTGCGTTTGGTGTGGAGCACCTGTGCATCCAAGCAACTCATTTTGCGAAAAATGCAGTTTGTTGTTACGAACGGATTATTACCAATGTCAGCGCTGTGCAACGCCATTGCCGACTGTCGTCCCCAATGACGATTGTTTTCGATGTCGAAACTCGGGGTGGAAGTTTGCACGCGTGGCGACCTTGGGACCTTACCGAGGTAAACTGCGGGAGGCGGTTATCTTGACCAAGAAACGCAGCTATGAATCATTGCGGATTGGGCTGGCTCAATTGCTCGTCAAATCGATTGAGGCGAAATCAGCTTGGAGCACTTGCGGACGTTCACCCGTGATCGTACCGGTCCCCAATCACTGGACACACACCTTTTCGCATGCAGCCTCTACGGCCAACTCGCTGGCGTTTGCCATTGGAAATCAGACGGGTTTCCCTGTTAGAACCAGCCTCGTGCGTAGAATCCGCAAAACCGCTAAACAAGGCATGTTGTCGTGGAATGAAAGAAAGCAAAATGTTCGTGGAGCGTTTGAAATCAGCCATGCCAACTCCTTAATTGAGAGGCATGTTTGGTTAGTTGATGATGTTTTAACCAGCGGTGCAACCGCATCCGAGTTATCGAACTGCTTCCTGCGCGCAGGAGCAAAAGAAGTTTCCGTGATCGTCATTGCTAGGGGAACTGGTACAAGAGATCGTTCACAGCTCGTTAATCCCATGGAATCCAATGTCAAAAATTGAACAAGTCAATATGAGTTCCCCCATTGTTGCGAAACCGGCTAGTTCATCGCTTCGGCGAGCTATCTGGCGCGGCTCCGGTATTATCGCCCCTCCCCTGGTCACGCTGCTTTTGCTGATCTGGATTGCCAGCGCGGTCGAGCAGTATGTGTTGTTCCCGTTGGAAGGCGCTGCGCGTTATGTACTGGTTCGAGCGACCTCAGACATTAAGTCAAGTCCGCCAGCAGAGGCTTCGCTGTTGGTAGATGATGCACCCGAGCGAGGATTTATTCACGAGGGGTGGAAGTACGTGCAACCTCCGATCGGACGTCAATATCTTCCGGAGTACATCATCGGTTATGTCGACGCGCGGATCGATCAATTGCCACAGGATATGCAGCGCCCTCTATCAGCCACAAATTACTACAGCGCGTACGTCAAACTTCAGTACATGCCACGCTGGTTTACCATTCCGCTGTTACTGCTGGTCCTGTTAAGCGTATTGTTTTTTGTAGGACGTTTTCTCGCGGCAGGGGTGGGACGATTATTTGTCAATGGATTTGAGCGTGTAGTCAATCAGCTTCCCGTTGTTCGTAATCTTTACTCATCAGTTAAGCAGGTCACGGATTTCGTGCTGTCTGAGCGAGACATCGAGTTCACCCGTGTCGTTGCATTGGAATATCCCAGAATAGGAACTTGGTCGCTGGGATTTGTGACCAGCGATAGTATCCCACATTTGCGTCAAGCACTGGGGGAAGAAATGGTTTCAGTGTTTGTCCCGACGTCGCCGATGCCAATGACTGGGTTTACTGTCAACGTGCGCAAACGCGACGCGTTGGACCTTGAGCTGACCATCGATCAGGCAGTGCAGTTTATTGTTAGTTGTGGCGTCGTTTGTCCCGCTGCCGACGTTCGCCGGTTGCGTGCAGGTCAACCGCCATTATTGGCCGACGCTCCACCGGAAGCTGCGGATGATTTGGCTGGCACCAGCTAACGCAGTTCCCCAAACGCATCGTCGTTTGCTGAGCATGTTAAGTGGCATTACAGCTGGCTCCGCATCCGCGCCACACAGCGGTTCTAAACAGCTTTCATTGTGATTTGCCAATAAAATTTGCCGTCGGGAGAGCGTGGCTCCAGCCGAGCTTTTTCGGGCAGCTTCCTAACGTCCACAAGCGATGACGTTGAGAATTTTCGACGTGCCAACGGCTCGTAACTCCAAGGCAATTCGGCGCATTGAGCACAACCTTCTTCATCCGTGCTCCGGCTTTGCCATCCGTGCGTAGACCCGAAAAGAGCACGAGATAAGACAGTAGAGTTCCCCAGGGAGGCAGCAGCTTCGGCGCAGCGCGTGCCCAAGCTGAGCGGGAGAGCGGGAGAGCGGGAGAGCGGGAGAGCCGCAGTGCCCGGGGGGACAAGGAAAATCGTTCACGCGTTCCAGGGCACGAGGATGAGGATGCAAAAAAAACACCGCCCGACATGGGCGGTGTTTTCGTTTTATGTCACCGGCTACTCGTCCGAGTTATGTCACCGGCTACTCGTCCGAAGCAGGAGGGGCAGCAGCGGTTGGTGGGGCGATGAGCGGCCCTTCGGAACCAAGTCCACCCTTAAGGTCCTGAGGAGCCTTGGCTTCCGCAATCTGCTGTTGCCGAGCTTCTTCCTTGGCAGCCGCTTCCTCTTGTTCCTCCGCCCAGTCGACTCGTTTTCGAGAAAGACCAATCTTTCTTTCATCCGTATCCACGCGCAGGACTTTCACTTCCAACTCGTCACCAACCTTGACCAGTTCTTCCGGATTTTCCACTTTGTCATCGGATAGTTCCGAGATGTGGAGCAAGCCTTCGAGACCATCTTCCAGTCCGATGAAGACACCAAAGTTCGTGATCTTGGTGACTTTTCCTTTAACCAGTTGACCCGGCTGGTACTTGTCGGGAATGCTGGTTGCCCATGGATCGTCGTCGAGTTGCTTCAGACCGAGGGCGATACGGCGACGTTCTTGATCGACCGACAAAACGCGGCACTTGATCTCTTGTCCCTTTTCGACCACTTCGCTCGGGTGACTCACTTTACGAGTCCAGGACATGTCCGAAACGTGCAGAAGCCCATCGATCCCTTGTTCGAGTTCGATGAAGGCACCGTAGTTGGTCAAGTTGCGAACTTTACCAGTAACGGAGCTACCCTCAGGATATTTCACAAGCGCTTCGTCCCATGGGTTGGCAACGGTTTGCTTCATGCCCAGCGACAGTTGTTGTCCCGCTGGATCGACGCCCAGAATCTTCACGTCGATCTCGTCCCCGGTTTGCACCAGTTCGTTCGGGTGATTGATACGACGAGTCCAAGACATTTCGCTGATGTGGACCAAGCCTTCGATGCCTGGTTCCAACTTCACGAACGCCCCGTAGCTCATCACATTCACCACCTCGCCCTTGACGGTCGTGCCGACAGGATACTTCTCTTCGATGTTGTCCCATGGATTGTTTTGCTTTTGCTTCAATCCAAGCGCGATTTTTTGCTTCTCGCGATCGATCTGCAGAACCTTGACTTCGATTTCTTGATCGATGGCGACCATTTCCGATGGATGGCCGATGCGTTCCCAGCTCATATCGGTGATGTGCAGCAGGCCGTCGATGCCACCCAAGTCAACAAACGCACCAAAGTCGGCGATGTTCTTGACGATACCATTGCGGAGTTGGCCGACTTCCAGTTCGCCCAGCAGGTGATCGCGGTCTTCTTCGCGTTGCTTTTCGATCAGCGAACGACGGCTGACAACGATGTTGCGTCGAGTTTCGTCGATCTTGAGAACTTCGCACTGGACGACACGTCCAATGTAGTCCGCAATATCGTTCGGGCGACGAATATCAACTTGGCTAGCAGGCAAGAAAACATTGACCCCAATATCGACCAACAAACCACCCTTGATCTTGCGAGTGACCGTGCCCGTTACGACTTGGCCCTCGCTGACCTCGGACATCATCTTTTCCCACTCCAGGATCTTTTCCGCCTTGCGTTTGCTTAGCGAGATCATGCCGTGGATATCATTTGCAGGACCGAGCGAATCTTCCATCTCCTCGATCAATACCTTGACGGTTTGACCTACGGCTGGTGGTTCCTCTGTCTCGTCCCATTCATTTACGTTGATTGCACCTTCGCTCTTGAAACCGACGTCAATGACGACATAGTCGCCATTCACTTCGACAATCTTTCCGTTCACGATCTGGTTGACGTCGAATTGTTGATTCAGATCCTCGAGCGTGTCCAGAATCATGTCGTCTAACTCTTCATGTGGCAGCAAAGCGTCAAGCTGTGCCGACATAGAGTCATCTTCGAGAGAGCGAATTAGGTTGCGATTGACCATACTTGTCCTAGAAAACCTCCACTTCATCCAGCAGCCACACCCATGCGGCTACGCACCGGAGGGCTTCAATAAACGGCTGCGCCTTGTGGAGGAACCCAAAAAGAAAAAAGTTACTTCACATCCCAAGCCGATTGGCACTTTGCCAAACCGTAATGAACCCAGGGCGGAATAAACCGCAAATCTAACACTGATGGCGGTTTAGGACAACATCATCCAGCCGCTCAAATGCTCCAAATCGAAATGATTTACCACTAATTTCGAACTCCTTCAGCAGACAGGTCATACGCACACCTTCGCCCAACTGCACCACCCCGCTACACTTTGTCCGTTCGCAGCCTGCCGTCGTTGAGACCCTCGATTTGACCATGCGAGTTCTTGGAATAGCCAATCATGACAAGTTTCAGAGTTAAAAGCCTCGCCATCGGTGGTGACCACGCCGGCTACTCCATGAAAGCGATGCTCGTCGCACACCTGCGCGAGGCTGGATTGGACGTTGTCGATTGCGGTCCACAAGACGAAAATCCGTGCGACTTTCCCGATATGGCCGAAGCTGTTTCGATGGAACTACTGCGCGGAACGGTCCAACGCGGCATCTTGGTCTGCGGCAGTGGCGTTGGTGTGAGTGTTGCAGCAAACAAAATCCCAGGCATTCGCGCTAGCCTCTGCCATGACTCCTACTCCGCACATCAGGGGGTTGAGCACGACGATATGAACGTGCTGTGCATCGGCGCTCGCGTCATCGGCCCCGAACTCGCCAAGGAAATCGTAAAGTCTTTCTTGGGAGCCGCGTACGCTCCACAACCCAGGCACCAACTACGCGTCGACAAGATTTTAGACCTCGAACGCCGCGCGATGGCGGGTGAATTTGATAAGGCCTAGTGCTTTGTTACAGCTAAAAATTAGGTTTGCCGTAGCGGAAGTCGTCAAGACTTAGATGACTATTTCGAAACTCTTGACGAGTTCCGCTACCCTAAAAACGAGCTGTTCCAGACCACTAGGTAGCTGCCTGCCAAGCCGCATCAATCTGCTCAACGGAGCACTGTTGGGCTCATGCCTGACTCCATCGCATCCCGGTTGGAATAGTTGGATGTCGTAGTGGCGGTTCGAAGCGGCGCAGAGTACGTCGCGGATCGCAATCCATTTATCGGGTTGACCATTGGACGCAAAATGGGAGGGGGAGGTCCAGCGGCCGTCGGGGGTGCCGACGCCACGTAGGTCTGCGGTGCGGGAACTGCTCCACTTCCTACCGGAGCCCAAGGCAACATCCGTTGTTTTGCAAGCAGCGGCAACTTCAACAGCGGAGGTCGAGTGCTTGCGACCTGTGACATTGGAAGACCAACGGCGGAGGGCTGCGGAACTTCCGTTTGGACAAGCTGTTGTTGCGTCTGCAGCTTGTGGACCGGCTGTGGTACTTGAATCGACTCTTCTTTGGGAACCCATTCCTGGGTCGTAATAGGCGTGTTCACGGTTACAGCTTGAGCCACCCAACTCGTCTTCGGTTGGAACTCGTAGCTTACGACGGGAGGACGGAATGGATTCCAGCCGCTGACGCGAGGCTGCATCACCATTTGCGTTTGAGGGACATAGACGGTGCGCTGCTGAGCCTGTGTCTTGGTGACTATTTTGGGCTCATACACGGTCTGCTTAACAGTTCTTGTCTCCCACTGTACCGTCGGCACGGTAACCGCAACCAAACGCTGGTGGTAGAGTCGGCCTGTGCGCGGATCGCGGACAATCCAGCCGCTCGAAGCTGGTGCCTGTTCGGTCGAAGACTCCCCACTGGTGGTGTTGGGGCTTTGGCCGAAACTCACGCGGCAGAAATGGCAGTAACCCAAAATGGCAATTGTGAGCAGTTTCAACGTCAGGAAACCAAGGCAGCGACGTGTCATTTTGGTGTTAACCTCTTAGTGAAACGGCCTGTCGATAGTCAATCCTACATCCAAGGACCGCATCGCTTTTGATCGGCGCAAATTTGCCCCGAGCTTGATCTCAAATCTAGACCGCTTGATCTCAAATCTAGACCGCATAGTTGCTCAACGAACTGGCAAGATCCAACGAAAAGCCAAGAACTTAGCTACTCAAACGAATGGCACAGTTGCTGCGGGAGGCAACCGTCGTACGAAGCGAAAGCGGGCTTAAATGTTTAGTCAACAAATCGTGGCACTCGACCGCTTGTCGAACTATCCTGAAAGATAAGAATGGAGCGAAGATAGCGAAAGCTAGTGCTTCGTCCTGACCAAGAATTAGGGTTGGAGGTAGTGGATCTTGCTAAAGCTCCCCTTACGGCAGGACCTTTTGCATGGTCCACTACCCTAAAATCTCGGCTGGACCAAGCTGCTTTGTGCAGGTGTCTGCTCGTTGTAGGGTTTTGGGAGGTTTGGGTTGTCTGAGCCTCAGAACTATTTGGATGATCGACGACTTTGAGTGCCTGAGCCACGTTGCGAACGCCGAAAATATGAGCTGACGCGAGCGTTGAGTCGCTGTGTTCAGTAGCTATCTACTTACCCCATAGCTATCAAAATGATGAAAGATACGGCCACATCGACGCAATTAACCAAGCGTTTCACGATTGATGAAGCACGGGCCATGCTTCCGTTGGTGCGTTCGATTGTATCGGACATCTGCCAAGTGTTCCGGAATGTCACGGGTCGACGGTCGGATTTGCATCGATTGTTGCGGCGCGGAGCCAAGAGTTCCGGGCAAATTTACGCCGACGAAGTTGAAGAGAGTCGCGCGGACTTGCAGGAAGAATACGACCAAATCTGGCAGTTTCGAGCAGAACTCGAATCTTTAGGGGTGTTACTGCGTCATCCAGAGGAAGGCAGCATCGAATTTCCGACTGTTTTTCATGGACGCGAAGCCTACTTTCTGTGGAGGCTTGGCGACGAAGAGATAGCGTTTTATCGCGACGCCGATTCACCCAATGCGACTCGGACACCTATTCCTCCGGTCGAGAACAATTAGTGCTGCGCCAACATTTAAAATTAGGGTAGTGCTTTGTTACAGCTTAGTTTTAGGGTAGCGGAACTCGTCAAGAGTTTCGAAATAGTCATCAATCACCGAAAGTCTCGACGACTTCCGCTGGGAGATCGAACTTCTTGCAAGATCTGCTTGCGTAGGTAGTCGTGCATCGCGTTCAGTGCTTTTGCGGCGACAACACCATCTAAGACACGATGGTCACACTGCAGGGTCACCCACATTCGACCGTCGGATTCGAGTGGTCCATACGAGAGGCTACTTGTCAACATGCATGGGTGCAGTCGATTGTGTACTCCAAAGCTTGCCAACACCGACATACTCCCGGTACCGACTCGCCGGGCTTTTTGTTTGAGGTCAATCTTTAGTCGCCACCACCATCCGATCCGGCGTATCCAGGCGGGAAGAGCAGACGACTGCAACTGCTGCCGAAAGACCTGCCGCACATCTCCACTGACACATTCGTCCAGTTCCAGTTGAATTTCGGCGAGCGATCTTTGGTCGGGAAATCTTAGTCGACCAAAGAACAGGCGATCACCATTTTCGGTTTGTCGATTTACGGCTAACGAAATGACGCAATAGGGGCTTTGATAGACGCGGGCGATCGGCCAACCGACAAATGTTTGCCTTAGCTCGGGAAAATCGCGACTGGCCAGTCCGTAAGCTTTGGCAAAAAGCGTGATCCACGAAAAGCGCTGGGGGGCAGTGCTGCGCGCGTCGGCAAGTTCCTGAAGTTCAAACCAACGTTCAACTGGAAACGACGGTATTTGTCGCGCCAACCGTACAACATCTAAAACGATGGCTCGCTCCCGCCCAACGCCTCGCGTTTTCCCATCCATGAATATCAAGCTCCTGGAGCACATCGTGCTGGCATAATCAATAAAGAAGATCAATTGGAGGAAGTGCTCAAACTGGAAGCACGCAGAACGTCGAGCCTTTGAGCGATGCCTGGAATGATGCGCTCGGCATTCTGATGATAGATTTTTCTCAAAATGTCGTCGGGCAAATAGATACCATAAATCCTCCAGAATCCTTGTGGCGGAAATGCTTTTTCCGAATAAGGAAAGAACTCGTCTTTTGTTTCCAGAAATCTCCAGTAACGTTCGTATCGCAGTTCAGGCCACGGCCCATCGGTACCAAACATCACCCGATCTTGATATTTGATAAGAAAGTCGCGCGCCGAGTAGGGCTGTCGTCCGAGTTCGGCGATGCGCGATGCAATCTCTAACACAACATTGGGATGATCGTCTAACAACTTGGATGTCTCAACGAGGTCTTCGCCATCGTTGCCGAGATGAGCAGCGATAAACGTCGTGGATCGATGGCGTGTGAAAAGTCGATTGCGGGCCATGTGCAACGCTTCGCGCTTCGGAAATTTGTCTTGAGGGTAGTGCCAATCAGGATGGCGCGATAGTTCTTCGTAGCGTTCGTTTTCAGGTGTGATGGGCTCAAAGAAAGCGCTAGGATCGGCAGTATGCATGATGACCGGCAGGTTGAGTTGACCGCACGCTTCCCAGATGGGGTCGAATCTCTCGTCATCGATTTCGGTGAGTGAACCGTCGGGGTTTCGGTTGCTTAGCCCAAACGTCTTAAAGACCTTAACTCCACTGATGCCTTGTGTTTTGGCTGCTTCCAAAGCCAGCACGGTGCGCCGCGCGAAATCGGGCTGATGGCAATCCCAGCTAGCTGGCTCATCGACGTTTCCAGCGCCACGCCAATTGATGTTGGCAAAGATCACGAACCGATCTCGATAGTCGGTCCACAGGTAGTCAACTTGTTCTTGCAGTCGACCTGGTAAAGGGCCATACCCCAGTTCACCATCGAGGCTTACACAAACGGCAATGTTATTTCGATCCATGAGTTTGACAAACTGATGCAATTGATCAGGATCATGACGCAAGCGGACCCAGAAGTGGTTATGCGCATCAACGACTGGAAATTTCGCTTTCGGAAGGTTGGTGGTCGTGAGGTTGGCCCTTGGGATGGGCATGAAATCGGATAGAGGCAGCGACGGTACTGTAACTTCGTTTGTTTGCAGTTCTGTCTGAGCGAGCATCGGTCTGGCATTAAGACTGGACAGGCTGAGGACTAGCCCGGCGAACCAGACGAAAATGTACTTTTGTTCCATGTGTGATCATTCGCAATCGAGTTATGTTTGGTGCGCACACATTTTACGAACTTTGGTGTTCATTTCACACCTAAGCAAGGCGTCAGGAGTCATCGAGGATAACGTCCGTGCCTTCCCCGGGGCTATGCTGGGCTCTGATAGGCCGAATTTGGGAAGGTAAAAGCTTTGAAATTGAGGTGAATTGAGGAGGATGGGGGACGAATAGAGGGAAACGAGGAATGACAGACGATAGCACGTTCACGCCGCTAGTTCCGGGCTGGAGCTCTCGTCGGCGAAACGATAGACATCCTGTTTCAGTTGGCGGTATGATGGGAGAGTATTTCCCGTCTAGCACGTGGGTTCTGGCTACTTCCGAATCGGGTAACTCCAACTCGGCTGACAAACTGGTTGAAATTCATCAGGTGTGATTCAAATGGGACCAAACAAAATGTCTGAGGCAACGCGAATTGCCACTCGAATATTTTGTGTTCGGATATTTTTAGCCTTGTTGACTTCGCTGGGTGTCGGTGGCCTTGTTGACTGTCGCGCTCAGCCACCTGAAAACCCAGTCGCCCAATTTGAAGAATTTTTCCAGTCGTTTGCGGAACAGGCCGGACCGCTGGCACCCATGTTTGGCAAGTTTTCACCTGAGCAGATGGAACGCTTAGAAAGTGTGGACATCACCGTTGCCGAAGAAAATAAATTTGGTCAACGCGTCTTGGATGCCTATCGCGAACAACTTGGCAGCGGGCAGATCGCGCTATCGACAAAGGGCAAAGATGTCGACTATCTGCAGATGTTGTGCAATGGCTTAAAAGCGTCAATGAAGAATGGGAAGCGTTATCGACACATTGACATTCGGATCATTGAGGTAGAGTCGACGGATGCATATTCAATACCCGGGGGGCATTTGCTGGTAACTCGCGGTCTGTTGGAAACTTGTGGTAGTGAAGCCGCATTGGTTGGCACGCTTGCGCATGAGCTCAGTCATTTGGACCGCGGTCATCAACTACTGCAGCTCAAGCAATCCAAGCTCGCACAACAGCCCCTTAACTTCAAGGACGGCATGATGTTGATCAGTACGATTGCGAGGCCGTTTAGGCCCGAGCAGGAAACCGAGGCGGATCGCGATGCCACCGAGTGGATGATGTCGGCTGGCTATGCCGCCAGCGAACTTGCGCGACTGTTAAATAGTTGGGATCAGCGTCAAACGCGCGAGATGCCATGGATGGCTTACATGCCAAGCATGATCAAGTCGCATCCCAATCCAGGGCGTCGAGCTCAAGATGTATTGGTTCTTGCCGAGAAGTTGCAGCCGCAATATCCGGATGCAAAATTCGTAGGTGTTGAAAATCTCGAACAACGCGTTCCAAAAATCAAGCCGGGAAGGCGTTAACGTTTTATTGGAGACTCCTGCAAAAATGATTGGTGGTAGTTCGTTCATTGTGAACGGTCCGATTAGTGTCCTAAAAAAGTTGAACCACAACATGTTGGGTAGGTGTTGTGTAACGCCAACAGACATGCTTTAATGCCGAACAGTTTGCAAAAGGAAAGTTGCAACTCGTTGCGCGATGAGTCGCACTCAGCCCGTCCTTATATTTTCAAACGCTAATGCTCGAACTATTTGCTCAAATTCAAGATGCTTGTTCCTTCATTCGGCAGCAGTGGAACAAGCCACCTCACGCGGGCATTATTCTTGGAACAGGACTGGGACCGTTGGTGGAGCAGATCGATGTGGAAGCGTCGATCGAATACGAGTCGATTCCACATTTTCCAAAATCAACTGCGACTAGCCACCGTGGAAGGCTGGTGTGTGGCAACCTTTGCGGGTTGCCCGTTATGGCCATGGAAGGCCGTTTTCATATGTATGAAGGGTATCCGCTCAAGCAGATTACGCTTCCTGTGCGAGTGATGAAGGCGCTGGGGGCAAAGCTGTTGGTGGTCTCCAATGCAGCGGGTGGAATGAACCCGTATTTCAAGAATGGTGACATCGTAGTCATTGAAGACCACATCAATTTGATGGGGGACAATCCGCTGATCGGCATCAACGACGATCGGCTCGGACCAAGATTTCCGGACATGTGTGAGCCGTATGATCAAAAGCTGGTCGACCGGTCGCTGGAAATCGCTCGTCGCGCGAACATCACTGCACACAAGGGAGTTTTTGTAGCGGTGGCTGGGCCGAACTTAGAGACGCGCGCCGAATATCGTTTTCTGCGTGCGATCGGAGCCGATGTCGTGGGTATGTCAACTGTTCCAGAAGTGATTGTTGCCGTACACGCTGGTTTGAGAACCGTAGGTTTTTCGGTTATTACTGATATGTGCCTCCCCGATGCACTGGAGCCTGCGAACGTAGAGAAGATCATCGCAACCGCCAATGCTGCTGAACCACATCTCCGCACATTGGTTACCGGAATTCTCGAACACGAACGACAAACCGCATAAACCGTTCGACCAGTCGGTGGGGCACGATATCTTGTTGCGCTGACCCCGATGAGACATATGAGAAGAAACTAGCGCTCGATTCAAGTGTCATCCAATCATGATTGTCGAAGCTCAACTTTCAGAACTAAATGGAAGTCTTCTCGATTGTGATCCTGAGCAGTTTCAAACCGCAGTCGAACTCGCTCGCGATGCGATCACGCGCTTTCGACTTTTCCAACCCCAGGTAGCCATTGTTCTGGGAAGTGGCTTAGGTGAGTTGGCACGCCGTGTTGATCACGCCTCTTCCGTTGACTATGCGGACATTCCAAGTTTTCCCTGTACCAGTGCGTTTGGGCATGCCGGAAAGCTAATTTTCGGATTTCTGTCTGGCATGCCTGTCGTCTTGATGCAAGGGAGAGCTCATCGGTACGAAGGGTTCTCCAACTTGGAAGTGAGTTTCCCGATCCACTGCTTGCATGCGTTGGGCGTTCATACGCTCATGACCACCAACGCCGCTGGAGGCCTCAACACCCGATTTCAAAAAGGGGATTTGATGGTGATCGACAGCCATCTCGACTTTTTGTGGGAGTGTCGCCGAACAGCCAAGGTTGGTACTCAGTTGGTGCGAGGCAAGTCGCCTTATGACTATCCGCTGATCGATCGGGCAAAACAGCTAGCCCGCGTGCAAGATATTGTTCTACACCAAGGCTGTTACTTGGGCACGCTGGGACCCACCTACGAAACGCGGAGCGAGTATCGGATGTTTAGGGCCATTGGAGCCGATGCGGTAGGGATGAGTACCATACCAGAAGTGCTTGCCGCTCATCGGCTCGGTCTCAAGACAATCGCATTTTCTGTCATCACTAACGTCGCCTCGACCGACATTCCCATCGCTACCATGCACGACGAAGTTGTCGATTCAGGCAATTCCGCTGGACCCAAATTGCTAAAAATCATTCAGGGTTTGCTCGAAGACATGTCGGGTCAACCAGACTGAGACCATCGCATCGATCGATCCCACGACAGCGGTTGTCAGGTGTGTTACCCGGCTCACCCCCTGTAACCCAACTGGCCCATCGCATTCGCAAAGCAGTACTAAAGATCAGAAAATGCAGATACGTTATCAACTCGAACCTGAATTGGGCACTGACGAATTTATTGATTTGCTCCGTCGCTCGACGCTCGCCGAGAGGCGACCAGTGGATGATATTCTGCGTATCGCGCAGATGTTGCGTGGTGCGAGTGTAATTGTTACCGCTCGCGACGAAGAAACGTTGGTGGGTGTATCGCGTGCGATTAGCGATTTCACTTATTGCACTTATCTGTCGGACTTGGCAGTTGATCTGGACTATCAACGCAAAGGAATTGGAAAAAAATTGATTGACGAAACGCATCTGGCCGCAGGTTTGAGTTCCACGTTGATTTTGTTGTCTGCACCGGCTGCTGTTACTTACTATCCGCACATCGGTATGACGCGACATGAGTCGTGTTGGATTCGAAGTGGCCTAAAATGAACTAGTGCTGCGTCAACCTTTAATTTGGCGGTACGTCGTAGTGGATCTTGCCTGCTAAAAATCCCTTTACTGCAGGACCTTTAGCAAGGTCCACTACGGAAGTCGAAGATTGCTAACCGCAAGCAACGTTATTGTTCTTTGTAGTCCGGTGCTTACTCATACTGTTTGATCCGCACATTCTTGAACTCGGCCCACATGGGTGAGCCGGCGTGCAACTGGAGGGCGATGACTCCTTCCCCAAGCACCATGTCGGGGTGATCGGTGAAGTCGAGTATCAACCGGCCATTCAGGTAATGTTGAATGTGGTTGTCCTTGGCAATGATGACCACATCGTTCCAGTCGTCGATTTTCATTAGTTCCGTAAACTCATCTTGTGTGATGAGTTCATCTATTATTTTCTTTTGATCCGATTCTTGCGTTGCTTTTTCGCCAACGAGGCAGATGCGATTGCGTCCTAGCCCTTCGCCGTAGATGAAACTCGAGACGTTAGGGAATTTGTTCTCGTTGCGAATTTCATGTTGGTAGCCGCGAACGACCCATGCGTTAGATGCGTCTTCGGTTATGTGTTTTGAGCGATATTGAATACCGGAGTTATTGGTCGCCGTGCATCGAAAAGACAATCGCAATTCGAAGTTTTTTGGTTTTGCTCCTTGCCAAATCAAAAATGTATTTCCTTTGGCTTTGTTTTCATCTGTCGTTTCACCGTGAATGACTCCATCGACCACTGACCACATGGTCGAGTCACCGTTCCAACCTTTGAGATCCTCTCCATTAAAGATTTGCTCCATTCCCTCAGGTTCTGGAAGCGCAGGTGTCGGGGTGGCTTGAGCAAATACCATCGAGCACGAAAGCGAAAACAAGCTCGACAACCAAAGTGACTTCATCGAAAGGCTCCTAATAGGTTTGGGGTGCGAAGCCATATCCTAGTCAGTTTTGACAGATGACACCACTTGTTTTCTGCTTATTCGTTTGTTGCAACCGGCTGCACAACCCGAACTAATTCTACTTCGCCATTTCCCTGCAAAGCCATTAACAACGAATCGTCCACTTGGAAGATATGCGTGACAAAGTCGATTGTGCACTGCGTACTCGATACGACCTTGGCATGAGTTAGATCGATGAGGTGAAGGACAGCATCGTTGGTTGCGACGACCACCCGTGAACTAGAGAGGCCGGTTATCGCAGTGATTGGTTTTTCCAGCTGCACAAATCGAACCAAGCGACGTTGAGCCGGATACCACAGACGCACTGTACCATCTCGACTGGCACTGGCCATGGAAGCAATCGTCGACGTGGTGGAGTCTTCGCCGATCATCTTAACGAGTCCAACAATTCGATCACGATGTTGCTGAAAGCTCGAAATTGGCGCTCCATCCTTGGGATTCCACAATTCGATTTTTCCCGTCCAGTCGCCGCTAGCCCCCATCACATCGGAGATGTTGACCACCGATGTAACCATCTTTGCATGCGAATTTCGCACCCATTGGGGGGCGCCGTTGGCGGCGCCAAATGCGCGGACTTCGCCTGCATCGTCTCCAACGATGACCAAATTATCCGTGGCGGTCATCGACGTGATGGGATGCGGAAGATCGTTGTGACGCCACGCGAATGAGCGGGTTGAGACATCGTAGCTTCCGAGCATTCCTGCCGCAGATTCGTAGGTGCCAGCGATAACAAGTGCGGTTGGATTTGGGTGGGTCAGCTGAGTGATCACTGTATCGGGCAATTCCACACGTTGCAGTGCTGGCGACCCAAAGCCGAATATTTTCGATGCGTCCCCCGCATGTTCATCTCCAACAAAGTGGGGATGTTGGAGATCGAAGCGTTCGGCTGTATGACCACCATAAAACCAGCGACTCGATTCACTCGCAGTAGTACCAATTGCCGGAAAGTCGAGAGTTGCTCGCCTACGGTCTTCAGCCTGCGCGAAAATCAAGCCGGTTGTCGCGAGCACGAATGCCAAGCTCATGGCTGATTGCTGGACTATCAACTCGTATGCTCCCCTACGTCTCGGCCAACGAACAACGACCGCGTCTACGGTTATACTGACCCGGTTATACTGACCAATGGCAAACTGAACAAAGTGTTCTTAATCATGGTAACATGAAAGGGTGTAAGCACGCATGGCAGGGCGATCGTCAAATAGCCCTGGCGAGTAGATGCGATACAACGATTTCAAGAGCTCATAAACCTAGCTCATAAAACCAAGGGGCGATTATGGCACAAGCAATTGTCGATCCTGAACAATTGCGGCAGTTTGCTGCGATGCTCAAACGTTATAGCCAACAAGTCCGTGAATCGACAACTTCGTTATTGCAGGCGCAGGGTCGGTTGGCGGAAAGTTGGCGAGATCAAGAGCATCACAAATTTGCGGAAGAATTTGAAGATCAACTAAAGCTCGTTCATAAATTATTAGAAGCTGCGGACCGGCACGTACCCTATTTACTGAAAAAAGCGGAAATCATCGAGCAGTATCTGCAGCGATGATGGATCACTTGGCACGGAAATCGATCAGAAGAGATGTGATGCGCGTCAACGAAGATGCACTTAACAGTGGAGCGTACAGCGATGTCTAACCAGGCTGACATGCGCTCACTGGATCGGCTTTCACAATTTCTGCAGGAGCTGACGCAGTTTCGATCGCAGTTGCTCAAGGAGATCGAAGCTTTGGAGCTTGAATTGCGGCGAATCACCAATTGGCTCAACAGTGACGTCATCGGCTATTGGACAGATGAATACACCAAGGCTCATCGGATTTTCCTGGAGGCGGAACGCAATTTATCGCGATGTTTGTCTTACGTGCGTGCAGACGAGCAACGTCCATGTACGGAAGAGAAAAAACGGGTGCAACGCGCCAAAATGCGACGGGAGTTGTGTGAACGGCAACTGAAGTTTGCCACAGCTGCGACCGGGCGCTGGGAAAACGAACTGACCAAAAACCGCACTCGAGTTGAGCGTTGCCGCGATATGGCCGATTCCGACCTGTTAGTCGCCGTTCATCAACTGCGTTCACAACTTGAGCATTTGGAGTCGTATGCGAATTTAAAAAGCGCTGCTATCAGTTCTGCTCCGTCCAGTAAATCGACGGGCCAGACCAGCGCGTCAGAATTGCCGGATGACGATCGTCCGCAGCATCCGTCGGAGTCTGAATCATGAAGCGAATCAGTCATGACATGGCCGGTGCGACGCAGCGTATTGCCAAATTGGGCGATTCGTTTGCGGTAACGTTGACAGAGATTCAAGAAGTTTGGAAAGATGACAAAGGTCGCGCTTTTTTGCAACAGCATACCTCAGAGATCCATCCAACGCTGCAGCAACTCGTGGCGACGATGAGCGAAACGATCGAACTGTTCGAGAGCATCGCAAAAAAAGTACAAGACCCAGATCAGCCGTAATGCGAGGTTTGCACCATGATTGACTCGTCTCCACGTCCCCTGCCCCGCCAACGATTAGAGCGATTGGTGCATGGTCTTCAACAACGCTTGAGCAGTGGCGCCCTGAAGATGTCAGAGGAGCTGACAGCCTTGCAGGAAAAGGTTCGGCAAGCTGAAAACGAACACGCGCGCACGCGAGACGTGATCGAGACTCAGTTCACGCGGCAGCTTAATGATAAAACGACAGAATGGGACGAAGCTCTCCACAGTCGCTGGAATGATGCGGAACTACGCGCATTCAAAGCTGTGTTTGAAACTGCGGATCGCGAGGGTGCTGCGCGGCGTGAAGCGAAGAAGATGATCGAATTCACCACATCAGAAGTCAAAAAGAGAATTGCAGATATTGAACAGCGATTCTTGCGAGCAAAGGATGTACCCCTCAAACGCTTGAACAACTACCGGACTGCGATGGCGACTGCAAACGAAGAGATCGCCAATATCTACGCTACCACCGACACCGCTTTGGCACAGCGAGGGCTGCGCATCGCAACGTCAGAAAAACTCGAATTCGCTTGGAAAGCTCCCGCCGGTTCGGACGCTGCGTTGGAACAATTGAGAGAGGCTATTACTCAAGCAAAACATTTAAGCCATCGTTTGGTCAATCAACCACTTAGCAAGTTCTTCGAATCGATTTGGTGGTGGGGGAGTTGTTTGCTCGTGTTTCTAATGGTAGCCGCCGTATTAACGCTGACGGATACTTTGCCACTGCTTTGGGCTTTGCTCGCGGGATTGGGGACAACTGTGGTCGTCGTTCTGGGTGGCATCATTGGATTCCATCCGTGGCTCAAACGGGCTGCGCGTGCCGAAGTCCCTAAAGTACAGAGTCAATTGGCTCTCTGCCACCGTTTAGTGGAAGTGGGGCAGAAGCTGGCGATCGAAGAGAACGATGAAGAGTTGAAACGCTTGGCAGCCAAACGCGATGAGCGATTTGCGCAAGCCAAAGAATGGCGGGATGCTCAAGTTAAGGAAATCACCAAGCAGTTAGAGGTTAACCTACAGCAGCTTCGTGTGCATGCCGCCGAACAAAAACGCTTGGCGAGTGAATATCTCGAATCGAGCATTCAAGAAACCGATCGACATTTTGAGCGTACTCTTGATTCGGAGCAGCAGCAACACGCGCAGCTCCTGAACAACAAGCAGATTGAACTAGAAGAACTAAAGGCAGGTTTGAATTCAGAAATCAACGCGTTGAGCCGTGGCGGCACTCTCCGCTTGCAGGTTGCTACGCAGAAAGCACTTCAGACATTTTCACGCAGTCATCGTTGGTGCCAATTGCACTTCCCGGCTTGGGAGCACCTTCAGGCGAACCAACAATGGCCCGAACATCTATGCGATCCTGTACTTCCCGTCGGTGCGATATCGATCGACGCTGTCTTGCCGAAACATGTTCGCATGGACGCGGGTATGTCACAACTCGCTGCTCCGTTGCTCTTTTCCCCGCTCGAAGATGAATATCTCACCATCACCGGTAATCCGAGTCAACCTGCAATCCAGCAACTGATTCGCAATTTGGTCATGCGTTCGCTAACTACACTTCCACCTGGAAAAACCCAGGTTTGTGTCATCGATCCTCCGGGCTTGGGGCGAGATTTTGGTTGGTTAATGCATTTGAGCGATTTTGATCCTGCCTTGGTCACCCACCGAGTTTGGACGCAACCGGCACACATTGCCAAACAGATCCAGAATCTGGCGTTGGCTGCTGAAGACTTCATACAGCAGTCGTTGAGGAATGAGTATCAGAACATTGTTCAATACAATCGCGATGCCGGGGCATTGGCAGAGCCCTTTCGGCTCTTGGTTTGGTCTAGCTTTCCGAGCGGGTTGGATGATCAATCATGGAAAGGTTTGCAGAGTTTGCTGGACACCGGTTCGCGGTGCGGCATCATTCCGATCTTGATCGTGGATCCCAGTCTCGGCTGGCCGTCGCCCGCCCATGAAGAGTTGGTAAAACGCCGAGGTATGCATTTGACGATTAGCAGCGATGGGAAATCCTTGGTTGCCCAATCGGCCACGATCGCAAACGTCGCTATTGAGCCGTACGTTGCACCATCCGAACAACAGTCTCAGGAGATTATTAAGGAAGTCGGCCGCAAAGCTCTGCTTTCCAGCCGTGTTGAGGTGCCACTGGAACGAATGGTTCCACCAGAGGACCAACGTTGGAAAGCAGACAGCAGTCAATGTTTTGACATCCCAATTGGCCAAAGTGGCGTTGGACGGACGCATTCGCTCAGGTTGGGAGTTGGTACTGCACAACATGCCATCATCGCGGGTAAGACGGGTTCGGGAAAATCGAGCCTGCTGCACGCCATGCTCACCAGCGCATTGCTTAAGTACTCACCCGATCGCTTGCGGTTGGTATTGCTCGATTTTAAGAAAGGGGTCGAATTTCAAGTTTATTCCGACGCTGCTATCCCACATATCGACATCATAGGAATTGAAAGCCAGCGAGAGTTTGGCTTGAGTTCGTTGGAATATATCGATAGCTGCATGCAGCGTCGCGGTGAGGCCTTTCGACAATTGGGCGTTCAAGACATTGCAAGTTGGAATTTGATGCGTCCTGAGGCACCGATACCACGGATGTTGTTAGTGATCGACGAGTTCCAGGAGTTGTTTGTGGAAGATGACAAGTTGAGTGCACAAGCCAGCTTGTTACTCGACCGCATCGTGCGCCAAGGTCGGTCATTCGGAGTCCATGCAGTGCTCAGCAGCCAAACGCTCGCAGGTTCCTATTCGTTGCCCAGAACGACACTCGGACAGATGGCGGTTCGTATTGCCCTGCAATGCGATCCCTCCGATGCGCAGATCATCTTTGCAGATGACAACCCGGCTGCAGCGCGACTGAAAGTACCTGGACAAGCGGTTTACAACGACGCTGGAGGACGCATTGAGGGGAATCAACCCATGCAGATCGGCTGGCTAACCAAGAGCCAACAACAAACTTGGTTGACTCAGATTGCGACCGGTTATCAAAACAACGACATTACGACCAACCGTCTTGGGCGAACCGTCGTCTATGATGGGAACCGCGCCGCCACCTGGAATCGTGTTAACGCTGAACTGGCAGTGAAACAAGCTCGGCGCGAAGTCAACGCGGATGCTATCTGGTGTGTTTTGGGAGAAAGCGTGGCGATCAACCCCGCGGTGACGGTCCCGCTTACACAACAAACGGGCCGAAATGTGCTGATCGTCGGCGGCGATGATCCTCAAGCTGCTGCGGTGCTGAATGCGATAACGGCATCGTTCATTCGTGGCACCCGCCGTCAGTCACCGCAATTAATCTGCGTGCAAGGAGCTAAACCGACCGACGCGCAAACGCTTCGTTTGGGCAACCAGTGGAAGCAGATGGTGCCTGAGTGCAAAATCGTCGATAGTCGCGGCACCGATGAATTGCTGAAACAAGTGTACGACGAGCTGCAAGTCAGGATTTCTGCACCTGAGCCGAGTGTGGTGGCTCGACCGATACTTCTGAGTTTGTTGCAAATCGGGCGGCTGCGCTCGCTGCGGCGCGAAGATGATTTTGCCAGCTTTGGTGAATCGGTTTTAACACCCGACAAGCATCTTGAAGAGATTCTTCGAGATGGACCAAATCACGGCATTTACTCGTTGCTGTGGGCCGACAGCTACTCGACGGTCAGCCGCTGGCTTTCACGCACGGCGTTGCGGGAAATTGAAGTACGCGTTCTGATGCAGATGAGCGCTAACGACTCGACGAATTTGATCGACAGTGTCGCCGCATCGCGTCTGGGAGACCATGTTATGCTGGTTGTTGACGAGGCGACCGGACAAGAACAGAAATTCCGTCCGTTTGCATGTGAGTCACTGGACGATTTGACAAGTTGGTCAGCCGGTCTTGACGAAAACTAGCCAACTTTTAGACTATCGACTTCAAGCTCTGCCCAGGTGGCGAAATTGGCAGACGCGCAACGTTGAGGTCGTTGTGGGGGCAACCCCTTGCTGGTTCAACTCCAGTCCTGGGCACTTTACTACTTTTTTTGGAATTTGCGGAACCACCGTAATGGTCTCAAGCCGTTTCAGGAACCGCTGAAACGGGCGTGAACCCCGTGTTTCTCTTCCAAATTCAAGAGAAAATGTTCGATGCACCCTGCTAAACTGCTTGAAGAGCATTTACTGGCAGAATGCGAACAACGTCTCTTGCGGCGGGGTGGTCCAGGCGGTCAACATCGAAACAAAGTTGAAACCGCAGTATTGTTGACCCATCTCCCGACTGGCATCAGCGCGGAAGCAAACGAACGTCGTAGCCAAGCCGATAACCGTCGAAATGCGATCTTTCGACTTCGTTTGTGCTTGGCAGTGAGGCATCGTACGAGCTTCGATGCCACGCTTCCCCCTTCTCAACTTTGGCAAGAACGCGTGAAAAACAGTCGCATTCGCATCGCTCCAACCAACGAAGATTTTCCGAGTCTACTGGCCGAGCTGCTCGACTTTCTCAGTGCCGTCGATTTTGAGTTTGGCAAAGCATCCGAGCACTTTGCGGTCACGTCGTCTCAACTGGTCAAATTGCTCAAGGCGCATCCACCGGCGCTCAGCATCGTCAACTCTCACCGGCAAACTCATGGACTGCATAAACTTGGATGACGTTTCGTAGACCTTAGTCCTTAAGCCTCACCCCTTAAACCTTACCCCCAGAACCATGGAACGCGACGACCTAGTCATTGTAGGAGCTCGAACTCACAATCTACAAAATATTTCGGTCGAGATTCCGCACAATCAAGTCACGGTGATCACGGGTGTTAGTGGCAGTGGCAAAAGTTCATTGGCTTTTGATACGTTGTATGCTGAGGGGCAGAGGCAATACATCGAAAGTCTCTCGACGTATGCTCGTCAATTTCTGGGACAACTGCAGCGTCCGGACGTAGATAGTGTGGAAGGCTTACAACCCACGCTGTGCATTGATCAGCGGATGGGGGCTGCGAACCCACGCAGCACCGTCGCGACGGTTACAGAGGTCTACGACTATTTACGGCTATTGATGGCGCGAGTCGGTATTCCTAACTGTTTCTCGTGTGACAAGCCAATACTTCAGCAATCGCCTGATGCGATTCTGGAAGCGATCCGCGCACTACCAGAAGGCACAAAACTCGTATTGATGGCGCCGGTCGTGCGAGGTCGCAAAGGGAATCATCGGGACGCGATCGCAAGCATCCAGAAAGCGGGTTTGTTGAGAGTTCGTGTCGACGACGAATTGTTCGATATCGAGTCAGTGCCTGATTTGGAGGTGCGAAAAAATCATACGATTGAAGCTGTTGTCGACAAGGTTGTCATACGACCTGCCAGCGATAGTCGCTTGGCTGATTCGTTGCAAGTCGCTTTGCGGCTAGCGGACGGATTGGCGACGATCAGCTATTTGACACCCGAATCGGCGGAATCGAAGGACGCCAACGTATGGCGCGAGCAGCTTTTCAGCACACGCTATGCCTGTCCCGATTGCGGTGTGAGTTACGAGGAATTGGAGCCTCGTACGTTTAGCTTCAATAGCCCGTACGGCGCTTGCCCACAATGTGGTGGTGTCGGGTATCAACATCAGCTCGACCCTGAGCTGATCGTGCGTGATTGGTCGGCAAGCTCGAAGGGAGGCGCGTTTGCCATCTTAAAAAACGCACCAGCGGGAATAAAAACGAAACTGCGTAAGATGATCGAGAAGCGACTCGTTGAGCTGGGAAAAGACTGGCAGAGTCCCCTTGAATCGCTTTCCGCCAACGATCGACAAAAGCTGTTTGTGGGAAGCAAGACTCGTCCCGGCATCATTACCTTCGTGGATGACTTGAGTCTCAACGCGGATGAAGTCAAGCAATGGAGCGATACGTTTCGCCAGTCACTCCCGTGTGAAAGTTGTGGAGGCGCGCGGCTCCGCAAGGAAGCGCTCGCAGTGAGGCTCGACGGCCGCTCAATCTTCGATATCTGTTCACTCGGTATTCACGATGCCATGACCTGGTTCGAACAACTCGTGGTGCCTCTGGATAAACAGCCGATTGCCAAACCCATTCTGACGGAGATGCTTCATCGTCTTCGATTCTTGAACAAGGTTGGGGTCGGCTATTTAACGTTGGCTCGGGGAGCGGATACGCTGAGTGGCGGAGAGCTTCAGCGGGTGCGACTGGCAACCAGCATCGGTAGTGGACTCGTTGGAGTTTGTTACATTCTGGACGAACCTTCCATTGGTCTGCACCAGCGCGACAACGATCGATTAATCGACTCATTGCGCGACTTGCAGCGGCAGGGGAACACAGTCATCGTGGTTGAGCACGACGAGACGATGATGTTGGCCGCAGATCGTTTGATCGACATGGGCCCCGGAGCTGGGCAATATGGTGGCCATATCATTGCTCAGGGAACTCCTAAAGAAGTCATCGACAATCCCGCGTCGGTGACAGCCAAATACTTACGTGGCGAAATAGAGGTTGTACCGCGACGGACAAGACGTCCTTTCAAGAAATCGGAGGTGTTACGGCTGCGCGGGGCGACGCTTCACAATTTACAAAAAGCAGATCTTGATATCCCGCTTGGGCTGCTCGTAGGCGTCACTGGTGTTAGTGGTAGCGGCAAGAGTTCTTTGATTGGTGAAACACTTGTTCCCGCAATTGCCCGAGAACTGGGGCAGGCCGCAGGTCAAATCGGGCCGTTTAGCTCGCTGAAGGGAACGGAGCATCTCGACAAGATCATTGAAATCACCCAGGCGCCCATTGGACGATCCCCGCGCAGTACGCCAGCCACTTATTGCGGCGTCTTCGACTTGATGCGCGAGGTCTGGGCCAACACGCGCGAAGCGAAGACGCGGGGCTTTAACGCAAGTCGCTTCAGTTTTAACACCGGAGCTGGGCGATGCGCCGAATGCAAGGGACAGGGGCAAGAGAAAATCGAAATGAATTTTCTACCCGATATGTTTGTAACCTGCGCAACTTGTGGTGGCGCCCGTTACAACCGGCAGACGTTACAGGTCCGGTACCGCGATAAGTCGATAGCGGATGTACTGGCAATGAGTATCGATGAGGCGACCGCGTTCTTTGAGAACTTCAGTAAGATTCAACGTTTGTTGGTCAGTCTTCAGCAGGTGGGACTGGGCTATCTATCGCTGGGGCAGAGTTCCAACACGCTCAGTGGTGGAGAAGCTCAGCGGATCAAACTGGCAACCGAGTTGGCTCGCCCCGAAACGGGCCGGACCATCTACTTCCTGGATGAACCAACAACTGGTTTGCACTTCGCTGACGTTTCACGCTTGGTCCAAGTGCTTGATGGATTGGTCGAACGTGGAAACACGGTGATTGTGATCGAACATAACTTGGATGTCATTCGAGCCTGCGACTGGCTGATTGACCTTGGGCCCGACGGTGGAGATGCTGGTGGGCAAATTGTTGCGGTTGGAACTCCTGATGACCTACGGTCTGCTCCGCTTAGTCTCACAGGACGCTATCTCTAGCTTCGCAATAGCGTGGCACTCTTAAGGTTAGCGGCCAACGACCTCTAAGCCGCTCGCTATGTACGAAAGGGCGTTAGTCCTTCTTGCGACGCTTGACCGTTAGTCCTTCTTGCGACGCTTGACCATCGTGACTTCGTTGCCGATTTCGTTGTACTGCACCTGGCTCATCATTTCTCGGATCAGCATTACACCTCGACCGTTGGTGCATTCCAGGTGTTCATCATCGCGGGGATCTGGGAGTTTTTCTGGACAAAAGCCCTCACCCTGATCTTTGACACGCATGTAGACAGCATCTGCCGACACTTTGAACTCAATCTCAACGACCTTGTCGGGAGACTCATGGTTCCCGTGGGTAACGGCGTTGACGAGCGCTTCTTCAATTGCCATTTGAATGTGGAAGAATTCGCGTCCTTCCCAGCCTGCGTCACTTACCGCATGCAACAGATGTTCAATGGCCTCATGCGCAGCATCTTTCGAGCTAGGAATCTCCTGATGCAGATTCCATCTCCAGGTAGCCTCAACCATCTTACGCTCCAAGAGAATGGCGGGGAAAAAAGTACGGAGTGGCTGTCACAGCTAACTGCCTGCCCCGAAGGCTTTTAGACCATCCGCTTCAGTCTTGCGAATATCGAAGACTCGGTCCAATCGAGTGATGATGAAGACCTCCAGGATATCGTCCTTCAATTCGCACAATCGCAGAATTCCACCGACCGCTTTAATTTTCTTATCCAGATTGATGAACTTGTTGAGCGCTGCGGATGAAAGAAAAATCACTCCATCGAAATTCAACAGCACATGTTTGATATGGTCTTTGTCAACCAACGAAAACATCTCTTCACCCAGCTCTTCGATGTTGGCACTATCAACTATCTTCTTGTCCGCGAATCGCACTATGGCCAACTCACCAACTTTGGCCACCACCACTCTGCGTTTATCTGTCATTCGAGTTACCCTGCAAAAACCGGAAATATCATCAATCGATGCGAAATTGGGTGAAGCAGCATGCTTGCATTCTTTAGTTATGCTAAGTCAATCGCGTGACGCTAGCAAGCTACCCGACTACAATCACAAAGTTCCTTTAAATGCCGATTTCGCTAATCAACCGCACCATCTAACATGAAACACTCGGTCGACTTATTGGATGAAGCTTTGGTCCTGGCAAAAAGTGTTGGTCTCGACGTTCGCCGCGAATGGTTGGGAGAGAAAGTTGGAGGGGCCTGTCGACTGGGAGAACGCTGGATTTTGTTCTCAGATCTGTCGTTATCCGCAGAGGAGCAGTTGGCCCAGGCGGTGGCCGCGTTGCGAAATTGCAACTTATTGCCGGTAGATTACAGCGCCTCCACCCAGCTGAAGCAATTGCTTGAACAATCCAACTAGATTGGCTGGTCGAATTCGTAAATTATTGACTAAATTGGTAGAATAGCGATGATTTGAGAACTGCCTTCGCTTGAGACTTTTTCTATGCCGATAAAATTTGCCTGTCCGCAATGTAAAGCCGTACTTTCCGTCGATGACAAGTTGGCCGGCAAGAGTGGCAAATGCAAGTGCGGAGCTGCCATCAAAATCCCGGTTCCAGCGGCGGCCGCTGTTGCGGCTTCCGATAAAGCCGCTTCCGGCGCTTCCAAACGAGCTCCGGTTGCCGCGACCGCATCAAGCCTTGGAAACGTCTTCGACGATTTAACCGAAGCAGACTATAACCGCCAATCGCCCTATCAAAACGTCTACGCCCCGCCCAAGACCAACTCGACGGAAGCGGCGACTCTTAAACGCTTTGACGACGGCTCGCAAAACACGGCGAAACCTGGGCAACTCAACGGGATGTTGATCTTTGTCGCCATCCTCAACTTCATTTGGGCCATCGGAGCTATGGCGCTAGTCGGAATATTGGTTTTGGCCGCAGGCGTTGCTTCCCAAGCCGCAGATACCGTTCCGCTCCTCAGCGCTGGGCTTGGCGTCGCGATCGCCGTGTTGTCGACGCTTGCCATGTTGTTCCTGTTCGGGGGCATTGGGCTATTGCTCAAGCAGAAATGGGGCTGGTTCATCGTCGCCGTCAATTTTGCCTACATGCCAGTCGACCGCATCATTACAATCGTCATGACCATCGTCGGCGGAGAGGTCGCGCTACCAAAATTGCTGGGTGGCTTTATCGGAACGCTGCTCGTCATCGGTCTGGCCACGGCAGTCTACAACGACAACACCAAGAGAATCTTTCGCATCAAGACTGCCATATTGCCGGCGATCGCAGCCGTCACAGGAATTGGGCTCGCACTGGCTTTAAACGGAGCACTTTTTGCGATGGGAGTTTTCTCCGCCGATCCATAAGGGCCCGGCTTAAATGGCTTCGCTGGCCTCTATTTGCTTGAAGGCTCTGGGCAAGAACTGGATCAGTTCCGTCGGAAGCACCACGTGGCTCGATAACTCCTTGGCCGCCAGCTCGCCAGCTAGGCCATGGACGTAAACGCCGAGCTGGGCTGCGTCGCGCGGCGCGAGCCCCTGGCAAATCAAGGCGGTGATAACACCGGTCAGTACGTCGCCACTTCCGCCCGTCGCCATCGCGGGCGTGCCCGTCGAATTGAGGACCAACGTTTGGCCGTCAGTAATCATGGTCCGATGTCCTTTCAAAACAATGACCAGCGACAGGCGCGCCGCCAACTCAATCGCCATGTCGACCTGCCTGGTCCGATCGCTGCTTTTTGCGCCACTCAATCGCTCCCATTCGCCAGGATGCGGCGTAATGACCAGCGGAGCATCAAGGCTACTTCGCCAGTCCAGTGGCGAACGCTGTTGCGAGGCCAAGTTGTTTAAGCCATCAGCATCAATCACCGTAGGGGATTTGATTTTCTCGAGAGTTTCGATCAGTAGTTGCGCGACGTCTGCTGATTGCCCCATCCCAGGACCAATTGCGACACAAGTTGCTTTGTCGAGCCAGGGCAAAAGCTGTGCGGTGGCGGTTCCGGCGAACTGGCCCTCGCGATTATTGGCCAGTGGCAGCGTCATCGAACAGGGAGAAAAGCCGGCGACGGTTTCTAAGCAGCAATCGGGAACGGCTAAACGAACGGTCCCAGCTCCCGTGCGTGCGGCAGAAAGGCCAGCCATGGCAATAGCTCCCGACATCCCGCGACTTCCACCAACGATCAATGCGCTGCCGTATGTTCCCTTATGGCCGTCATCTTGCCGAGGTGAAAGGAGTGGCAGCGGCCGCGTAGGTAGGTCCCGCACGTGTGCGTCCTCATTTACGTCAAATTTAAAAACGGTAGTGGCCGAGGCTACGTACGAGTCCTGGTGAAACCCAAGGTTTACTAGTTGGGTTGGCTCCCGAAGCAATTGGGGACAATTGCTCTACTCTACTCTCCCGAAGCAATTGGGGACAATTGCTCTACTCTACACTCAAGCAATTGGGGACAATTGCTCTACATTACAAAAAAATCCCCAAGAAAATGGGACCTCGACGAGATTCCAGCTTCTCAGGGATATTTTGTAGAGTGACCCCTATGGGAATCGAACCCATGTTGCCGCCGTGAAAGGGCGGTGTCCTAGACCGCTAGACGAAGGGGCCATCTAAGACTTGTCGAAAGCGGCTTCTTCGGAACACCAGCAACCTGTGCTTGTGAACGACCGAACTCGCGAACGATGGACAGTTTTTTAACAGCGTTGGCCGGGATGGTCAAGCCTATTCGTTGCGGCAATAGAAATTCGCCGCGATTATGTCCGCTTTTCGGCCGTTTTTGCAGACGAAAATTTCTTTCGGACAAAAAACTAACCGCTGCTAATACTGCCGCGAAGAAAATGAGGGCGAGGGAACGTTGGACCGATGCGCGTCAAGAAACAAAACACGGTCAGATGGGTCGCTAAAATACGGTTGCCAAAAAAGAAGAGCCCATATCAAAACCGCCTTTGCCAAGCGGTTTTGATACAGGCTCCGACTTCATCGCTGTTCACAGTTCCTCGCAAGCAAATGTTGCAGAGGAACTGATCTTCAGATTCCTACTCTTGGGCAGTTTCGGCATTGTTCGACGTATCGTCGATCTGCTGGCTGCGCTGAATCGCATCGTACACTTCGCGACGATGAACAGGCACTTCTCTTGGAGCTTCAACCCCCAAGCGTACCTTGTCTCCTCGGATTTCTACGACAACAATAGTGATATCGTTGTTGATGACGATGCTCTCGTTTTTCTTGCGAGATAAAACTAACATCGGACCCTTCCTTTGGTTAATGGCCCCTGGCCGAATCCTACTCTGGATGCTCGGCTAGCAATTTAGCAGGTTATTGCGGTTCTTCAGCCAGAATACTATTCACGGCTTCCTACATTCACTCTACGCACAATGTTGCCCGAGTCAAGAAATCAAGTAGGCTGAACCCTACTTTTTGTTGTTTTTTTGCGTCTAGCAGTTGAATTAGCCCACCGATACCCCCTACAACCCGATTTTTCCCCGAATCTCCGCACGGCACCAGCTTCACGATGCACGACCAAAAACAACGGTTCGGTGATATTCCGAAGTCGAAATTCGGGATAATCGTACAGTACATTGTTCACCTGTCCATTCTGTTTTTGTGCGCGCCGAGTTGGGTACCAGGTGTGAACGAATCGCATTACCTACCAAAAGCAAAGCACGTTTGGGACTCAAGTTTTGCTTCAGGGGGAGACTTGTTTTTGGAATCGCATGATTCCCATCTGCTGGCCACAGCGGTTGCGGGGTGGCTGGCCTATGTTTTTCCACTTGCCGGGGTCGCATGGATTGGACGAGTTATAAGCTGGCTATTCCTGGTTTTTGCATGGCGTCGTTTGACGGTTCGTCTGGGGCTAAGTCCGCTGCTCCAACCGCTGGTGTTCATCGTTTGGTTCCTGGCCATGAAGTACGGGCACTGGGCTGGCGAATGGGTTGTCGGAGGTTTTGAAGCTAAATCGATTGCATATCCCTGCATTCTGCTTGGCCTGGCGACCATCATCGAAAATCGTTGGCGCCAAGGCTGGCTGTGGCTGGCGTTGGCCGTTGCCTGGCATCCGGTAGTTGGTGGTTGGGCGGGCATGACCGTAGGGGTTTACTGGTTGGCGATCCCAGATCTCGTTGGAAGGTTGAGACGAGAAGCGCCGTATCTGTTATTGGCGGTACTGGTAGGCTTGATCGGCGTCGTGCCGGCGGCAGCCGGACTTGGTCAAACGCTTGACCCTTCCGAAAAAGTCTCTCCAGCTCAGGTGCATGTTTACTATCGATTGGCGCACCATATGTGCCCTCAGTTGTTTGCTCCGGAGCGACATGTATCGGCAGCCATTAACCTGCTTGTGCTCGTCGCCACGACATGGTCCTGGTACCGGACAAGCGGAAATAAACGATCAACTTCGATTGAGCTAACTGAACCACCGCCAAATGGTCTTGTCAGCCGAGCTACACAAGATGCTGGTTTGCGATTTGTACTCTGGCTGGCCTGGTTGTCGGTAGCCATCAGTGTCATTGGCCTAACGATCGATGCGACTCTCTCCACGCGTCGGCCCGATATTGCAGCCAATTTATTGAGATTCTATTGGTTTCGTTGGTCCGACATTGCGGTTCCGCTCGGCTGGGGGCTAGCGTTGGGTGTTGGATTTCAGCGAAGCACATTTGCGATTGATTCCGTTGGTAAACTCCGACCGACCGAACTTGGAGGCTACTTCTATGGGCTGAGCTTCATAGCTGTGAGCATCTTGTTTCTCGCGCATGCCAATTCCAACTTGGACCGCAAATACTCGGAAGCGGATGAACTGGTGGTGAATTCGACGGGGCCTTATCCAGTTGCATCCGACCGCTATCTCGACTGGTTAGCGGTTTGTCAGTGGATCGAAGAGAACACGCCCGCAGATTCACTTTGGTTCACTCCCAAGTACCAACAAACATTCAAGTGGCATGCAGGTCGAGCGGAAGTGGTAGCCTGGAAAGATGTCCCACAAGACAATCGGGCCGTCGTCGAGTGGTACCATCGCATTCAGAAAACTAGCCCTCCGCGGACGAAAACTGGCGAAGTGCGCGAGTGGACGACTGCCGAATTGGTGAAACTGGCCAAAGAATTTCGTTTCGAATGGATTTTGCTGGACCGTACCTATCAACAGTCTCCGCCCAGTCTAGAGATCGTTTACCCGATCAACATCGAAAATCGATCGTTTGCGATCTGTCGCATTCCCGCTCATTGGTTGAAGACGGATGTCAATATTGTCGCCGAAAGCGGCGAATAATCGCGCTAATTGTCTCTGAGCAATCGAATTGAAAAAAGCACAGGTTGGCCGATAAGCCGGGTTCTGTAATGCGACGCTCGAGCACTTGTCCCGGCGCTGCACTTGATGGTCATTTATCTAGGACCGCAATTGCTCGCGGCCTCAAGCGATCTACCCGAGAGTGATAGCGACCCGAGCCGAATCGCAGCCCGCCGAGGCGTGCTTCCTCTCTGTTTGACCTTGCTTCGAGCGGGGTTTACCTAGCCGACCGAGTCACCCCGATCGCTGGTGAGCTCTTACCTCACCATTTCACCCTTACCACGCGCCAGCCGAAGCTGGTCGTTCGGCGGTTTGCTTTCTGCTGCACTTTCCCTAACCTTGCGGCTGGTCGGCGTTACCGACCGCTCTGCCCTTTGAAGCCCGGACTTTCCTCTCCTGTTCGCTCTTGGTGAAGAGCTCCAGCAGCGACCATCCAGCCAACCCATGCCCCCGTATTGTACGCGATAGAATAAAAACTTGCCTGGGTGGGGGCGCGCGGCACCGATCTGGACATCTTTCATTGATCGGGAGGGTCTTCGTTGTAAATCGGTTAAAAATGAAGAACCGACGAATCACCACTTCAAACATCTTGCTTTTGGACGTGAGAACTTTGCCCGAAAAAGCTCGGCAGGAGCCTCTCTCTCCCAATTGCTAAAACTACTCGGGCACACAACCTGCGGCAGGAGCGGCGTGGGTGAGTGGGTTTAAGTTTGAGTTCGAGTTTCGGTTTAAGTTTTCTCCCAAACTTCAACTTCAGCGTCATGAACGGAACCTGGGCAGTTGCGAGCCACTGGGGACGCCGCATTTTGGACTGGCAGGGACTACTAGCCTCGTCCACTACGGGGAGCGGGTGAGAAATCGTCTTGCCAAAACTGCGGTGACATGCGATTCTTTAACCGCTCTTAGCTGCATGCCGTCGTTTGTTAGACGGTTCAGTTCCAGCGGTCTGGAACTGATTACCAGATCACGAATTCTCAATTGTTTCCGTCGAGACGCACCCTAGTCGCGCGCACGGAACGGAGGAATAGAGTTAAAAAATCATGATTCAAGTTCAACTGCCTGATGGTACTTTGGTCGAACATCCAGCTACTGCAACCGCTTTGGATGTTGCAGAAAAAATTGGTTCGCGGCTGGCCAAAGCCGTAGTGGCGGCCAAAGTTGGCGAAAAAATAGTTGATGCCAATCGCCCGTTGGTTGAGCTTTACGATAGCTCTCCCATTCCATTGACTTTGCTTACCGAACGCGATCCGGAAGCACTGGACGTGCTACGACACTCGAGTGCCCACATTATGGCGCGGGCGGTCATGCGATTGTTTGATGGAGTTTCGCTCGCCTTTGGCCCGACCATCAACAATGGTTTTTATTACGATTTCGACCTCAAACACAAACTCCGTGAAGATGACTTTGCCGCGATTGAACAGGAGATGGCGGCAATCATCAACGAAGCAGAGCCGTTTGAACAGTTTTCACTGTCGCGCACTGAGGCGCTCGCACTTTGTAGCGACTTGCATCAATCACTCAAAGTCGAGCATATCGAAACTGGCCTGGCCGAGCACGAACAACTTGGCTTCTACCGTCAAGGTGAGTTTGTCGACTTGTGCCGCGGGCCTCACATTCCCGATGCAAGCAAGGTCAAGGCGTTCAAACTGCTGAGCGTGGCCGGAGCTTACTGGAAAGGTGATGCAAAAGGCAAACAACTGCAGCGTTTGTATGGCACCGCATGGTTCAGTCCAAAGGACCTGCAGGCACATTTGGAACAGGTTGAGGAAGCCAAACGACGCGACCATCGCGTGCTGGGCAAGAAAATGGGACTATTCCAAATTAGTCCTGAAGTTGGGCAAGGGCTCTGCTTGTGGCTTCCCAAAGGTGCTCGCGTCCGGGTTATGCTCGAGGATTTTCTTCGACACGAATTGCTTCGGCGAGGCTACGAGCCGGTGTTCAGCCCACATATTGGTCGCGTGGAGTTGTACGAAACCAGCGGTCACTTTCCCTACTATCGCGACAGCCAATTTCCGCCACTGTTTGTCGAACAAGCCGGTGGTTTGATCGATGCCTGGATCGACCGGCTGCAAAAAGCAGATGGCCTGACACCAGAGCAAGAACGACAATTGAGCGACGCCGCCGAAGTTCTGGGTGTTGAACTGCCCGATTACGATCCAATGGCAAGCATCGAAGATCGAGTGCAAGTGCTGCAGGTCTGGCAGCGGCAGCACGAGCGGTACCTGGTCAAGCCGATGAATTGTCCACATCACGCACAGATCTTCAAAGCTCAACCAAGGTCCTACAAACAACTACCACTCCGTTTGATGGAGTTCGGGACGGTCTATCGCTTTGAACAAACCGGTGAACTGAATGGCATGTTGCGAGTTCGAGGCTTAACCCAAGACGACGCTCACATTTTCTGCACTCCAGAGCAAGTCGAAGAAGAGTTCCGCAATACCATTCAATTAACGCAGTTTGTCCTGGAAAGCGTTGGCCTGAACGATTACCGCGTTCAATTGTCACTCCGCGATCCTGCCAGCGACAAATACGTTGGCAGCGAAGAAAATTGGGTCAAAGCAGAAGCTGCACTTCGCAGAGTGCTCGACGAGAGTGGCTTGAACTATCATGCCGAAGAGGGTGAGGCGGCCTTTTATGGCCCCAAAGCCGACTTCATGGTCCGCGATTGCATCGGACGCCAATGGCAACTTGGCACCGTACAGCTCGACTATAACTTGCCGGAACGTTTCAAGCTCGAATACGTGGGATCGGACAATGCGATGCACCGACCGGTGATGATTCACCGCGCCCCCTTCGGATCGATGGAACGATTTGTGGGCATGCTGATCGAACATTTTGCCGGAGCGTTCCCACTGTGGCTCGCCCCCGAACAGATCCGCCTGCTGCCGCTGAGTGAAAAGACCAACGACTACGCATTTGAACTTGAACGAAAGATGACCGCTGCTGGTTTGCGAGTCACCACCGATGCGCGTGGCGCGAAGGTCCAGGCCAAAATCCGCGATGCTCAGTTGGAGTTGATTCCTTACATGGCCGTAGTGGGGCCAAAAGAAGCCGACGTGGGAGCAATTGCACTTCGCGATCGAATCGAAGGCGATTTGGGTGCGATGCCTTTCGAACAAGTACTCGCGAAATTGTTGAGCGAAGTAGAAAATCGCACAATTCGACAGGTGGCCAAACGCGAGTCGACGACACCAGAACCAGAAACCCAAAACAGTTCCCACGAGTACTAAAGCACGTAGTCGCGTCTCGCCGAGACGCATTGATTATCACTTAGCCGCGTCTCTTCGGAGAGACGCAGCTACGTGTTGTTGGCTTACATGCGTTCGACGCTGCCGATGCCGAGCAGCTCGAGGCCCTGGCGCAGGACGCGAGCCGATTGGTAACAGAGCGCTAAACGACTGCGCTTGAGTGCATTCGAGTCCGCATTCAGCACGTGGCATTGATCAAAAAAGGTCGCAAATTGTTTGGCCAAACCAAAAAGGTATCCCGCCAGAACGCTCGGGTAATATTCTTCGACACTTTGCAACAACGCATCTTCGAATTGGAGTAGCTGCAGTGCCAAATCTCGCTCGGCTGGCTCGACCAAGGCGAACTGGTATTGTGAAATGGTCGTTTCATCAACTTGCTCTTCGGAACGTCGGATGATGCTATTGGCCCGCGCGACCATGTACTGAATGTAGGTTGAGGTGTTGCCTTCGAGTTGCACCATCTTTTCGGTATTAAATTCGTAGTCGCTGGTTCGATTGTGCGCCAAATCGGCGTATTTGATGGCTCCATGCCCGACGGTGTGCGCGATTGCGCGAAGTTCAGCTTCAGGCATTTCGATCCCGGCTTTTTGCAGGCGTTCGGGATTGCAAACTGCTTGATACGCGCGCTCGACCGCTTCATCGAGCAAATATTCCAGTCCAATCACCGAACCGCTACGCGTCTTGAATGGTTTGCCGTCCGGTCCCAGTACTGTACCAAAACTGATATGTCGCAAATCGACTTCGGTGTAGCCAATCGCGCGTGCGGCGGCAAACAGCTTTGAGAAGTGTTCGCTTTGTCGGTGATCAACCACGTACAAGATGGTATCGGGCTGGAAATGTTCCATCCGGTAGTCGATGGTGGCCAAATCAGTGGTGGCGTATAGGAATGCACCATCTCGTTTACGAATGATCATGGGCGCATCGAAGCCATCGAGGAAAATACAGATGGCCCCTTCACTCTCGACCGCCATGCCGGACTTGGTCAACCGTTCGACAACACCCGCCAACAGCGGATGATAGAAGCTCTCGCCATAAGTGTGGTCGAAGTGAACGTCCAGTCTTTGATAGACCGCTTCGATCTCCTGGATGGAGATCGGCACAAACGTCTCCCAGAGCCGAATGTTTTCAGCATCTCCAGCATGCAGCTTAACGGTCTCCTGTTGAGCCCGTTGTTCTAGTCCTGCATGCTCGTCAGCTTGTGCCAATAACTTTGCATTCCCCGCAACTGCGTCCACTTTTTCGCGCAGGCTGTCGACTGTATCTCGTGCAGCGGAGACTTCTTTTTCAGCGGCTTTGAGTTCTTTCTTCGCTTTTGGATCGGTGGTGGCTGCGGATTGTAGGCGCGAGAGTTTCTGTTCGGCGATTTCCAGAGCTTGTTGAGCTTTGGGTAACTTGGGGGCAGCCCCCTGGTAGCCAATCAGCAGTTGCACGTGGCGGTACAAGCGACTGAGCTCGGCCACCGGATTTGTCTTAAACGCGGCGGGATCGACGAAGTGCTTGTAACCATAGATGATCATTCCGAATTGCGTGCCCCAATCCCCAAGGTGATTGTCCGAAATCACTCGATGACCGAGGAATCGCAATGTTCGAGCCAGTGCATCTCCAATGACTGTCGATCGAATGTGCCCCACGTGCATCGGTTTTGCTACGTTAGGCGCGGAGTAGTCGATTACAAATGTTTTAAGTTCCGGAGCGACAACGGCTGGGACCCCCAGACGATGATCCAAGGTGGACATGGTCAACTGCTTAGCGAGGTAATCATCCTTGAGCTTGAGGTTGATGAAGCCGGGACCAGCGATTTCCGGCGGGTGACAAATGTCGTCCAGTTCGACGCGATCAATGATCTTTTGGGCAATCTCAAGTGATTTCATCCCCAGCGACTTTTGCAACGGCAAAGCGATATTGGCTTGATAGTCGCCGTGTCGAGCTTCGCGGGCCTGGGTGATGCGTTGGGCGTGTTCGATTGGATTGTCGACCCAACCATTTAAAGCAGTAGCAAATCGCGAGCGAAGGAGTGAGAGTAGTTGCATCGTGCGTGATGGATCAGCGGCTGAGGGACGAAGAGTGGGAGCTGAATATAGGTAGGCCGTCAGTTGGATGGTTCAGTGAACCGGGCCATCTGGGCCGATGCGGCATCGATGATTTCCGAGATATCAACCTGTTTTCCATCTGCCCAAAGAGATTCTAGATCGTAAAACTCACGAGTTTCTTCGTCGAACAGGTGAACAACGATGCTGCCGTAATCGAGCACAATCCAACGGCTTTCTTCGTACCCTGCCACGCTGAGTTTCAGTTCTCGAAAATCGTATTTCAGAACGCGATCAATCTCGGTGCTCATCGCAGCCAATTGTCGTCGGCTGGAACCGGTGGCAATCACAAAGAAATCAAAAAGTGACGTTTGGCCCGTCAAGTCGATCAAGATGATGTCTTGTCCACGGTTTTCGGCGGCCGCTTTGACCGCAGCGCGAGCCATTTTCAGCGACTGTTCAATTTGCTCTGGCGGTACGCGCACTCCCAGCGAGTCGGTTTGCGGTAAAGCAGAAACCGGCGGCAATACTTTTTTGTCTTTGTGGTTGGAGACTTGCGTCATATCTGTTCTGATTTCGGTTGAATTTTGTCTTTGGGAGCCGCTGCTCCACCTTTTGTCAGCCGTAGGCGCTAGCCTCGGGCCAGTCCCAGTGAGCCGTAGGCGCTAGCCTCGGGCCTATTAAGCTTGCTTGGCAGTTGAGCCGGTGGGTCGTCTCAAGCCGCGTTTTCACGGCATTCTCGTTGTTGCATAGGACACGGGTCAGACGCGAGCACGAGGGCTAGTGCATTAGTATAGCCATTTTGCCAGAATCGGCATCGGGCGGTGTGGAAGTGGTCTCAGGGGGCATCCGCCTGGTTGCACACCGTTTCCAACCCGGGTTACTAGACGCGGAAGATGACGCAATACTTGAAGCAGCTGCAACTCGTTGCAAACAACGATCGATGTTCGCTACTGTAGGTTCGGTGAAATCGCTGCAATTGTGAAATCGCTGCAATTATCGACGACCCGCTTAATAACTTCGCGTTTCAGCACTGAAAGCTGACACCATCCGTTAATTTAAAAGGATCCATTGATGAGCGATTGGATTGAAGAGGGGAGCAAGGCACCTGCGTTTACGCTTAGTTCCGACGAGGGCAAGAAAGTCAAGTTAGGCGACTTGAAGGGCTCACCGGTCGTGCTCTATTTTTACCCCAAGGACGATACACCGGGATGCACGAAGGAAGCCTGTGCGTTTCGTGACCGGAAAGAAGAGTTGAAGGCACTGGGGGCGGTGGTTCTTGGCATTAGCGCCGATTCGGTCGAGTCACACGCCAAATTTCGCGACAAATACGAACTGAATTTCCCACTTTTGGCAGACTCAGATCACGCAATTGCCGAAAAATATGGCGCATGGAGGGAAAAAAACATGTATGGTAAGAAGTCGATGGGCATCCAACGTTCGACTTTTCTGATTGATGAAAGCGGCAAGGTCGTGAAAGTCTGGAAGCGAGTGCAGGTGGACGGTCATGACAGTCAGGTAGTGCAGGCCTTGCAACAGCTTGAGACCGAATAGTTGATATAAGCTGTCAAATGTCTTGCAACTTATCGTTCCCGGACATAAACGGGCTTTGAGGGCACGGGAAAACTGCTATAATTCCGCTGCGGCTCTCCGCGAGCCACCCAAAAAACTAACTGTTAATATTTAAACTACTCGGCAATTTTCTTGGAGGATTCATTCGTGGGAGTGAAGAAGAGCGGCAAAGGCAGGCGAAAAGTGGGACAGAAGAAACGCCGCATGCGGGCGCGGATTCGTCACCGCAAGAAGTAGTCTACAAACTGGTCGTCTCGACCTCAACGACTGAAGCCTCTAGGTCATCTGTACAAAAAAATTGCAAAGGGTTTGAGAATAACGAATTCTCGAACCCTTTCTCCATTTCTGCCCATAGTCTATCGCGATAGTGCTGCGTCAATATCGATTTTGGCGTAGTTCGTGGTGGACGAGGGTTACGAGACCCTTTCGAAAACCAGCGCTAACGGGAATTGTAAACTCGTCCATTACCCTGTTTTGAATGAGGACGCAGACGAGGTTGGAGTGCTGGCTGCGCGTCGCTTTGGAACTCGACCCAAATCACGCAAAAGCTCAAGAAATGCTGGCTCGCCTCACCACGACGCCGCCTGAGCTATAATTGGTGGCCCTGCCCTTCCCCTCGCAGAATACGAGTTCGATCAGGGCGCTTGATGACAAATGTTCGAACGCCCGCTGCATTTTCCCACCTTGAAACAACGTTAAGGATAAGGTTCGATGAAGACACGCTCGCTCGCATGCTATTTTTATCCCACGCGGCAGCCACTTGCTGTGTGGATCCATCGTATCGCCATGGCAGGTGCGTTTCTGTGCTCGTTCCTCACGCTGGACCGCGGACCTCTTCAAGCTCAGGACAAGCCTCCGGTGTCGGCCAAATGGGTTTGGGTAGGCGAGGTGGCCAACAATCAGTCGATTTCGATGCGAAAGCATTTTGAAATTGCTGGTGAAATCAAACAGGCACGTCTCGCGGCCACGGCGGACAATTCTTGCCAACTGTTTATCAATGGTAAGCCGGCGGCCAGTTCGACCGATTGGGGCCAGCTGGAAACGGCCGATGTCGCCAAGCTACTTAAAACGGGAAAGAACCTAATCGCAGTATCTGCAAAAAACGACGATAGCGCTGCAGGTGCCTTAGTCTACTTAACCGTTACGACGACCGACGGCAATCAGTGGGTCGTGGCCACGGATGGCAGTTGGTCAGGTTCCGGGAACGCCGAAGGGGATTGGCAGGACATCACGTTTGATGATAGTGGCTGGAGAAAAGTGAATGAGCTAGGCGAGGTCGGTCAAGCGTCACTTCCTTGGTCAGGTCAAATCAACGTCGAAACTTTGACGGATGCCCTAGTTGGTGGAAACTCGGGAGAATATCTGCCGCAACCGGCGAAACATGCGCAGGTTCCTGAAGGCTTTGCGATTGAAAAGATTTTTCAAGTTCCGCGATCGATGGGGTCGTGGGTCGCACTGGCTGTAGATCCGCAAGGCCGGTTGATCGCTTCGGATCAAGGTGGAGCGGGGCTCTATGTAATAACTCCAGGGAATGCAACAACTCCGACGAAGGTAGAGCGTCTACCCGTTGAACTCAGCGGAGCACAGGGTTTATTGTGGGCCTTTGACGCACTTTATGTCGTCGTTAACGGTGGAGATAAATCGGGCCTGCATCGACTGACCGACACCGATGGAGATGGCTTGGTTGATCATGATGAACATTGCATGTTTGTCCCCGGCGGCGGTGAACATGGTCCACATGCGGTAGTTCTTAGTCCCGATGGAAAGTCGCTGTATGTGGCGGCCGGTAATCACACGAAGTTGCCAGAAGCGATTGTCGGAAGTCGCATTCCACAAAACTGGCAAGAAGATCTGCTTTTGCCCCGCCGTTGGGATGCCAACGGACACGCGGCTGGCATCATGGCACCTGGCGGATGGCTCTGCAATGTCGATCCAAGTGGCAAGCAATGGACCGTTTTTAGCATGGGCTATCGCAATCAGTACGATATCGCATTTAATGCCGACGGAGAGTTGTTCAGCTACGATGCGGACATGGAATGGGACTTTGGCTCTCCGTGGTATCGTCCGACCCGGGTGGTGCATGCGACGAGCGGCAGCGAGTTTGGTTGGCGTAGCGGCACAGGCAAGTGGCCAACTTATTACGAAGATTCGCTACCACCCGCGATCGATATTGGCCCTGGTTCTCCCACTGGAATTGTCTTTGGGCATGGCGCCAAATTTCCGGCCGAATACCAACGCGCTTTATTCATTCTCGATTGGACCTACAGCACAATCTACTCAATCCACCTTGAGCCAGATGGTTCGAGCTATCGTGGCGTAAAAAAGGACTTTGTTACCGGTTCGCCGCTGCCGGTGACCGATGCCGTAATTGGTCATGACGGGGCGTTTTACTTCGCCGCCGGTGGTCGCGGAACTCAGTCCTCGCTCTATCGAGTTACTTATCATGGATCGGAATCGATGGCGGCTACAGAACTCTCTGACGAGACTGGGGCAGAGCTACGACGAGTTCGTCAACAACTCGAACGCTTTCATGGCAATGCGACCAGCGACTTGGATTTCATTTTTAGGCATCTGGGGAACCACGATCGCTTTATCCGTTATGCGGCGCGGATTGCACTGGAAAGCCAACCGATCTCGGCTTGGCGTGAGCCAGTCATGAAATTAAGCGAACCTCAATCAGTACTCACCGGCCTGCTTGCACTGGCTCGGCAAGGTGAAATGAACGATCTGGAGCCAATCGTTGCCAAGTTGCTTGAGTTGCCACACGCTGAATTGGATCTACAACAACGTTTGACGGGACTAAGAACGCTCGAAGTTGCTTTCGCTCGCCGTTCGGACCCAGGGGCTGACGGCAACGGACAATCAAAACCGCAGTTGAGTCCGCCGTTGCAAGAAAGATTGCTCAAAGCGCTTGAAAGCGCCTATCCAACGGATGCGTACGAGTTGAACGCTGAGTTGGTGCAACTGCTTGTGTATCTCGATTCTCCGCTTGTCGTCGAAAAGACACTGGCATTGATGAAGCAACTGGGCGCGGAACCAATTCCCGACTGGAGTTATCTGGTAAGTCGCAATGAGGGGTATGGTGGAACGGTGGGCACGATGCTCGAAAACATGCCTCCCGCTCGCGCAATTCATCTTGCCGCAGCGTTGCGCAATGCAAAAACGGCATGGACCCTGGCGCAAAGGCAAGAATATTTTTCGTTCTTTATTGAGGCCGCCCAGCACCCCGGAGGAAATAGCTACGTCAAATTCTTGCAACAGTTCCGCGACGATGCATTGTCGAATTGCAGTGATGCCGAAAGAATAGTCTTGGAACCAATCACCGCACAGTCGTTGCTTGCAGCACCCGTGGCGTCCATGCCGCCCAAGGGACCGGGGCGAGTTTGGACCACCAAGGCAGCTCTGGCCGAGTTGGGTGACAGCCTGAACGGGAGTAACTACGACTCTGGTCGCAATTTATTCCATGCGACGAGTTGCGCGAAGTGTCATCGTTTGGGTGGCGAAGGAGGTGCCATCGGCCCCGATCTGTCGACTGCCGGAAAGAAGTTTTCGTTGCCCGACATGATGGATGCAATCATCGAACCGAGCAAAGCCATTTCGGATCAATATGGATCTCAGCAAGTTCTAACCAGCGATGGAACTGTGTTGATTGGACGGGTTGTTGAGATTGCAAGTCAGACGTTTGTGTACACCGCAGACCCTGACGCCAAACCGATCGTCTTGGAGAAGGATGACATCGATAAAATCCAGCCTTCGCCGGTCTCGCAAATGCCTGCGGGGCTGATCGATACGCTTAGTGCCGAAGAGTTACGCGATTTGACTGCCTACATTATGTCCGCGGGCGATCCACGTGCCAGAGTGTTTCGCAAGAGGTAGGCGATTGCCCGCTTGCGATAGATAGAAGCTCGGTTGACAATTGTCTTTTCGCTGTGTGGGCCGCGCGTGACATTGTGCGCGGCCCATTTTCACCCGCTGTCACCCTTCTACACTTTTTAAAACTCGAGAAACTCACGATGCCGTCAGTCGAAATCTATATCAACGGTACTTATTACCCCAAGGCTGACGCGAAGATTAGCGTTTATGACCATGGGTTGCTTTACGGCGACGGAGTGTTTGAAGGCATGCGCGCCTATTCGGGACGCGTCTTTCGACTGACCGAACACTTGCAGCGGATCTACGAGTCAGCTCAAGCCATCATGCTCACGATTCCGATGCACATTGACGCTTTGGCTGAGGCTGTCAACGATACACTCATCCACAATGATTTGACCGATGCCTACATCCGCCTAGTCGTCACTCGCGGTGCAGGTTCACTGGGGCTCGATCCTGCCAGGACGGCTGATCCACAAGTGATCATCATTGCCGATCACATCGAACTTTATCCTAAAGAGTTATATGAAACTGGACTTGAGATCATCACGGCAGCAACGATGCGCAACCATCCGGCGGCGATGAGTTCCCGGGTAAAGTCGTTAAATTATCTGAACAATATCATGGCGAAGATCGAAGGCAAGTTGGCTGGATGCTCGGAAGCGCTGATGTTAAACCATCGCGGCGAAGTGGCGGAGTGCACCGGTGACAACATTTTTATCGTGCGGCGTGGAGAATTACTTACGCCTCCGATCGACGCAGGTATCCTAGAAGGTATCACGCGCAATGCCATTATCGAACTGGCAGCGGAGTTGGGAATTGTCTGTCATCAGATTCCGTTCACCCGACATGATATATACGTCGCCGAGGAGTGCTTTTTGACAGGCAGTGCGGCTGAGGTCATTCCGGTGATCAAACTGGACAGTCGGCTAATTGGCACCGGTGGGGTGGGTGAAGTAACGCAGCGGATCAGTCAAGCCTTCCATCGGTTGGTTCGGCAAGCTCCCGCATAGTTGCGTCGTTAGCTCCCAAATCATTACCTTTTAGAGAGTTGGTACCATGGCATTGCAAACGACGTTGCAGGAATTTTCTCCCCGCGTGTGGCTGCGTCGGTTGGCGAAGATCGTTATGGGACTCATAGCCGTAACAAGTTGTGTACCCGCTTCAGCGCTACAGGCGCAAGAAAAATTCAACCGCAAGGCGACCAACCGCGATAGCAAAGATGAAGAGACGATACCACCCGCCCGCCGGACCTATCTCGGTCGACGTATTGCAGAGACGATGGGCTATGGAGGGGCGCAGTGGTTGATTCGTCAGAATCGCGAAGACGAAGAGCGGTCGAGCGAGGTTATGAAACAATTGGAGCTCAAGCCTGGTATGGTCGTTTGCGATCTTGGTTGCGGCAATGGCTACTACTCCTTAATGATGGCTAAAGAGGTAGCGCCTGATGGAAAAGTATTGGCCGTGGACATTCAACCTGAAATGTTGCACTTACTTGAATTGCGTGCCAAGGAGCTGGGGACTGATAATTTGGAGCCAATTTTGAGCTCAGTTGTGGACCCCAATTTGCCGGCGGATTCCGTCGACTTGTTGTTGATGGTCGACGTTTATCATGAATTTTCGCATCCCGAGCAGATGCTTGCGGGAATACGACAGAGCCTGAAGGATACGGGCTTGGTGGCGTTGGCGGAGTATCGAGAAGAGGACCCGAATGTTCCAATCAAGCCGCTACACAAAATGAGTAAACGGCAGATCATGCGGGAATATCAAGCAAACGGCTTCCGATTGGCAAAACAGTACGACGGGCTGCCTTGGCAACATCTGATGTTCTTTGAGCGGGATCCCGACTGGAAAGCGGACACGATCAGCAGGCCCGCGGATGAATAGCTGACAGGGGCTAACACGTAGTCGCGTCTCTCAGAGAGAGACGCGAATTGCCAGCGTCTCGGAAAGACGCAGCTACGTGGAAACCTGGCAGCCGGCTTAACGAGCATCAAAACGCTGACGAAGCTCCGCGAGCAGTGCGTGCATCTGCTGCGCGCCCATACTCTCTAACTCGGCGTCTGACATAATCGGCAAGCCGAGAAGGTCTTGCAACAACTGAATTTTTCCCTCGAGCTTTCCCTCGAGCTTTCCCTCGGTTTTGCCTTCAATTTTTCCTTCGTTTTTGGCTAGTCTTTCAATTGAAGTAACGTAAGGCATGTTTTTCTCCATCTCAATTTTCTTAAGCGTATGCCTAAATTGTAGCTCGAAGGCCTTTGGCAGGTCCATCACCCAGTCGATGAATCGAAACAATCTCCTCACTTGGTCGGGTTGCCATTTTTTCTCGTATAGGCTGCGTACCAGGTCGACCTTAAAGGAAAAACGAGCGTCCGGATTACCCATTGATGTCTGTGCTCGTAGGTGAGCGGCAATCACGGTGGCGAATGGATTCGGAGAATTCTTAAGGCTCTCAATATTCGCCGCGAAATCTTGAAGTTTGACAATTGGATACGTAAAACGGAGCTGGCAGCCAAAGACGTCGACATTCCAAGTGTGCGGTCGCCATGACTTGGAAGTGTCTCCCAGTATACCGATGCAGACCACCGGTTCCTGGAATCTGTCGAAAATACGGTAGTAGCATGTATACATCCGCTTAGCGAACTCCATCTGCCTGCTTACCTGGACTTCGGTGTGGAGCATGAACCAGGTTAACTGATCGCTTCCTTTGAATTTGGCTCTGAATAGCTTGTCCGCCACTCGTCCTGCCGCTCGACTCTGAGGGAACAAGTGAGGCAGTTCCTGTTCGTGGTTTTCGATCGGGCAACTCCAATCTATCCCATCGTGAATTCGCGGCAAGCATAACGCGAGGAAGTCCCGCAAATAGGCGTCTAGGACTTCCTTCCAAGGAACATCATATTCAGTCATTCACCTTGCGCCCTCGCAGCTGGACACACCTCGACGTTCTTGATAGCGACGTATATTGAAATAGTCGTTCTCGCTACAACTCGACTTCGGCGCTGGCACTAAAGATAGCTTCGGGATCGCCACGCTCGGCAAGCGTGCGTGCCATGTTACCAATGGTGCGCTCAACCTTTGCTTGGAATAGCTGTTTACCATCAATTGAAATCGTTACCGGTTGCTCTAAATCGACCATGCCGTCGCGGAGCAAGATCGTAACTCGAGTTGGATCCGATTTTTCAATGGTAACATGGTTGCCATCTAATTTTGCAACAAGCATGTTTCCACCTTTGGCTTGATCCGTCGGAACAGCCAACCAGTAAAATCGCGTATGCGTGACATCGTCCTGCAACCACACAACATGTTTGGGGGTGAGATTGCGTGTGAACTTTTGCATCCAGGCGACCCCTTCAGCGTCCTGGCCATCCATCCAGTGTCCTTTGCCTTCGTGAACTTTTGCCCAATGTTCATAACCGTGTGGGTCGTTCTCTCGAAGGTTTGCGAGTTTGTCGACCCATTCGCCCGCGATCTTGTTGCGGTTGTAGGCGGAGTCGTTTCCACCCACGTGCAGCGTGAACGGGAGATTGCGAAGCCCGGCTGGCTGAGTTTCGTTGGGGTGCCCCGCCATCATGGCTGCGGCAGCCAGTTGATCTGCCATGCGCGGTGCGAGTTGGTAGACGCCGTCCCCGCCCGCCGAATAGCCCGTGATGTATACACGGTTGGGGTCAACCCCTTCAAACGCGATCATATTGGCGATGATGCGTGTGAAGAAAGCGTCGATATGTGCCTCGTGCCATAAATTCCATGTATCAGTCGGTCCACGTGGTACCAGGTAAATACCCTCGTCCAGTTCGTACAATCGCTTTTGGTTTTCCCACTGTTGTTCATTCACGCGAGCTGGAGCACCTCCGCCGCCATGCATCGAAATGACAAGGCAATGACCAGCCTCCGGCTTTTCACCAAAGACTTTCGATGCATACTTCATCTTCAAATCGCCGATCACGATCTGTTTCTCAGTATGTTCTTTGCGACGGTTGGCCTCCATCAGTGATTGATGATAGTTCGTCAGCAACTCTATAGCGGCAGCCGCTTGTTCGGCAGATAATGGGATTTTTGCAAAGTCTTGTTCCGCAATTTGAGCCACTTCCTCGGGTTGGATTTGCGTGTGAGATTTGCAGTAATCTTCCAGGAGCTGTAGCGGACTTACTGTCGCTGGCGTGTTAGATTTTTCGGCGACCAACGAAATCAACTTCCCGTCTTCGTCAGCCGTGAGCTGGCTGCGCACAACGCCGCCGTCGGTCTGTAGCTCGACGGTGTAATCGCCTGGAGAAAGCTTGGCTGACAAGTGATCGTTGGCGTCGGAGCTTTCATCTTTGGTCTGCCCACGAAAAACAACGTTGCCATCTTTGTCGCTGATCGTCAGATTGGCTTGACACCGATTTTTTCCTGGTGCGGTGAACGCTCTGAATTGGATCTCGACTAATCCCGGCAGCGACTTCTGAGGCTTGGAGTAACGATCCGTTACTTCGACGGCGAAGATCTCATGTTCGTCGCGCAGCCAGACCAAGGGGAATTTCTGATCGGTGGGTTGAAAGCTAACGGCAAAGATTCCGTGTTTTTGGCCTGGAGTGGATTTTGCAGCACGGTCGGTAAACCAAGCTTGGTTCAATCGATCGCCCGTCGGTTCAGCCGCTCCGGTAAAATGCCATTCGCCATCCCAGATTTCGACCCACGAGTGGTTACCGCTTCCATCGGACCACAGTGGAGTACCGACAAAACGAGCCGGAATGCCACAGGAGCGGCAGGCGTCGATTAACAGGATGGTAAGCCCTGTACAGGATGCCAAGCCGGTCTCGATCGACTCGCGTGGCCCTTGATCGGCCCTTCGCCGCTGGGTTGAGTACTTGACCTTTAGCTGTTGAAAGACTTCGTGGTTCAGTTTCGCTGCGGCTGCGGAAATCGATTCCATGTCCTTCACGATGGGCCAGAACCGCTCCCTTAACTCGCCGCGAACGTCGTCTCGCCGCTCATTGACATTGGCGTAAGGAAGGAGTTCATTCAGGAAGATATGCTGGGGAATTTGCCCTCCCCACTTGGCCGCTTGCTTCGCTTCGAAAGCCAATTTGACGTGGTTCAACAAAAACTGATGATCGAGCGATTGCAGATCGTTGGTCGGCATGTAAGCGATCAGGAATTTCATCGCTTCCAACTGCTCTGGCGGTATCACGTCCAGTGCTTTGTTAAGTTGGTTGGCGTTATCTCCTGCTCTGGCAAGCGCTTGGTTCAATGCCAAATCGACTGCGTTCTCGGTGGCCTGTGTTGGTACGGCAACAGCCGGATCGTCCGCAAAAGCGTCCCCCCCGCCAGACAACATTGTCAACGAAAGAAGTTGCAGGGTGAATAGAATTGTGATCCTCACGGGAACCTCGTTTAGCATTTGGTCTGGTGGAAGCGACCACAGTCGCCGTGCGATTGTGTGTTAAGACATCATAAACGGTCGCGGTTCATTTTAGGATACGAGGGACCGTTTTGGTGTCTTCGCAGTCTACGAACGGCTGGCGTAACTGGCAAATCGCTGGAATTCAAGAACGCGGATTGCTGGTATCGGGTACAGATAAAGACTATGCTGAGAACACCGAGCTTTTTACGAAATCCAAGAGTTGTCAGGAACAAATATTGTGGCAATAGAAAATGCGTTAGCGATCGCCGAATCGTTTGTCGAACAGGCACGCACGATTCGTACGAAGCTGCAAGAAACGATTGTCGGACAGGACGATGTGCTTGACCAACTTCTCATTTGTGCGCTCACCGGTTCGCATGCATTGATTGTGGGTGCTCCTGGCTTGGCAAAAACGTTGATGGTCAAAGCGCTGGCCCGTGCATTGAACTGGAAATTCTCGCGCATTCAATTCACTCCGGACTTAATGCCCAGCGATATAACGGGATATGAATTGTTGGCCCGCAGCGAATCGGGTGATATGCAAATGAATTTTCGGCGTGGCCCCGTATTTGCCAATATCGTGTTAGCCGATGAGATTAACCGTGCCGCTCCCAAAACTCAGTCTGCATTGTTGGAAGCAATGGCCGAGCGCCATGTCACCGTGGGTGGCGAGACGCATGATTTAGAGGATCCGTTCCTGGTTGTCGCCACCCAGAATCCGATCGAACAAGAGGGGACTTATCCATTGCCGGAAGCGCAGCTAGATCGTTTCATGATGGAAATTCGTGTCGGCTATCCTTCAAAAGCGCAGGAACGCGAAATCGTTTTGCGAACAACTTCGGAAATTGAAGACTTGCCGACGAGCAGCCTGACGAAAGAAGATTTTATTCAATTGCGAAAAACGGTCAGGGCGGTGCCTGTCCCCGACGTGGTGGTCGACTACGCAGTGAACCTGTGTTCCGGCAGCCGACCGGAAAGTGACCGGCCCGATGAAGTGGTTCGTAGTTACGTCGCCTTTGGCGCAGGACCACGCGGGAGTCAAAACCTGGTGTTGGCTGCCAAAGCCCGCGCATTGTTGGAAGGGCGAACGGCCCCCATCGTAGACGACGTTCGTGCAGTTGCATTACCGATCCTGCGACACCGCGTACTGATGAATCATCGCGCCATTGGTGATAACTACTCCGTGGAAGATTTGATCACAGCGTTGCTTGCTCAGAATAGCCGCCTAAAGGCCGGATGATCGTCGCAAACCTTGCGGATTGCGTTCAACTCGTCGCTATAGTTCACAATGTTTCACAACTGCTTGCATGTCGACAAGCTAACCAACAACAATTCAAGCTCTCCGGTGCCCTCGGTCGGCAAACGCATATGAACCCCACGACTAAAAGTCATGCATCCAGTCGATTTTTTGAGCCGGGGAAACTTTCCGGTTTGGAAAAGATGCGTTTTACAACGACGCGGCGGGTCGAAGGAGCTTATAGCGGTCGACATGTTGCCAAACGTCGCGGGGGTGCGGGAGAGTTCATCGACTATCGCGAATATGCTCCCGGCGATGATTTGAGACGTATTGATTGGAAGGCAATGGGCCGCACCGGCCGAAGCTACTTGAAGCTCTTTCAAGACGAGACCGACTTGCACTGTACGATCCTCGTCGACTGTAGCGGGTCGATGCTGCAAGGAGGTACCCACGGTAATTTTCGAGGTTCAAAACTCGAGTGGGCGCAGTACTTTGCAACCGCTCTATCGCACCTGATCGTTCTCGGACGCGACGCAGTGGGATTGGCGGTTGTTCGTGAGCGACTGATCAACTACTTGCCACCTACCGCTTCGGTTCAGCAACGGGCGCTGGTCCACCAGTCCATTGAAGAATTGCGACCACAGGGTCAAACGCGATTGTCGCAAGGTTTGGATGATCTCCTACTGCAATCCAAACGACGCGGAGTTCTGCTGATCCTAAGCGATTTTCTTGTCGATGGCGTGGAGCCGGTGATAGCGAGTTTGCGAAAGTACCGTGCCGCCGGATGGGAGATCATCGCACTGCAATTGATACATCCCGACGAGCAGCGTTTGCCCGCGGGAAATGCCTTTCGCTTTAACGGTTTGGAAGAAGATGGTTTTGTCAATTGCCAACTAGCCGAGGTGCGAGAAGCCTATGAAAAACGTTTTGCTGAGCACATGAAGAACACTCGCTCAGCGTTGGTAAGCGTCGGCTGCGATCACCATCTGGCTTTGGTGTCGGAGAGTTACTTGGACGTGCTGCGATCCTTCATGGTTATTAGAAGTAGTTGATGCAATGAGTTTTTTACATTGGTGGGCAGTTGGAATTGGAGCAGCCGCTTTGGTGGCACCGATCGCCGTCCATTTTCTCACCAAGCCTAAACCAATTGCATTTTCACTTTCCACGATTCGATTCTTACAAGAGGTCATTGAACAGCGTAAAGCCCGCAGTCGCTTTCGTGACTGGCTCATTTTATTGTTGCGTGGCTTGTGCATCGCGCTTTTGGCTCTTGGGCTCGCGCGGCCACTTTTGAAACAGCCTCCGATGGTTCCAATTGGGGCAACGGGCGAGACAGCTCGAGTCATTGTGCTGGACGTCAGTCAAAGTATGGGGGCTGGAAGTGGCGGGGTAACCGCCTGGACTCAGGCTCAGGCAAGCGGACTCCAGTACTTGGACGTTGGCTCGGGGACCAAAGCAAATATCGTATTTGCAGGTGCTCGACCAAGAACTGTGTTCGATTCGCTTTCTCCGAATCTGCCAGGCCTGCGCGAGGCAATTAAGCAAAGCAAACCCGTTTCTGAGAGAGCAGAACCGCGCGCCGCCTTGGAGTTAGCGGGACGCATGTTGGCGGAGGTTAACCATGAAAAGAAGGAACTGGTGATTATCAGTGACTTCCAGCGCAGTAACTGGGGTTCCCTGTTTCTCGACTTGGTTCCCGCCGATGTCAAAGTTCAATTCCACTCGGTCGCGCAACCCGAACTTGCCAATGTGGCGATCAACGGAATTCGTTTTGCAACCGAACCGATTGTTGGACAGCCTGCTCAACTCGAAATTGAGCTGGCAAACCATTCAAGCCGTGAAATGAGTGTTCGTTGCCGTATTGACTTAGCGGATGCTCAAGGCGCTATTGAAGCCAACATGTTGCCACAAACGACTCAGACGCTTACCAAGTCGATCGTGTTTAGTCAGGCGGGATGGAAGCATGGTTGGGCTAAACTTGACAACAACCTTGATGCTCTTGCCGCAGATGATGAGCGACCCGTTGCGATCCGAGTTCGCCCCGCAGTGAAAGTGTTGTTGGTCACTCGGCAGAATCCTCAAGAGGTGCCTTCTTCGAGTTTTTACCTCGAACGCGCGCTGCATGTCGCGTTGGATTCCAGTCCGAATCGCGCTGAACAATCAGACGCACAAACCATTACGCGCGTGAATCCACTTAAAACAGCCATCAGGTCATGGCCCGATAGCGACGTGGTAGTACTCGACCATCCCGGTTCACTGTCGACGGAGATATTGCAAGGACTTGCCGCGCAACTTCGGCGCGGCAAAGGTCTTCTCTACATTGCGAGCGAATTGGTGGATGCTGTGAACCTTGAACAGCTGGCCCAGTTACTTGGAAGCGAATTCCAACCGCCAGTTACGCTCCATCCCGCCGACAATGGAAGCGATCGCAAAGACTTGTTTGTGCGGCGGATCCAAAGTCGCCAAGTTCCGTTTAGTGTGCTCGGCAGTAACTCGGTCGTTCCGTTGCAAGCGGTGCGGTTTAGCGGTGGCCTGGCAACGCGTGCGACGGATGAAGGTCTGCGAGATCAAGTGCTGGCGGAACTCAGTGATACTTCGACATTATTGTATTTGTCCAGTGTTGGGGCCGGCCAACTTGCCTTAATTAATGCCGATCTAGGGCGTTCCAACTGGACGGTCCATCCGACTTTCTTGCCGATCCTGAGCGAATTGACTCAGACATTGCTTGCTGGCAGCGGCGAAACCACGCAAGCAGCGTGTGGCGAACCACTGGTACGCATGTTGCCACCTTCCTTAAACGACGGAGTGGTATTAACGGCGACAACGGTGGAAGGAAGTACGCCCATTGATGACCGGTACGGGAGTTGGGAGTGGTCGGCAGGTCAAGGATCGATGGTCTGGAGTTGGCCCGAACCGCCGGGGGCAGGTATCTACGCGTTGAATGATCCCACTTCCGCCGTATGCATGGTTGCCACCAGTGCTCCATCGCTGGAGGCCGATCTCCAGTCGCTTGACGAAGAAATACTGGTGGAACGCGTCACCGATCAACGAACCGTAGGTTTCACGTCAACCAAACAGCAGTCGCAGGAAAAATCGGATGCAACGTGGAGTTGGTTGATCGTGGCCTGTTTGCTCGGATTGATCGCCGAGATCGTTGCTTTGCGATTCAGCAGGATGTAATCTAGTGCACTTCAATGTTAGGACAATTTGTGTGGACCTTTGATCCTCAGATTCCAATAGGACTATGGTGGGCGATCGCCTTGGCGGGAGCCGGGGCGGTGTTGTGGTACGCTGTGCGACAACACTGGTCGGTCCCCCGTTGGCGCCGCGTAACGCTGACGTTGCTGCTCTCGTTAGGTTTGGTAGGACCACTGCTCGTAGCACTCAATCCAACTTGGGTACAAACGATCCCGCCAGTTCCTGGCAACCCGATGTTGAGCGTGTTGATCGATGGAACACTGAGCATGCAGACGGAGGATACTGGTCCTAGTGGCATCACATCTCGGTGGAATACTTCACTCGAATTCGCCAAAAAGGTCAAAACAGACGGGACTGTCGAAATTCGTCGACAAGCATTTAGTGATCAAGTTGAATTGTTGCCGGCTGAGCCGTCGGCGGGAGATGGCTCTGCCCAATCCATCGTTTGGCCTAAAGGGCATCGCACCGATTTGGCGACAGCACTGCGCCAGACAACCCGTTCGGGCTCGCCTTTAGGTCACGCAGTGTTGTTGTTTTCCGATGGTGCACACAATGCTGGCTCTGTGGAAAGTGTCCTGCAAACCGCCCGCGAATCCAACGCGCTGGCGACACCTATCTACACGGTAACGCTTGGAACTTCCGTTGGTATGAAAAACATGTCGATCACCGCGAAAAGTTCGCGCATGATTGCCTTTCCTGACAACCCAATCACCATTCGCGTCAATATAGGACACAACGGACTGGCGGGACAAACGACTGAATTGGCACTGCTGAGAGACGAGCAGGTTGTTAAAACGACTCTAGTGAAATTGACCAATGATCCCATTCAAGAAGTCCGCTTTACACTCGAGGATGGCATCCAAGCACCCATTGAACGCTTTCGCGTAGCGGCCACCGAGGTTCAGGGAGAAGTGACGACGGCGGACAATCAAACGGCAATCTTAGTTCAGCGCTTAAATGCCCCCATCGGTGTCCTCGTACTCGAAGGTAAGCCCTATTGGGATAGCAAGTTTTTATCACGCAATTTAGCTAGTGATCCGGTAGTTGATCTGACCGCCTTTGTGCAACTGAGCCCCAATCGGTTTTTGATGCGGAAAGTGGCTAACAAGTCGCTTAGCGTGAGTGAAGGCCTGCAAGCGTTGAATACGGACGACGCAAGTTCAGGTGCTAGTGGACCGCAAGAAGTTGCGAGTAGTGATTGGTCAATCGAAAAGGAGTTGGCCTCGCCTCTCGAGTCCATGGCTTTATTGGAATCCTACCGGGTGGTGATGTTGGGCCGTGATGCCAATACGTTTCTAACCGATTCAGCCATCGAGAACTTGCGCGTCTGGATAGCGCAAAGTGGAGGTTGTCTGTTGTGTTCTCGCGGCGCGCCAACTGACCAGGTCGCCACCAAGCTATCCGAAATTTTGCCGGTTAAATGGGTGGCAGGCAACGAATCGCGATTTCGGACCAAGCTATCAAGTCACGGCATGGACTCGACGGTCTTCGACCCTTTGCTCGGTGATGGCAACGATCCCCTTGGAACGCTGCCATCGCTGGCCACTGGTGCCACTCCCAAAATGCGTGTTGGCTTACCGCAGGTCTTGGTCGAGAGCACGGTGGAGGGGAGCAATGAGTCCATACCTGTCGTGACCTATCAACCTTACGGACGCGGTCAAACCGTCGTGGTTGAAGGTGCGGGCATGTGGCGCTGGGCATTCCTGCCGCCGCAGCATGCCGCTAAAGACAAGATCTATCCAACGCTGTGGCAGGCGATGATCCAGTGGATCGTTTCGCAACAGGATGTGATGCCTGGTCAAGAGGTTGCCGTACGCGCCGATCGAGCAAATTTCCTGAGTGGTGATCGGGCAACCGCTTCCATCATCGTCCGCGCTCCAGAAAGGTGGCAAGCTGCGGACGGTCGCATCGACTTGGCCGTTACGTTACAAGCGGCGGATGCCGACTTGCCGCGACGACTTACGCTTGTCCCCAGCGGCACCGAAAATGGTCTGTACCGCGTCGATATGGGGAGTCTGGAAGTTGGCTACTATTCGCTAAAAGTAGTTACTGGCGAACAGGATACGCTGCTCGCCGCAACTGCCTTTGAGGTGCGCGATCCGTGGTTTGAGAGTTTGGAAGTGGATGCTCGCCCCGACATCATGCGTCAAGTCGCCAGGCTGAGTGGTGGCTCAGAACTGCGTCCCGAGGACATTCCACAACTGGTCGCTCGTTTTGCAGAAAAATTGAAACAAGAGCAAAAACATGAAGAAATTAGGACCACAATGTGGGACAATCCATTTGTCTTGATGCTCATCCTCGTCGGCTGGATAAGCACCTGGGTCGTCCGACGGCAAAGTGGCCTGGTTTGAGTGGATTGCAACGCACGGTAGTCAGGAAACAAACTTTAGGATAACAACGCATGTCTGCTGGTTCTCCCATCTTGTCCAAAGAGTCGTTGGCCACTCGACTTCGACCGTTTCGTTCGCGAGCAATCGGCCTGGGTGCAAGTCGTTATCTGTTATTGGCGATTGGCGCAATCGTGATAGCGATTGTTGCGGCCATGTGGCTCGACACAATCTGGGAATTACCTGCTTCGGTGCGTTGGTTTGTTACCCGTCCCGTACTTTTCTTCGCTGCTGCGGCCACCCTGCTGGTCATCATCTGGCGCAGTATTCATATCACTGACGAGCGAATCGCAAGTCAAATCGACGATGCACAACGGACCGGGGGCGAGATCTTGGCGGGTTGGCAATTAGCCACGCGTCCCACGCATCCAACCGGACTGTTATCCCAATCATTGGCTGCTATTGCTGCGTCCCGCGCAAGCGACCGCGTAGCGGCCATTCGGCCCGCACAAGTTATTGGTACGGAATCTGTTAAACAGGCCGCCTACTTTTCACTTGGCCTCGTGGTCCTGTTAGGGATCGTCTGGACAATCATTCCAACGATCGTGTCGCACCAATTCATGCGTTTCCTCTACCCGTCCAGCGATATCCCTCCTTACACCGGTATCTTCATCGATTTGGAATTAGAACGAGAGAGTGTGCTGTACGGGCAAGATCTGAATGTCGCCGCGCACGTCACCCGCAACGTTGAACGCGTAACATTGGTTGTCCGAAACGACGCCGGTGAAGAGTCCACCATCCCCATGTTGTCTCAGGGAGACGCGGCCTGGCAAGCGATACTGACACGTATCACGGAACCACTTGACCTGTACGCCAGGAGCGGCACGACGCGATCCAAAGTACTGCGATTGAATGTACAAATGACCCCGCAACTCTTGCCGCCCACGGTGACCATCACCCCGCCAGCCTATACTCGGCGCGGTGCTTACCGTGGCAAGTTGCCCGAACAAGGTCTTGTAGGACTGACTGGCACGAACGTCGCTTGGGAAGTTGGTAGCAACCGCCCGCTGGCTGAAGGACGATTGCAGTTGAGCTATGAAGACGGTTCGTCTCAGCAGCTTGCTCTCGCGCCACAGGAAACTTCAGACGGTGAATTAAAGTTAGTCGCCGGTGTCATGCAGTTGACGAAATCGGGCCGATTCAAGTTGACGGTCGTCGACATCGATGGCATTGAGTCACACGAATCGATCGAAGGTGCGATGACCATTCTAACGGACTCGCGACCTATTGTCCGAATCACGCAACCGCAGCCAGTTTCGCTTGCAACTCCAGATGTTAACTTGCCCGTTTCAGTTGTGGCGGAAGACGACTACGGGATTACTTCCCTATCATTGTTTCGTTCGCTCAATGGCTCGCCATCCAGTCGCATTGCCGCGGAAGTGGATGGTGGTGCACGGCAACAGGCTGGTTGGATCCTACCGTTACCAAAGTTTGGTCTCGTGCCTGGTGATGAAATACAGCTTTTCGCTCGCACGGAAGACAATGATCCAGCAGGCATCAAGGGAGCAGAATCTCCAGTAACCGTTATCAAGATTATTTCCGTCGAAGAATTCCAGCGCATGATGGTGCAACGTCGTGGCGCAGAGAGTATGCAGGCAAAGTACCAGCAAGCCAGGCGATATTTCGATCAACTTGCCAACGCCCTCAAGGAAGTCGAAGAAGCTGCCGAGAAATTAGCAGCCAACCCCGATTCAGAGGAAGCTGCCCAAGCCCTGCAACAGAAACTGGCCGCTGCAGAACAACAGGCAAAAGAAGCTGCGGAAGCAATCAAAGAACTTAGCGAAAAACCGCTTCCGATCGATGTTGACAAGGAACTGTCCAAACGACTGGCGGAAATGTCGAAGCAAGCCAGCGATATGGCTGAACAACTAGCGAACATGCAACCGTCCGACAAGAATCAAGCTCCGCCCTCCGATCAACAACTGAGTGAACAGGAGATGGCCGAGTTGCGTCAGATGATTTCCGAAGCCGGCGAGGTCCAGGAAAAACTGACCGATCAGGCAATCGATCCCATGCAACAAATGCAGAAGATTATGCCATTGGTAGTTGCTCAACAGCGATTTGTGCAGATCACGCAACAACAGCGCGATCTCGCCAATCGACTCAAGTCGCTGAAGGATGATGAAGCCACCATGGACGATCCTCAAACTCAACGCCGAGTCGCCGAATTAGAAGCTGAACAGGAACAGCTGCGCCAACAACTCGATCAACTGCTCGACGATATAGAAAAATCTGCCAATGAACTACCCGATGAACCCGACCTCGAGCAGCTTCGGGATACCGCGTTGGAGTTTGTCGAAGGGGTCCGCAGCAGTCAAGCTGACGCGGAAATGACCAGTTCGCAGCAAAACTTACTTGGCAACGAATTCTCCGATGCCCAGGCAAACGCAGCAACAGCCGCAGATATCTTGGAGAGCTTTCTCACTAAAAGTGATGGAATGGGGAACTCAGCCTGCGAAAATTGCAAAGCGGCGTTTAAGCCTGGAGCGGGAGGGCCGCAACTGGGAGACTCGATCCAACAAATGCTGGCCATGATGGGCATGAAACCGGGGATGAGCGGCATGACGCCGGGTGGAAATCCTGGAATGGGAATGGGCTGGGGAGCTGGGGGAGGATTTGCGCAACGTTTTCCTGGCCAGCAAAACGTTGGTATGTATGGCACCATGCCACAACAGGCCAGTCAACCGCGCAGCGGTCGCGGCGAAAGCTCCTCCGGCGGCGTTGCCTCCAACCACTTGACCGACACACCCGGTCAGGGGCCTGCAAGTGCTGAAACCACCGTCTCTGGCAATGCAAGTGGCCAGAGTCTGAACAACATCCCAAGCCAATATCGCTCGCAAGTTGCCGAGTACTTTCGCACGCTGACGGAAGAACTGGGCTCACAAGAATCAGAATAGGACATTCTCAAGGAATTCAAGAACATGAAACTGTTAACTTTTGTAGTCGTACTACTTTTACTTGCTCCTATCTATGCGGCAGACGACACACAAGACAAGTCGGGCAAAACGTCTGCCACGGTCGACGTTGTTATCGACCCGAGCTCACAAGGTGGCGAAGCGGAAAGTGTGATTCAGGTCGCGAACTTGATCTATGCAGGCACAAAAACTAGTGAGTGTTTCGCGGATCACTTTCTACGAAGGGCCGAACAAGACTCGGCAATTTCAACCAGTCGACGCCTGCATTCAGTGAAACTTGCCTCCGACGAAGTCTACAACTTTCCGATGTTGATCATGACGGGTGAAGGGGAATTTGAATTACTGAGTGAAGAACGGGAGAATTTGCGGCAGTTCATCGAACGTGGCGGATTCTTGTTGGCTTCATCCGGTTGTTCGTCTCCCGAATGGGATCGCTCGTTCCGACGCGAAATGGCCAAGACATTTGGTGATCGCGAAATGCAAGATATCGGCCTCGATCACATGGTCTTTCACACCGTTTATGACATCGAGAAACTGGAGGCTAAAAAGGGCACTCCCAAACCACTGGCTGGCATTCACTTCGGACAACGCCTAGGTGTGCTTTATTCTCAAGACGGCTTAAACGACACCTCAAATTCACAGGGATGTTGCTGTTGCGGTGGGAATGAGATTACTAACGCCGAGCAGATTAACGTAAACATCCTGGTTTATAGTCTCCTGCAATAACGAACTGCGTTAGATGATGCTTTTACCAAAATCTAATTTGTTTGGAATTTCACCGCCCTGCCCTAGCGCACTGTGCATCTTGGCATGCATCGTTGGATTTTCAGGATGTGGAGTATCCACAAAAAAGGAAGTTTCGATTTTGGTGAGTGGTGATACGCGCGGTTGGATCACGCCATGTGGTTGCGCATCGAATCAGTCGGGTGGCCTGCCGCGCCGCGGCGGATTGGTTCGAGCGCGAGCCAATCAGCGCGATGTTCTGGTCCTCGATGTTGGAGGATCAGCGATTGGCACCGGCGAGTATCAACAAGTCAAATTCAAATCTCTGTTGAACGGACTTCATGCTCTAGGGCTCGACGCTCACAATGTTGGAGGACCAGAAACGGAGTTCACGCCTGCAGAACTGCGAGCGTTTTCCGCCGAAACCGGCGTCACCTGGTTAGCCGCTAACTTGGTCGCCGACGACGGTCAACCCATTGGAACCAAAAGCCTTTTGGTGGAACGCGGTGGGCTAAAGATCGCCATCGCCGGGATCATCGATCCAGAAATGGTCATCGGAAGCCATTGGCAAGCGCAAGATCCCATTCGATCAACACTGAACGCATTGGCAGAACATCCAACGGCCGATGTCAAAGTGGTTCTAGCTTACTTTGACGAAGGTGGCTTGCGCTACTTGGCCGAGTCGCTGCCCGAAGTTGATTATGTGGTGGGCGGCCCGACCGGTCAGGCGATGAGTCCCACGAAGGTTGGGCCAGTAACCATGATGTCAGCTACCAACAAAGGTAAATTCTTGGCGGAAATCAGTTTGTCACCTGCGAAAGATGGTTTTGTCGAAAAGGACGTGGGGATTGTTGAAGTCAGCAGTGAACTGCCCGAAGCCAATCCACAGTTGGATAATTTGAAGACCTACTATGCGGCTCTACGTCAGCGCGACTTCACCGCTCGCGAAGCTGCCTTGGTTGAACGCATTGATGTGCTATCGGACGACTATGCGATCGCAGGCTCTGCCAGTTGTCAAGCGTGTCACCAACTTGACGATGCCGTTTGGCATGCATCAAAACATGCACATGCGTGGGACGTTTTGGTAACTAAAACGGCTGAATATGATCCCCATTGCCAGCAGTGCCACACCACGGGTTACGGTTATTCCGGAGGATTTGAGAACGTGGCACTCTCGAAGAGTTTGGTGCATGTCGGGTGTGAGAATTGTCACGGTCCTTCGCTTGCACATACGAAGAACCCGCGATCACGAACTCCGTTTCAGGCAAAAGAGCAGTGCGTGCGTTGCCACGACCACGAAAATAGCCCCGCCTTTGAAATGACAACATACTGGACGAAAGTATTCCATGCGGGAGGAAACGGTGAGCAGTAAATATCGGTTCACGTATGCGACAAGTCGCTGGTGGTCGCGTGCCAGCTCGATAGGTGTTCGTGTCGTAGGGACTGTCGTCATTTGTGCTGTCGTTGCCTGTGCGCTTCCCGTTGGCTTGCTCGTCGCTCAGGACGATATTGAAAGAATCCCAAACCCTTTCGACGACGCTGCCACAACGTTCGGTGATACCTTTGGCAATGCGACCACGAGCTCAGATTACGAGGCATCGCAAAATGCAGGTAGTGCCAAAGCCGCCAGGAGCGGAGTACGAATTGAACTGCAAGGGGATTTTAGGAAAGCATCCGAGCTTGCTCGATTGGAACAGCGTCCGATGCTTGCGGTGTTTGGTGCAGATTGGTGCTCGTGGTGTAGAAAACTAGAGGGTGAACTTGAGTCCAAAGACGCAGACGCAATCTTAAAACGTTGGGTCGTGGTTAAGGTGGACGTCGACGACGAACCGGCATTGGTTGAGCAGTTGGGGGTTAGTGCCCTCCCGAGTCTAAGAGTACTCGGAAAGGATCAGACGGCAATTGCATCAAAGGAAGGCTACCTTCCATTGGTTGAACTTGAAATGTGGCTCACAGATCACTTGGTAACCGCCGATCCCACCATCCAACGCGTGTTGTACGCATCAGGAAAATTGGATGCGACTTCATTGCAGCAATTGAAGGAATTCCTTGGCAATCGAGCTCCCGATTTGCGAGTTGCCGCGCAGGAGCGATTGAGCAACGATCGCATCGGGGCGGCAGGGTTTGTGGTGGACATCTTACGCACGGGTAGTCTAGCGCAACAACTTTCTGCCATCGACATTCTGCGGCGCTGGAAAGCTCCTGTCGATTTGCTGGATCCCTGGCAGCCCGAAACGATGTCAAACGCAGCAATCGACAAGTTAGTGGAATGGCTGCGAAATGAAGCGGATTCGTCTCAACCTGAAGATGTAGATGCAGAAGTCTCTGAGATGATTGAGGTTGATCCGATAGTAGTCGCGGACCTGATGAGAGAACTGCTCGACGAGAGCATTGTTGACCGCAAAGCCGTTCTAGCTCGAGCAACCCAATTGGGCACCACGGTTATTCCCGACCTTCGACTGCGCCTCGCCGATTCGGATGCTCTGTCCGACCAACAACGCACGGCATTACGTGAACTGCTCTATAGGATTTTGGTCGGGCCACGCGTACGGCTGGAACAGACTACTTTATTGGTCGCATTGTCAAGTCTTGACGCGGAAACACATCGCCAAGCCGCCTCGGCGATACTCGATTTTGTAACGTCGCAAGATCAACTCCTTGTGGATGAATTATCGAATGACTCGGATCCGCTTGTGCGCGAGCTGGCTGTTGCGAAATTGCAGCAGTTGGGTGCGCTACAAGAACCGCAACGCTTGCAACGCCTCTTGGGCGATACCAGCCCCAGCGTCCGCACCGCTGTTTTGCGGCAACTTGCTGAGCATCCCAACGACAAGTCGATTGAGACGTTGGTCAGCTACCTGGGCGAGGAAACCGACGAAGATTTGCTGGTCTACGCAACGAAGACATTGGGGCAACTTGGTTCAACAGGAAAGGCCGAATCGGCGCTGATCACTCTGGTTGGGAATACAGGTTGGCGAATTCGCGCTGCAACACTGGACGCCATTACCGAGCGCATTGCGCAAAGCGACCAGAACGTCTTCTCGTTCTCGGGCAGTTCACGGCAATCCCACGTGAGCGGTCCGCTTGCCGAAGCCATTCTGAAAAGCATGGAGGACAGCGATCCCTTCGTTGCACAAAAAGCCGTTGGCCTCTTACCTAAAATCATTTCCAAAGAATCTGCTCCCTCACTTCTGAACTATTTGCAAAGTCATCCACAGCGTCTGACAAGTATCGATGCTGAAATAAGTGAGTATCAGAGGGACGAGTTGTTTTTGCCGCTCGTCGAACATGCCCAGTTGTTGTTGAAAGGTGAGGCAACTGAACAAGTTGCTATCGCTGCTGCTGTCATTGCAAAATTGGCTCCTACGAAGCTCCGTAACGTTCTCCCCGAATTGCTAAGTTCAACCGATCGCAGAACACGTTTGTCGGGCATCGGTGGTCTGTTAGCATCGCTTCGAGAGCAGCGAATTACCGAGTTAGAAGAACGCTCACAAGCTTTTTTAACGGCTCGGTTTAGTCGAATTGAAATGGAACCGTGGCATCCGGTACCAGAGAGCTTTCTGGTTATACCGAAGGCGATGAAGCGCTCATCGCAAGCTGATGGTCCTTCAACTCAACTTGCCCAGCAAGCGATCGAGTTGGAACCTGGGGGTGGCGTTGATAAAGAGGGGAGTTCATTATTCGATGATTTTTTCGGGACGGAGTCTGCATCGATTGCGAGCGTGATAACCGACGAGGGGGAACCACCTGAGGAGGTGATGGACGCGGATGTGATCGCAGAGACTAAATCACCTGAGAACTTAGATCTGGCCGACCAGTTGTTTGGTGAGCTCCCTCCTTCTTCCGCGAGCAAGCCGACTAAGATTGAGCCAAAGCCCAAGCGAACTGTGAACAATCTTCCATCAGCTTGGTTGACCGAATGGTACTCTGCCGATCAGCAGAGTTCGCGCCCGAAGTGGATTAGCGAGTGTGTTGAAATCATTGACGGTTCGCTGCAGTCGTTTGGAACAACTGCGGATGATGAAACATCGGCAGCGGAGCGTCAGAACGAAGTGCAATGGTTGCGACTTGCATTGTTGGCCTGTGGTGAATTGGATCAGGCCGAGTTCCTCGACTATTCCCTGCTCGACGAAGTTGAACAAAGCAAATGGCTGATCAACGCACTGCCTTGGTTGCCGGAATCCAAACGTCTGGAATTCCTACGAGCTGCCCAGTTGGACTTCACCAACTGGAAAGAGCCTGCGATTCAAGACGTTCTTCAGGCAGCCACGGAAATCGATAGCCGGGAAGTTCTAGACTGGTTGGTACAAGAATATTCATCGACAGCCGAACGCTCGGCAAACGATCTACCGCTCATTTCAGACTTGGTGATGCGGACTTTGTATGGGACGCTGATCGAACAACGTAGCACATCGTTTTCCTCGGACGAACTGAAGTCCAAGGACGAAGCCTTTACCGACTTTGCTCCATCGACTGGACAACTTCCAAATCGTGAACAAGCGGTGGAAAGTCTGTATCAACTGTATATCAGCAGCGACGATCCACTCGTGAGATCCGTCATTTTGAATGCTTTGTCGCGCATTGACCATCGACTGGCAACGCTGACTGCCGTCGGACGGATTGCATCCGCGGAGAGCTACGATGTGGTTGTTGAAGTTTCACTGGCCATCGCCTTGGCGGATCAAATCGTGTCAAGCGGTGATCGAGCGGTACTGTTTCTAGGTCACTCGTTACCCGAAGTCCGTCGGGCTGCCATGGAACGACTGACGAGTTCGAGCTACGAATTCTTGCACGAACGAATGCAACTGGGTGCGGCCCTTGTCTATGACTATGAAGAAGAACTTCCAGGTCTATGGTATGTCCGGCGGCAGTTCGACGCCTCAGTATTAACTTCCGATCTTGTTGGAACTGATACAGAATTAAAACAATTTGCAAAAATTCTTCGCTTGACATCTAGCAGTGCAACGGCCGAATCGCTCGACGAATTCATAAGCAGTGATGAAAAACAACGGACCTTGGTCGTTGCGGCGCTTGCCAAAGCTGAACGAACCGACCCGGCAGCACTCGACTATTATCGCAAGTCGACTGGCTCGCTCGAATCGCCTGAGTTGATTTATGCCATGCTACGCAATTTGCGTGGTGATGAAATACAAAGCGTTCGAAATCAGATGCGTAAACAATATGGTAGTGGTGCCCTGCAATGAGCAACCATGCTTAGCTGCGTTAGCCATAGTCCGTTTGATGATCGAAGATTTTCGCATCGGTGTTAGAATTGAACTTCGTGACTTTCTACTGGGATTCTTAATATGACGAAATTGAATTTGCTCGCCCGAGTTTTTGTGATCGTGGGGATATTGACGTTTGTCAGTTTTGCGGAGGCGCAGGAATTGCCACTGGTCGGTGGAATCAGCGCGACTGGTAACCATGCTATCAGCCTGAAGCCCGAGAAAATTCGCCTGATGATGTGGGTCAAAGCACAAGGCGTGGACGCACGGGGTGCAATCAGTGCATTGGCTGAACACAAGGAACGAGTGAAAAAAGATCTCGTGTCGATGAAAGCGGATGAAGCATCGATCGTGTTTAGTTCAACACGCGTCTCGGAAGGAAGCGGCGGTGACGATCCGAATGCTCAACGCTACCAGCGCATGATGATGATGCAAATGCAGCAAAATGGTGGAGGAGGCGATGAAGCGCCCGAAATGCCAACGACCTTTACCGCAACTGCGGCCGTTAAAGCGGAATGGACATTGCCCGTACAAGAAGGTGATGCACTAGCCATGTTGCCGGTGACGCTCAATGCTCAGATAAAGGCACGCGATCTGGCTGGCGACAATAACAAACCGGAACTCGATGCCGAGCAACAGGAGCAACTCGAAGAAATGCAAGCGATGATGCAGGAGCAAATGGGATACTACAGCTCAAGTGACACGACCCAAGGTCCGTCTGTGACATTCATTTCATCTGCCACCGATGCCCAAGTCATGGAAGCTACCAAGCTCGCTTTCAAAGCAGCAGTTGCAGATGCCAAATCGATGTTTGATGCAACAGGCCTGAAGCTCGGAAAACTCGTCGCCGTCTCCAATCGTTCGAACGCAATTTCTGAGATGCGGGCGATGTACTACCCCGATCCGTATGGCCGAAGCAGTACCCAGTTTCCAGCCAATTTCACTTCCAGCGACAAGAATCTGATTAGCGCAGCCAACTCCGATGAGTTGACAATGACCATTGCTGTTATGGTGAATTTTGCAATCGCCGAATAATTTCGCTTTGGGCATGAAGGTATGAAAAACGCAACCGTGCACGACAATGTAGAACAATTGTCCCAATTGTTTCACGATAATGTAGAACAATTGTCCCCAATAAACCCTGTAAAGCTGTCATTAGGCTCCCGGGTAACATAGAGGTAGTCCTCTAGCTTACACGAAGGAGCCGATCATGTTGTCTGATATTGTAGAACAGTTTGCCAAGGGCGCTCCAG
>JBGSUV010000043.1:0-25223 GCA_041753315.1 Pirellulaceae bacterium | reverse complement strand
ATATCCAACAAAGACTAAAGTCAGCGATACCGAGCTTGCAGCGTTGCGATTAAAACGTGATACATTCCACGGTGAGTGGAACTATACGATCAATCCACGTTAATAAAACTTGTAAAAGTTATTTTTGCGCGGGCCCTTAGTTGGACAGCGCCACATTGATCAAAATCCTAACCCGCAGCGTTAGCGAGGGAATGACTTATTTAGAGCTTAGTTGGACAGCGCCACATTGATCAAAAGGGAATGACTTATGCAAAGTCCCTCGCTAACGCTGCGGGTTGTGAAAAGACGGCACTTTTGACGAATGGCGCTGTCCAATTAGAGTTAGCAAAGCAAGGTCGGTTGGTAACGCGCTGGCCATGCACTCTTAATTAAAACTTGCGAGTGACCGAGATGCGTTTGCGTGGTATGTCGATTTCCAGCACCTTGACTTTGACCACCTGGCCGACTGCGACAACTTCGTTGGGGTCTTTGACAAACGTGTGAGATAATTGCGAGATGTGAATGAGCGCATCTTGATGCACCCCGATGTCCACAAAAGCACCAAAGTGGGTCACGTTGGTGATCACACCTTCAACTACCATAGCGGGCTTGAGATCCTCAATTTGATTGATGGAGTCGTCAAATTGCACCGCCTTGAATTCGCTCCGCGGATCGCGTCCGGGTTTGGCCAATTCGCTGATGATATCAACAACAGTGGGCAAGCCGAAATGTTCGTTGACAAAATGCTGTGCGTCTAGTTTTTGACTGAGCGTTGCATTTCCCACGAGTGCGTGCGACTCCACTCGCAATTGTCTGGCCATTTGATCAACAACCTCGTAGCTTTCTGGGTGCACCGCAGAGTTATCAAGTGGTTCTTCACCGCCACGAATCCTCAAGAATCCCGCCGCTTGCTCAAATGCTTTTTTGCCAAGCTTGGGAACTTTGGTGAGTTGTTTTCGGCTATGGAAGCGACCATGCTCATTGCGATATTCCACGATGCTCTCTGCCAGTTTGGGGCCGATACCGGCAACATAGGCGAGCAGCTGGACGCTGGCCATGTTGACATCTACACCAACTCGATTGACACATGATTCAACGATTCGATCCAAACACTTGCGCAGTTGCGATTGATTGACATCATGTTGATACTGCCCCACGCCGATCGATTTTGGATCGCTCTTTACCAGTTCTGCCAATGGATCTTGCAAACGTCGGGCGATACTGATGGCACCGCGTACGGTTATATCAAGATTGGGAAACTCCTTGGAAGCCAATTCGCTGGCTGAGTAAATCGACGCCCCCGACTCACTGACCATGACTTTTGTGACGTTCAGCTTATGTTCTTTGATCAATTGTCCAACAAAGGAGTCGGTTTCGCGGGAGGCGGTACCATTGCCAATTGCGATCAACTGGACGTCCCATTTCTGGATCAGTTCCAATAAGATCCGGCCTGCTTTGGCAATGTCGTTGGTGGGCGGCGTTGGATAGATGGTCGCGTTGGCGATGAATTTTCCCGTACCGTCCACCACTGCAACTTTACATCCAGTACGAAAGCCCGGATCGATACCCATGGTGACTTTCGGGCCTGCCGGGGAAGCCATGAGTAGTTCGTACAAGTTTTTACCAAATACGGCGATGGCCTCTTCGTCGGCCTTTTCCTTGAGCCGTTGCAAAACGCTCGATTCGGTAGCCGGCATGAGCAGGCGTTCGTAACAATCTTCGACGGTACTCAGTAACTCTTGGCGGAAAGCGAAGTTGCGATTGATGACGAGTTTACTTTTCAATTCACCGAGCATGTGTTCATCGTCCAACTGTACGCCGACACGCAATACGCCCTCATCGACACCACGCAGCATTGCCAGAACACGATGCGAGGGGACGCGTCCGATGGCTTCCTGGTGGTCCACGTAGAGTTCAAATTTGCTCGCCTCTTCTTTTTTGCCACGTTTGACTTGAGACACGATTTTGCCATAGTCGGTTGCCTGTTTGGACAACCACAAGCGGGTTTCGGCGTCATCAGCCCATTGTTCGGCGACGATGTCAAGCGCCCCCTGCAAGGCCGTCGCTTTGTCGGGCACGTCCAGTTTTTCGTCGACAAACGATTGAAGAAGCTCTTCCCTGGAACGCGTGAGCGAAGCTTGGCTCAGCAGCAAATCGGCCAGCGGCTGCAGTCCGCGTTCGCGCGCGATTGTCGCTCGTGTTCGCCGCTTGGGTTTAAAGGGGAGATAGATCGCTTCCAACGCATGCAAGTCGGCACATTGTTCAATTTGTTTGCGTAGCGTATCGGTGAGCAAACCCTGCTCTTCAATCGACTTTAATACAGTCGTTTTGCGTGCAGACAACTGCGTTGCTTTGTCGAAGGCATCTTCGATTGCTCGCAGCGCGATCTCATCCAATCCCTGCGTCGCTTCCTTGCGGTATCGAGCGATAAATGGAATGGTGTTGCCTGACTGTAGTAATTCAATGGCAGCTTGAACCTGCTTAAGTGGAATCTGCAGTTCCTGGGCAATAACCTTCAAGATTGAATCAAGGCAGATCTGAGTTGTTGTTGTCATATGGCTGATACGTGATTAAGAAGTTGCATTGTTCGCTAAATCGTAGAAGTGTTGCACTGCCCGCCCGCTAATCGTTGTTTTCAAAAGCAGTTCGTCGGCGATCAACTCAATGGCCTTGGTGGATTGCGCGTCGGCGAGTAGGTATTCGGCTTTGTCGAGCATGCGACGTTGCAGGCGTTCAAACTGCCGCTCACTTCCAGATCGTTGGTTCAAAAGTTGTCGAACGGCAAGTAGATCTTGGGCAGCTCCGCGTGGACAGTATTGACCGGTGAGCTGGGATTCAGCCACCATGCCTGCGAGCAAGATGAGGACCGAGTCTTCAAGCCAGTCGTTTGTCGACTTGGCTTTTCCCTTTTTCATCTCGCAAGCTCCAAGTCGGATACCACCTGTTTGCAAATTTCCAGTTGCAATGGTCAGTTTGTGGACCGATCGACCGACAATCAAGGCCATTACGGCGTGTCCAGCTTCATGAAACGCAGTCGCGCGCAGTTGTTGCGCTGCACGTTGTACGTCGCTTGATGGGTGTTGTCCGTCTGGTGCAGTCATGTAAATCAAGGTGCTGGCGAGCCCGAGCTAACAGCACCGGGGCGCTATTAAGAACGTAAGGCGGTAGAGCAAAGAAATAAGCTTACACGATCTTAGGCGGCGTTGTAGAGTCGCGCCTGCTGTTCTTCGCCCCGAAGTGCAACGATGGTTAGGCCGTGCTGGTTGGCAAACGCGATCGTCGCTTCACGATCCACTAAAATTGTCTTTCCAGCTTCAATGGCCAACGCTTTTCCACCTGCTGCAGCTAGATTTTGCAGCGTCCGCAAGCCAATGGTCGGTACATCAAATCGCATGTCCTGCTTTGGTTTGGCAACTTTGACGACGGTAAACCCACCACGTGGGCAAAGCTGACCGGAACGGGTGATCAGTGCATCCGTACCTTCAATCGCTTCGACCCCTAAGACAACTTGATCTTTGACCGTCATGCATTGTCCAATATCTAATCCTCCCATGCTGCGGGCGATGTTCCAACCGAACAGAATATCGAGCAACTGGGAACGACTGGGCGAGCGGCGTGTCAGACAACCTTCTTCAACGAGAAGTTGGGGGGCTATTTCTGTAATTGGCATCACGTTCATTCCTCGCTGTTGGTAAGCCTTGGCGACGGCAGCCAGCAGCGTGTCGTCACGAGCATCTTTCGACTTGGTTACAAAGCTACTTCCTAGGATCCGATAGCAGGTTAAATCTGGTAAATGATCGATCCAACCGCGGCCATGATAGAGTATACGATCCTTGAAAAGTTTTCCGGCCATCGCAATTTGCGAAACCCCCGAACGCTGGAAGAATCGCATATGAGCACCGATTTTCAGAACTCCTAACCACCGGATCTCAGTAGCAAGATTCTGCAGTTTGCTATCGGCATGGCCTTTGAATGCGGCCACGTAAACGTTTTTTCCTTCGTCCACCCAACGTTCAGCAATTTCAACTGGGAAACTTCCCCAGCCTGCCAACAAGCCAACTTTCTCCGGCACTTGACAAGCGGCATCAAGTGCAGTTTGTTGTTTTTCGTTGGGGCAGTTAGGCTGCATCACGAGACTCGACAGATGGACTGGAAATGGTCTCGGCTCTCAGTTCTTGCATTTGCTTTTGCAGATCGCGCAATTCGCGGCGCATTTCTGGAAGCCTTGCAGCGATGGCCACTTCTTGCATTTTTCTCTTGCTAGGCATGGCGGGGCTGCCAAACATCGTTTGACCATCTGGCACATCTTGCATGACTCCAGCTTGACCACCGATGACCACGCGATCGCCTAAGTGAATATGGTCAGCCATACCTGCTTGGCCAGCCATCACGACGTAGTCTCCAGTGGAACAACTGCCAGCCATACCCACGTGCGCACACAGTAGGTTATGCCGTCCAATCTGGCAGTTATGTCCAATATGAACTTGATTGTCTAATTTGCTACCTTCACCAATCTTCGTTGCACCGTAAGTTCCTCGGTCGATCGTCACCCCCGCTCCGATTTCGACATCGTCTCCGAGCTCAACCCATCCTAACTGGGCAGATCGCTGTTGTCGTCCAGCAATCGTTCGATAGCCAAACCCGTAAGCACCTAAGACAGAATTGGCATGCACGAGGACTCTCGAACCAACGACCGTATCTGGGTAGAGTACGGTTCCTGGAAAAAACTCACAATCATCGCCGATCTTACACCCCGCCATGATGTGAACGTTGGGATGCAAGCGGCACCTCGCCCCAATCTCGCAATCTGCACCCACTGTAGCGCCATGACCAATGGCGGTTCCTGGTCCGATCGTCGCCGAACCACAGACGCTGGCCTGCGTCGAAACTCCTTCGAATGCTAGAGTTCGTACGGGACGAAAGAGCTGGACGATCGTCTGGAAAGCCGCGTGCGCATTGCTCACCAACAACATAGGTTTTGAGCAACCCTCAAGCGGTTCTGAGACCAGAACGGCGCTGGCGGACGATCGTTCCACGCGTTCCAATTGCTTCGGCGAGTCAGCGAAAGTCAAACATCCGTCACAAGCATCCTGCAGCGGCAACGCATTGTAAATTGGAAGATCGGTAATCGCCAAAGACTCTCCCTGGTTTTTCCCATTGATCAACTGACCACTTACCAGTTCAGCCAGTTCGCCCAGATTGACGGTCCGCACATCCATGTGCTCAACATCCTGATATTAAGTGATTTAATTGTGGGAAGGGGCCTCAGCGAATGGCATTAGAGATACCAAAATCGCATCGAAGTTACAACAGAGATGCACCCTTCTGACGAGGGCAGTGGTAGCGTATCAGGCAGTTTGTGCGATTCTCAGCAACTGCAAGATGGCATAACAGTGACTCGCGGTCCCCAGCATCACCATAATGTGCCAGATCGCATGTGAAAATCGCACATGTTCGCTAAGAACCCAAAAGATGATGCCAAACGTGTAGCACACGCCACCCACGATCATCCACTGTACGCAAATTGCAGGCGTGCTGGATAGCAGTGGCAAGGCGGGCAGCCAACCCAATAGGATATAACTGAGACTAGAGACGGCGTTGACTCGATAAGACGAAAATACTTTTAAGTAAAAGCCTAAAATGGCAGAAAACCAAACTGCCAATAACAGCCCAAAGCGCGCTCCTCCGCTGCTACCTTGCCAAATAAAAGGTGAGTAGGTGCCAGCGATCAACAGATAAATCGTCCCTTGATCCCACGCACGCATTCGGTGCCGTCGATTCGGATCGACAGTGGAATGGGAAAGTGTAGAGAATAGGTAAACCGTGATCATCGAAAGGCTAAACACCGCGCAGGCCATCCGCAGACCTGGAGGATGGTTGACGGTAAGTCCCCAAAAGGCAAAAGCAGCGCCGATACTCAGTACAAATCCGAGCAGATGCGTAATAATGCTCGCAATTTCATCCGGACGACTCATGTACATGACTTCATGTGCCGCGTCCTCGAGTTCCGCGCGATTTGGGATTTGCATGTGTGGCTTTGACCGGTACCTAAGTAAAAAAAGACCCAGCGTGTAAGCACAGAGTATAAGACAGAAGAGCAAATTCGGGACCCCACCCATTGTATTGGTGGAAGTCGATAGAAAACAAAAGGACCCTGCAACAGCCATGTTAGTTAGAGAACTTGAACCAGAAGTAATGGACGATCCCGCCGAAGCGCGCGACTACGACTCGATGGACCACGCCGGCGTCAATCGTCAATTTGTAAAAGACCTAATGGCGACGGGTGTTGAGCTTCTTGAAGTCTTGGATGTCGGTACGGGAACCGCGCGCATCCCAATCGAGCTGTGCGCTCGCCATGCAACCTGCCAAGTAACGGGGCACGATGCATCTGAGCACATGTTGCACATTGGTCGCGAGAATGTGCAAGCTGCAGGATTGGAAAGTCGAATTGTCCTGTGTTCGGGCGATGCAAAGAACCTCGCATTCGAAGATGGCCGTTTTAATGGCGTGATCTCGAACAGTCTTTTCCACCATCTGGCGGAACCTCAACAGGCACTTCTTGAGATGATTCGAGTTCTTCATCAAGGTGGTCTGCTCTTCGTTCGCGACCTTTTACGCCCTGAGGCGCATAGCGATGTCGAGCGTTTGGTAGCTCAACACGCCGCAGGTGAGTCGCCGGCAAATCAGCAACTGCTCCGGCAATCGCTGCTGGCCGCATTGACCGTGGAAGAAGTTAGCGATTTGGTGCGGCAGGCCGGTTTACCAGCGACGGTCAGCCAGACCAGCGACCGTCACTGGACTCTGTCAGCGATCAAATAGCCGCTGCTGCCCGATTGTGATGCATTAGTTCGATGGCTTTTGCCCGAACAACTCATCGAAGAAAGATTGCATCGCTACCCAAGATCTTTTGTCGGCTTGAGGGTTGTATGCAGCACCTTTGGAGTTGTCGTTGCCGGCCATCGGCTGAGTGAATGAATGCACGGCGTTGGAGTAGTAGATCATCTGCCAGTCGACGCCTGCTGCGTCAAACTCAGCCCGCATGGCTTCGATGTCCTTCTCAGCTACAAATGGATCATCTGCCCCGTGACAGATCAACAGTTTGGCAGTTATGTTCTTGCCATCATCGGCATTGGTTGAATCAAGACCACCGTGGAATGAAACTCCGCCGACGAGTTTCGCGCCACTACGCGCAAGTTCAAGAACTCCTGTCCCTCCAAAACAATAGCCGATGGCCGAAAGTTTGTCTTGAGCGACAGTCGTTTGCGACTTAAGCTGTTCCAAGCCTAGATTGAGTCGGCGGCGGTAAAGTTGGCGGTCATTCTTATAAATGGAAGCCGTCTTTCCCGCTTCTTGTACATTGGAAGGGCGAACCCCTTTTCCAAAAATGTCGACTGCAAACGCCACGTACCCCAGTTCCGCCAACTGTTGACATCTGAGTTGCTCGTATTCGGTCAGTCCCATCCATTGATGTACGACCAAGACGCCTGGAGCCGAATTCGGTTCCAAATCCGCATCCCAAGCAACATAGCCTTGTAAAACGGTGTCGCCATCTCGATACTCCACAGACTTCGTCTTAATTTCAGCTTGGGAAGTCGAAAAAGTGGCGAGCCAACAAATTACAACCAGACCAACTTCTCGAAACCCGCCAAAACGCATGATGTCACTCCTTGGATCTTTGAACGACTTGGATAGTTGACAGACTCTGAACGGCTAATTGGATAGCGCCACTTGGTAGCCTGGGCAATTCGGCGTCCTGAAGTTTTTGTAGCCACCCGCTGCCAAGCGGTGGAAAACGTTAACTATCGCGTCCACCGTCTGGCAACGGTGGCTACCCAGCTTGCCAAGTGGCGCTGTCCAACTAAGCTCTGTCTTGAAACCTATTCTACCGCCGTTCCAACTCTTCGTCTTCCCGGACCAGCCGATCTCCCGTGCGTTTCAATCCGGTCTTTTGAGCTAATTCGTCAAGAAACTGGTCTCGATTCTTCGGCGAGATCATCACGGCTTTAAAAATCCCTTGCCCATATTGTATATGCAAGCGATCGAGCGAAAGCGCCGGCGAACTGAGCGGATTGCGAGTCGGCTCGACGGCCACCACACGCGATAATGGAATTCGCTGACGACACAACCCAAATCTTACGATCAACTGGGTTTCATCCAGACCATACCGAATTGGAAATACCAGACCAATATATAGGCATGCAACAAACAACAAACTGGCAATCCCCCATGGCAACTCGGACATTTTGCCTTGCAGGAAAAATGCAACACTGACCACAACTGAGGCAACCGGCGGCAGGATTAAGAGTGGTATGAGCCACCAATCCACTTTGGATCGGAACCACTGCATGATGTCACCTCCAGTGTAGAACGATTGTCCCCAATCGTTTCAGTGTAGAACGATTGTCCCCAATCGTTCTACTCAAACAATTCCAAAATACTAGTTCGCTTTAACCTTCGAGCGAGCTTCTCGCAGCCCTCGGCTTAGGATATCTCGCAACATCGGAGAATAGTCTTCGTATTTGGCTTCATCAGGAGCGCCCGACGAAAACTGAAAAATAGCGTCGCGAGGCTTGGGACTTAATGCCAACAACGTACTACTAACAGTCCCGTAATCGCGTCCTCGGACAATCATGCTCGGCCGGCCCTGTGGCGTCGGGCTTCGCGCGAACACCTTGCTGGCAACTGCCAAGAACTTCACGGGTGAATCAAGCATCTGCAAAGTCAACAAGCGATGCGCCAAACGAACTCGTTCGTCGTTTGGATCGTTCAAATTCTGATTGCCAATGATGTTCAGCCCATCTTCCAACGGCACGACCTCTTGTTCTTCGTCGCTGTGGATGACCCAACCGCTCTCGGCGTCACAGACGATGAGATTGAGCGCTTCGTAGCGATGGGTCATTAGTTCTTCCATCGCCTTATCAACCCCTTTTCGGGCGCTTAAGCTACGCAGAACTTCGCGAGCGAGTAGCCCCCGGCTCCTGGCCCCAATTGGGTCTGACACACCCCGGCGACTGCTTAAACCGACAAACATCCCGTGTTGGTTAACACCAAGCCACGTTCCACCCGCCCGCTGATCCATTCCGCAGAGCACGCGCGGCTTGCCTGATTGAATGGATGGGGACTGCGAAGGGCGGTCGTAATATTCTTCCCTATTCGCAGCAACAAGGATGGGACTCTCGGGAACAAGACGATAGAGAACGGCCAGTAGACACATCGATATGTGGTACTCTCTCTTCGAGTATTAGCGGATGCAAATGTTGGTCGGCTAAATTGCCTTCCTGACGATGCAAACAATCTACCGCTGAGTGACTCCCCAAAACACCCCCCTTTGGGTTGTATGTTGCAATATTTAGGAGATGTCAAATCGAGTTAAACGATAAATTGTGGTTTCGCGCGGGTGACGCGCGCTAATAAGCGGCACGAGTTACCTAGTTTAACTAAGTTGTTCTTCTCCTCGCCAACTCCAAACACGCTTTGCAGGCCGCCACAGCAGTAGTGCGAATCCAATGATGGCTGCAATCCCGCTGGCCATCGAAATTAGCTGCGAAATGGTGAAGTTGGTTCCAAGTTGCCCAGCTTCATCGCTGCGCACCCCCTCTAATAGAAATCGCGAGACCGCGTAGAGTAAGATCGCGGTCAAAAACGCGACGCCATCGCGCCGGGGAAAGGGTTGGAAGAGCAAAATCAAGAGACAAAGCAGTAGTGCGTTAAGCGCGGCGTAAATTTGAGAGGGATGTACGGGGAGGCTACTTGGTGGCAAATTTTCCGGGAAGAAGGTGAGCACTTCGCTACGACTTAACCCCTCTTGGGTTCCATCAAGTCGTGAGTCGGCAACAACAAGTCGTATGTCGGCGACAAGTCGAGGTGGGGCCGCTGGGTCACTTTTTTTGTCGGGTTCCACATGATGCAGATCGATCGATTTTACAAAGTCACCAGCTCGAATACCCCGCTGGGCAGCCGGACTATCGGCGTCGACTGCAACAACGCGAGCTGGGAAGGAGCGCTGCTTGAGGTGTATGCCCAGCAACTCGCCCGTTTCCAACTGGGCATAATACGGACCGCTGCCGTGTGGAAATTGAATAGTCGGTAGTTCGTTCGTACAAATTCCACCAAAACAGCAACCGTGCAACAGGCAACCGATTCGTCCAAGTGCATAGCCGATCAGAAATCCTGGTGCGACGAGATCGGCGGTAGCAGCCACATTCAGCTTGTTGCGGTAGCAGAAAAACGCACCTGCAAGCAGCCCGCCGATAACTCCACCGTAGATAACCAACCCCCCCTCGGTCAGCATGAATGCGCTGCTTGGCGATTGCTTAAACTCATCCCATTTCTGCACGACATAAAACAGACGCGCTCCAAGCACGCCGCCCAACATCATCCAAAAACCGAGTCCAATGATCGTATCGGGATGAAGGCCAAGTTGGCGACCGCGAAACGTACAAATGCCAATCCCGCACAGCAATCCCAATAACACCATCACGCCGTATCCACGGATGGGAAGACCAATTGCCGTTCCGTCCGGCCACCGCGCTTCGACATTGGGCAATACCCAGATAACGACGGCGGCAGTGACCAGCCAAAATGGGGCGGCCGCAAAAATCTCTGCAATCGATCTGTTCTGTTTAAGCTGCCAAACTGTCCAGATAAGAAATCCGACGACGAGCAGGCCCAGGAACAATCCAAAACCAAAGAGCGGAACACCCCATAGATCGTGTGGTATGTAGAAAAGTGTACTTCGCAATCAAGTGACTCATATAAGAAGTGTTCGCGTCAGGCAGGCCCTATTCTATCGCGTCCAGTTGTCTTCGAGTATCTATCCTGGAGGATTGTAACTTTAGTCAAAGTGCGTTCGCGAGCGATATGGGGAAGTTGAGCCATTCCGCAGACTTCCTACGCTACTTCGGAGTCGCCAAGGAAGTGTAAGTCTGGTAGAATCTGCCATCCGAAAAACAAATCGATTTCACCAAGCGTTAATCGCATTTAGGCCAGAATTGCAATTGCGAACCAGGGCCGAAACGACTCATGGGTATATGCCCTGAGTTTTGGTCACCGATTCTGGCAGGCGGCTGATAAACCAGCTCTTGGGCTAGTGCTCTGGTTCAGCTTGATTTTAGGATTGGCCGGACGACGTTAAGCCAGTCGGCTCGAATAACCGCAGTTAACGTCCTGTTGCCGTAGTCCTAGCTGAGAGCTGAGTCCTGACAAGGCATTAGGTTACCCAGACCAACGCTTATTCCACGTTTAGATATCGCTGAAGATTCGAGTCAACCGAAAGAAAAAAGTATAAAGTTATGGCAATCGACCATTATTCGCCATGTCCGTGTGGTAGTGGCAAAAAGCTCAAGTTCTGCAAGTGCGTCGACAATCCTCAAGATTTTGAAAAACTGGTGCGCTTGATCGAAGGGGGGCAAGAGGTCGCCGCACTTGATCGCATCAATCAGTTGTTGAAGAAAACGCCAAACACGGCCTGGTTACTTGCTGTCAAAGGCGAATTGACGTTAGGGATGCAAGAATTCGATAGTTTCCGCGAGACGGCCAATCGATTCTTGAAACTCAAGCCAGACAATCCGCTGGCTTTGATCATGCAGTCGATCGTCTGTGCGATCGATCAACAACCGCTCGAAAACGCCGCCCGCTACTTGCTCGAAGGGATGGCCGAATCGCGTGAGTCGCTCCCAGCACTTGCGTTGACGGCGATTCAAATCTTGATTCGCTCTTTGGTTTCGACGGGCAGGCTTTCCATGGTTGGCTATTGGGCCGACGCACTTGCCGCCTACTCGGGCGCCGAAGATTCTGAAGAGTCGGTATTACGTCATCCTGAACTGAATCTCATCGCAAAATCGCCCAGTAGGTTAATTGATGATCCCTCCGGCTCGCCCTGGAAGGAACGTTTGGCGGAAGTCCTGGCACTGGTGCGCTCCTTCCGCTATGACCAGGCGGAGAAGAAGTTACATGCCATCCTGCGAGATTTCCCGAATCAACCCGGACCGTTGTCGCATCTGTTGCGAGCTCAGTATGCTCAGCTCGACCAACACGGCGCCTTCGCTACAGCTCGCAAATTAGCAGAACATCCTGGTATATCTGAAGCCGATCGCGGCTATTTCGAGGCAGTGGCACTTGAAGTTGAACCGGATCAATTATTGTTGCGAACGAAAATGTTGGTTCGCTACTGCGAGATCGATTCGGAAGAGCGCTTGTATGAAGCGATGGACAAAATTGTCTTTGCTGCGTCTGCCAATGAGGAGTCTTCTGAACAGGCTAGACACTTTTTTGCTGCGACGGTACAAGACGAAGTTCCCGCACGAAGACTCTATAATCTCTACGATCGCCCACTCCCATCGAAGGACTCTGCGTCGCATGAATCAGAGGTCATCAGCACGATTGGAACCGTCGTCGTTTTCGCCAAACAAACCGATCGGCCTGCGCGGGCTCTCGTATTGATCAATGAAATCGACGCCTATCAAGAGATGATTGCTCAGACGCTTGAGGCCTTACAGCTAGGCGTTCCTGCGTCGGAGAAGCCTCTTCCGCTGGAAAGCATCTACACCGATTTCCTGACCCGTCTAAGATTGCGAGTTGGTTCACCAGATAGTTTGCTACCAATTGACGAGTATGGCAAAGTTGTCGTTGAAGAATTTCTGGCGCTCCCCGTCGCCGTTTTGGACTACAAGACTCCAGCGGAAGTCGCGGGAGACGACAACTACCGCATTCGACTGCTTGGGCTGCTGGCACATTTAGAGGGCTATCAAGCGATCGTCGTGCCAGCGGAAACGTTCGAGGAAATCTACAGCCGCTTGAATCTCAAGCGTCCGCGTGTGGAAGTTCGCAGCGACGCAGCTTCGCTGAAACTGCTCAACATCCTAGAGCTCGAGCGCATCGGACTGGAACAGATCAGCGCTGCTCAGTTGCGCGGTCTCATGCTTCGTGCGCTCTCGCTTGGCGCCTCCCGAGTATGTTATCGTTGTTCGAAGAAGATCATAGAGACCCAGGAGTTAGCCGATGATCAGCAATTGCAGTTGCTGGCGTTGTCAAACCTTTTGAACTTTGAGCCTTCTCTCGAAAAGAAACTAGAGATTGGCTACACGCTAGAACCAAAATTGGTAGAGGCCAAAGCGCCCGTTGGTCGCGTAATCATGCAACGAGTCGGCATCTTGCATTCGCTTGGTCAAATGGAAGCCGGACAGGCCGCGATGTTTGAAGGGATCAAGAAATATCCTGACGATCCTTATCTGATGAGTTTCATGCAGTACGCCATGCAGGATGCCCGCGGCGCATCGCCCGTAGCCACAGACCCGTTAGCCAGTCGAATGCACAACGCAAATCGCCCAGCGGAAAATGAAAGTGGACTTGTGCTGCCAGGACAATCGTCCAGCGCTCCCACTGAAAGCAAGCTGTGGCTCCCAGGTTCTTAACACTTGAGGAGCAGCACGATGTCGTCGGTCGCTGGTGACAACGAGGCGTTCACGCCAAGCGACCAACGCTTCATGGCTAGAGCCCTTCAATTGGCGCAGCAAGGGTTGGGTTTGGTAGAGCCAAATCCAATGGTGGGCTGCGTACTGACCGTGGGCGACGAAATCATTGGCGAAGGCTACCATGCAAAGTATGGTGGTCCTCACGCCGAACGTGCCGCTCTGGCCAATGCCCGCGAAAAAGGGAACGCCACGCGGCTCGCTGGCTGTACCGCGTACGTGACCCTTGAGCCCTGTTGCCACCATGGTAAGACGCCACCCTGCACTGATGCATTGTTGGAAGCCAAAATCGGTCGAGTGGTGGTCGCGATGCTCGACCCATTTCCCCAAGTTGCTGGCAACGGACTGCGGCAATTAAGTCAACACGGTGTGCAAACGCATGTCGGGCTCGCTCAGGCGACGGCCGCAGAACTAAATGCGCCTTACCTCAAACGCATTCGGGCAGGGCGTCCTTGGGTCATCGCCAAATGGGCCATGAGCCTCGATGGCAAGTTGGCGACCCACACAGGACACAGCCAATGGATTTCGTGCGAAGAAAGTCGGCAGTATGTGCAAGAACTGCGAGGAAGGGTTGACGCCATTCTGGTCGGTAGCGGCACGGCACTCGCCGACAACCCTCAACTCACAGCGCGCATCGACAATCCAAGCCGTATCGCCCGTCGCATTGTGGCTGATTCCACGCTACGCATTCCGATAACTAGCCACCTGATTCAAACGGCTCGACAAATCCCTACACTGCTATGGGCTGGTCCTCAAGCCGACCGTGAACTTGCACAAACACTCCGCGCGCTCGGGTGCGAAGTGGTTATGTGCGAAGAGCAAACCCCCGCAGAACGACTTGACGCTTTGCTCCGGTATTTGGTCGATGAGCACCAGGCTACTCAAGTCATGGTGGAGGGTGGTGCCATGCTGCTTGGGAGCTTATTGCACCTGGGGCAGATTGATGAATGCGATGTCTTCATCGCTCCAAAATTGTTGGGAGGGGCGGGAGCACCCTCGCCAATTGCCGGCCTGGGATTCAGCCACGTCGACGCTGGTCCCACGTGTCGAAAAGTCCAGTTCCAACAGCGCGGGATCGACATGCATATCAACTGCCGGATTGGCTTCGCGCATAAGGGCCGAGACTGCAGCGCCGACGTTTGCTAAACAAGTGTACCCGACTGACAATCAGCCGCAGTGCGTTAGCACGCGGTTGTTACAGGAACCGGACGGCGCGTTTCGGCTGATTCGAACACTAACTATTATGCAACGCCTCAGCTCGCACTCGACGGGCAGGACCTTAACTTTCACCGCAGATTTGCTACGCACTTTGACGCTTCGAATCAAGGCCCGTGACCTGTTGCAAGACAAGATTGGTGGCCGTCGATTTGTTGAGGACGTAAAAGTGGATTCCAGGCACGCCAGCATCCAGTAAACCCTGCGTCTGTTGTCGCGCATGGTCCACGCCAACTTGAAATTGCCAGTCTGGATCGTTTTTCTTCTCCAGCATCGACACAAAAGTCTGAGGCAATTTTGACTTGCACATCGTAGCAATACGTTGAACCTGACTTAAGCTCAACGCCGGTAAGAGCCCTGGGACAATTGGTATCTTGACACCAGCCGCCACGCATCGATCGCGAAAACGGAAAAAATCATCGTTGTCGTAGAACAGCTGTGTCACGACCACGTCCGCTCCGGCGTCGACTTTGCGTACCAGATTTGACAAATCGAAGTCGGCATCCGATGCCTCTTGATGCACTTCTGGGTAACCGGCAACCGCAATTCCGAATTCCGGAAATTCCTCGCGAATCAAGGCGACTAGCTCATTTGCATACCGCAAACCACCTTCGACTGCTTTAAATGCCAATTCGCCCTTGGGTGGGTCTCCGCGAAGTGCCACGATGTAGTCGATTTGTTGTTCGCGTGCCGATTGCAAGTAGGCTCGCAATTGTTCTTTGGTAGAGCCGACGCAGGTTAGATGTGAAGCAACTGGGCGTCCGTGCACGCGGCGAACGTTGGCCGCAATTGACAAAGTGCGGTCACGCGTTGAACCGCCGGCCCCATAGGTGCAGGTGAAAAAATCAGGTTGGTGGACGTTTAATTCTTCAACGGTTTTCATGAGCTCTACCACCGCCTCATCCGTCTTAGGCGGAAAAAGCTCGAAGGACAGAACACAATGACCGTTGGAAAATGCTTTTGCTAAACTCATTCGGGGAATTCTATACAAAGTTGGGCACAAATAGAGAAGACTCAATGTTCACAGCGTAACGAAAAATCCCAGTCTAATCATTCCGGCAAAGTCTCGAAACAGCCTCCCGCTCACCGTTGACTCAAGAACAGTGAGCGAAGAGAAGTTGCCACTCCGTCCACTGGATTGCGATCAGTCGTTCTTTGTTGTCGTTTCCTTCTTTGAGGCAACTCTCAATTTCATCGATAAAAACCAACGGATTTTTGTATTCACTGTGCAAATTTGCCAGCTCGATAGGGACCGGATGCTGCCCCACCTTCTTCATCCAGTACCCTGAATTCCAAAAATCGCCCTCCCTGCGATGCATAATGCCGTGCCAAAACGAGCCATCGACCGTGTTGTTTGCTTGGCTAACCACATGCGACTTGTCGAGTTCGCCCGCCAACAACCACAACGCTGCGGCCTGTAGAGAATCGCTCAGTCTGTTCACTTGTAACCAGTCGTTGACTCTGCCAGCCGTATGCTTGCATTGCGGTTTGTGGTCCAAATTCGGCAACGGTGCCGCTCGAATAATCGAGATCAACTCCGCGTTGAATTCCAAATGATTGGGCGACTCAAGAAGCAGGGTGGGTTCAGGCATTGGTTTCAGAAACGCATTAAGGCTTTTGGAGCTCGTTGTCTGGTTTTTTGGTTTCGTCCTTCTTTGACTCTTTGGAAGGGTCAATTCTCTCCGGCAGTTCTGTTCCTTCGGGTACAAATTTCATTGACACGGAGTTGACGCAATGCCGTGTATTTTTTTCCGTGTATTGCTCGCCAATAAAAACGTGACCCAAGTGCCCACCACAATTTGTGCAGACGATTTCTGTCCGCGAACCATCAGCATCCATTTGCCTGGTTACAGCACCTTTGATTTCGTCGTCAAAGCTGGGCCAACCGCAATGACTGTCAAATTTTGAGTCACTCTTGTAAAGCTGCGCATTGCAACGACGACATATATAGGTCCCCTTCGCCTTGGAATCCCAGAACTCGCCGGTATAAGCTCGCTCGGTTCCTTTTTCCAGTAGCACGTAGCTTTCGAAATCGTTGAGTTCATTGAATGCGTCGCTCATCGATAGCCCTCGTTTCTTTGCGTCGTTAGACGTAGGAGTCTTTTTGATCGGTAGTCGATCACTTACCTTGGAATTCGTAGCACTGCTTTGAGTGGCGGGTTGCTTATTCTTTTTCTGATCCCCGTCATCGTCGGCATTTTCAGTTGACTCAGCATCCGAGTCTGCCGTCAAAGCGGTTAGCACGGCAGATTCTTCGACATTGTCATCGGTTTGCGTGATTTGCGTGTCGTCGGTTGTCTCAGGCTCAATTGCCTCTAGCCCAGTGATGTTTCTTTCAGCGTTTTCGGGGGGCATGTTCGCCATGTTAGCGGTCTCGCTCGCCTGATCGCAACCAAGGCACAGTCCAAGTAGCAACCAACAAAAAGCGGCAAGATACAACTTGCGATGCAATAAAAAGTAGTTCGTCACATTCATAATTCATTCTCTCCGACAAGTCTCAAACGACTTTATAAAAACGGCTCGGCTCACAGATTGTCAGCAAATAATTCCGTGTCCCTAATTCTCATTTAGCAAAAGTCGCAAGCGACGTTTCTCAGAACTCTAATAGTCTACAGGCCGGAACAGTGGCTGAAGACAGTTCCTCACCGATTCAAGAAAACCACCGTTGCTCCCCCCCAACCGCTGACCAAATGTTACGTAGGGGGACAAACGTATTTCTATTCTAGCCATTTACGGGTCGCGATTGTAGCCCGACCGCTGCCTCGACAAGGTGTCCGTTTCGGTGGCAGTTCTCTGGACAGCCAACGTCTCGCGCAAATGTCAAGAATTTGCCTTGTGCTCGTGGCTAGAACTGACCGCCTTAAATTTTCCTGAGTACTCACCGAACACTCAAACGCTAACAATTCGGTCGAGTTCGAGTGGTGGCAAGAAAATTTCGATGTTTGGCGAACTTTCGCCGAAACTGGAACTTCTATTCGTTCACCACATCGAAGACTATCGAGTTGCGTTCACGCCCGCGATTCACTCTCAGCGGTGAGAGAGCCTTTGGCGATGGAGAATTAAAAAAATGTCCTCTGTTTCTCAAGTGGTCAACAGCAGCGGTGATTTAGCGCCGTTGGATTTGTTTGGCTGCAGAACCAATTCACCGCACATGACTAACCATCCTATCCCCATTCATTCGCAATCCGCTTCATCCGATGCGGCTTGTTCAGAAGCGTTAACGGTACAAGAGGTTGACCAACCTGTTGATTCGCCGCGCGATGGAGGTCCCGCAATGCGTGATATCCAATCGCCTCAAGCTGATCAACAAACCCAGTTTCAGACTATGGGTCCAGGCGATGCCAGCCTTGGGAAAGGAAAGTCCGCCGAAGCGAAGCTGCCCTCGATGCGCTCAAAAGTGCCACCCAACTCGCCAGATCGCGTGGCACTCAACCGAATCGCGAAAGTACGGGAACAACAGGGAATCAGTGAGCGTACGATGGCCAGGCGGCTGGGAGTTGAAGTCAAACGCTATCGACAGCTCGAAGACCCATATTGCGACCTAACCTTGTCGCAACTCAACGCAATCCAACAGGCACTCGAAGTGCCCATTTCTGACTTGCTGGAAGAGCGTCAAGGACTGTCTCGCCCGGTTGAAGAGCGGGCAAAACTTTTGAAAGTCATGAAGACAGCCGTGGCTCTTCGTGAAGCAAAGATCAATGCGCGCGCAGATCGCATGGCACAGATGTTATGCGACCAGTTGGTTGACTTGATGCCGGAACTTGCCGAAGTTAGCGGGTGGCCTCAGTTTGGCGCACGGCGGGGTATCTCGGCGGTTGGCAAAGCTCTGCAACAACCCATCGATACCTCAAATATCAACTATCAAGAATAGCCGATAATGAGGCTGTGAAAAAAGACAATTGCCTGGCCCACCTTGCGTCTATTGTTGAGTTGCCGGCGGTGATTGTAGTAGGATGTGCATGTGCTGCACCTGTGTAACCCCACTTCGAGGACATGTCATGCTACGAATTTTCTCTGCCGCTGCTCTGATCTTGGTTGCGATTGCCCAATTGGCATTCCCACAAGAATTTACATTGGAAAAGCATGATGATGGAGTTCGCATTCTGCAATCTGGAGACATGGTTGCCAACTACCTTACCAAGAGCAACACAAAACCCATTGTTTATCCCATCGTAGGGCCAGATGGCGTCCAATTCACCCGCGCTTACCCGATGGTTGAGGACAGCGAAAATGAGGCTCATGACCATCCGCATCACCGTTCCTTATGGTTCACGCACGGTGAAGTCAACGGGCATGACTTTTGGGCAGAGAGCAAAAATGCTGGCTCAACCGAACATCAAGAGTTCACAGAACTAGTTGACGGCGAACGCGCAGTCATCGCAACTCGCAATATTTGGAAGTCAGTGGATGGACAATCCGTTCTCAGCGATCACCGACGTCTCACCTTTGGCGGCGACGCCGACCTGCGATGGCTCGACTTTGAGATCAAATTGATTGCGAGCCATGGCGACGTTCATTTTGGTGATACGAAAGAAGGAACTTTTGGAATCCGGATTGCCGAATCGATGAAAGTCGACGCAAAAACTGGGGGCGACATATTGAACAGTCGCGGACAAAGTGGCGGTGAAACGTGGGGCCAACCGGCTGAATGGGTCGACTACATAGGCCCGATCAATGGCAAGACATATGGAGTGGCCATCCTCTGCCATCCTGCATCATTCAACTTTCCGAATCGTTGGCACGTACGAACCTACGGATTGTTTGCCGCCAATCCGTTTGGCACTTATCACTTTACCGGCGCAGCAGAACCCACCGCCGGCACGACGCTAAAATCGGGTGAAGAACTGGACTTGAAGTATCGAGTCATCTTTCATCGCGGTGATACGCAGTCAGCAAACATCGCCAAACGCTTTGATGAATACTCCGCCCAGGAATTCACCAAGCTATAACCTACTGCCGATTTTCTTGCTCAAACTCGGCGGTACGCGAGCACCGTCTCGAAAAACGAGCTTTCTTCGATTTGACAACGACGACCATTTCAAAACCGACAATCCGCGCCTCAGAATCGTCGCAATATTACGAGTGTCGACTAGTTTTGGATGCAATAAATTGTAATTTTTTTGCAAGTTTCTAGAAGCAAATTAATTAGTTGAATTGTCCCTGCGAAAGCGATTGAGAAACGCACCAAAGGCAGCTAGGATGCTCGGGTAAAGATTAGCATTGACCAAATCCTTTCTTCGTCAATCTCATCTTCGTCATACCGAGTTTGATGGACGTTGCAGCGTCTCTTCTGTTTGCCGTTTCTATTGAGCAATCCTTTTTCTCTTTTTCGGGACAAGAATTTATGAACGCAAAATTGCTTTTATTGCGACACTTTTGGTTGTGCAGCGCGATCGCGCTGCTGGTAATGCTTCCTGCGACGACCAGCGCCCATCTCGTGATCTACGATGTGACCTTAGATGGTGCATCCGAAAATCCGATGAACGGTTCGCCTGGTACTGGAACGGGAACGGTGACATTCGATCTCGATTTGATCACCATGCGAGTCGAAGTGAATTTTACTGGCTTGACGGGAACTGTGACGAATTCACATATCCATGCTCCCGCTGCTGGAGCTGCCTTTGATGCTTTTATACCGGGTGTATCAAACACTGGAGTTGCGACACCGCTCCCCACGTTCCCAGGCTTCCCTGCGGGTGTAACGAGTGGCTCGTACGACGAGACGTTCGACCTCACGTTGGCGAGCAGTTATAACCCAGCCTTTGTGACTGCAAACGGCGGAAGCATTTCAAACTCGCTCAACGCGCTGCTGGCGGCGGCGAGTACAAACCGCGCATACTTGAACATCCATACGTCTACCTTCGGCGGAGGCGAAATCCGTGGCTTCCTGACGGCGGTGCCCGAACCCTCCGGGTTCATGTTACTTGGCCTGACCTTGGCCAGCCTCACCGTGGCGCGTCGGCGCAAACCGTCCTGATTGCCGCTTCCATCAAACTTGCGACAGAAGAAACGCATCTCTCCTGCGCTTGCTATCGAGTGATCGGTAGCAAGCGTTTTTTTCCGCCATCGCAACTGCCGCGCCACGATTTTTTGCTGGTCGACTGCGCATTGCGCGACAATTTCGAATATGCTGTGGGAGATTCCCAACAACTTCCCTAATGCTGCGTCAGCACTAGAAATTTGGGTAGTGGACGATGCCACGAGTCCCCCGTGTCCTGCTTTTCGAAAGGGAGTCGTAATCTCGTCCACGTTCGATGTGCACCTAAATTTTATTCGACGCAGCACTCACAGCATTGATGGATTGGAGTTGCGCAGTGGTTGTTCGCTTGATTTCTGTGTGTTTACTGCTGTTTGTGGTACTGGTTAAACTCTCATTGGCCGACGAACTCCGCATAGCGACGTTTGCAGTCGATGCTTCGCCACCGATTGGGAGTCCGTTGGCCTACGATCCCACCAAAGAGATTACGGAGCCGTTAAGCGCTCGAGGTGTAATCCTTTTGGGAAGTGGTGATCCAATCGTTTTGTGCGCCGTCGACTGGTTAGGAATTGCCAATGCTGCGAACGCTAAGTTTCGCGAGCAGATCGCGACCGCTGTCGGGACCGATGCGTCGCGAGTCGTTGTCCATACGCTGCATCAGCATGATGCACCTCGGTGCGATTTGTCAGCGGCAGAATTGTTGTCGGATCGAGCGGCGGCACATTATGACCTGCCGCTTATTGCGCAAGTGATCGATCAAATGAGTGCCGCTGCGAGCGAATCAGTCAAACACTCACTCGCGGTGGAGTCGATCAGTGTTGGAGAGGCCGAAGTGATCGACGTGGCTTCCAATCGCCGACTGTTAGGGCCCGACGGACAAGTTCACACGACGCGCTATACCGCTTGTAAAGACCCTGCCATCCGTGAACTCCCTGTGGGGACGATTGACCCAGTCTTGCGATTAATCACATTTAACGGCAAAGACGGTCCATTAGCTGCGTTGACATTTTATGCGACGCATCCACAAAGTTATTACCGGACGGGGCAAGCCAACCCTGACTTTCCAGGGATGGCGCGCAATCAACAACAAGCTGCCACAGGGGTGTTCCACCTCCACTTCAATGGTGCCGGCGGCAATATCGGTGCTGGAAAATTCAACGATGGTGCGACGGAGAATCGACAAGTGCTTGCGAATAAGATGGCACAAGGCATGAAGCAAGCCTGGGAAAACCGCCGACCGCAGGCACTAGCGACCGCTGCAGTCGATTGGTCGTACGTAGTTGCCAACTTGCCGGTGGGCGCCCATTTAAACGCCTCGGAACTACAAGCCGCCATAACGTCCGAAACAACAGGTTTTGCCGAACGCTGCAATGCTGCCGAGACACTCGCGTTCTTGCATCGCGCAAATGAAAGACGTGAAGTTGCCATGCCCATTTCACGACTTAAGCTGGGTGACGTGCAACTCTTGTTTATGCCAGGCGAACTGTTCGTCGAATACCAATTGTCTGCTCAGGCCATGGCCCCCAACTCCACCGTCATGCTCGCAGCCTATGGCGATTACGGTACCGCTTATATTGGCACGCGCGCCGCGTACGGCCAGGGTGGTTACGAAGTCAGCCAACGCGCGACCCACGTGTCACTGGACGTCGAAGAAGCCCTCGTGAATGCCATGCGCACGCTACTGAGCGCAAGCGATGCACGGGTCCTGCCCAGCGATTTCACTGAACGAACAGGCTCCCTTCCCGACCGTGCTCCCGAGTAACGCGGCCTGCGTTCGGGTTGGAGGTAGTTGGGTTTCAATGGTTGCCTCACATTGTCCGGCGGGGTGCGTTTAAAACGCTTTGATTGCTAAGCAAGGCCAGATTTTGGCCCTGATTGCACCCAACAGCTCCGTCCCACGCACAACAGCCCGTTGCGAAACAATCGCGTAGCGATGGCATCCGATAGCCGGGGGTGGAGCTTGGCTAGGACGTTTTTAACAAAAAACGTCCCAGCCGAGCGGAACCCCAGGTGCAGCGGAATGTGCACGAAGTGGCCGAGCAGAAGATTATCCCAGCGAGCGGATGTGGGCCGAGGCCGCAATGTGACGGTTTGTCCAATGAGCAAATGTTACTGCACAGCCAAAAAGAAGTACCTCTAGATTTTGGCCTCGATTGCACCCAACAGATCCGTCCCAAACCCAACAGACCGTTGCAAAATAATTGCGTAGCGATGGCATTTGATAGCCTGGGGTGGAGCTTGGCTGGGGCGTTTTTCACTAAAAACGTCCCAGCCAAGCGGAACCCCAGGTACAGTTCAATGTGCATAAAGTGGCCGAGCAGAAGATTTCCCAGCGAGCGGATGTGGGCCGAGGCCGCAATGTGACGGTTTGTCCAATGAGCAAATATTGCTGCACAGCCAAACGTGATTGGTTTGTGCCTTCTTGCCGCCATCTTCTTGCCTCCGCTGTCGCGGGTTGTTGCGATTCTGCGAAGACTCGACGCTCTGCCTCATGTTGGACGGCACAGTCGCATCACATGCGCTCGACATGCGACGCGCTCGTCTCAGCCATCACCCATTTGTTGCGACCTCGAAACGGGACTGAGGGTTGGATAGACCAACGCTCGGTCACTGCCGTGCTCGTCGGATCTGGCAATTGGCCAATCGAATGATCGAGTTGAATTGCGTGTCGCATGGGGATAACAAATTGTCGCACTGCTCCTCTCCGTCCGAGTTTATCTCGGCGGGAGGATGACTGACGGCTACCATGGCGGGCGACAGCAACAACGGACGAGTGGTGGTGATGGCGAACAAGTAACGCTTAAGCGAGTCCGCAATTGGAGTGATGCTGACCAGCCGGGATGTGGTGGACTCGAACCAGATCTGCGGCTAGCCAATGACCAACGCTCGTCCACAGCGCTTTTTGGCCCTGCGTTGGTAGCCGCCAGTCACGCTCCCGCCGGGATGAACCCGAAACGGTGAGCGGCAGTGGGCTGCGGCATTGCGCCACGGGGACCGAAACGCTCAACATGATGTTATTGAGCGATGCCGTCGAGTTTCGATTAAAAGACCTCTTGCCCGAGCTTCGGCTCGAGTTATTAGCCAGTCTATTTATCCAATTGCGAAGTGGCTGGTTGGTGCCGCGTGAGTTGCCTCACATCGTTCGCGATCTGTTTGGCAAAGGTCTCTATGAACCGATGGAACTCATCGCTCTCGAGGCACTGCTCGAGCGCAAGTACTCCGAGCCGTTGCCGAAGAAGTATGCCAAAAAGAAGTACGTCTAGATTTTGGCCCCGATTGCACCCAACGGATCTGTCCCACACACAACAGCCAGCTGCAAAACAATCGCGTAGCGATGACATTTGATAGCCTGGGGTGGAGCCTGGCTGGGAGGTTTTCTCAAAACGTCCCAGCCAAGCGTAACCCCAGGTGCAGCGGAATGTACCCAAAGTGGCCGAGCAGAAGATTATCCCAGCGAGCGGATGTGGGCCGAGGCCGCAATGTGACGGTTTGTCCAATGAGCAAATGTTACTGCACAATGCCAAAAAGAAGTACGTCTAGATTTTGGCCTCGATTGCACCCAACAGATCCGTCCCACATACAACAGACCGTTGCAAAACAATCGCGTAGCGATGGTATCCGAAAGCCTGGGGTGGAGCTTGGCTGGGACGTTTTTAACAAAAAACGTCCCAGCCAAGCGGAACCCCAGGTACAGTTCAATGTGCATAAAGTGGCCGAGCAGAAGATTATCCCAGCGCGCGGATATGCCCCGAGGCCGCAATGCTACGGTTTGTCCAATGAGCGAATATCGCTGCACAACCAAACGTGATAGGTTTGCGCCATCTTCTTCTTGCCTCCGCTGTCGCGGGTTGTTGCGATTCTGCGAAGACTCGCGCTCTGCCTCATGTTGGACGGCACAGTCGCAATACGCTCGCTCGAAACGTGACTCGCTCGTCTCAGCCATCACCCATTTGTTGCGACCTCGAAACGGGACTCAGGGTTGGATAGACCAACGCTCGGTCACTGTTGCGCTGGAACGTCCGACCTGGGGTTCCGCTTCCGAACTCGTCTGAAACTCGTTCTCGCTCCACCCCAGGCTATCAAATGTCGTTGCTACGCAACTGTTCACTGCAGACTTGGTTGGTACCCGCTGACCGTTTGGTTGTGTATACATCATCGAGTTTCGTTTGCACGACCTCTTCCCAGAACTGCGGCTCGAGTTATTAGCCAGCCTGTTTATCCAATTGCGAAATGGCTGGTTGGTGCTGCGTGAGCTCCCTCCCATCGTTCGCGATCTGTTTGGCAAAGGTCTCTATGGACCGATGGAACTCATCGCGCTGGAGGCACTGCTCGAACGCAAATACTCCGAGCCGTTGCCGAAGAAGAATGCCAAAAAGAAAAAAAGTACGTGTAGATTTTGGTCCCGATTGCACCCAACGGATCTGTCCCACATACAACAGACTGTTGCAAAACAATCGCGTAGCGATGGCATCCGATAGCCTGGGGTGGAGCTTGGCTGGGGCGTTTTCCCAAAACGTCCCAGCCAAGCGGAACCCCAGGTGCAGTGCAATGTGCACGAGGTGGCCGAGCAGAAGATTATCCCA
>JBGSUV010000042.1:0-42095 GCA_041753315.1 Pirellulaceae bacterium | reverse complement strand
TGGGCAAAGAAAGCGATTGGCCAAACGCTACAATCTGCAAGGAAACTGATTCTCGGTTTAGGCTCAAAACGCGCAACAAAAACGTGACAATCCAATTTAACCTTGAATGGCAAAGATTCATAATCCCAGCCTCGCTCTCCCGACTGTGGTTGAACAACAATGAATGATGTTTAGAAGCGTGCGGCTGGACCCGTTCCGTGCGTCAGCTCAGGAAACCAGTTTTGCTCGCTTACTTAATGGCGTAGACCGCATTGTAGGTTCTGATGTACAGCGTACCGTTCGCGACTACCGGCGAAGCAGTGATTGGTTCGCCACCCATTTCATTGGTTGCCAGAATTTCAAAATCGCGTCCAGCTTTGATTACTGAGCAGACGCCATCTTTGCCGCAGAAATAGATCTTGCCATCTGCATAGACGGGACTGGAACGATGCTGAACGGTGTGAGTCCGCTCGAGGTAGATCTCCTTGCCGGTCGCAACTTCGATGCACTGAAGTTTTCCATCGGTATGCAGAATGTATGCCAGGTCGTCGACGATCAGAGGAATCGATACGTCAGGCGTTTTGTCCAGGCTCCAAGCGGTTTGTGCGTCGTTCTCGTTGGCATTCCCCTTGAGAGCCTCATCCACATTGAGAGCGACCAAAGGTCCGCTCTTGGCTGTAGGAATCAGGATCTTTCCATCGCCCAATCCCGGTGAAGCGACAAATCGAAAAGTTGGATCATGGCGTTTCGGATTGACGTCGGTCGGTCCGTTGAGATTGCCAAAACGCCATAATTCTTCACCCGTTTCCAGCGAATGTCCCGTGGTGCAATCGGCGCCGTGGGCTACCAAGAATCGTTGCTTGCCGTCATCGTAAATAAACGGAGAGGCGTACGAGTGTTTGCACTCAAAAACTACTTTGGTTTCGCGATCGACTTCCCACACCGTCTCCCCAGTCAGCTTATCGAGCTTAACAATCTTTCCGGTTTGGGCCGGATTATCAAACGACATGGGACCGTGAATGAGTTGCAGGTAAAGATGGTCGCCGTCGAGCACGGGAGTTGATGTCATGCCAAACTGGATATCGATGGTTCCGAAGCGATCTCCGACATTAAATTTCCAGACATCTTTGCCGTCCATATCGAAACAGGCAAGAACGCCCGTCGAGTAGAATACCCACACATGCTTGCCATCGGTCGAAGGGGACGGAGATGCAGAGTTGCCTTCTCCAGCGCGTGCATCCTGATTGCCATCGGTCACTTTAACTCGCCAGATCTCTTTACCGTCGTTCGTATTAAGGCAGATCAGTACGAGGTCATCGCCATCGGCCGAAGTTACAAAGAGTCGATCATCCCAAACGACGGGCGTCGCGCCACCTTGTCCAGGCATCGGAGCTGTCCACTTCACGTTCTCGCTTTGCGACCAAACGGATGCAATTCCTGTTTCCGTGGACACGCCCGTGCCCTGCGGTCCACGCCATTGCGGCCAGTTGTCAGCCATCGCAGTCGTAGCAAAACTTAAGGAAACGATAGCTAGGGTCGCTGCAAGTCGCGAGCGCTTGAACATTGTCGAATTTGGCATAATTTGGACTTTGGTGGGGTTTACGATGAGTGCGGACAATAACATGTGGGAATTTCGGAATCTTATGATAACTCAAAACAAATCGGAAATGGAACCCACTCGTACAACCGAGATGCCTTAACATATTGAGTAGGACACCACTTGAGCTAGCAGCAACCGCCCCGGAATGAATGTACAACAATTGCCCCCAATTGTTCTGTACCGTTGTGTTGGTTCGTTGCGATGGCTGTTTTTATTTGGAGACGGAACAATTGGGGACAATTGTTGAAAGTTAGTCAAAACAATTGGGGACAATTGTTCTACTTTACTCAAAACAATTGGGGACAATTGTTCTACATAGACAAAACAATTGGGGACAATTGTTCTACATAAACAAACAATTGGGGACAATTGTTCTACATTGCCGTTGTGAACAGATACTGGTGAAAAGCGGATACCAAAATGCTGAGGCAGAGAATCGACACACCTTACGGCGATCTAGTAGCCATCTGGACTGTTCACGGCCTGTACTCCTGTTCCTTTGATCAGACCGAGAGTTCATCGGCTGCAATGGAATCGGGTAAAAACGCGGTGCCTACAGCTCCGATGCTCAACAGCGCTTCGGAGCTTGAACAGGCGTTCATTCAATACTTCGAGTGCGGCGAACTCAAGTGGAGTTTAAGCACTTTGGATTGGACGGGAGTTCCCGAGTTTCATCGCGCCGTGCTACAAGCATGTTTTGAGATCCCCACGGGAACAACGCTTACTTACGGAGATCTGGCGCTCAGGGCTGGCAGCCACAAAGCCGCGCGAGCTGTCGGTTCCGCCATGGCGCGCAATCGATGGCCGATATTAATTCCATGCCATCGCGTGCTAGGGTCGACAGGCAAGTTGACTGGCTATTCGGGTAGTGGCGGTCTCGAGACAAAACGCAAGCTCATCGCATTTGAGCAAGAGCACTTAACATTTGAATTGGTGTGCGTTAGTGACGGAAGGGCGACATGATGCGATCAACTATTGTCCGAGGTTTTCTTTTTACCTGCCTTGGCTGGGGTATGTTCACATCTACCTTGCCAGTACACGCGACCGATTATTTCGTAACCCTTGGTGGCGGTTACAATCCAGGCGGCAATCAGGCATCACTTGAGGCCAACGTGTTGTTTTTCCAGGATGTGCTGCGCGAAAAGCACCGAGGCTCGCGAATCGACTCGGTATTCTTTGCCGATGGCTACGATGAACAAGCTGATTTGCAAATTGTTAGTCCTAGCAAAGTTCCTCCTGGTCCATTGTCCGATTTGCTGAAACGGCTTCATTTCCGTGGCGGACCCGAAGTGAGCTATCGAAACCACGAGGTACATGGCATTGCTGGTCCGCTTGCACCCGAGCCGATCGCCAACAATTTGCGGCGCAATGCCAGCCAAATGAAGGCAGGTGACCGGCTGATCATATATGCCACCGCACATGGCGAGCAAGCCAAGGGGGAGAACAAGTTCAATACATTTATCAGTTGCTGGGACAATCAACGCTTTTCCGCAAAACAGTTTACAGAATGGCTGGACGAAGTGCCGCAAGAAGTGCCCGTTCTGCTGGTCATGGCACAATGTTATTGCGGTGGTTTTGCGCATACCATGTTCAAAGATGCTGATGTTTCGCAAGGCTTGTCCGAACGCATTCGCTGTGGTTTTTTTGCTCAGCAGCACGATTTACCTGCAGCGGGCTGTCGACCCGACATCGAAAATGATGAAGAGTACAGTAGCTTTTTTTGGGGGGCTTTCGCGGGCCGCAGCCGCAACGGGAAGTCACTGATCAACGTCGATTGCAACGGCGATGGGTTGATCTCATTTGCCGAGGCGCATGCGCAAGCCGTCGTGGTGAGCGAAACAATCGATATCCCCTTGCGAACTAGCGAAGTACTTTTGCGACAGTTCAGCCGCATTGCGAGTTACGAACATCGAGGCCTGCCAGAAACCAAGGCTTCCGAAGTTGATACGGTAAATCTAAGTGGTATGACGGGCGACATCCAAACACTGATTCGCAGTGCGTCTGCTGACATGATCTTCACTGTTACCGAATTGTGCCGTCAACTCTCAATCGATCCTGGCAATGACGTTACTCGTGTCTTTGAGGAGTATTCTCTACAACAGGATGAATTCCAGGAAGCTCGAAGAAGTGCTTCGCGTGGACGCCGCAACCGTGGAGCAGGACGCAGGGACACCCGTGAGTTCCGGAACTCGCTAGCAGAGAACTGGCCCGAGTTGGCAGATCGCAGCCGTTGGCGCAATTCGGACCTATTAGCTACGGAACGACAAGCGGATTTAATGGAACAAGTGAAAGAACTTCCTGGCTACGGACAGGTGGTTGAGTACTTTGAACAACGCGAGGGCATTTCAAAGCGAGCAGAAGCTGCTGAACTTCGCGATGTTAAGTTCCAGCGACTGATTAACACGCTTGAGATTATCGTGTTGGAACAGAATTTACCGCGCGTTGCCACTCCCGAAGTAGTATCGCGCTACAAGCAAATCGTCGCAGTGGAACAGTCGACTTTGCAAGCCAACCAATAGACCGATCAGGCGGAACGGAATATCAACCACTCGCAGTGAAAGCGTGTGCAACGAAGGACGAGCGACTCATTATCTTCTTTCAGGCAAGATGATGAATTCATCCGCCTGCTGCTCAATTAAATCACGAATGGCCATCTCTTGAGTCTGCATGGCTTGCTCGGCAGCCGCTTGAACTTTAGCATCCGCGCGGCCTACGAAAATCGATGGAATGTCAACGCGCACCGTAAAGTCAACTTCGATCGTCACTTCTGTCTGAGAACCGTACGGTACGGCACGCAAGCGACTCTCATACTCCTGTAGATTGCCGGTGGGCTGATTCGCCTCCGTGGCTACGTTGAGCATATCGGGATCGATTTGCGCTGTTTGAGTCATCGATACACGATCCGCTTCCAGAGTTGAATCCGTTAGCTCCACAATGATCTGCTGTTGGGCCGTAACATCCGCATTGGCGCGTCCCAACAATGTGTTCAACACGGGACGTTCGTCTGTGGAGACATCTAGGGTAATACCCTGCATACGCTGTTCGATCATCTTCATTCCGCCGTGTTCCACGATCGACTTGGTAGCATTGCGGCGGACCATGATTTTCCTGAAGCGAGTGAAGTCGACATCGAGCACGAACGTGCGTTGACTCTGCCCCTGGGCAGCGTGGTTAACCGAAGAGATTGCCCGAATCGCAAAAACTCCGACGGCAACAAAGATTAAACCACCCAGCCATAGTGCGAGACGAAACGAATGGTCTTTGGAGGTTAAACTTCGCATTGACTTCGCTTAAAAACAAAGTTGAAGTATTAGGTGTCGAAAAAGTTATTTTGGGCACTACGTAGTGGACGAGCTTACGGGTGCCTTTTAATTAAACTGAAAACTAAACAATTGGGGACAATTGTTCTACATAATAAACACCAGGGCACGCAGGACTCGTAACCTCGTCCACTACCCAAGTTCTACGTGCTGACGCACCACGTAGAAACCGCAAGCGTCGTGCCAACCGTTGTTGTGATAGGTGGGCATCGGTAAATTATCACCAAACTGCAACCCGATTTAAATTTCGCGATTCCAGGCAGACACCACATCCGCTAAGGATAGAATCGTCGTAATACACATCATGTCCGTCCCCGTTTTCGAAACAGGATAAGCGTGTATTGTTTCGGTTGTCAAAACAGTACACCGGATATTCAGACAAGAGCCATGCCGAGTTGCTTGCCGAAAACCTCTATGGCTATAAGATAAAGTGCGTTCAATGTTTCCCGTTCGACATGTTGGAGGTTGCGATCTCAATTCGTAGCATATTTGCCGCTCTATGGTTGCTGGCTTGCGGAATCTGGCTGGGCGTTGCCACGTTTCAGCAAGGTCTGTTGCCGTGGGATGCATTTGAGCTGCAGTTGGAAGGAAGCGACCTACTCCGATACTTCCTCACACCATTTGTCGTTTCGTTGCCTGCCGCGCTGCTGCTGTGCGGCCGTTACAACCACGGCGTGCGGGATGGAATGCTATTGCTGATTTTGGTACTGCTCATCAGTTTTGCAGCGTATACGCATCAAGAAAGATCGACATCGCTGACAGTCGAGCAGACTGGTTGCATCGTTATGGGCGTGGGGACTGCTTAAATACTGGCCCGAGTTCTAGGTTATTGGCTGGATGCACCTGAAGTACGATTGGCACGCAAAGGAGTGGCGTATGGTGGTCGGTCAAAATCATCACGGCGGTCATCCCGTCAAAGAAGCGAGCGATGATTGATCATTGCCCCCGATCGCAGGCTAACGTGTAAGTTGATTTTACACGCAGTTTAGCATTCGCTTTTCAGATGCATTTGTGCGGAGACGTCCGATTGGAGCGACGGTCGGTCATCGGCAACGGACGAATAGGCCTGGCCTGTTTGACGGCCAAGATTCAGGTAGCAAGCGTGTTACCCGAGAGGGGAAAAAAAGAGGCGTCGCCCGGATTCGAACCGGGGAATAGTGGATTTGCAATCCACCGCCTTAGCCACTTGGCCACGACGCCTTATGAAGCTCTTTTGTAATGTCGGTGGTTTGCGACGTCAAGGGCGACAGTAACGGTTGTATCGGGTTGCTCATTGAAATAACTTGTTGGAAACTTGTCTTCCTCCGCCAGTTCCACGAAAAAGTCGGCAGAACTAATCGCTTTCAAACCAAGAAGGTCGTTTCACCCCGTTTTCATCCCCGCTAGTTCACCTAAACTGGCATGATTATTTTTAGTCAACCCAACCAGCGTTCTCACCGCGCGATGGCAAAGTTCCTGCACGGAATGAATTAATCGAACAAGGTCGCGGTTGCGACCAGGCCTGAGTCTCTCGATACAAGAAAGTACAACCCTACCATGAGCGAAAAGTGTGATTTTGGACTGATTGGCCTTGCTGTAATGGGCGAGAATTTAGCGCTAAATGTGGAGAGTCGTGGATACCGGATCGCCGTGTTCAATCGCACGACCGAAAAGGTCGATGACTTGGTCAACGGTCGCGCCAAGGGAAAGAATTTTGTTGGCTGCCATTCGATCGCCGAACTTGTGGCCTCGCTCAAAAAGCCGCGATTAGTGATGACTTTGGTCAAGGCGGGGCCTGCCGTCGACGACCTGATCGAACAACTGCTTCCCCATCTGGAAGCGGGTGACGTGATCATCGACGGTGGTAATGAACATTACACCAATACCGAACGCCGAACCAAATACGTCGAAAGCAAAGGACTGTTGTACGTCGGTACAGGCGTATCCGGAGGGGAAGAAGGCGCTTTGAAAGGGCCAAGTTTGATGCCTGGCGGGACACCTGCTGCCTGGCCGCTCATCAAGCCAATTTTTCAGTCGATTTCCGCAAAGGTGGGGCCGAAAAACGACATCCCTTGTTGCGAATGGGTGGGCCCCCGCGGTGCTGGACATTACGTCAAAATGGTGCACAACGGCATCGAATATGGCGACATGCAATTGATTTGCGAAGCTTACCAAATTCTCAAGGAAATTGGGGGACTTAGCAACGACGAATTGTACGACGTTTTCGCCGACTGGAATCGGGGCGAATTGCAAAGCTACTTGATTGAAATCTCGCGGGATATTTTTAGTGCCAAAGACGACCAGCCGGATAGTGATGGCTATTTGGTCGACAAGATCATGGATACTGCTGGGGCCAAGGGGACTGGCAAATGGATGAGCCAGCTGGCTCTCGATTTGGGCGTACCAAGTACGCTCGTAACCACTGCTGTTTACGCTCGCGCGCTGTCAGCCGTTAAAGATGCACGAGTTCGAGCCAGCAAGGTCCTCAACGGTCCGAAAAAGAGTGACAATCCAACACTGGCAGCACCGGTTGGCGAAATGGTGGCGAACAAATCACATTTTGTCGAGGCAGTTCGTCAAGCACTTTACGCTTCCAAGATCTGTTCGTACGCGCAAGGATTTGTGCAGCTACAAGCTGCCAGCGCCGAACACGACTGGGCGCTGAACTACGGTGACTGTGCTTTGTTGTGGCGTGGAGGATGCATCATCCGCGCTCAATTCCTGGATCGCATCAAAGAAGCTTTCGACGAACAGCCCAACTTGGAGAACTTGCTGCTCTATCCGTACTTCACAAAAATCCTGGATGCAAGCCAAGCTGGCTGGCGAGCCGTGATTATCGCCGCGACGCAATTGGGTGTTCCAACACCAGCCTTCTCCGCGGCACTTGGCTATTACGACAGCTATCGTCGCGAACGATTGCCAGCCAACTTGTTGCAAGCGCAGCGCGATTATTTTGGGGCTCACACCTACAATCGCGTCGATCGTGAGGGAACATTCCATAGCGAATGGCTTGATCTGCGCAAGCAACCAACTTAGAAAAAACGTAACCGTTCACGAGTCGGACGGATGGCCCCAGTGTAGGACAATTGTCCCCAATTGTTCTGTACCCAGTAGCCGCCACATGCATCAGCTTTTGGGCACCAAAGTTAATAGAAGGATTCGAAATGGCACACACCATGGTGATTTTTGGTGCTTCTGGCGATTTGACCAGTCGTAAGTTGATTCCCGCCCTGTATCGCTCGTTTCGACGCGGCCGGTTGCCCAACGACACTCGGATCGTTGGCGTTGCTCGCAGCAGTTATTCCGACGATGGCTGGCGCGAACAACTCGCCGAATCAACAGCGAAATTCGAAGGCAAGGAATTTGATGCGGAAAGTTGGCAAGAGTTTTCAAAATCGATTCACTATTGCCCGGGTGATATCAACAGCGAAAGTGACTTTTCCAAATTAGCGGCGCGTTTGCATGAACTGGAGGGAGGACGTCCCACCGATCGAGTCTACTACATCGCAACCATGCCGCAGCTTTACGAAACTGCCGCAGCTCAACTGGGCAAAGCCGGTTTGGCGGACGACTCCAATGGGGCTCGACGAGTTGTCATAGAAAAGCCCTTTGGTACCGACCTTGCCACTGCGCGCAGCCTTAACAGGGCGATCGCCAAAGTCTTTCGAGAGAACCAGGTCTATCGCATTGATCACTATCTCGGTAAAGAGACCGTGCAAAATATCATGGTATTGCGGTTTGGCAATTCGATCTTTGAGCCATTGTGGAACCGCAACTACATCGATCACGTTCAGATCACTGTTGCAGAAGAAGTGATCGTGGGTCGACGGGCCGACTACTACGATGGCTCTGGAGTTCTGCGAGATATGTTTCAAAACCACATCTTGCAACTAATGATGGTTACGGCGATGGAAGCGCCGGTCAAATTCAATGCAGATTCGGTCCGCGACGAAAAGGTAAAAGTACTTAAAGCCGTGCGACCATTGCGCGGTGGCGACTTTGCATCGTGCGGCGTCAGAGGGCAGTACGCGGGTTATGCTCAAGAAAAAGGGGTGGATGCTGAAAGCCAAACGGAGACCTTTGCGGCATTAAAATTGCACATCGACAATTGGCGTTGGCAAGGCGTTCCTTTCTATCTGCGCAGTGGCAAAGCGCTCAGTTGTCGCACGACTCAAATCGTCATCGAATTCAAAGAACCACCGCACTTGGTCTTTGGGGGCGGTCGCGAGTCCGCGCCACCCGCCAATCGATTGGTGATCCAAATCCAACCTGCGGAAGGAATCCAAATCCACTTCCAGTCCAAAGTGCCTGACCAGGGAATGTCGTTTCGCACAAGTGCGTTGGATTATCGATTTGATTCGAACAACAACAAAGCGTTACCAGATGCTTATCAACGACTGTTGCAGGACGCTATGTTAGGTGACGCAAGTTTATTTGCGCGTAGTGACGAAGTTGAGTTGGCTTGGCAAATCATTGATCCGATCATCGCCGCGTGGCGCAGTCCTGCTGCACCACCGATGAACACTTATCCGGTAGCGGAGTGGGGCCCCGAAGCCTCCACCAAATGGTTGCAGGAACAAGGACGCAGTTGGTTCGACGTCTGCCCTGTAATTAACTAGACTAACGTTTTCGTCCGTCCATTGTCAAAATATTTGCTTTCACCCAAAGCTCGCAGCAACAATCAACATGGTTGGCGTTAACGATATCGTGATCACAGGAATCGGCTGTGTAACGCCAATTGGAATTGGAAGAACGGCATTCTTGGAGAGCTTGTTGGCTGGTGAGTGTGGAGTTCGTCGTCTGTTGGTGACGCGCGATGCTCAGCAAATCGCGTATTACGGTTCGCCCATCTCCAATTTTGATGGCAAACAATACGTAACGCCTCGCAAAGCTCTTAAGGTCATGAGCCGAGAGGTCCAATTGGCGTATTCTGCAGCCCAATTGGCATGGGAAGATGCAGCGCTGGCCAGCAGCGAATTGTCTCCTGATCGGGTGGGCGTTGTCTACGGATCGGAAATGATCCCCGGAGACCATGATGATCTAGCCGGCGCCATACGCGCATGTTCCGACAATGGAAAGATGGACATAGCGGCCTGGGGTACGCAGTTCAACAAGCACATTTTTCCGCTTTGGATGCTACGCAATCTCCCGAATATGCCAGCGTGTCACGTGGGCATTGCCATTGATGCCCGGGGACCCAACAACACCATTGCTCAGGAAGAAGTGAGCAGCCTGCTCGCGTTATCCGAGGCGGCGCACGTGATTGAACGCGATCAAGCCGATTTGATGGTGGTTGGCGCCATCGGCTCCAGAATCACCCCAACGCGACTGAGCTATCGCGTTCAGAGGCTGTACGACCAACATCCACTCGACTCGCAACTTTCACGCTGTATCCCCTTCGACTTGCGTCGACGAGGTATCGTACCGGGTGAAGGGGCTGGTGCTTTAGTTCTCGAGCGGCGGAGCCATGCGGTTCGCCGCGGAGCTAAAATCTTGGCGGTCATGAAGAGCAGCGCGAACGGTTGTGGTCAGCCTTTGTCACCACGCGGTGGAAGTGCTGCTGCAATCGCGCGCGTGATGGAAAGTGCGTTAGATCGAGCGTGCATTGCTGCCGGGGATTTATCGCACATTTCTGCACAGGGTTATTCGCAACAACAGCTTGATATTGCGGAAGCATCTGGCATCGTCTCGGTCGCCCCCCAAACCACCGTGTCCGCTTTCTCAAGCTATTTTGGAACGATCGGCGCTGCAAGTGGTATGTTGGAGCTAATTGCCAGCTTGATCGCTGGTCGCGCAGGACTCGTTCTACCCGTTCTCGGCTATGAGCAGGCTGATGGCGATTGTCCAGTCCTGGTCAACCGCACTATTCAAGAGGCGGATGAGTCGCATTTTTTGAAGCTCAGTTTTACACCCATGGGACATGCCGCAGCGGTCGTTATCCAGTGCACAATGTAGACTTCCTAAGAGTAATATCGGATGGCACGGACGTGTGCCCCTATTTGCCCAATCAGACGTCTCGAATGCCGTTGTGCGTTTCCACATTGGATGTCAACGCTGAGCGTTTAGATCAACTGCTGGCCAGCGGCTATCGCCGTACTGGATGGTTCTTCTACCGACCGCAATGCCCGCGGTGTAGTGCCTGCGAACCCGTGCGCGTTGCAGTTGCCGACTTCCAGCCGTCGCGATCCCAGCAGCGGGCAAAAAAACTGGGCGATCAACATCTGCAAGTTCGTTGGACTTCACCGAAGGTCGACGAGTTCCGCGTCCAACTTTTCAACAAACACAGGCGACTTCGGGGTCTCAGTCATGGTGACTTCCCGGCCACTGCCGACGACTACCAATCGTTCCTTCTCAATGCGGCCTGCAACGTGCTTGAACTTCAACTGTGGTATCAGGAACAACTTGTCGCCATTTCTATCACTGATATTGGTTTAACAAGCATTTCTGCCGTCTATTGTTTTTTCGATCCCGACTACAGTTGGCTTGGCTTAGGGACTTATGCAATTCTCCAGCAAATCGAGCAAGCCCGCCAACCGGCTGAAAGTCGACCCTTCGGAAATAGACATTGGCTTTACTTGGGGCTGTACGTCGGCGAAAACGCCCATTTGAACTATAAAGCCAAATACCTTCCACATGAGCGACTTGTCGGCGACAATTGGCAGTTGTACCAACGCGCCCGCAATTAACCATCTCCCGCAAAGAACGTTAGGCTGCCATGGAATCGACAACTCAACCCATTTTGTGTTGCTTGGGCGAGACGGTAGCGGGTTGTCCAACACAGTTCTTGATGGAGCGCGCCTTTGGCGCGCGTGGCTTGGATTGGCGCGCCATCAGCGTCGAGGTACCTCCCGACCAATTCTCTGTGGCCATTGATGGTATGGCTGTCATGAACTTCAAAGCCCTGCGCATTTACCCTTCCTTATTTGAAGCGGCAGTGCAGGCGTTTGGAGAATCAAATCCGATCATCCCGTTCGTTGGCTCGGCGACGTCGGCTTCGCTCTCCGTCGATGGGTGGCAGGCCTGGGACCACTACGGCTTTGGAGCTCTAAAACTCGCCAGCGAAAAGCTTGATATCGCCCAAAGCGTCTGTTGGCTTCATGGCAACAGCCGCGAGACACGCAGCGTTATCGCGGCGCTGCTCGAACTGAAAGCGTCAAACCAACCGGTCCCTTCGCGCATCGTGTGGACCGACCGTGTTGATTCAATTCCCATGGAGTTCCTTGGACTGGAGATCGAAGATCAACTCACGCCGCAGCCCGTTACGCAATCTGCCGCACCAAGCAGCGCACTGGCCTGCGATGCAGCAACGATGGAGGCTAGAGCTGAAAAGCAACACAAAGATATCCAAGTTCACGATGAATCATCACTGCACAACGTTGATTGCATCACTGAGCTGTTGCTGTTTGTTGATAATTGCGATTCGCTCAGCGAGCATCAACAAGATGTGCTCCAGTTGGTTGAAAGAATTCATCTATTCAGCTCGAGCGCGCCGACGGCGCGCTTAACGGCTGTGCCATCGCTGTCGACCATCTCCGAACTTGACATTGCCATTGCCGCGGAAGTATACGATTTCCAACGCTGGACGGAACAACCGGCGGATTGCAGTCTCTTTCGCGATGCCTACGACGAATTTTGTGCATTCTAAAAAACTGATATTCCCTAGGGGAATTCAAACAGCTGCCTATGCGCTGGAACATCCGTGCGCCGGCTTGGCTATCCGTGCATGAAGATCGTTTACGGGTCCAACGAATCTTATCTTCCTGATTACGTCGATTTCTCTGTTGCTTTGTTGCGCCAATTTCGGTTAACCAACAAGTTTATTTTGATGATCTTGGGGATAACAATTCCCAGAACTTGAGCCTGTGTTGAGGCACTTGTATGGCCGCGGTAACTGATCGCACTTGGAATCTACCTGCCTATCCGCCAATCATGAAGATGACTTGGTCGGAGTTGCTCTTCGCGCATTGGCCAGTCGATCCAGATATCCTGACTCGCTTGCTTCCCCGAGGACTTGTGTTAGACACTCGACAAGGCCAGGCTTGGATTGGCGTGGTACCGTTCTTGATGTCGGACATAACATATAGATACTGCCCACCCATCCCCAGGCTCAATCGCTTCCTGGAGCTGAACATTCGAACGTATGTCATCTATGACGACAAACCGGGAGTCTGGTTTTTCTCGTTGGATGCAGCAAGTCGAATTGCTGTCCGCATGGCGCGAGCGACGTTCAATTTGCCGTACATGGACGCGCGGATGTCGATGACTCACAACGCGTCCGGATTGATCGATTACCGAAGTGAGAGAGTTCATCGCGGTGAAGCTGCCGCCATTTTCGATGCATGCTACCAGTCAGTGGGCGAATCCTATTGCGCTCAGCCCGGCACACTGGAGCATTGGTTAACGGCGCGGTATTGCCTCTACAGCGCCAATCGCAAAGGTCAGCTTTACCGCGGCGAAATCGACCATGAACCCTGGCGGATATCGCCAGCCGCTTGGACCGAACGTCAAAATGCGATGTGCGAACCTTTGAATGTCGACCTGGTTGGCGAGCCGCATCTACTGTACGCCGAGCCGATTACGGTTCGCGCTTGGCGGGCGTCGCGATGTAACTGAAAAGTGTGCTGGAATTGAAACATTTTGGTTATCCAATTATGTGGGATGATTCGAACTGGGCATGCGGTTCGACGAGGTGCTAAGATCTCGTACAATGATCTCCGACACACGCCGATGATTCATTATTTGCAGACGCCAGAGAATTCCCATGACAGCAGTACCATTCTCCGTAGCCTGGATGAAGAAAACCGACAAATCAACTCCGTGCGGGCTCAAGCAAAATGGGCATTCGATTTCGCTATTGCGTCTACTGTTGATAACCTTGGTACTTCAAACTGCCTGTAACCACAGTTGGGCGCAAGGAGACGCAAAAATTGAACAGGTGACTTCAAGCAAGCTGAAGTCTGGCAACGGATTAGCCGCTACGTTAGGCAACGAACAGAAGTTGGCAGCGCATCCAGCGGTGATCTTCGCAGATGATTTCGAAGTGGGCGACTTGGGGTCGAAGTGGGACGAGACCAGCAATCCCAATGGAGACTCTTTGAGCTTTGTAGACGAATCTAAACTATCGCAGTTAGTTGGCAAACGTTCGTTGCGTGTCACAGCGACTTTGAACAAAAGCACGGGCGGTGGATTTACGAAGTGGTTCGAATCGTCCGATCGACTCTTCTTCCGCTTCTATACCAAATTCCACAAGGACTGCGACTACGTGCATCACTTTTGCACTTTGCGGGCAAATAAGTCATTGCAGGGCGGTGAGCGTTGGAGCGGCTTTGGTGGTGCTGGATTGCGGCCTGATGGTAACGAACGATTTTCAACCGCGATTGAACCGTGGGGCAACTGGGGAGAATGGAGTCCGCCAGGACAATGGAACTTTTATAGTTACTGGCACAGCATGCAACCCAGTCCCGACGGCAAGTTTTGGGGAAATGGCTTTCGACCAGAATCGCAAAACGATATTGAACGCGACAAATGGATTTGTGTTGAGTTTATGTTGGTCCACAACACGCCTGGCCAAGACGATGGCGAGCAAGCTTTTTGGATTGACGGCGAGCTTCGCGGGCACTGGCAAGGAATCAACTGGCGCGTCAATCCGAAGCTGTTTGCAAACGCGTTTACATTGGAAAGCTATGTAACAGACCGTTGGACCAAACAGCCCGAAAACATTGTGTACTTCGACAATGTGGTTATTGCCAAGGAGTACATTGGACCAACGTCTACCAGTAGCGTTCCACGATAATTTGTCCTGGCGACTTCGGCTTATTGCGTTTCAAACCTCGCGCTTCGAGCAAGTTTTCAGCTTCGTCGAGCATGTCTGGATTACCGCATAACATGACGCAGCAGTCGGTTGAAAAGACTTGACCAGCGGCTGCTTCGAGCGTTCCGTTTTCGATACAAGTCGTGATGCGACCATGCAATGCTCCAGCGGCTTGTTCACGTGAAATCACTGGCACGTATCTAAATCTTTCGGGGTAGCGATCCGTGAACTGAGCCAACTCCTCTTGGTAGGCCAAATCGCGTCCCAAGCGGGCTCCGTGTACGACCATGATGCGTTCGTATTTGCTCCACGGCTCGGGTGTACGCAACATGGCGATGTACGGCGCAAGACCTGTTCCAGTCGCCATCAACCACAACGATTTGGCGCCGGGGCAGTGTGTGAGAGTGAAGCCGCCCGCCGCTTTGGCGCTCACATCAATCTTATCACCCACCTCCATCGCCCAGAGACGTGGAGTTAGCTTGCCTTCTTCAACTAAAACAATAAAGAAGTCAAGTTGTTCACCGTGCGGGGACGCAACACTATAAGGACGATGCAAATGTCCGGCGTCGGTTTCTATACCCAGTTGCAAAAATTGCCCGGGTTGAAACGGCTCGACCTCTGGCGCTCTAATCACTAGAGTAAACAAACCGTGATCCCAAATGATCTTGCGTTCAATAACGCCTTGCGTCCATTTCATGGGTGAGACACTTTCGCAGATGTTGAGGTGGGTTGGGGTAGCCCTTAACGTTTGCTCAACATAGCCGTCTGCCGAGTCGGTGTCCACTATTCTAGCTATGTTCTAGAGTGCAATTCCCAAACGTCTCGAAATGGCTCGCAGCATTTCTTGCCCAGCCGGTTTGTCCAATTGACTCCATGTCAGATGGTGAATTTTTAAGATTTCAAAGTCGTCGACTCCGGACAAACGGGCCGATTCAAGTGCGACTACTCCGTCGCCTCTGCCTTTCTGCAATTCCGCACAGTTGACAACGTCGCGAACTCGTTGATCGAGTTCTGGTGCGTTGTCCAACAGATCGGCAATCGAACTCCAGGCGGCGTTTAACAAGCTGGGTGCCGCGGCCCCCAGTGGTCCGTCGCTACCAGCGATGATCGAGTACTTGACCGCCAGATTGCGTCCCACGGAGTCTAGGTCGCGATAAATCTGCGCCCGTGGATTGAGATCCTCGGCCGCTTCGTTAAATCCATCGGTGATCATACGCATCAACAGACGCTGTTCATTCCCAGATCGATTGACCAGACGGGAGAATTGCTCGACACCTTCCAGCAGTGGCGCGTAGTCGGACAATGCAGAGCCATGATTGGGTGGACAAATTTGAATGAGCTGATCCACGCCGGTACGAGTGGCAACGCCACTTCGCAATACAGCGTTGTCTGCATCTGACAATTCAAGCATGCTCCGCGCAATAATTCCGCCTAGGCTGTGGGCGACCAGCGTCACTTGACTGCGGGGATAGCGACGGTGCAGTTCTTCCAAATGCACTTGAAGATATTTGGCCGATTCGGCAAGAGGGGCATCGTTGGGATAAACGAATACGAACGCTGGTAGGTTGGTCTGATCGTGCAATCCCAAGGCGACTGCTTCGGCGTTGCTTTCAATTCCGTGAATGCCAGACATGGTGACAATGATGCGAGGTGGGGCAACAAGTACAGATGTCCACGTCTGTTTAACGCGATGCAAGCGACTTAGAGGCACCGCTTGTAAGGCTGCAAGAGAGTTTCGAAGTCGAGATTTTTTGTCGGCCAAAAGCGAGGCAAGACCGTCTGGATCGACAGCTAACCATCTGTTGGATTCGGTTGTTGCTCCTTGATTTTCCTCACCAGGTTCGTGGTAGGCAAATACACTGGGGAATTGAATGACCAGTTGCTCGACGACTTCCGCCGGAAGCCTTTCGCCAAACTCCGCGTCTGTGTTCAACGCGTTGGAAAAACCAGCAACTGCACCAGCAATCCAGTGCAATCGATGTGCGACTGCCTGGAAAAGTTCTTGTTGGCTCGCGGTTCCATTGATCAGTGGCACCAGGACCTTCGTCGCGGTCGCCGGTGGGGAGTCAAGCTCGCGCGAGAGTTCGACTTCGCTCGAATTTGGCAACTGGGCGTCTGCAACGGCCGGCACCAGGTGGCAGATCAGGCTGACGGCGAGCACGATGAACGTCGACCGGAGACCCATAACTGGTAAGTAGTGGCGCATGACTCACAGGCCTTGCAAAAGAGTTGTAGCGACAAATCACTGAAATCATTATGACCCCGTCAGGTCGGGCAACTGGACAATTGCCACGTTGAAACGCGATATTACTTGACGGAATACCCTTAAGGCAACTAATCTACAAGATGGAACGTTTGGCTAAAATCGGATCGACGTTTTGGCGTTGTCGTAAAAGCCGAGACTTACCCGTCAAGACTAATGCTTTGTTACAGCTAAAAATTTGGGTTTTCCGTAGCGGAAGTCGTCAAGACTTTCGGTGACTAATGCTATTTCGAAACTCTTGACGAGTTCCGCTACCCTAAAACTAAGCTGTAGATATCCCCCCCTTCCACCGAGGCGAAGACGCAAATGATAGGCAATATTCTGTGGATCTTAGCTATGGTCGGGCTAGTGGTCGCCGTGGTCGTTGTCGCCATGCGAGAAAAGAGCGCTCAAAACAAAGCGCGGAAGGCGATGGCCAATCAGCCGCAACCGTTGGACTTGGATCAAAATTTTGACAATTCGATGTCAGATGGTTTTGGCGAGCCAGATCCGTTGGATTCCTTTGGAACCGATGCAGAATTCGCTTCGCTCGACGATAAGTCTCTAAAGTAAACGGTGGTACCTCCGTCCTATCGCGCATCGGGCTTTACGCTTATACTTGGCAAAATTTGATTTCGCTCCAAGTTTTTGAATAGCGCGGACCAACAAGTCAGCACACACCTCCCCAACTGGGTGGCGTCATGGCGTTCGCGAATAAAGTGAGCGATGACGCAATCCAAAAAAAATGGAGGCTCTCTTGTTGCGATCGGATAAGTCCGCAGTCTTAGCACTTGAAGATGGAACCGTTTTCCGAGGTTCGGCAGTTGGTGCCGAAGGAGAAACGTCCGGGGAAGTCGTGTTTAACACGTCGATGACCGGCTATCAGGAGATCTTGACCGACCCCAGTTATCGTGGGCAAATCGTCACGATGACCTATACGGAAATTGGCAATTACGGCACGAACACGACGGACGTCGAAAGCGATCGACCTCAAGTATCGGGTTTTGTGCTGCGTTCTGAAAGTCGCTTGCACAGCAACTATCGCTCCAGCGGTAGCCTACGCGACTATCTCCAAAAGAACAACATCGTGGCCATCGCTGGCATCGACACGCGTGCATTGGTACGCCATATCAGGTCCCAAGGGGCGTTAAAAGGAATCTTGTCGACGACCGATCTGGATGTACGTTCGTTGGTCGAAAAAGCGCGACGTTCACCCGGCTTGGTGGGACGCGATTTGGTTCGCGAAGTTATGCCGGACAAGCTCCGCGAATGGAACGAATCACTGTACCAGCTCGATCAATCGCGACTTGAACAATCGCAAGGTTCACCGGCCAAAAACGCATCAGCGGGTCGTCCGCATGTGGTTTGTTTGGATTACGGCATGAAGTGGAATATTGCGCGGCATTTGTTTGAGCGAGGAAACCGCGTGACGATCCTTCCAGGCACTGCTAGTGCCGAAGAGGTCCTAGCGCAGCAACCGGATGGGATTTTTCTCTCCAACGGCCCTGGCGATCCTGAGCCACTCGAATACGCGATTGGCACAATTCGTAACTTGATCGGGAAACGACCTGTTTTTGGAATATGCCTGGGCCATCAACTGCTCAGTCTGGCTGCGGGTGCCAAGACATTTAAGCTAAAATTCGGACACCGCGGCAGCAACCAGCCCGTGCTCAACTTGGAAAATGGACGCATAGAAATCACCTCGCAGAACCATGGTTTTGCAGTCGATGAAGATTCGTTGCCCGACAACTTAGTCATTACCCATCGAAACTTGAACGACAACACCATCGCTGGTGTTCGACACAAGACCGCGCCGGCCTTTAGCGTTCAATACCACCCCGAAGCTTCGGCCGGTCCTCACGATAGTCAATATCTGTTTGACCAGTTCCAACAAACGCTGCACTGCGCCTCTTAACCGATTGCCTCAATCCCAATCCAGAGCACAACCGTCGATGCGGAGGTTTATTCGAACGGTGCATCCAAGGAGATACCACATGTTAAAACTTTGCCCAGCACTTGTTCTAGTACTGCTACAGTGTTCGATGTTGTTCGGTCAGTTCTCGATCAGCGATCAGTGGCAGATGACACTGCAAGAGCCAGCCGCAGGATGGGAGCAGCCAAATTTTGAAGATAGCCAGTGGTCGTCCGCAGCCGGCGGCTTTGGAACGTTCGACACGCCGGGCGCTCGTATTGGAACGGAATGGTCAACCAATGATATATGGCTGCGAAAGTCGATCGAAGTTTCAACGATTCCCGCCCATCCTGCACTTTACGTTCACCATGACGAAGATGCCGAGATCTATTTGAATGGGAAGTTGATTGCAACCCTTTCCCGCTATTCAACTCGATACGACGTCGTGCCACTTTCTCCTCAGGCTCAAACGGCAATCAAACAGGGCCTCAATACGATTGCCGTGCACTGCCGACAGACGAGCGGTGGTCAGTTCATCGACGTGCATTTGATCGATGCCGATGCGATACCAAAATTGCCTCGCCCCAAGCGCGATCCAACTCCTTTTCAATCGGAACTTTTGACCGAATGGGGTGCGCAGGTGACTGCAGATAATGCGTGGCTCGAATATCCACGTCCGCAACTAGCCCGCAAACAGTGGATCAACCTGAACGGTAGCTGGGACTACGCAATCACCAGCGTCGAGAGCGACGCACCTCCCACGGAATGGGCCGGTAAGATCCTGGTCCCGTTTTCAGTCGAATCAAAGCTTGGTGGCGTCCAACACTTGCTTGAAGAAGACGAAGCGCTGTGGTACCACCGAGCATTTGAAGCGACAGCTCAAAGTGGTAAACGAACGTTGTTGAACTTCGAAGCGGTCGACTATCAATGCGTCGTCTTTGTAAATGGTCAGCGGATCGGAGAGCACCGCGGAGGCAACGACGCGTTTTCGTTCGACATTTCGACAGCTATTAAACCTGGACCAAATGATCTGATGGTTCGAGTGCAGGATGAGACGGAAGGTTGGCAGTTGAATGGCAAACAATCGCTTAGGCCGCGCGGCATCTGGTACACCCAGGTTTCCGGAATTTGGCAAACCGTTTGGATGGAAGAAGTTCCCGAACAATTTGTCTCCGACTTGTCGATCTCGACGGATGCCAACTCGGGAACTATCGATATTCGACCGACCGTTTCCGGCGCAGAGAACTTCAATGTTCAAGTCGATGTATTTGACGGTGAAACGCCCGTTGCACAAGCGACCAGCGAAGGAAATAAGATCTCATTGGTCGTGCAGCAACCTAAGCTCTGGTCTCCTGATTCGCCGCATCTGTATAAGCTGGTCGTCAAACTACTTGGCGAAGACGGAAGCGTGGCCGACCAAGTCGACTCGTATGCTGGCATCCGCTCAGTTGGAAAGGTCCAAGATGCCGACGGACATTGGCGTTTCACACTCAATGGCAAACCGATATTTCATTGGGGACCACTGGATCAGGGTTGGTGGCCAGACGGACTGTTAACTCCGCCATCTGACGCAGCCATGTTGTTTGATATCGAATTCTTGAAGTCTGCTGGCTTCAACATGATTCGCAAGCATATCAAAGTCGAACCGCGCCGCTATTACTACCACTGTGACCGAATTGGCATGCTGGTTTGGCAAGATCAAGTTAGCGGCGGGAGAAATCCACCCTGGACCCATTTAGATCCGAATCCAACGGACGCAACTTGGCCACAAGATGCTCACGAACAATTCATGCTCGAGTTTGAAAGGATGGTTGATCAACTGGAAAATCATCCCTCGATCGTTGTCTGGACACCGTTTAACGAAGCGTGGGGGCAGCATCAAACCGTGGAAGTGGGCAAATGGATACAGCAGCGAGATCCATCGCGACTGGTCAATGTGGCCAGCGGTGGTAACTTTTGGCCCGTTGGCGACGTGGTCGATCAACACAGTTACCCCGATCCCGACTTTCCATTTGATCCGAGTCGTTTTGCCGACTTCATCAAAGTCGTGGGCGAATTTGGAGGCCATGGTTTCCCGGTCGCTGGACACCTGTGGGATACGAAGCGCGAAAACTGGGGCTATGGCAGTCTGCCAAAAAACTTGGAAGAATACCAATCGCGTTATATCGTCTCGCTTGAAAAGTTGAATCGTCTTCGCAAACAGGGGATTGCTGCTGGCGTCTACACACAAACAACAGATGTCGAAGGAGAGATCAACGGCTTGATGACCTACGATCGCAAAGTCATCAAAATCTCTGCCGAAGAGCTGTCGCGGCTTCATCAACAATTAAACGACTAAGCACCGCTTTAAGCAGTCCTGTTTGCACCGTTCTCACTCGCGCTCGTGCTCGAACTCGTACTCGTGCTCGTGCTCGATCGAACTTCTTCGTGCTCGCGTTTTGTCCACTTTAGCTTCTGGACGAGGTTACGAGGCCCTTTCAAAAACCAGCGATTGCGGGACTCGTATCCTCTTAAACTACCCTAATTTTATTGTCCAGTACGGTGGTTATTCATCGCAAACGCAAAAGTCTGTTAGCGGCTGCTTGTCCTTTTTCGTTTCTCGGTTTCCAACGCGTTATCCACGGGAATTGACCGTTGTGCATGCTCCTCATTATCTACCGACTCACCTTCTGCATTTCTCTTTGCCGTATTGAGCCAATTGACGATCCGCAGGACATCAAGTGGCGTTGTCCTCAAGTCCTGGTTGGTGTCGAGCATGTATTCCGACTCCCGTTCCTCTGCGCCGACCGTGGCTCGTGCGTTCAAGTCGTTGATAATCAACAACGCATCCAAAGGAGATACAAAGCCATCGCCGTTGATATCCAGTAATGCCCGCTCACGGCGTTCGGCCAATTTCGCTAGCTCGGTCGCGGTGATTTCCTCGCTTTCACCATTGGGGGCGTCAATTTCTTCGAAGTACTTAGCTGGCAAGTAACCGTCCAGTGGGCTTTCGTCGGAATTGGCTAATAACCAATCATGCAAGCGATCGTTAAGCAAGATGTCCACCGCCTGGTCATCGAAGGCGGTGCGATTGTTGCCTTGGCCACGCAAAAGTGTATCGCCATTTAGACCACCTCCTTCTGCTCCCGTCAAAAGGTCAATTCGTTTTTGAATCGAGGCTTGGCCTGTCCATTGTCGTTGGATGTCCATGAGTGCGGTTTCATCGATATCAAAAAGGCTGCTACCGGCAAGCAAGATATCTTGCCCGCTGCCTCCAAAGAGTAAGTCCACTCCGCTGCCGCCAAAGAGCAGATCGCGTCCTCCGCGTGAGCGAAGCAGGTCGTAGCCTGCACCGCCGGAAAGCACGTTGTTTCCACTCCCACCCATCAGCAGATCGTGACCAGCACCACCAAACAGCCATGAATCGACACCGACATCGGCGGATACTAGGATTGAATCATCTCCATCCAATCCGTACACCACCAAGCGACTCAGCGTACTTTCGTAGCTACCGAGCTCGACGTTATTGACGACCACGTCGATAAACCTCTCACCTCTAACTCGGCGCGAAGAGACTTCGATGGAGTCATCACCGCTTGTTCCCTCGACTACCAACATGTTCATGCCAGGGTTGAGCGGATCGGGGACGACGCCTGTAACGGAAACACGAATCGGGTGTGTGGCCTCGGTCCCTTCGGCACCATCTTTGTCCGTCGCCGTGACACGCACGGTAAAGATTCCCGATTCTGCATACGTGTGTGTTAGAGTTGGTCCCACTCCGGGTTGACCCTGTACAAGTTCAATTGCAGAGCCGTCACCCCAATTCACGCGGTACAAGAAGCCGCTTGCCTGATCGACGGCCGAGTTGTCTACCGCAGCCATGCGAATTTCGACGGGTTCATTTTTTGCCGCGGTGTCGGGTGCTTCCATAATCGTTGCTGCGGGAGCGGCGTTTGTAACATCGACAACAAAGCTAGCGCTGCTACGGCGAGTCTCCGTGAACGATTGCTCGCGCGCAGTGGCTTCGACGGTCAATTCAAAGCGCCCGTCGTCACTGAGAATTATGAACAACCGCCCTAAGTCGACGCCGCGCAGGTTCCAAACGCCATCTCCAAGGTCCTGGCCGACCAGCCCACCACGATCGTCAACCAGAGTTGCGATATCAGGTACTTGCAACAACCTCACTTCCAAAACTTCTGAACCGTCGGTATCGCCCAACGCGGCAGCGAACTCCAACTGAATCGGCCGCCCCTCGACGCCACTCACATCTCGGGCTTCGACACGCGGCTCGTCCACCACGGCCAGAACATTCACCGTGACGATCGCCGTTGACGACTGCCCTTGAACATCGCTCACGGTGTACTCAAAATTGGTTGCACCGGAGAAATTGGCAGCTGGTGTGAAAACGAAGCGGTCATCCGACAAGTCGAACGGTGTTCCTGCGTTCGTATAGACGACGCTACCAAAGGCCGGCTGAACTAGGACAACGCTGATAGGTAGGTCCTCAAGTCCACTGTCATTGCTGAACGGATTGAATTGGAGAACCACATCTTCTTGTGTCGCTACGGTATCGTTTTCGGCAACTGGAGTTGCCCCACTGGTCAGTTGTTCAATATTCGTGTAGATCACGGGCAACGGCAGAGTCAATGTGCCCGTTGGCAAAACAGGAACGACGTTGATCGCGTTCGTAATGCTAAGAACATCGCCAGGGGAGGTCGTTGGGTTCAATCCGTTGATCGATAACTGTTCAATGTTAGTAATCGTTATCGGCTGCGAAAATTCGCTTGCATTGACACTGGTTCGGATCACGCCTGCAGTGGGACTTGTTCCGGTCACCTCAAAGACATCGGCGTTATCGGAGCCGGAAACCAACACTAGCTCGTTGCCTGCTCCGCCATCAAACTGGACTCCCCCAGAAAATTCCAAGTTGCCTGTGGCAAGATTGATCCCGAATGTGTCGTTACCGCCACCCGAGTTGATATTCAGTTGATCGATTACGTCGCCAAAGAGAATCGACTCGCTGGTGGCTGGGCTGCCAGGGTGCACGATCGCAAGTTGAGTTGGATTTAAGAGAATGCCATCCACTCCTGCCGTTCCCTGGATGTTCAAGGTGTTCAAACTAGCCCGTTCCTCACCATTGATATTTGCGATGTAATTGCCCGTCGCGCTGGCCAGGAACGATGCGACATTGTCGCCTGCGCCCAAGTTCATCGTCAGCGTATCGCGGACACCTGCTTGTTGCGTAGTCAGCGGAGCAATGCGATCGACGGTGATCGAATCGTGCCCATTGCCGACGTTGATCACCACGGGACCTTGGAACGACGTTTGATCGAGCAGCACGCTATCGTCATCGCTGCCAGTGGAAAACACGATCGGTCGAGCTGCGTAGCTGCCTGCGGCAGTGATCGCACTTGGCACATTTGGATCCGCATTGCCGAAATCTGTGACAACCTGGATACCAAGACCTTGCACGGTAGAGCCGGCGTCAGACGTGAAGTTGTCACCCGCATTCAGTTGTACTTGTCCCTGAGTCGCGACAACTTGGGCAGCCGTCAACACCAGGTTCTCGCCGGCTCCCGCCGAGTCCAAAACATCGACGCGCAGATTGCCACTGTTGCTGCGAGCCTCCGCGAGGGTCATTCCTCCGGCAACTTCTTGTATGAATAGATTTCCCGCAGCTTGGGCTCGGACGCTGCCTGCGGTGCTATGAGCTGAATCGATTTCCAACGCGTCCGTTTGCGTGCCGATACTGCTGTTCGCTTGGGCATTCGCAGTCAGCGAGATGTTGTTACCAACCACATCGGCGGCAGTATCTTGATCGACATCGAGAATCGAGCCGTTCAGTGCTTTCAAGCTGACATCGCCTCCATTACTTTGCACCTGCGTTACGTTCAAACTCCCACTGGTTTCCGATATGAAGATGTTCCCTCCAGCGACTGCCCCCAGGCGGTTCGAGTTGACGTCGATTGGTGCCGAAATGGTTCCGATATTCGTGGCCGCGTTTAGAAGAACTTGGTTGCCGACCACGTCGGCGGCAGTGTCAATTGGAGACGCCGTCAGCGAACTATTCGAATTTAAAGTAACATCGCCATTGGTGCTGGTGACGCTCGCCACAGGCATGTTTCCTGCAGTCTCTGTCAAATTGATATCGCCATTGGTGCTGAATGTAAGCGACCCGCTACGTACGTCCGTGTTGGCCGTGATACCGAGCAACGGTCCAGTGAGCTGGCCTGATGACAGGTTGGCCGTGATGCCTGCCCCTTTTAACGCGCCAAAGTCCCAGGTGCTGTTTACGGGAGCTGGATTGACTGCCAACGCGCCGAGATCGAGGTCGATGATCTCTTCGCTGGTTTCGAAGAATGACACTACAAACGTAACGTCATTCTCCTCTACTTCGTTGACATTCAAGCCAGGGAGGGGTAATGGCAGCGTCGTCTCACGAACAGAAGTCCTCAACAACAGATTGTTAGCATTGGTGGCTACGATTTCTGACGCATCAACGACCAGTTCGGGGGTGCTTTCCGCTCGGCGGTCACGCGCCATGAGATCGAGGAAGGCCGTGCCGGAAGATGCAACTCGCAGATCCTCTTGACGACCATCGCTGACAACGATCTCCACAGGAATCCGTTGTGCATTACTTCCTACATTTCCACCCAGTGTTTGTAGCTCGACAACGTTTGACAGAATCTTGCCTGCGGAAGCACGTTGCAATGCGCCCGCCGATGTGATTTCAGTTTCTCCAACCGGATTGGAGATCAGGCCGTTGAGCGTTAGCAGGGGTGAACCCGATTTCGAGCTATTTGCGATGTCGATGTGCGTGTCACCAAAATCTTGAAACACGGGAAACGAAAGTGTACTGCTAATGGGCGCATTAACGACAATTTCCGGTGCCCGCATATTCAGCACGCTGATTGGGCCAATTGTCATGGGCTTATTTGACTTGTTTTCCAGACGCACTTCGTCAAAGCCGCGGAGCACGGTGAAGCTACCGAGATTACCATCAATCGTTCCGGTATCGCCAATATCGATTCGCCGGGGAATCTCGAAAAGTATGTCGCCAAATGCTGCGTCGTTGACGATCGGGTTCACGATAATGGTCGGCGCGGCCACATTGCCCATCGTGCCGGAATCAAACGGATTGGAACCATCGGTGTCTTGTATGGTCACGCCCACAGCCGTCGTCACGGTGGCTCCCGTAGCACCGTTCGCTTCGACAATTAAAGTAGGCGATGGGGCTCCTTTCAGCACGACGTCAGCGTTCCAATGGATATTACGATCACGTATAAACTCTGTAACGCGATGACCTGTACCGGCGCGGGGTGTATCGTTATCCAGGACATTGAGATCGAACTGGACCACATTGGTATCGGTGCGGACCGTTAGGTCGCGTGTTTTGATTTGAGCTGAATTCTGTCCATCGATAGTAGAGTTTGTGTCCATGCGAATCGTTCCCTCGGCTGCCGGTTGTCCCAAAATTCCGTCTTTATCGGTCGTCGATTCAACTTCGGCGCGTATGCCGGCTGTGCTACCGTTGATGGCTTCGAGTGTTACGTCGTTGCCGTCGAGCAGCGAATTGGGATGAAGTTCGACATGGGTACGGCTATGGACTTCGCCCGTCGACTTCGCATCAACGACAATTCGTGCACCGGCGGAGCGCGCATTTGCATCTGACTTGAGATCAATACGATTGACATCCGCTTTGACGATGATGATTGGCGCGGCTAACTGCGAGAAGCTGCCTACCGAAACTGCACTGGTGGCAGGGGCCTCTTTGGTGCCGAGCATCGTAACGGCGGTTGCAAACGAGTTGGCGGACAGTCCACCGGTATCTGCATTGGCGTTTGCTCCAATGTAGTTGGGTCGGTTGAACCCGTTGGTTGGCTCATCGGGATCCCTGTTTTCTTGAGCACCTAAACGAACTGCATCAACCTCCGACTCGACGAGTATCTTGCTACCCGCTTCAATATCCACAAACTCACCCACGTTGGCATCGAGTTCGAAGGTACCATTGATGATCGTCGTCGCCCTGCCGATCGGAAATCCGGCCACCGCGCGGGTGTTAGAAAACGCATCGCCAATTTGATCCGAGTCAACGCGGACAGTCACGTTGTTCACGGCATTGATACTGGAATTGTCTTCGGCCGTACCGCCGATCGTAGCAGAGAGATCATCTTTCATATCCAGTGTGGCATCAGCGCTACCGACCGCCACAAGACCACCGACGACGTTGCGTCCCACCGCGGCTGCAGAGGAACTCGCATCTGAGCTGACCGTCACGTTAGTAGCGTCCACATCGGAAAGACGAATCGCGGCATCGGCCATTGGATTGAATACGGTTGATGCACGTGAGCCATTAATCCCGATCAATGCTCCGCCCGAACCTTTGGCGAAGGCCAATGATATTTCGTCTTTTGCCAGTGCATTGTCGTCTACGATATCCATGGCCTCGACGGCTGGGTTGGTTAAATCGCCGACGTTGGTTTCTACAGTCAGATTGCCTCCTGCGGTTACGGAAGATGTCCTGAGTTCAGCCTGCAGCCGAGGATTCACAAATACATTCGCCTCTGACGTCCCTGCGCTGAGTAGGGCACCGATCGCGATTCCCTTAGCAAAAGCGTCAGCCTCTGGGACTTGATTGGCCACGACATTTACGTTGCCGGTCACATTGACGGTCACGCCATCGAGGCGAGCCTGGCTGTTGTGCGATATGAGATCAAACGGTGCACTCCCACGAGTCGCTGGAAAGATCGAAGCGCTGGAGGTCACGGCGTTTCCAGAGACGATGCCACCAGTTGCGGCAACGCCCTCCGAGACAGCTCGGTCAAAGGAGTTGGAGCGGACGTCCAGGTCAGTTGCTTGAATAGTAGTACTATTGCGGATTTTCGCCGCTGCGAGACCCTCGATGGTCGCAGAACTCTGCACGCCGCCCGCTGCGCCCAGTCCCACGGTAAGTGCTCCGCCCAGAGCAGTCGCGTTGTTGTGTGCTTCCGTTTGAACACGCACCGAATTGCCAGCGACAATCGTGGAGTGATCGTAGATGGTGGCATCGACCACTGGTACGACTTCGGTGAGGGCACGTGCTGTGTTGCCCGCGATCGCACCCGCAGCCCCAGCCTCAGCGTTGGCGGTCGCTCCGTACGTGATTTCAAACGTCCCGCCGAACGGCAGATCGAGTACACGTGGTCGGTTGTGGATCGCTTCGACGGTAACATTACCACCAGCTTCGACGTCAACATCGCGACCGATGGCTGACTCGATTTCAGGTTCGATCACGGACAGCGCGCGCCCGAACCCCAGAGCGGCATTAGCCGATAAATTGACACCAAACATCTTCGATTGCGCAATGTTGGAGGCTTGCGCGTTCACATCGACGTTTTCGAGCACTTTAACGCGAGAAACGGAATCAAATTCCCGCGTACCGAGCGCCGCTACCACGACCGGAGAAGTTTCGGCAGTGGCAAAGTTCAAGCCAGCGCCAAGCCCCACTCCGGCAGCCAACGCCGTGGCATTTGCGTTGGCACTATTAACACTGGTTGATTTAAGTTTCAGACTGCCAACGCTTGTACCTTCCGTTTGACCTATCAATACTTGGTCACCCACCAGTGCCTGCGTTTGACCGAGCGAAGAAGCTTTGCTCACCGTGACGCCGACTGCCGCGCCACCAGCAACGGAACCTTGACCAGTGACCGTTTCTAGATTTGTGCTCGATGTGGCTTCGATCACCACCGCGTCGGCTTGACGAATCTCGCTGGCTTGGGCACTTGAACCGTCCAGCCTGGCGGTGGTGGAACTCTCGTCTTTGAGAGATGTGACTGCAGCGCCCAGTGCAGCACCGATCGCACCGACCCCCGCAAACCCCTTGGCCACGGATTCGTTATCCAAGTTGGCTTGCACAGTAACGTTCTCGGCATCGACTACAATTCCTTCGAAGCTGGCATCGGTCTTAAGGTGTGTTCGTCCCACTGAGATTGCTGCACCGACTGCTGCGGCCAATGCTGCAGCCCCAGAGCCAGTGATGGCGTTCAGCTCAATACCAGTATCCGCTTGAACCACGACATCGCCGCCAGCAGTTAGCAATGCGCCCGCGTGCACGGACGCAGTTGTGCCAGTTGTTTCCGAGGTATCAAACAGATCGGCTCTGAGATTGGAGGCGGATGGCGTTTCAGCCAGCAACGATTGTCGAGATTCCTGGAGAATTTGCTTGATTTGTTGTGAGGGCGTTAGATCGTCCGGCAGGAGGTCGCCGTTAACCGCACCGAAATTCGACAGAGCTCGGCTGAGTGTGATGCGGGTTGTACCCGCATTGCTAGTTGCCGTTTGATCGACACTTGAATCTCCATTTTCAAGACTGTTGCGGCTCTCCTTATCATCTGAGTAGGAGGGATCGAACTGTGTACCTAAGGTCCAAACGGAAACGGCCGCAGCAAACGAGGCGGTAAGTGCCAGTCCGCCACTGATGGCCAAGCTATCGATTTCTTCAGACGCCAGACTTTGTACCATAATGTCGTCTTCAGCTCGCAGCTCCGCCGCGTTGCCGATGAATGAAGTTGTATCATTACGAACGACGCCGATATCGGCTGAACCTGCGAGAGCTCCAGCCCCAACCGCGATGCCGCCGGCAATCGCGCGTGCATCGATTTCATTTCCAGCCACCACATGAATCGACTGCTGGCCGTTTGCATCGCTGACCTGCGTATTGATCTGAGCACCATCGCCGATATAGGCCGATGTATCGGAATCGACAATGTTGATATTGACGCTTCCCGCTCCAGCTACACCAGTGGATGCGCCCCCACCCGCGGCGACGCTGAGTAGATTCTCTTTTGAGTGGGCTTGAACCACAACGCCACGCACAGTTGTCGATAACAACGCGGTGGACCCACGCTTGTCGAGCACTTCGACTGGTGTTGAATTGGCTTTTGCATCCACTTGAGCATCATCATGTATAAAGGCCTGTGTGTCTTTGTGAATGACATGGATACCCGACGAGACGCTGACTCCAGCTCCCGCTCCTAGCGCTGCAGCACCAGCAATTGCATCCAGGTCGGTTATGTCGCTAGCACTCACAAAAACGTTGCCGCCCGCATCGACATCAGCGTCTGCTCCAATCGAAGCGTGTGTCGTATTGTTTAATGCAAACACGGCGACTGAACCGCTGACGCCAGCGCCGCCGGCGACGGTACCGGAGGCTGTGAGCAACAGTGAATCCTCAGTCGCGTTGGCTTGTACGACAACATCGCGGCGTGCCGCCACCGTCGCCCCGTTCTCAATGGCAGCAATGGTGTTCATCTTGGTCGACTCGATATTCCCGGCAGGAGCCACACCAGCACCGCCAGCGATCGCCAATGCTCCGGAGAGACCCAGGTGTGAGTAGTCGCTCGCAGCGCTCACCATGACATCTTGGGTTGTTCCAGCATTTTCTTGATTGGCAGAGTTCACCGAGGCATTGGCACCAATCTTGGCCGCGGTATCAACTCGTAGAATCGCCGCTGGGGTCGATATTGCGAAGCCAAAACCGTTGCTGAGTCCACCACCGACGACAAATGAGGCGATATCATCGCGATTGGTCGCAGTGACGAACACACCGCGCTTTTGTTCTGTAACAGGTAAGGCCAGTCTCGACCCAAGTATACTGCTGTCGGTCAAGTCGTTTTGACCGTCTCCATCGACATCTTTGTCGAGGTCTGGAACGATCACACGCGATTGGTCCAAGTTCGAGTTTGAAAAAGTCACATCAAACTTTCCGCTCTTGACAGTCACTGGCGTCACAGTCGCCAGGGCATCAGCATTAACAACAGCCTGCTCGGCAATTTTGGCTTCGGTCAATTTACGCACTACGGCCACGTTAGCTGCACCACCAATAGACGTTCCACCAGAGAGTCCCGCATTTCCATCGAGGAAGTCCATTTCGTTGCGGTCATCTGCGGAGACCATGACGGTTCCATTGGCATGGGCCGTGGCAGGCGCGCTTGGCGGCAAGTCATCAAACAGGTTGTCGCCTAGCACCGCTTGCGTCGTTACGTCGAGGCTATGCCCCGACATCGCACCGGTGATACTGGATTCAGCGGAGACTGAAACCGATCCGGCGACGGATAAGATATCTTCCGTCGACTGGGCGTCGACGACAATGTTGCCCGCGGCGTCAAGCGTGGTGCCCCCGCCAACAAACGCCTTCGTATCTTTGACCAAGCGGGTCGCATCCACTGAGCCACCCAAGCCCTTCTTTCCGACGGCAACCACGCCGGCGCCACTCTTGAAAACGGTGTCGTCCGAAGCTCGCACTACAATATTGGGCCTGTCCGTTGAACCCGTTGATATGTCGCGGGCGGTGACTTGCACTTGGTCATCTAGATGGGCAAAGGTACTTGTGTTGATCCGAGTTAAAGTCGCTGATCCCGCGGCTGAGGTGCCACCGCCACCAGTTCCACCGACTGCCACTGGAATGACGTTTTGAGTTGCCTCCGCGAGTACGGTTAAACCTTGAGGTCCGGCAACGATGAGCTCGCTGCCTTCAAACACGGCAGCTTCCGTACGATTGAGCAGTGATAGTAGCGATAGCGAACCGGCAAAACCCTTGTTGGTGGTGCCGGACACGGCGCCTGTGATTAGCTCCGCGTCCACATCATGATTGGCCTGCACATGCATGTCATCGCGAACCTCGACCGTGGCGTTTTCGCCCACGTTTGCGGTTACAGTCGACACTTGACTGGTCGCCTGGATAGCGCCCCCAAAGTTGACGTTTTGTGTCGAGCCGCCCAACGATGGGGCTGCGGCAATGGAGAAGATATCGTCCACAGAGGAGGCGTCGATGGACAGGCTTCCAGCCGCGTCAAGCGAACTGTTGTCACCTAATTCAGCGGTAACGTCTTTCGTCACGATGTTGGCGGCCACTCCGATACCTTTGCCCACGTCGAGTGCCAAAGCAATGGCGCCAGCACCGGCGCGAAGTTCCGTCGTACTGTCCGCGGCGATCGAAATATCCCCAGCAACGGTTACAAAGCGTGGTCCCACGAACGGCGTCGTGTTGATCGTATTGTCTTCCCCGACAGCGGCGCGTGTCGTCTCTAGAAATACATTGATGGCCGCAGCGCCAGCTCGCGCGTCGTCACCTGCGGCGGAGCCAGCCGCGGCCAAGGCGATGGGATCTCCAAAGACATCGTTTTTGGTCGGTTCGATATTGCTGCTGGCTTCGATCAGCAGCTTGCCGCCATTGTTGATCGTGGTCGACGGTCCAGTTAGCGCCTCGGTGGTGCTGTTGATGCCGTTCACCGCCAACGCACCTCCAGTGCTATCGTCTTCGAATCCGAGTGCCCCGGCACCTGCGATGTTCTGTATCTCCAAATCGCTCGTAGCAAGGATGGACAGACCTTGCTCAGCAGTCACGTTGGTATTTTGGACAGCGTCCGGCAACGGACTGACTCCCACGGAGGCGCGCACGTCATCGCCGACGAAGTTCATGCCGATCGAACCGGCTTTTCCGCTTTCTTTGCTACCACCGCCGGCTAAGGCCCGCGCTTTGACAAGATGCGAGTTGTCGGCTGGGCCCCTGGCTTCGACCTTAATGGTCTCACCCGTCAGCGACTGACCGAATGCGTGAGCCAGAATCGTCTGTTGTGCGATGTTCACTGCCAAAGCACCACCACGGCCACTGGCAAAGCTTGGGCTGGCGGCCAAGCTATCGGCTGTCGCAGTGATGTCTCGATCGCTTTCGGCAACAATATTAACGGCTCCGGTAGCGTTAAGTGAGGCAGCGACCTCAGCCACAGTGTTGGAGAAAACAAGATTGCCTACTCCCGAAGCGGCAATCCCGTGCGTCTCAGGGTCAGCATCAGCCAATTCCTTGAACTTGGTTTTGGCTTCACCGTACCGTTCGTCGATCACATCAAGAATCTTCGAGCGGTCGTTATTAACTTCCTCGCGCAGGTCGTCCAAGTAGTCTTGTGCGCGCTGTTTGATGGTGGCTGCCTCTTCGTCATCGCCGCGGGCTCCCGAAACGCTGGACGACGCATCGCCCACGACCGCTATGTCGGAGTTGGCCAAGACGTCGGCGGCTCCCGTCACGCTGAACGAACCACTGATCCGCGCTTCGGCATCATCCAGTGCAAGATTGACGACTACCGGCATACCGACAGCCGACTCGCCTGACGCATTGACTGTGGCTTCACTGTTGCCACCGGTGGCGCTAGTATGAGTCGCTTGTACGAGTAAATTGCCATCGACGGTTAGACTCCCAAACAGTTGCGTACTATCGGCATATGCATGCGTTGTGTTACGGTGAAAGGAAGCAGATAAAGCTGGACTGATCGCTCTTCCACCTTCACCAGCCGCGGTCGCTTGGGCCGTCGTACCGGACGAAGACTGCGTCACCATGCGATAGTCGCCGATCGCCTCAACAGTTAAATCGTTGACCGTAGTCGTTAAACTGGCTGCATCGTCGATACGCGCCATACTTGAGTTGTCAGCGATATTGGCGACGATTGCCGGCCCAACGCCTTTGGTTGGACTGTTGGTTACCGAGGACGTAGCTTTCGCCAAATTGGAGACCTCGTTGCGCGCGACAACTTTCAAGTTCTTGTTGTCGGTAACGTTTTCGGGAAGATCGGAGCCTGGTAAAGCGACCTGCGCATTGGGACCAATGGATGCATCGCTATCGTTGTTAACAAAGTTGACTGCCAGAGAGCCTGCACGACCAACTTTATCCACACCTGCACCCGAAACCGCTTCACTTGAGAATTCATGATCGGCCTCACCGCTCGCGGCCGTACCCGCGTTAACGCTCAAATGCGCAGCTTGCGTTTCACTGTTGCCTTCGATCGTGGCAACTGTCCGCACTTTGGCAAAGTTGCCGCTGATGGCCACACCAACGCCGGTTTGCGACGGATCAGGAATTGGATCGTCGGCCGGTGGTGTTGTCGAAGGTGTGATGGTCACAGCGCTGGCATCTGCCTTGGCCTTCGACTTGACTTGTGCTTGTGCATCGATGCTGAGGCTACCCTGCGCATTTAGCAGACTGCCACTCGCTTGATGCGCGAGCGTGGTAGCGAGGTGAACGTTAACCGCCAAGGCACCTGCCACGCTCATAGAACCATCGGGAGTCTTCAGCTTGTCGTCGGGAATATCCTCATCGATGACTTGTCCATCGGCATCGCGTATTTCTTTCTTCGCAGCATCCTTCTTCTTTTTGGCATCATCTGCAGCACTGGTGGTGTCGCCGCCACGGGAACTGGCCTTCGATTCACTGCTGCTCGTCGCCGTATTTTGCGCTCGAATAACTACATTGCCAACTGCACTCCATCGATCGTCGATTTCAGCCGTTACTTCGTCGATGGCTATTCCTAAGCCAAGGGCCAAGCCTACAGCCGTATCCTCTGCGATGGCAGCCCCTTCCGCTTTGGTTGTCGCCGAGCCGGTATGTTCAGCGGTGATCGTGGCATTTCCAGCAATGCGACTGGTCCCGACGTTGGACCCTGCAGCGCGTGCCATTGTTTTGTTGATTGGGTTCGCAATGGCGAATACGGGTGTGACCGATTTTTCCCCAGCGTCATTTTCCGCCCCGGCACCACCTTTGGCCTCAGTGGTTACCGTGTGATTGGATTTGGCTTCGACCGTTAGGTTACGAGCACCGTTGCCGTCGACCGTTCCGCTTTGCCTGATAAGTGCGTTTTCTTCAACTTCGGCAGTGGTCGTATTTTTGGTCACGTTCAGTGCGAACGACACGCCGCGTCCTCGTTTGGAACCGGATGCATTGGAGCTAGGAGTTGCAGAAACGGTCGAGCTAGAATCATTGTTGGACTTGACCGACACGTCGTCTGCACCGGCGTCGATTTTCGATGCGCGGATGCGTGCATCGGCCATGTTGCGAAGAATACTCATGGCGAACGAGCCAGCGTTTCCGACTTCACCACCCCCCGCACCCGACACGGCTTCGACCGTAGTCTGATGCGCGGCCTCCGAACCTGTGCCCGATGCAACGGAGACTCCCACAGCGCGGATTGCAGCGCCGCTTCCGATCTCGGCTGTAGTGGTCACGTGCGAGTCATGCACTGCAATCGCTACACCAACACCGCGTCCCGACGCATCGCTGTCTGGTGGGTCGCTCTGTCCTGCGTCGTTACCCTGCGCTTCGGCGGCAACGGTGAGTGCCGTTGCGTCGGCTTTGATGGTCGACTGGTCGCGGGCTGTGGATTGCACCGAAAGGCTGCCGCCGGCTGTAACCTCGCTATCGTCTCCGATCGATGCGGTAGTGATCGTATCGGAAATACCAAGTGCCAGTGCGCCGGCAAAAGTGACCGGTCCGTCCGGAGTCTTGATCGATTTTCCTTCGCGTTTGCGCTTCGCTCCTGCATTTTCGGCCGCTTGTTTGGCTTTGGCCGCCTCTTGATCCGCGCCCCCTGCAGATGGATTGATGTCACCACCCTTCGCACTGGCCTTCGCGTTAATGGACTGGGTGACATCCGCCTTCGCTTGTACCGCAACGTCTCCGCCAACCACAATACTTGCGTTCGACTGAGCATCGGTAACGGAATCGCTCAGGTCCATCGCAACTACAATTCCGCGAGCCGCGTTCTCAGCGACTGCTGAACCTTCTGCGTTCACTGTGGAAGTAACGGTTGCATCGGCCAGCAATTGGAATGCACCCGCTACATTCACGCTCTGCGAACGGATCTCAGCGGTTGTTGTGTTGTCAACGGACTGGATCGCGAACACAGGCGTCAACGCTTTTTCACCTGGGTTGGTTTCAGAACCCGAACCACCTTTGGCTTCTGTGATAACCGTCTGGGTTGATTCGGCAGTCACGATCGATCGAGTATCCTCGCCTGCATCCTCGTCTGACGACACCGTCGATTCGTTTTCGAGTAGTGCGCTGGAGAGGTTGTTGGCTATGTTGAGGGCAAAGGAAATTCCCACACCACGCACTTCACCTGTGGCAGATCCGCTGGGGGTTGCCTTGGCGGTTTGGCTGGCGCTGTTGTTTGAGCGAACCTGGAGACTTCCTTGCCCAACGTCCAGCGTGGCACTCTGTCCGACCGAAGCAAGGCTGTGATTGTCTACTCGATTTAAGGCGAAGCTACCTGCAAAACCTGTTTTCCTTCCGCCCGCTCCCGAAACTGCCTCTGCGGCGAACAGTCGCTGACTATCCTCGGTATCGCCCTCGGCATCTGTCGTGCTAGTGGCGCTCACCGAAATTCCGCTTTGGCCAGTCACGCTCGCCAATTCTCCGATCTGTGCTTCACTGCTGACATTGGCACGATTGATGGACACGGCAATTCCACGTCCGCGTTCGGTACCTCCCGTTGTGTCGCCGTTGTCGTTGGTGGTTCCGCTGCCGACCGCTTTAGAGTCAGCCTTGGCTATCGCATCCATTGAGTTGGAAGATTGCAGCGTGACGGTCTGACGGGCGTCGACGCTAATTTCTCGATCGATGGTGGAGCGAGCATGCGCGTCGACCAGGTTAATGGCTGAGGCGGCTGCAGCGGAGACTTTCCCTTGGGCGTCGGCAGATGGTGCTTGTCGGTTGGACCCAGCGGCTTGCTGTTCCGCCAGAGCTTGCTGATCGGCTGTCTGCTCGGTTTCCGGCGAACCCGTCACACTCGACTTGGCCTCGGCGTTCACCGCGCCACCGCTGGAGGAATTCACGTCGACCGCACCGCTCGTTTGCAACGACCGCGAGAGTGTCGCCAAGGCATTGACTTGCACATCGTTCAGTGCAAAAGAACCACCCCGCGCGGCCGTTTCGCCAGCGACATCACCAGCCACTGTCGTATTCACGTTGCCAATGTGTTTGGCATCGATCAATAAGTTACCTTCCAAGTTCATCAGCGCACCGTTGCCCAATTCGGCAATGGCATTCGACTCGATGACCGCTGTGGCCACTCCAGCGGAATTGGCCGAGCCGCCTTCGACACCCGTAACGGCATTGGTCGCGACGGTTTCCTCAACGGTCGACTGCAATGTTAGCGCGTTTGCGGCGGTGACTTGCGATTGCTCGCCGACACGCGCAACCGTTTGATTGTCCAGACGTGTCATGGCGACTGAAGCTCCGATACCGCGCGTTTCACCTTGAGTATTACCGGCTGGAACCGCTTGCGATTCAATCGATGGCTTGCTCTCTGAACGGAAGGCAACATTGGTTCCGTCAGCCACTAAAGTGGCCCCGTCAGCCAGAATGGACTCCGTGACAGTTTCCAGAACCGTGCGCGCGAAGCCTCCTGCGACACCCACCTCTGCTGCACCCGCACCCGAGTTGGCGGTGGTCGTGTGTGAGTCATTTGAACTGACGGCGTTTACATTGAGCTGCGTCGCAGTGACGGACAGGGTACCATCGAGCACCGCGCGGTTCTGGTGAGTTGCGCGGTCAATGGCAACGGCGACACCCACGCCATCGCCTTCGTTTCCAGCGTTGTTAGTCGATTTTCCGTCAGCTGTGGTGATGGTTGTACCAGCCATGGATGAGGCGAGGTCGATGTTGTCGTTGGCTCGTAGTGAGACTGTTCCGGAAACGATGACTTCCGTAATTCGTTCTGATTTGGTGTTCGCAAAGGCACCCGCCAAGCCGAGTCCTCCTGACGAAGTTTGTGCTCCGCTATTCTGCAATTGTTGTTGCGTTGACTGGCTGTTCTCTGTTGCCCCTCCCACCGTGCTTTTGGCTGTTGTCGTAATATTCGCTTCGGCTTCGGCTTCAGTATTGATATTGGCTGCCGTGATGGAAACCGTGTCGGTAATCAGCACGGCGGTCAAACCGAAGAACTCCGTCGAGGATACTGTCGCGCCTTTGCCGCCACCGCCGGCCAAGGCACCGTCAGCAGCGGTGACGACGGTGACGATGTTGCGTGCCTGGATGTCCGCCTCTTCACCAGCAGTAATGGCGGTTTGATCCTTGATTTCGATCGTTGCAGTGCTAGTCACATTGGCCAGTGCCAAGGCCGCTTCGCGCGAAGCATCATTGCCCGTCGGGTGAGCGATCGCCGTGGCATCAATCGTCTGCAATGACTCGGCCAATATTGCCAGTGGACCGCGCGCCTGCAGAGTGCTATCGCCCGAGATCACAATCGTCGCTTCACCGATTGCCTTGACCCGAGCAAAGTCGCGTCCTGTATCTTCGTCGTCATCGCCATCAGCGTTGGCATCGATTCCCACTCGCGCCACCACATCGATCTGGGTCCCAAAGATCGATGAACTGTTGAGTAGGATGGAACTGTTCGCTTCCACCACAACTCCCAAAAATCCAAGCAGTCCGGCTTCAGTCTCGTCGAGCGTTTGGCTGGCTTCTATCCGCACCTCGCCTTCTGCGGACAACGTAAAGTCCTGGATCGTAATGGTCCCAGGTGCGACAATCGTTGCTGAGCCGATTTGGTAGTTACCCGACGCAAGCAGTATCGTAGCGATCCCCTCCACTCGCAAGGATTCGCGCAAGCTCAAATCGCCACCAAATTGAATCGACTGCGCCTCGCCCGATACGCTGCTGGCAGAAATGGCTCGAATTGAATTTAAATCAAACGAGTTCGTATTGCCCTCAGCGGTCACGTTGATTCGACCACCGTCCACGCTCACTTCTGCTGTATCTTTCGATGCATCAAAGCGGATGTCCAACAGACCATCTGCAAGCAACTGGGAAGTAACGGCAAGCAGATTGCGCCGTTCGAGGGTTTCGAGTCGAACGGCTGATCGGAATCGGGACTGACCGGTGGAGGTCTTGCGTATTGGGGGGGATTCGCGGCGTGTCATGAGTAATCACCTGAAGAGCAAAAAGACGATTTGGTGTGGTGGAACACAAGTCCGAGTAAACCCACGCGGAAAGAGTCTTGCGACTTCGTGAGTGCTGTTGGGCGTTAAGCAATGCGTAGTTGCTTGGGTGCGCGCTCCACCAGAAACCAAAAATCCCTAGAAATTTCTGTCTTGAGCTAAAGAAGAACGAACATGCAGAACGAACTTGGCAGAGCTTCGTATTCGCCAGTATTTACAGTGGCCACCATGTGCTAGAAAAAGCTCTGACTGGAAGGTGGAGCCAAGTATCAACAAATCGCCCGGCGAGAAGAGCAAAGGCTGCTCAGGGATTTGGTTATAAATGGGGGGAGAAATAAGAGAGCGAGCCAGCCCCAAGCCGTTACGGTTCGTCGCATGCGACGCGCAGAATCACTCATTCAACGACTGATTGTGGTGTCCGCACCTGGTCGTTTCGCGCTGCGGGTTTTCATGTTTAACCCAAATTTATAACCAAGATTCTTATCCGCAGCTGCGACCGTCGGTGCCCAAATCGTCGCAGCCGAAGAGACAAGTCGCGCATCAGCGCATCTGATTCGCTCAGGAGGCGATGCGGTAGGTGCTGTCGGCGATCTGCTTATATGCTAGCAATATCTCGTACAAATCTTGCGATATCTCGATCGTTTCGTCCGCAAAGTCGTTCAACCAAACTCGATCCGTTTGCATTGCATGTAAGAGGAGCGGAAGGACATCGCCCAAAGCAACCGGAACCTGAGTCACCGAGCACGCGCGGAACTCAGACGATGAGGAATCATCATTGAAAATGCGAAGCTTAGGCGTGGGCATTCGTTCTCCGCCGATTGGTCATTGGCTTGGTTGGTGACAAAAGTAAAGCGTTGCCCACGACGACCAAGTCACCGTGGGCCTCAACGCTATACATTCAATCGGCTCGCTAATCCGCGAAGATTAAGCTGAATTTAACGATTATAGGATTTATGCGATCATTGCAGAGGACTTTAATGTAGAACAATTGTCCTCAATTGTTTCGTTCCAATGTAGAACAATTGTCCTCAATTGTTTCGTTCCAATGTAGAACAATTGTCCCCAATTGTTTCGTTCCTTGCGCTGGTTGACTTATGTCGGCGACCAAGACAATTGGGACAATTGTTCTACATTGCTGTGAACTACTTAGTGGGAACGCGAATTAGCAGCAGAACGGTGCTTTTACTATCAGCACCGGTATTTCCCAGGCCCATTCCAGATGACGATTGACGTCCACGCCCAGAGCTGGAAACCAGCTTACCTTGAGGACTAATGCCTTCAAACGGCGATGGGCGAGCGGAGTCTTCGTCGGAGACTTGAGCTGCAAAAGACTGATTCATCGAAAAACGTCCCTCTGAGCTCTCGACAATTTGCTTCATCAACTGGTTCACCGGAGCATCGTAAGCCATGTCCGTCCGCAGCTCAGGAACGTTCGCAAAATCGTCAATAAACATCTGAACCAACTTGTCAACGTCTTCCGTGTCAGCATGGACAAAGTAAATGAAAGCATCCTTGGCGTCCGCTTTGTCAGCTTGCCCCAACATCCGCGAACCTTCCAGCACATCACGTAATTTATCATCCGCCAAAACCGGGTCGGCTTTGGGAATCGAATGCGCCGCCAGTACATTGGAAACGTAGTTGTTGCTCGCCGCCTCTGCCGTCAACGACATGTCGACCACCATGACAAATGTCAGTTGCCGACGCCATTCATCGCGCCACTGGTTTATGAACTGACCCGACTCGTCGACGTTGTTGCGATCAGCTTCATTGAGACCAATTTCATTGCCAACATCGCCAGCGTTTTCGGACCGAGCAATGGTCGACTCAGCTTCGATCGCTCCTGCACCAAAAGGATTTGGCGTGCTGCTCTCAACGCCATTTTGGTCGGCTTCGAGCGGATTCTCGTCCATGGCTATCGAATCATGCTTCAGGACAATCTGGTTGTTGCTGCTTTGCATGTAAGGCAAATTGATGATCACTGCCAGGGAAGCAGCTATGGCCAAACCTGCCAAGGCAATACGCCGAGTAGTCGACCAGGAACGCCCGCGCCGAGTCGCGATGGGTGCAGCACTTCTGATGACGTCTGCTTGCCCAACTTGCCCCAACCTTGCCGCTTGGGCTGCAGCGACGACGCGGGCCGTGAAATCTTTTGGCAGACCAGGAGCCGCCGAGCGACGATGCTCGGCAAACAATTTGAGGTCCGAGCGCATCGCCTCAAGCGATCGAAGTCGATCTTGGACTTCCGGAGCCTCCTCTAGAAGCTTCTTGACTTGCACAACGTCGGCGTCCGGCAGTTCTCCGTCCAGATAACCGTTGAGAAGTTCGTCAAGTTGTCCGCCATCAAATGGCATGGCTTGTACTCCAAGTAACCAGCTCGCCGCCGCCACAGCGAACCCATCGGCTAGTAACTTGCAAATCGCGTTTTCGAATCGATTCTGAGCCTACCCGAACACCAGGCACCCAATCTGTCGATCCTATGGGCATAAACAATCTTTAATAGTGGGATGACATACAACATTTGATAGTTCCCAACGAGCACCAGAAACAAGGCTATTATTGCGGTTCTCTGCAGGTTTCTGTCGACTCGACGCCACAAACACCACTTTCAGGTGGTTCACTCGAGCGATTTTGGCACACTATCTAGGTTCTTCCTCGCCTCCACAAAATGACTGAGAATCAAATGTGCCGCAAGCCGGTCGACGTTCTGCTTCTTCTTTTTGGGGCTTAAACCGCTGTCGCGCAGCAGTCGTCGAGCCTCGGCAGTCGAAAAGCGTTCGTCAAACAGCGCATACGGCAAGCCGCTAAGTGCCCCGAGCCAATCCGCAAAGGTGCGGACTTCCGCAGACTTCTGGCTCTCATTGCCGTCACAGTGAATCGGCAGACCAATCACCCAACCGACAATCCGCTCGGTCTTGGCAAACTCAAGCAGATATTGCGTATCCAATTTTTCCGAACGGCGAACGTACGTATCGTAAGGTGTGACCCACTGCTGCGTCTGGTCACTGGTCGCCAAACCGATGCGTACCGTTCCAAAGTCGATGCCGGCCAGCTTCCCTTCAACTGGCAACTCAGCCACCGTGGAATCACTAATCTCAGCATCAGCACGAAACTCGTCTGCAACGCCCGCTTCGCTTTTTGTCGTCGGTTTGGAATGCATCGGTTGTTGGGATTCGCTAATGGCGAGAGTAGCGCAGCGTGAACAAGCGTTTGACGACCCGCAGGTCGCCATTCGGGAAGTCCTATTCTACTCGCTTCGTCGATGATTGGTCACTCTCTGCTAGAGTAGAGGTACATTTCTGGTCACTCTAGTTGGACAGCGCCAATTGATAGCCTGGGCAATTTGGCGTCCTGAAGTTTTCGTAGCCACCCGCTGCCAAGCGGTGGAAAACTTTAACTATCGCGTCCACCGTCTGGCGACGGTAGCTACCCACTTGCCAAGGCGTCCTGGAGTTTTCGTAGCCACCCGCTGCCAAGCGGTGAAAACGTTAGCTATCGCGTCCACCGTCTGGCGACGGTAGCTACCCACTTGC
>JBGSUV010000041.1:0-4734 GCA_041753315.1 Pirellulaceae bacterium | reverse complement strand
GCATCGTCTTCTTCGAGCGGAAGTTTCTGAAAGCTCTCAAGATCGTCTTCGCCACCACGTGGGGTGTCGTCATCGAATTCGTCCAGCAGTACGTCGAACAAGGCGTTACTCCTAATGTTGCCAGAATGACCAAGTTGCTTTTATTACGGATTGAGCAAGTGGATCCGGCCAAAAAGTACGAATCACTTCGAAGTCTACCACCTGCGTTAGGGTCGTCCGCAAACAAGCAACAAATTGTAAAAGGTTGCGTTTAGGCAATGTTGACCGGCAACTCCAGCGGTTACGATTAACCAACCACTCGCTAACCCATATTCCAATGGAATCGCGCAAGGAATTTACCAATCTCCTCCATCAGGCAGCTCAATCCGCAGGTCGGCGGTCCGTTAACAGGACTTCTCCCAACAATCAGCGCGATCCGAAAACTATTTTCTGACGTAATACCCGCTGACTTGCCTGCTTCGCCTTTGCAACTCACAATGATCATGCAACTCGTAGGTGCAAGAACAGCAGTTGAAATAACGATGCAAACTAGTCCATGTCGATGGTCATACAACAGGATTGTCTGATTGGAACGCGTTTGTCAATCGAACCGACACTTAATGCTACGCGCACAAGCTACCCAATTCGACTTAAAAACTTCGAGCAAAACATTTAGAATTTTATTGGAGGAGGTTGACTCGGCGAGCTAAAAATAATCTGCTCCCCCGTTCAGAGAATTGCGGCTTGACCACATTACTTCTCCCATCAACCCCTCACGCACCGGATCATCCCAGTAGTCCCAAATTCTCCCCGTGTTCCACCGGCAAAGCAGAGCCACCACCCAAAAGCATGGTTTTGCTATGATATTGCCAGCCATCGACCAAGCCACATGTTTCCTTTCATGCAGTGGGCCGCAAGCAGGACGTCGCCGTCGCTGTTTGTTAACCTAATTTTAACTGGGCAGCTTGGCTGGTCCAGTCAGAAACTGACAATAACTGCATCAACCTAACTTCTAGATCGAAATTCAGATGAACCATTTGTTAACTTGTGAGTGTGGGCGAGAGATTGCAGTCACTCGCAAACAAGCCGGCCAAGAAATCGCTTGTGCTTGCGGCAAAACGCTACGGGTTCCCACATTGCGGGGATTTGCCGAGTTACCAGTCGCGACAAGTGCCAATCCAGCCGGCGATGGCTCTGACTCGAGGCAGGACCAAGCCGCATCGGCCTGGAGTGGCTGGCGAGGCCCCGCAATCGCAGTGGCTAGCGCTGTCTTTATCATCGCCGGATTCGCCACCGCTCGGTTCTTGTATCACCGCTACAGTGTCGACACCTCGTACACCATCGAAGATGAAATCGTCGCCGGTGAAGAGCTGTTCGATCAATCCTCCCCCGAAGAACTTAGTTATGCCTGGAACGACTACCAAAAACTACGCTTGGCGGGAAAAGATCGACCCTGGTTCTATCGTTACGAGAAATTTGCACAGGACCGAGAACGGTCAGCCATGGTTAGCGGGACCATCTGCTTGCTTGGGGGATTTGCGGCTTTCGGAATCTGGCTTACCACCCGGTCCAAAAAGAGTTAAAGCGGGCGCTCGCCGTCCCCCGCCTACTCAACCGCTTTGCAAGCTACCGTCCGCCCAGAGCTATTTGCGTTTTAAAATCGCCACAACGTCTTCCGTGGTGGCTTCGAGTTTAATTGGCTTGCGAATGTCGTAGCGAAAGTCAAACAGTTCGACCAATTCCCAGCTCGGAACAGCCGCGATCAGTTTCTCGAACTGCTTGGCGGTATACGATCGCAACTCCAAAACGTCTTCGATTCTCATCGAACTTGACGGAGTATAAACATCAAAGCTGATGCCAAATCGCTCAAGACGTTTACGCGGCAATTTTTCGATGGGCCACATGTCGGTGTTGATGGACAGTTGGCCGCGCCGCGCCGAAAATGACTCGGTGTCAGTCGGTTCACCCTCTGTCGGAGTAAGATGAAGACCCAGCGCATAGATTCCGCCAACGCGTGTCGCTTGTGCGACAGAGGACAAATGGCCAACCGCTGCCTTCTCACTTTGCAAATGACGAAAGCTGTTGATCGTATTGAAACAAGCGTCAAACGGTTTGGTAACTTCGAAGTTGGACATGTCTCCAACTTGTGCCCGCCCCTTGATAGCGTATTTCTCCAATCGGTCATTGCAAAATACGACAGCTTTTTCGTTCAGATCAATTCCGCCGACCTCAAAGCCCTGCTTTCCTAGGCGATAAATCAATCGCCCCGTTCCACACGCAGGTTCAAAAACGCGCTTCACTTTGCGCTCTACGAACCGCTCGAAGCAGCGCGCAAGAAAACGCAACTCGGCGGCTGTGTCACTGCCAAAAACCAGATCGTAATAGTTGGGAAAGTCGTAGATGCTTGCAGTTGTTGTTTCCATCGGAGCATCCTCTTAGCAAATCGACTTTCAGTCAAGATATCTCCCGCACCTTTGCAAACAGATTTTATTTGAACCTAACCTGATCAAGGTTGTCGACGCAGGACGCTGGTTGGGCTCGGTTGTAGTCGTTATAAAGGAGTCTTCTGTTGTGAAGCGCTGGGCCCGGAGATCATGAGGGACTAGTGGCCTCGTCCACTGCAAGTTGATTGAAGATTTAACTGGGAAAATTTGATGGAAGCGTTCAGTAGCCTGAGTGCAGAGCAATTGACCGACGAAGACCTGGCTCGCGGTCGGGACCAAGTTGTTGCCCAAATGTCTTGGATGCGGCAATATTCGATGCAGTTGATCGAATCCATTCCTGGTGAGTTGTGGTACTTGCAGCCGGCAGGCGCTCAGACACATGTGGCTTGGCAAGTAGGCCATCTGGCGGTTTCACAATATGGACTAATGCTTTTCAGGCAACGTGGGCGCTCTCCAGGCGATCTCGAATTGATGCCCGGTTGGCTACGGAAGCAGTTTGGTCGTGGCAGCACTCCAGCTGCTAGTGCCGAAGGGATGCCGACAGTTGCCGAATTGCTTGAGAAGCTGGTGCAGATCCATCAACAGGCGTTAGATGAGGTAAGCAACCTACCTGCCGAGTCGCTTCGGGAACCCATCGATATGCCCTATGCCGCCTATCCCAACAAACTTGGCGCATTGCTATTTGCACCCCTCCATGAAGCCTTGCACGCAGGTCAAATTGGCGTGCTACGTCGCTTGCATGGATTGGCTCCACTGCGTTGAACTCGATAGTGTTGATGATGCTCGTACGGAAAGTCTAGTTTGATGAGTCGAATAGCTAGTCGCTTGAAGTGGTTTGCTCTGTTGGTCGTGGTGGTCTTGGCAATCATCGTGGTCTTCCAGAACTTAGCACAAACCAAAGTAGACATCCTGTTTTTCACCGTCGAGATGCCACATGCGGCACTGTTGATGCTGACGCTACTGACCGGTTTTATGGTCGGCTTGTCCGCTTCTGCCCTCTGGAAAATGCGCACATGGCGAGCGCGCAGTACGCTTGCAAAAAAAGAGACATCCAAAGTCGACACGAAGTTGTAGTACAGCAGAGCATCATGCCACCACACTTGCCGTACAAGTGATCGAAAGAACAGGGAGGGGTCCATGGATTTTGTGGCCATCGATTTCGAGACAGCAAACCGTCAACCTAGCAGCGCCTGTCAGCTTGCGGCTGTCGTCATACGCAACTCGGAAATCGTTGAAGAGCACTGCTGGTTAATCCGCCCGCCACGCATGTACTTTTCACCGATCAACATTAGCATCCACGGCATTCGACCCGAAAATGTAGTAGAAGCGTTGACGATGGAAGGAGTCTGGACCGAGTTACAATCGCTGATTGATGGCCAGGTGATTGTTGCACATAACGCTCGATTCGACATCGGAGTCTTAGTCCATAGTTTGGCCGCATACGACATCGCTTGTCCCAATCTCGAATTTTCCTGTACGCGAGTATTGGCAAAAGCAACTTGGCCAGGCAAATCAGCTTATGGCCTCAAGCCGCTGGGGCAATGGCTGGGAATCGACTTCAAACATCACGATGCACTTGAAGATGCTCGCTGTTGTGCCAGCATCGCATTGGCCGTTGAACGAACCAACACGCAGTCACAACTCACGGAACTTGAAACAGTATTGCGCATCAGTCGAGGCCACTTTCGACACAGTCAGATCGTCGGTCCAAGAATGTTGGGACGACGCGGCCGCTCATCCACGCCATCGGGAAGAACAAATTCCGACCGCTGGGGTTTTCCGGTAAAGCAACCGCGCAGGCCGGTGGGCGGAATCGATCCGTCCGCCGTTGTCGCCGCAGCGGCCAATGAACTCCCACTGTCTAGAAAACGCATCGTAATGCTGGGCCCCATGCGGGGACTCGATATGCCAGCCACCATTGAGCTGATCACGAGACTGGGTGCAATCGCGCAACCAACCATCAACTCGCAGACCGACTACGTTGTCGCTTGTGGAACGACGCTTGACGAAGCCAGCCAATTGGTATGTACTGCGTTAGCCGCTGCGCCAGTCGCAGCGGGAACTTCCCAGGCCGCCGGAATTCGCTTGCTCAGCGAGCGTCAGTTCGCCGCGCTATTGCCCGCTGGAAAAGCCTCGATAGGCTAAATGTAGAATGTAGAACAATTGTCCCCAATAAACCCTGTAAAGCTGTCATTTCCTTTGCTCGAGAATTTTCTGAGTTGCCGCGTGCCTCGACCCATTAAACTTTCGTTTCGGCGGCGGTTTTTTGGGTGAGCGGTAGTGCTTCCGATAGTAACGCAACTTGGCATGC
>JBGSUV010000040.1:0-46403 GCA_041753315.1 Pirellulaceae bacterium | reverse complement strand
CCCGTTTGTATGCTCTTCTGCTAACCATGGGGATGACCTCCTACTTCCTGGTTCCTTCGGGAAAAACACCAGTCTCGAGGCATCCCCTGTTTTTTTCTACCCATAGTTATCGGCGAATAGCCAACTCGTGCTCGTGCTCGACTCGAAGGTCGCACCGATCGAGTACGAGTACCGTTTCACTGAGTAGATACTTCGAGAACGAGTTTGTTGCAATCGACACCGGCGATGAGCGAGAAGTGTCACAATTGTCCCCAATTGTTCTGTGCACTGAACAAAACAATTGAAGTCAAAAGTGAAGACAATTGTTCTACATTCAGAAAAAAACAATTGGGGACAATTGTTCTACATTGCCGTGAACGGTTACATAAAGTACCTACCGCATGACAGCTCAAATTCTTGATGGAAAAGCGACCGCCGATGCACTTCGCTCGGCACTAGCGCTGGAAGTCACCCAATGGATGGCGTCGGGAGGCGCTGTGCCCACTTTGGCAGCGGTGCTGGTGGGGGATGATCCTGCAAGTCAAGTTTACGTTCGCAATAAGGAAAGTGCCTGCCAACGGGCGGGCATGGCGAGTCGGCTGATTCGAAAGTCGGCCGACACAACCACGCAGGAATTGCTCGAACTGCTCGCCGAATTGAACGCTGATCCGGCGATCAATGGCATTCTTGTGCAACTGCCGCTCCCCGCTTCCATCGATACTCAACTCGTCTTGGATGCCGTATCGCCACTAAAAGACGTGGACGCGTTTGCACCTGAAAACGTAGGACTGTTAGTCCAGGGCCGTCCTCGATTCTTGCCCTGCACGCCTCACGGGGTCATGCAAATCCTGGCGAAATACGGTCATGAACTTGCTGGAAAACATGTCGTTGTAGTGGGAAGAAGCGATATCGTCGGCAAACCGATGGCCAACATGCTCGTTCAACGCGATATCGGCTTCGGCCCAAAATACGCAAACGCAACGGTCACCATCTGCCATTCGCAAAGCCATGACCTGGCCTCGCTGACTCGCGCTGCGGACGTTCTGATCGCCGCGGTAGGAAAACCCAAGTTGATCACTGCCGACATGGTGAAAATGGGTGCAGTCGTGATCGACGTGGGAATCAATCGTGTTGATGACAAATTAGTTGGCGATGTCGACTACAGCTCGGTCAGTGAAGTTGCCGCTGCCATCACTCCGGTACCGGGTGGTATCGGTCCCTTAACGATCGCCATGTTGCTTCGAAACACTCTGACTGCTTGCCAGCATCAAGCAAAGGCTATTGCTCGCTGACCGCGTCGACTTTGATCCCCGTTGATTTGTACTCGCTCAACTTCATGCCCGCCGCAACTGGGCGAGAGCGGGGTAAAAATGCGTGGCTCGAAACCAATGTGACGATCTTGCCCGACTGAACGCATTCGCCGCGCTGATTGACCAATTTACGTACCCAGACCACTTCTCCGCTGCGTCGTCCATGTGGCGTCACCGACTCAACGACGGTGACCACGTGCACTGTGTCCCCCACATAAACGGGACGATGGAACACCCAGCCATCGATTCGCACCAAAGCTAGCGTTCGCACGCGGGGACTCGTACTGCTCAGACCTGCCATGAGGGATAGTCCAAGGAGTCCATGAGCGATCGGTTTGCCATACGGTGTCGAAGCGGCAAACTCGTGATCAACATGCAGTGGATCGTAATCGCCTGTCATGCCAGCAAAGGATACGATGTCGGTTTCGGTTAGCGTCCTTGCTGGACTTGTCCAAGAAGAGCCTGGTTCTAGATCTTCCAGGTACAAGCTTTCCGACATACAGTTTTCTCCTTCCGAACGCTTGCACCAATAGCAAGCTAGAAAATCCGCGTTAGTTGCGGATAGGTAGTTTTGGGATTTGGAACGGTTGTCCCGCAGCGCCCGGAAGAAGAATAGCCGTATTTCCACATTGACTCAAGGAAGTTTCCCGCTGAATTTCTTTGAATAGTCGCGACTTCCCCAAATAACTGGCACAAGGTCTCTGTCTTTACTTTTCGACCAACACCTTCCCGCCCAGACATGTGGTTAACACCACGCACTGGAACCGTCCTCGTTTAACTGATCAACTTGAGCGTCAGCGGGTAATTCCAGAGTTCACCCGAATTGGCTTTTATCCCTCCAACTATGGGAAATACAATTCCCATGATGAACACTCCCACCCCCAAGACGATTCCAATCAAAACGAACGCTAGCAGGAAACAAACCGCTGAATAAATGAGCATCGAGATGATGAAGTTCAGCACCATTTTGCCATGTGCGTCGATTTCCGGCATCTGCTCTTTCTTCAGTTGCCAAATCACAATCGGGGCGATGAGTCCCGCAAATGGAACGACAAAGCCCGCCAGCAAGGAGAAATGAAGCAGCATTGCCCAGGTTCGAGTTTCTTTGTCCACGAAATTTCCTCTACATCAATTGATTAACGGTTTTTGTGTCTTGCCGAATCGCCGCCCTTTCCAAAGGCGGTCTCTGTGCATGCATTAGGCGCCACAAAATATAACAGATTCAACTGTGAAAGTGGACAAGCAGGTAATGAAAGGCAAATTGCTCATACTGCGCCCCACACAAAACAGGTAGCTGCGAGGTAGCTGCCAGTCATTCGCCGCTTGCACTACAATGGCTAGTCAATGGTCGCCCGAGTCACCCCTATTTTTCGCCCATGTTTTGGAGAATCGTCTATGTCCGCCTTAATGGACCTCATTCAGCAGCACCTCGGCTCGGAGCAGGTGGATCAAATTGCCAGCCGCCTTGGTGCTTCGCGCGAACAAACAGAAAACGCCATTGGAATGGCCCTTCCCACGCTGCTTGGCGCGGTGACACGCAAAGGTGACAGCGAAAGCTCGGCGCACGAACTGCACCAGCAGCTTCAAGGAGCTGATGGTGGGATTCTCGACCAACTGGGCAGTCTGTTCGGCAGCGAGGGGCAGCCGGTGGGGGCACATGCGTTTGGTGGCTCCGGTGAATTACTCGGCAGTTTGTTGGGTGGACGACAAGGCAAAGTGGAGCAGGGGATCGGCAAAGCATCGGGCTTGAACGGCACTCAAATTACCAGTTTGCTTGCGATGCTAGCCCCAATCGTGATGGGTGCGATTGCAAAGAAATCAGGTGGATTGGACCTCGGTGGACTTACCGGTATGCTCCGCTCAGAGAAGAAATCGATGGAAAATCAAGCGAGCGGAGGACTGCTTGCCGGTCTGCTCGACCAAGACGGTGATGGAGATTTCGACTTTGCGGATATCATGAAGATTGGCATGAGTCGCTTGTTTGGAAGGAAATAACTCTGATTGTGTCCAGCAAAACGCTCCATTTACCTGATCCGCAGGAATCACCAGCAGATGACATCGTTATTTGGGATGGTCACTGTAACTTCTGTCGCGCACAAGTAGAGCGATTGCGGCGATTGGATTCTGGACGTTTAGCCTATTTGAGCCTGCACGACGATCGCGTCGCAGAACTTTGTCCCGAGTTGAGTTTTCAACAACTGGTGGATCAAATGTGGGTCGTCACACCAGATGGAAAGCAGTTTGGCGGCGCGGATGCTGGACGCTATCTGAGCCGCAAACTCCCTAAGTTGTGGTGGCTGATGCCGTTGCTGCACATTCCCGGTTTGATGCCATTTTGGCGATGGATCTACCGCAAAGTGGCCGAAAGACGTTACCGAATTGCCGGCAAGTCCTGCGATGAAGCTGGCACATGTGAACTCCATCAGCCCAAGAAGTAATTGGTCCGATTCTGACACTTACTTAATCGGCCGACCCTCCCCGCAGAAATTCAAGCCAAAACGCTCGAGTTCCAACGGGGAGGGTAGGTTTGCAGTAGCGGAACTCGTCAAGACTTTCGGTGATTGATGACTATTCCGAAACTCTTGACGAGTTCCGCTACCCTAAAACTATCGGATTACCAAGGCGCACGTACGGGGTAGACGCCAAATTGATTGGTGTTGCTTGGCCAGCGAGGAGTTGCATAGAACGCACCACCGACTGACGGTTGTCCGCCAAATCCATACTGATGGTAGACCGGTGTCATCGTATTCTGGGAAACGCCCCATGAATAATTTTGCTGCATCGTGACGTTGGGAGGCACGACCAAGGCCGTTGGTTGACCGTATTGCAAATAGTAGTACTGACCATGCCATGGCTGGTTAGCGGCATAACCTTGTGCCCACGCATTGCCTCGGGTTGCCGGTGAGAGGTTGAACAGTCTTTCGATTGGGCGATCAGCCATCGCCGTCGATGGGGCTGCCAATGCAACCACACACAGAGCACCGAGAAGTACTAAATTTTTCATGCGATCATTCCTGTTCTAGTTAGGACGTGGTAGCGACAGCGACTTGAAGATGCCGTGAACTGTGGTTCGAACAGGCGGTGCGTAGTAGTGCACGCCCGTACGATTTAGACCTCGACCATTATCATAATAGCTGTGAAAACGCTCGTTGTGCCGATACATCATTTCGTGCGGATTGAGCGGTTGGTACGTGTAATAGGTATGTCCAACCCAAGCAGGTACAGGCACAGGAGCCAAATACATTTGGGCCGTTGCTTGATTGGCGTAGCCTTGCGTGTATTGATTGGCGAACAATGGTCCCGCGTATTCTTGAGCTTTGGCGTTGCTGCCGAAGCTAAACGCGACCGCCACAACGACGATTGGCAATAACTTGGTTACGAGTTGCATTTTTGGTAACTTCCCTTCCCTGGGTCATCTAAATTTTTCTGTGCTGAAATCGGGTTGCGGGCTGTCAATCCAACTGATCGGAACGCGTTGGCGTCCGGTCATTTGCACCCACGCCCTGCGGCGGATCAGCGCAACTCGCCTAACATCCCTCAGCCTTTACAAAATCCTCAGCCCAACGTGGGCCAAATAATATATGGCTTGTCGGTTACGATCGGCCTTCTGGTGGTCGATATTTCAAGTTCTTCCAGCAGCGCTCTACAACTGTCCTGAGCCGAATATTTTGTGATGCAACTGTCAATAAGTGCATTGGGGCCACCGTCGCCAGACGGTGGACTCGCTGGAAACATAATCCACCGCTTGGCAGCGGTGGCTACACGAAATCGCTGACAAGACGCAACAAAAAACTCGACGCAGTCCCCCGGCCTTGACGCATTTGGAGATTATGGGAAAGCTATTCCACGCAAGCGAGGATCCAGCGAAACTCGCAGAATTCGTCTTTGTCGTCAAAGTTTAACCTAGCCAACACATTTTTCATCCAGCAAACGCACGGGAGCACCGCCTGAATGGCCAAGCGAAGGAGTTCTGACAACCCAGGAAGGAACGGGGGCAAAACCTCGAAAAGTGTCGATCTATTTGATGATGCCGAGGAAACGCAACAAATCGATACCGTCGCCTTGCACATTGCGGCTCAGGAACGCTATCTCAATTATTCGTTGTCCGTGATCACCAGTCGCGCCTTGCCCGATGTGCGCGATGGCCTCAAACCCGTTCAACGTCGAATTTTGTATGCCATGGACCAGCTTGGCATACGCGCTGACGCAAAACCCCGCAAGTGCGCGTTTGTTTGTGGTAACGTCACTGGTAACTTCCACCCGCACGGCGAATCATCGGTGTACGACGCCCTGGTCCGTCAAGCACAACCCTGGGCGCTGCGCGAGACGCTGGTCGACGGCATTGGAAATTTTGGTTCGATCGACGGCGACAACGCAGCCGCCATGCGATACACCGAGTGCCGATTGACTCCTATTGCCATGGAGTTGCTCCGCGACCTGGGTACTCAAATTGTCCCCTACAAGCCGAATTACGATGGAACGCGGCAAGAACCGGTCGTACTCCCAGCTCGAATTCCGAACATGTTGGTCAATGGCGCAACCGGCATCGCGGTCGGCATGGCAACCAATATTCCCCCCCACAATCTTGGCGAAGTTTGTCGCGCGCTGTTAAAGCTGCTGAAGGACCCCGAAATCAAAGACTATCAGCTCGTCGCCAACGACGCTGTGCAAGGTCCCGACTTCCCCACCGGCGGACAGTTGGTCAACACCAAGGAAGAGCTGCGAGAAATCTATCGTACCGGTCAAGGAAGTCTGAAGCTGCGCGGTACGACGGAAATGGGCACCCCGACCAAAGCTGGCAGCAAGATGATGCACATCACGTCGATCCCTTACGCCGTCAACAAATCGGTATTGGTCGAACGCATCGCTGAAATTGTGATGAGCAGCAAGATGCCGTTGATCGAAGATGTCCGCGATGTTTCAACCGATGAGATTCGCATCGATCTGCAATTGCGCAAAGATGCCGACGAGGCCAAGGTGCTGGCCTACCTCTACAAGAACACACCCCTTCAGACCAACTTCAACGTCAACATGACGTGCCTGGTGCCAACGGAGAACCCGGATGTGGGTCGGCCGGAACGCCTCGGGCTAAAAGAGGTGTTATGGCATTTTCTTCACTTTCGTCTGGATGTCGTCACCGCTCGTCTGCAGAATGAGCTTGACGGCTTGCTGCGGCGCATGCATATCCTCGACGGTTTTGTGCTCATCTTCGACGCGTTGGATGAAATCATTCGCATTATTCGTCGATCCGAGGGCAAGGCGGATGCGGCTGAAAAAATCATGAAGCGATTTCCAGCGGACAAGGGCAAGGGGGGCTTGGACGCTGAGCAGACGGATGCCATTCTCGAACTCAAACTCTATCGTTTGGCGCGTCTCGAAATCAACTTGATTCAGGAAGAGCTTAAGGACAAAGCCAAGCGTGCCAAAGCGATCGAAAAACTACTCAAAGAGAGCACCGACGATACGAACGCTTCTGGTCGTTGGTCGATTGTCCGCGAAGAAATTGAGGCGTTGATCGAAGGCTATTCAAAGACCAAATCGGGAGCACGACGCACGGCCATTATCACCGTCGAGGAAGAGCAGGAGTTTTCGGCGGAAGACTTCATCGTAGCCGAAGATTGCCACGTCTTGTTATCTACCGATGGCTGGGTCAAACGACAACGACAAATTGCCGATCCGGCCAAGAGTCGACTGCGCGAAGGCGACCAGGTGTTGGCCTGCGTGGCCGGTTCGACTCGTTCCACCATGGCCCTCTTCTCCTCTTTTGGAGTCTGCTATACGGCGCGCTTCATCGACGTTCCCCCGTCGACCGGATATGGAGAGCCGATACAAAAGCTATTTAAGATGAAAGATGGCGAACGCATCGTCGCTGCATTGTCGCTCGATCCCCGCGTTTGTGGGAATATTGCCGAAGATCCCAAGCACCCTGACTATTGCCCTGAAGTTCACGGCTTCGCTGCAACCAGCAATGGCTTTGCACTTCGATTTGGACTCCAGCAATTTGTCGAACCTTCGACACGGGCCGGACGACGATTTGCGCGTGTTGCCCCCGGAGCCGAGGTTATTGGAGTTGAAGCGGTCCATGGCAGCGAGAAACTCTTAGCCGTTTCCGCCGATTGCCGCGCCATGGTATGTCCCATCGAAGAAGTCAACTACTTGTCAGGAGCCGGCAAAGGTGTGACGCTCATCAAACTCGCCAAAACCGATCGCTTGGTTGGATTTAAAGCATCGACGGGTGATCGGGATCTGCTAGTGGTGGAGACCAATCGCGGTGCTCAAAAGACGATTTCGACCGCCAAATATCGCGTTACGGCTCGTGGCGGTCGCGGTACGGAAATTCAGAAGAATGGCAAGATCTCCAGCATCGTCCTACAACCGCCGCCTGCTCCAGAACCTCTGCCGGAAGGCTAAGCCAGCGAATAAATGTAGAACAGTTGTCCTCAACTGTTTGAGTGTAGAACAGTTGTCCTCAACTGTTTTGTAACCAGCCTTAACCCTCGCATGAAACAAAACAATTGGGGACAATTGTTCTACACTTTTAACCCTCGCATGAAACAAAACAATTGAGGACAATTGTTCTACACTTTTAACCCTCGCATGAAGCAAAACAATTGGGGACAATTGTTTTACATTACGCCAACAGCTTTCACAACAACGGATTGCACCAAAACCATGGCCTCAGTATCCAACTCGTATAACGCTGAAGACATCGTCGCGCTCGAAGGTCTGGAACCCGTCCGCAAACGTCCCGGAATGTACATCGGCGGAGTGGGCTCGGCAGGCCTCCACCACCTCGTCTGGGAAATCTTAGACAACTCCGTCGACGAAGCGATGAACGGTCACGCCACGGAAATTACGGTCACTCTTTTCAAAGACGGGAGGACGGTGAGCGTGGCCGACAACGGCCGCGGCATTCCAGTCGAAAAGCACTCGAAAACCAAGAAGAGTGCTTTGGAAATGGTCCTCACCATCCTGCACGCCGGTGGTAAGTTCGAAGGCAAGAACTACAAGCAATCGGGGGGACTGCACGGCGTTGGGGCTTCGGCCGTCAATGCACTTTCCAAACATCTATCGGCGGTCGTTCGCCGCGATGGCTGTCAATACAAAATGGAGTTCGCGCAAGGCAAGCCGATTACTAATCTGCAAAAGGCCAAGGGCACATTCCGGGGCACCGGCACGACCATTACGTTCACGCCCGATCCGACCATCTTCCCCAAGACCGACTTCAATCCCGACACCATACGTCAGCGTTTGGAAGTCACCAGCTTTCTGCACCGTGGCGTTAAGGTGAACTATGTCGATGAAGTGAACAACAAGAAGGAGACGTTCCATCACGCCAATGGAATCGTCGACTACCTGGACAAAGTTATTGTGGAACGGGCCACCCGCACCATTCACGATGCTCCCTTTACACTTTCCAAAGATGGTGACGAGCGCATCGAAGTCGCCATGAAATGGACCGAGTCGACGGACGAACACGTGCGATCGTATGTCAACGGCATTCCAACTTCCAACGGCGGCGCTCACGAAAACGGATTTCGCGCAGGCATGGGTAAAGCCATCCGCAATTTTATCGAAACGCATAACTTAACGCCCCGTGGAATCAAATTCACTCCGGAAGACATTCGTGAAGGAATGCTCGCGATCGTCTCCGTGTTCATCGCAGACCCTCAATTCCAGGGTCAAACCAAAGATCGCTTGAACAACGCGGAAGTGCAACCACTGGTTGATGGTGCCGTCCGCGCAGCACTCGAGCAATGGCTCAACAACAATCGCACGGTTGCCGAATCCATCGTCGCTCGAATCATTGCCGCCTCGCGAGCCCGCGCCGCCTCACGCGCTGCCTCGGAGGCGATTTCGCGAAAGTCCAGCACTTCGCGAGGTGCGACGTTGCCCGGCAAGCTCAGCGATTGCCTTGCATCAGGTCGTGGCAAGTCGGAGTTGTTTATCGTCGAAGGTGACTCTGCTGGTGGCAGCGCTAAACAAGGTCGCGATCGCAATCACCAAGCCATTCTGCCGTTGCGTGGAAAAGTGCTTAATACGGAAAGCGCCAACCTCAAGAAGGTCATGGAAAACAAGGAACTGCAGGACTTGGTGACAGCCCTCGGCTGCGGAATTGGCAGTCATCTCGACTTATCCAAGCTGCGTTACGATCGAGTCATTTTGCTTGCCGACGCAGACTCCGACGGTCACCATATCACCACACTGCTCCTGACATTTTTCTATCGCCACATGCCAGCCTTGATCACCGACGGGCGCGTATACATCGCTGTGCCACCGTTGTTTAGAATCGACATTGGCAAAGAAACTCACTGGGCCGTCGACGAAGCAGCTCGACAACGCATCCTGGCCGCAGCCGATAAGCGATCCAAACCCGATATTCAACGCTTTAAGGGACTGGGCGAAATGATGCCGAAGACGCTGTGGGAAACCACGCTCAACCCAGCCACACGCCGACTTCTGCGCGTACAAATCGATGACCAGTTAGAGACCGACCGCGTCGTGTCCGATCTTATGGGTCGCGACGCGTCAGCTCGTTTTGAATTCATCATGGACCGCGCCGAGCAGGCCCAAGAAATCGACGTTTGATTACATTCACCAGATTGGTATCTGCATAGCGGATTAGCGATCCCGACTGCGTGACTGCTACGAATGAGCTGGAAAATCTTGGAACACTAATCCACGCTAATCTCACACTAATTTTATCGAGCTTGCCGCATTTCGACGATGCACCAGGAGACTTTCGACGCTCCATCGGGTGACACCGAGTCGCTTATCACGGATGTTCACGCGATGCTAACCAAACTGATTGATTAGTGTTCGAATAGCGAAGATTAGTGTTCCCCACTGCTTTAATTCGTTCTCACATGAACACTAATCCACGCTAATCTCACACTAATTTTTATCGAGCTCGCTCGCATTTCGACGATGCACCAGGAGACTTTCGACGCTCCATCCGGTGCTTTCGACCGTGCACCTGGTGACACCAAGTCGCTTATCACAGATGTTCACCCGACGCTAACCAAACTGATTGATTGATTAGTGTTCGATTAGAGAAGATTAGTGTTCCCGACTGCTTTAATTCGTTCTCACATGCAGATCGTCAAGGACAAATCGTTTCCATTCAAGTTCTCCTTTCTTCCCAAAGTTGATTAAGTAGCCGACCTGCTTCCTGACGATTCGCATGTAATTGAAAAGTTGAGCTTCATGCTCAGTACAGAGTTCCTTCAGCGCCTTTAACTCGACAACGATTTCGCCAAACACCAGTAGGTCTGGCCGATACCTCGGTCTTAACAAATGCCCCTTAAAGAACACGTCCAACTCCGCTTTAGCAGTGAACGGAATTGCTCGTAGTCTAAGTTCAACTTCAAGTGCGGCTTGGTAAATTTCTTCCGCCATGCCGTATCCGAGTTCGTTGTAGACCTCGAACGCGGCACCCATCAGATCGTAACCTTCTTGCTTGAACATGGTCGTTTTATTGCTCCGAGTGGAAATGGCCTATCTCGGAACAACAATTTACACGAATCTCATCAAGCTCGAACCCTTTTTTCGATAGTGCATCTGGAGACACCAAGCGGCTCGTCACTTGAGCGTTCGTGGGATGCTAACCTAATTGATTGATTGGAGTTCGATTAGCGAAGATGTGTGTTACCGACTGCTTTACTGCTTCGAGTGAGGCAGAATATTCCGGAACACTAATCCCCCCTAATCTCACACTAATCTCATCACGCTCAACTCTTTAGATGGTGAGCAAGAACTTGCAGCGATGGTGACGCCAACGGGTGATGATGCAATTCGTCAGCGGATGGAAAAACAGAACCTCCGTTTGAGGAAGTTCCGCTGTGTTTCCGCGACTGACAATATCCACTGAGATACCGATAGTTCTGGTCTTGGAGAGACGCGACTAGGTGATTACTTCAGCCGAGCTTTCGACAGCTTCGGGAGCCGCCGTGCGCCGGCGACGACGCTTGATCTTGGTGTTACTCCACTCCTTCGTCACTGTCTCGAACACTTCCGGCGATTCATAGCGAACGATGTTCTTGCCTTCCGGAATTGGACCAATCAACCCGCGGAAAACCGGTAATCCACGCAGTGCCAAGTCGGCGCTGCTGTCGTCGACGCCGATCTGCGAGTGCATGCGGAGGATCGGTTCTGCATTAGGAAAATCCCGAATGCGAAGCGAACCATCTGTGCCGCGTGTGACGATGCGATAAGTATCTTTTTTGCTCATACGAAGAGCCTCCACGTTGACGAAAGGGGAAGCTGCCACTGTTGGCAGCACCATTTGGCATCTCGCAGGTGAATTCAAAGGTCAGTTTGGAGCGGACCTGAAGCGACAATGCACCTGCGACTGATGCATTGCCACGCTGAGACGTCTCGATGGTCATCGACCTGCCGAGCCCAGTTTCAACGCACTTTTTGAGTGGAGCGTCGCCAGTCGCAGAATGCGAGCAGCCGATACTTCAACGCAACTCGTCATATTCGTTACGATGTGCGTGCAGCGACTGAATTTCCGATGCGACGGTTGCATACTATGGCGGCGCGTCGACAAGTTCATGGCCATTCCACGACAACTGCTTCGGCTGGCCGTCCACATTAGCACGATGATCGTCGAAGGGCGTGTTCTTGGGCAAGTTGAGACTGGTCAACGAAAAAACGTCGTCGGCAATGTCCGCGTTCGCTTCAAACTGAGAAAACTCAATTTCGATTTTTCGCACGTCGACCGGTGGCGTTGTTGGATCATCCGATAGACTCCGATCCCGGCTGGCGTAACGAGACACATAGCGGACTCCGGCCGATTCTCCCCAGCGAAGAGAAATTTCGCGAAACGGGAGTTGTGACTTGGGAACCGTAAAAATGACGCGTCGCAAATCGAAATCAAAGTCGTCGAAGAAATAGTATTTGGTTGTGTAGGATGCGTTCACTTCTTCGAGAATTTTGCCTTGCTCATTCAGTTTTTGGATTTCAATTTTCTGCGGATCCAGCTGTGCGTTGATCCCAGCTTGCCAGAGTTGGAGGGGCGGTACATAGGGATAGCCACTCGACCGAAGCACATGTTGCTGTTGAAAGTCGAAGAAGATCTTCCCGCGCTGGCGACCGTTGGTTGAGAGGATCGAATAGACGACATTGCCGTCAAAAATCACCAAGCGTTCAGTGACCAGTTTAGAATCGTCTAGGCGCGTTTTGCGTGCCGCCTGCACGAAATCAGCTGCACCAGCCCGCACCGGCTCAATTTCAATTTCTTCGTCGAGCTCCGAATTCACTGCCTTCACAGAAGTGGCGTTTAAAGGCGTCCCCGGTTCAGCGATGTCGATCACATGCACGCGAAATTTCGGTGCCTCATAGAAAATTTGGATGTCGTGCTCAGTAACGACTGGCAAGGCATCTTTAAGCGTTTGTTGTCGCAGACGCCCAACCGCCAAGGCCGAAACGAGACGCTTTTCCAGCGAGTTACGAGCCGATTGCAATTGTTCGACAACCAGCGTTGGCTCCTGCGCTGCACACCATGTCGATGCCGTTATCCCTGCCCAAAACAGTAAAACCCCGACGGTTCTGAAATCCCGCAAAACCTCGTATCTTGACGTTTTCTGCCTGGGCACGCGGCTGGGTATCCTGTTTTAGGGTGGTGAATGAACAAAAAGTACAAAAATCGGCGAGGAAAATTGTCAGAAATTTGACAGCGGGGGGCAAACCTCGATACAGTTTAATAGGTGAGGGATTCTATCCGCAGCGATAGGTTCCGGGAATTTTATGTCCCGCTGAGGTTCACTCCCTCGGTTGGGATAACTTGTCAAATGATTCTAATCACGATTTCGGTGCGTTTGAGCGATTATCGCCTGGCGATGGCCTCGCGATGCGCTTAGAACTCGCGGGCAATTTGGTTCCGTGCGGGTAATTGGGTCCTAGTCGGCAATTAGGCGCGACAATTGATCTCGACACATTGATTTCTGTTAAGGGAATACGACTGCGATGGCAAAAACGACATCGGTTTGGGGTATCGAAATTGGACAGAGCGCTCTCAAGGCACTCCGCTGCCGCTTGGATGGTGATCAAGTCATCGCCGAAGCGTTCGATTATATCGAATATCCGAAAATCTTGAGTCAACCCGAATCCGACCCGGAAGCGATGGTCCGTGAGGCGTTGCAGACTTTTGTCAATCGAAACGACTTGAAGAAGACCCAAGTGGCCCTCAGTGTGGCTGGCCAAAACGGCTTGGCGAAATTCTTCAAGCCGCCACCGGTCGAACTCAAGAAGATTCCGGACATCGTCAAATACGAAGCCAAACAACAGATTCCGTTTGAATTGGACGACGTGATTTGGGATTACCAACTGATGTCGGGTGGGGATATTTCAGAAGGTTTTGCGCTTGAGAGTGAAGTTGGCCTGTTTGCGATGAAACGGGATGCCGTCTATCGCGCGCTTAAGCCTTTGCAAGGCGAAGGGATCGAAATCGATCTGTTGCAACTGGCGCCGTTGAGCATCTACAACATGGCGACCTACGATCGCAATTTGGCGATGGACCCTGACCTAAAATACGATTCAGAGCACCCTCCGAAGTCAACGGTATTGTTGGCCATGGGAACCGATGCTACCGACTTGATCGTGACCAACGGCTACCGAGTTTGGCAACGCAGCATGCCGCTGGGCGGTAACCACTTTACGCGTCAATTGACTAAAGACCTGAAATTGACATTTGCCAAGGCAGAGCACCTCAAGCGAAACGCCATGGAAGCTGACGATCCGAAGCTCGTTTTCCAAGCGATGCGACCGGTCTTTAATGATCTGGTGACCGAAGTTCAACGCTCGATGGGCTTTTTCCGCAGCTTGAACAAGAAGGCGGAAATTGGTTCCATCTTGATGCTCGGCAACTCGATCAAACTTCCCGGTCTAGCCCAGTACCTGAGCAAGAACTTGGCGATGGATGTGGATGTGCTGGACTCGTTTTCGCAATTGTCGGGCGACGAAGTCATTACCGCTCCGGCCTTCAAAGATCACATCGCAGCCTTTGCCCCCGTCTACGGCTTGTGCTTGCAAGTATTGGGTAAGGGCCCCGTGGTGACGAACCTGATGCCTAAGGAAGTGCTCAAGGAGCGGCTGATTCGCGCTAAAAAACCGTGGGCAGTCGCCGCCGCTGCAGCTTTGCTGATGGGTTTTGCAGGAAATCTATTGTTCGCCGGCAATCGCTGGGCCTACGTGCATCCCGACAAATGGGAGCAAGCAATGTCAGCGGCTGAAAATACCAAGAAGACCAGCGATAACGAAATTTCAGAAGATAGCACTCAGAAAAAGCAGGTTGATTTGCTGAGTACCATCGGTAACGAAGTCAGCGGTAGCAGTGATCGCAGGCTGCTATGGATGGAGTTGCTCGACGCCATTTTCCAAGCCCTCGAACGTCCCGAGGACTTCGACGTGAAGAAATTGCCGACGCCTGACGAGGTGCCATACAATCAACGGAAAGAACTGCATATCACTAAGATCGAGTCTAAGTACTACGAAGATATCAGCACATATCTGGACGAAAATGTCCTGTCGAGTTACGAGAGCGACAAGAAATCACGTTTGGAACGCCTCGGTTTGTTAAAGGTCGCTGAAGAGGGAGCGGAAGAAGGTGCCGCGGAGGGAACAGCAGCCAGCGATACCGCCGCAGCCGACGCTACTACGTCGACAACTGCAGAGGGCGATGAATCGACAGCCGGTTGGGTCATCGAGCTAACAGGGCATCATTACCATAACGGCAAGGAGTACGCCGCGACTGGGGACCAACGCGAAGACTATGTGCTGAAGACTCTAATCCATCGTTTGGAAACGGGGAGTGTCACGTTGCCACTACGCGATGGTACCGAGGTCGAATTCACGTACCAAGAGTTGGGTATCAGCAATCCGTTTGTGGTCGGTTCGGGAGTGTTTAAAGAAAACAATACCGAAGTGAACCCCGAGTATCTAAAACAGGCCCGAGCCTCTGGCGGAGGAATGGCTGGGGGCGGAATGGCCGGTGGCGAAATGGGTGGCATGGGAATGGGACGCGGAATGGGAGCTCCTGGTGGTGGCATGGGAATGGGACGTGGAATGGGAGCTCCTGGTGGTGGCACTGGGGTCGGAGCCAACCAACCTGGTGTGGGACCCGACGGTAAGCCGTTGATTAAGCCCGTTTTCGAAGCACCCAAGTTTGAGTTCCAAGTTCAGATGGTTTGGCGTGAGAAGCCGCTTACGCCACGAATTGAAGCGAAACGAGCGGCAGAAGAAGCGGCCGCGGCCGCAGCTGCTGAAGCCGCAGAGACTGAATCGACCGATGATGATGTGGCAAGCAATTAGCTTGCTAAAGCTCCCAAACCGGAACGAAAGCTCCCTGCGCAGGAGCTCGGTCAAAAAAATGGATCCCTTTGCGTAAACAACGCACTGTACCAAAATTACGATTAATCGATTTCACCAGGAAATAAAGTCATGGATCAACTCAAACAAATCTTTGGACAGCTTGCGAAACACCAATTCTGGATAGTGACTGTATTTGCCGTTGTACTGGGGATCGCCGGCTTTTTTGTGGCCAGCAGCACCATTAATGATCTGTACACGAAACAAAAGTCAGCTCTCGATTCCCACTTTTCCAATCTGCAAAATGTGGCCTCGGCGGTAAGCACGCACCCGAACGACGAATCCCAAAAGCAGATGGACCAGATCATCGGCAACATGGCCGAAGATGTGCGCGATGCCTGGCAAAGCCAGTGGGAACGCCAAGAACCTCTTTTGCAATGGCCGGTCGATGACATCGCTTCGCCGACTCTCGTCCGCAAACTAAAAGACTATCTTCCTATTGAATTGAAATTGGAATATCCAGAAGAACCCAGCAACATCGTTGACAGTGAAAAATTTGCTTTTGCGCTCTACTTTGATGACCAAATGCCAAGACTCGCTGACATTATCGGCGTGACGTGGGTTGGCGAAGCTAAAGCGGTTGCTGCCGGTGGCATGGGCGAAATGGGCGGCATGGGCATGGGAATGGGCGGCGGCCGAGGTGATATGATGGGTGGAGGCATGGAAGAGGGCATGGAAGGAGGAGCGTCCATGGGAGGCTATGGCATGGGCATGGGGATGGGCGGAATGGGAATGGGCGGCATGGGCGGCTATGGTCAAACGGCCCTCAGCAGTAAACGCGATATCGTTACATGGCCCAAGTCGAGCCAAGATGAGTTGATCACGGCCATCCGGATGTGGACCGGCGAAAACCCCAACGTCTATCAGATCGTCTACACCCAAGAAAACATGTGGATTTTGGAAGGGTTGCTGAACATCATCAAAAAGACCAACGGCGATGCACAAGCCAATTTCCAAACTACGGTCAAGGAAATTGAGTTCATTCGCATCGGCCGCACGGCAGTAGGACAAGCAGGCGATATTACCAGCGCCGCCCGAGGACGCGGCATGCCAACGGGAATGGAAGGCTATGGCCAAGAAATGGGCGGTGAGGAATTGGAAAGTGGTTCCGCATCTGCATCCATGACCAGCGATGACATGAGTGAAGAGAAGTCGTCTGCCGCCGCATCACCGGACCCGGCAAACGGGCGTTACGTCGATGCTGCATTTAAACCAATCACCGGCGAAGATTTACGCACGAGGATGCGCAGCGAAGACCCTTCCGACGCTTACTTTGCCGTCGCGAAACGCGTTCCAGTTCGACTGCGTTTAAAGATCGACCAACGAAAGACGCACGATTTCTTAGCCAATTGCGGAAACGCCGACTTGATGTTGGAGGTGCGCCAAGTTCGCTTGGGGAATACCAAAGCTGCAGTCGCAGGCGGTGGCGGTAGCTTCGGCGGAGGCGGGGGCGGAATGTACGGCGGCGGTATGATGGAAGGTATGATGGGTGGACGTAGTGGCATGATGGGGGGTGGCATGGAAAGTGGCGGCATGGATGGTGGTAAGGAAGGTGGCGGCATGGAAGGTTACGGTGGTGGTATGATGGGCGGCGGTATGATGGGCATGGGGGGACAACGAGCCATTACAGATCCCTGGGAGATTCCCATCGAAGTCTACGGCGTTGTCTATTTGTTCAACCCAGTAAACATCAATCGATTGGGGTTGGACAAAGTAACCGAAGAAACGGAAATGGACGTCACCGTGGATACGCCGGCGGATATTGATGCCCCTGAGACAGTCGCAACTACCAACGAGGCAGAAAACGGTGCGAACGTCGATCCAGGTGCGGCACAAAATGGGGAAACAGCCAACGGTGCTGCTGGAAACGGTGCTGCTGGAGACGGTGCAACTGGAAACAATCCTGGGGAAAATGGTGCGTCGGCCCCCAATCTCGATCCAGCGCCATCAAACTAAACAATTTAATATCTTTCACTTGATCAACTGTGGACCGGTAGTGAACGGAAAGTAGGGAGAACTAACATGTTCGGCAAGAAAAATAAGGCAGACGATAAAGTCGCAGAGTCCCCAGTTGACTCCAAGAAAAAGACCAAACCGGTCAAGGAGCCCAAGGCGGTGAAAGAGCCCAAACCGCCAAAGGCACCGAAGGCGGCCAAGGAACCAAAAGCTCCAAAAGCAGCTAAGAAAAAAGTGCCAGCCAAGGCGATCGTCGGTAAAGGCGGCCCCAACTTCTTCGCCAAACACGTCGAAAAGATGATTTTGGCAGTGGCCCTGCTGGCTGTTGGATATTTCATTTACGCTGGTTTCAAGGCGGAAAGCTATCCGACCTCGAAAGCGCCGGAAGGCATGCAAAAAGAGGCTGCAGATCTCATGAACCGGATCCGCGAGGATCACTGGCCTGAAATCGCTGCCGAACGTCAAGTAACGCATGACTTCGCCACGTTGGCTAAAGAAGCCAGACGACCTACCGACCCAACCCGTTATGTTCAGTCGGATGTTGTCTGGGATCCCAAACCTGCGCGCGTTTTCGAACGCCGTGGCGATCCGACGTTGCTTCCGCCAGAAAACTTGGTCGCCAAAAACGTCTTTGGAGCCCTTGCGATCGAAGTTGCCAAAGATGCAGTTGATCCGTTTGATGCATTGGAAGACGCGGAACCGCTGAAGAGCAGTAACACCACTAATCGAAATGACCGTCGCCGCGGAGGTGGACGTGGCGCCGCTGGCGGCGCTGGCGGTTACGGTATGGAAATGGGTGGAGGTGAAGGTGGTGACGGAAGCGGCATGATGGGCATGGGGATGGGTGCACCTGGAATGGGTGGCCGCGAACCCGCTAAGAAAGTTCGTCGCGTCACAGCCAGTTATGACTTGGGTGTAAAAGCCGGCGCCAGCGCCAGTCGAGGCGGCATGGGTGGAATGATGGGCGGCATGATGGGTGGCGACGAAGAAATGGGCGGTATGGGCCGTGGCGGGATGATGGGCGGCATGATGGGCATGGGTGGTGCCGGAGCGGGAGCAACTGGCGGTGGGCTGGGCGAAAGCCGTAACCGAGGCCCAAAAACCAAAGTGGGTTCGCGTGGAGTCATCTTCAATGCAATCACCGCGTTGGTGCCTCATCGGAAAATGTCGGAAGAATACGACAAGCAATTTGAAGACACGGGTCCAACCGATCCTCGACGCGATATTCCTGTTTATATGAATTTCGAAGTTCAACGCGTGGATGTGACCAATGACCCCACACGTGCGATCAACGAAAAAGAATGGAAACTGGTCACCGATGGAGTCGAACAGTGGAATATGGCTCAGAAATACAAGTGGGCCACCAAACCACCTTTGGGAATGCCCGTTCCAGAAATTATCGATTTCAACGCGCGATCGGGCATGGCGGTGCCAATCCCACCCATGCTCTTGCGTGACTACCGCGAATTTAGCAAGCACCCACAGATCGCGTGGGCTTGGGATACGAAAAGTCTAATGCCGCCGCCGACCACCAATCAGCGCCGTACCGATGACACTCAAACCGACTTGTTGCCCGGCGAACGATCGCAAGGCACTGGTATGGGTATGGGCATGGGCATGGGAGGCATGGGTGGCGGCCGTGGTATGATGGGTGGCATGATGGGAGAAGGCGGTGGTATGGAAGGTGGCTACGGTGGCGGCATGGGCGGCTACGGTGGCGAAAGTGGCTACGGTGGCGGCATGGGCGGCGAAGGTGGCTACGGCGACATGATGGGAGGCGAAGAAGGTCGCGGCGGCATGATGGGCGGCATGGGAGGCATGATGGGTGGCATGGGTGGATACGGCGGCGGATATGGAAGTACTACAGTTAAGATGCCCCAGCCCGAATTCAAAATGGTCCGCTGCTTCGACATGCTACCAATGAATGACTCCATCATTGGCAAGATCTTTCGATACCGGATTCGCCTCGTTATGCGAGACCCGAATTACCCAGAAGATCCCATGATCCCTCAACCCGCTCCAAGCGAACTGAAGGATGAAGTCTGGACACGTATCGGACCAATCCAACGCGCGGATGAAGCAGCCATCAAGGCAAATCCCAAGACAAAACGCACCATGCGTTATACCGACTGGAGCGAACCAAGTCCGCCCGTTCTTGTGCGCGCCCCGTACGAAGTGTTTGCTGGCGAAGTTGAATTCGACGGGCCAAGAACATTCCCCGTAGGAACCAAGACCGTTTCGGTGACAACCACCGAACCGCAAGGCAAAGTAATTGTCTCGGGTTTCGATCCGCCAACCGGTGCGATCTACGCGTTTGAAGAAGAAGTTCGACGTGGATCAGTGCTCAGTAAGAAGTTCGACGCGGAATTCATTTCCCCAACGAGCCGAGTGATTAAAGTCAACAAAGACTACGTCCTCGATTCCAGATCGACCGTCGCTGATATCCGCGGCGGCCGCACATTGGCAGGAAGTAGCCGCGATGACCCACTTGTCGTCCCCGGAGAATTTATGATCCTTCATCGCGACAATCGCGTTCAAGTGACCAATGAGCTGGATGACATGTTCCTCTATCGCATGTACTCGTTTGCCGACGAAAAGGAGGCTTCCGAGAAGAATCCCCAAGGGGGCATGGGTATGGGTGGTATGGGAGGCATGATGGAGGGCGAAGGGGGCATGGGTGGAAAAGGCGGTGGACGTTAGTAGCTTGAGGCTTGCTGTGTAGCTACACGCTTTGGCTCCTGGTTTGCTTACTTCCATAAGCCTTTCGCATCGTTGTCTCTGGACTCGAGTTGTCGCCGAATTGATTGCCGGCGGCACTCGATTCTTTTGACTGGAACTTTGCGGAGACCAAACTGAGCGGCGGGGTGGTAACTAGCAGAGCGGAAGCACTTCTCTACAGCACTCTAAACTTCTAAACTAAATCCGCCTGCGGCGGACATGCCACCAAAAGCGCTTTCGCTACTGTGGGTTGGTGCCAGTGGGGATTGGAAACCGTAGCTATCCCCATGCGATGGAGTCATTTCCCGAGCATTTCTCTCAAGCACCATTTGCCAGGTATCAGCTTCGTACTTGAGCAATTCCCGGAGCGTCGACAAACGCGGAATCGATTGAGTTTGCTCGATATCGACCAGCATCTGAAGTAGAAATACGTAGAAATCAGCCACATCTTTGCTAACCGGGTTGGAATGATCCTGGACCCCTTCCAACAGCTCGCCTAGGATGTCGCGAAGGCGAATGATCCACTGGGCTGCCTGCCCAAACTCGCCCGTTTGCCACATCTGCCCGATAACGCCCGTCAACTCCTCTGCGCGATTGACGAGTAGCCAACGCAGGCGAATTGGCGAAGCTGTAAGGACTTCTTGTTGCAAATAGGGGTTGATCGTGGTCGATTCGGCTTGCATTCGTAACAACTCCACTGTCCAACATGTGCAACTTGTCTGTGTCGAAGACGGCCTTCAGGCAGAGAGTTAGAATCGTAAATCCATCTGTTCTGCAAGAGGCAAACTGCCTCGGGAAAGTAGCATTGATTAACACGTGTAACGCTCGTAACGATTGGCGAATTCCCAACGGTTGTGTTGAGGCTGAGGGTACAATGTTTAAATTTGAGCAACAGCGATGATCATCAAGAGCCTTCAGAACCCGACGGTCAAAGCGGTCGTCAAGTTACGTGAGTCTCGCGAACGGCGTAAACTGGGGCAGTTTTTAATTGATGGCAATGCTGAAATTGAACGTGCGATTGCCAACGGTATCGACGTCCTAAAGGTTTTCGTCGAGGCAGACGCGACGCATTCTGTCGAGTTCCAGTCGATTTCAGATCGTCTTCAACTAGTTAGCCCGGACGTGTTGGACAGGCTCAGTTACGGTGGGAAAGGTGCTGAACCGGTGGCGATTGCGCGCACTCCCAATCTTTCGCTGGCAGAAATTGAACTCGGTCCTCATTCGCTGGTATTGGTGCTGGATCGAATCGAGAAACCCGGGAACTTAGGCGCCTGTTTGCGAACTTCTGTCGCGTGTGGAGCTGACGCCGTTATCCTCACCAATCCGGTTTGTGAGGTCTACAATCCCAACACCATCCGCTCGAGCCGCGGGGCTGTGTTCACGATTCCGATCGCCGTTTCGACAACGCAGCAGTTGATCGACGAGGCACGGCAGATCGGACTTGGCGTATGGGGCGCGCGAGTGGACGGAGACAAAGAATTATGGTCCTGTGACTTTCGTCAAGGCTCAGCGATTGTCTTTGGCAATGAAGCTCTGGGTTTAGGCGACGACTGGCGGCACGCCGAGGTCAAGTCGTTTCAAATACCGATGAGCGCCAGAATGGACAGTTTGAACGTTTCGATCAGTACAGCCGTGACACTTTATGAGGCTGTTCGACAACGTCGCGACTGATTGTTTGACGCAAGCGTGACCGGAGTGTAGATTTTCATTGTAGAACAATTGTCCCCAATTGTTTAAGGAAATGATTGTAGAACAATTGTCCTCAATTGTTTAAGAAATGATTGTAGTCCTCAATTGTTTAAGACAACCGTACCCAGAAACTGAACAATTGGGGACAATTGTTCTACATTAAGCCGTGAACATTTATTGCGATTGGCAAATGGCCGTTACCTATTTCAAACGTTATCGCATGGAACTCCGGCTGGATCGAATGCCACTTGAGTTGTCGGAATTGCAGATACCGGTCGGATATGAACTGCTCCCATGGTCACCGCAATTGATCAATCGCCATGCCGACATCAAGTACGCGAGTTTCCGCTCAGAGATTGACTCGCATGTTTTTCCTTGCTTGGGTGAGCAAGAAGGTTGTCGGCATCTGATGCGGGAAATTGCCAATCGCAAAGATTTTGTACCATCTGCCACATGGTTGGCTGTACGGTCGGGGGATTTAGGTGTTCGAGGCGAAGCGTGTGGGACCGTTCAAGGGCTCTTGGTCTCGCCACGCGAAGGTGCAATTCAGAACCTTGGAGTGCACCCGGACTGTCGCGACGTGGGGTTGGGAGGATTGTTGCTTCGAGCCGCTTTGGAGGGTTTTCGTAGCGTCGGGTGTCGCTATGCACAACTCGAAGTCACCGTGCAGAACACCGCGGCCATTCGTTTGTACCAGCGTTTTGGATTCACGATTTCTGAGACGCTGTTTAAGATCGCCGACGTGCAATACGCTTGAGCCAATGTAGAACAATTGTCCAATGTAGAACAATTGTCCAGTGTAGAACAATTGTCCCCAATTGTTTTCCTTCTCGCCAACTTCCCTCCTCTCCAACTTCCCTCCTCGCCAACTTCCCTTCTCGCCAATCTAAAGCAATCGCCCCCAATTGTTTGCACCTCGCCATTAAAAAACCTCACGAGTGCCTTAAGCTGCGAACAATCAACAACACAATTGGGGACAATGGTTCTACATTGCCGTTGTACTAGCCGCGTTGACAATCACTGCCTGCACGGGTTGAATAAAGTAGTTCCGAGCGGCTGGCTAATTGGATTACTTCATGTCAAAACTGGTTGTCCACAATCTAAGTCGAGAATTCGCCTCCGCGGCGGAGACGCTGCGTGTCCTCGACAACGTCGAACTAACGATGAACGCTGGAGAAAACTTGGCGATTGTCGGGCCAAGTGGCTGTGGGAAATCAACGTTGTTGTACATCCTCGGTACGTTGGACGCGCCGACGTCGGGGGAAGTCCTGCTGGACGACGTCAATCCATTTACCCTGAGATCGCAGGAGCTGGCCAGGTTTCGTAGCCAGAATATTGGTTTTGTGTTTCAAGACCATCATCTCTTGCCACAGTTGAGTGTTATGGAGAACGTATTGTTGCCCGCCTTAGCGGAGAAATCGGTGACTGCGGAAAAGGTGAGTCGCGCGAAAGAACTGATTGAGCGAGTTGGCTTGACCCCACGCAGCGAGCATTTGCCGGGAGCCATCAGCGGCGGCGAGCGGCAGCGGGTGGCGGTTGCACGAGCGCTGCTCAACCGCCCAAAACTCCTGCTGGCCGATGAACCAACTGGAAATCTCGATACCGAAAACACTCGCAAAATCGCGGAGCTACTCTTCGAACTGCCTCCCAGCGAAGGGGCGATGTTGATCGTCGTAACGCATAGCGATTGGCTGGCGGGACAGGCAGCTCAAACCCTGCAGCTTGAAGACCACCGGCTCGTGTCGGAGGCTCGTTAGCATGCCTGCTGACTCCAGTTATCTTTCAACCTGGACGATTATTTTTCGTTCGTTGAAATTTTTTTGGAAGACCCATGCCGCCGTTGGTCTGGGAATCGCCGCAGCCACGGCCGTGATTGTCGGCGCACTGGTAGTCGGGGACAGTGTGCGTGGCAGTCTGCACGGCTTAGTGGTGGGCCGATTGGCCAACATCGAGTGCCTGTTGCATTCACGGACGTTTTTTGATCCCAAACTAATAGACTCAGTACAACTCGATGCACTGGGCGCCACCACGGGTAACTCTGGCGAAGTCTCTTTAGCACCACTCCTATTGCTTACCAGTTCAACGGTGGAAAGCCAGCGCGATGGAAATGTCTTGCGAGCTTCGCAAGTGCAGGTCTTAGCGGTCGACGCTCGTTTTCATCAGAACCTTAAGTCGGACCCATCTTTGGATCAAAGCGATTGGATCGACAATGCGCTTGCAGAGGACGAAGTTGCCCTCAACGTTGCACTGGCACGGGAATTGAATGTTGACGTGGGCGATGAAATTACGTTGCGACTGACAGAGGCGAGTGGCATTCCAGCTGACAATCCACTGGGCCGCCGCGATGCAACTTCGATCAGTCTGCCACGCCAAAAAATCATTGCGATTCTACCCGACGAAGGCATTGGTGGGATTGGATTTCTCTCGGGGCAGGCGGTGCCACACAATGTGTTTGCATCTCTAACTACCGTACAGGATATCCTCGAGTGCGACGACAAAGTTAATGCTGTGCTGTCGTTTTCTACCAGGCCAAGTCAGTCCGCAAAAAACAATGATGCTGAGCTCTGTTCGATCTTGAACGAACAGTTGCGCCCAAGCATTGAAGACTATGGCTTGCAATTTGAGCGTCATCGTCGAGTTTTCCCTGACCCACAAATCGATGGAGACGCCGTTGCAGCTAGTGGCCAGGATGGGCAATCGTCGCAAACCGTCTTCGACTACTATCAGCTTTCTTCCGAAGAGCTGATTTTGGACGACGAAACGACCGATGCGGTTTTAGCGGGCATCCAAGAGAGTCCGAGCCGTTTGATCACTTACTTGGCAAATTCGATTTCGACGTTCGATCGCGACCTTGCACGGCAAGCCGAGGAACGGCGGGCAGCGAGCAGTGATGCGCTTTCAAGCCAACATCTTCCCATTCCGCGCGCTATCCCATCGCGGCGGACCATGGGTCGAGGAGCTCCACCTCCCTTCGGCGCACCTTCCATTGTGGTTCGGGGGGCCCGGCCACAGGAAATGCTCAGTCGTGAAGTTCCCTATTCGATTGTTGTCGGAGTCGACGGTGAACTTCAGCAGGAACTTGAAAAACGCGCGGAGATTCCCCTTGCTGAGCTCCGAAATCCTTATTGCTGGATCAATTCTTGGTTGGCAGAACAATTGGAAATCCAGCCTGGCGAATGGATACAAGTGCGTTATTTTGAACCCGAAACGGTTGATGGACGCGAGGTCGAAAAGTGGGTTCAATTAGTTGTAGTTGGAATCTTGCCGCTGACAGAACCTGAGAGCCCCTTTCGGCGCAACCGGCAAGCTCAGTATTCGGATGCTCCGACACTTTTTAATGACCCCAACTTAACTCCCAATGTCCCTGGGGTGACAGACCAAGAGTCGATATCCAATTGGGATTTGCCGTTCGAATTGGAGCTTAACGATAAGATTTTGCCTGTCGACGACGCCTATTGGAATAATCATCGCTTGACTCCAAAGATCATGATGCCCTATCGACAAGCTGCCTCGATGCAGATGTTTGGTAGTCGGTTTGGCAAAACCACGGCGCTTCGCTGGCCCGCGACTGCCTACGCGGATGTGTCGCTCTTGCGTGACCAAATTGAGCAGGCGTTATTGCCGACGCGTTTGCAAAAAGGCTTCGCGTTCAGCCCAGTCCGCAGCGCTCAGTTGCAGGCGGCTTCGGGAACGACTCCGTTCGACATGTTGTTCTTGTCGCTCAGTTTTTTTGTGATCATAGCTGCTCTGCTCTTGGTGACATTGCTGTTCAAACTCGGTTTACAACAAAGAACACAACAACTGGGCATGTTGATGGCCCAAGGCTTCGAGAACTCCAAGATCCGCAGCCTCTTGCTACGAGAATTGTCGCTTGTCGCCGGCCTGGGAGCGTTGCTTGGCATCGGGCTCGGAATAGCCTATGCGCGCCTCATGATCGCAGGCCTTGAAACTTGGTGGGTGGGCGCAATTTCGTCGCCCTTTTTGACGTTCTCCTTTACTTGGCAAAGTTTGATTATCGGAGGCGTTGCAGGCACATTAACGAGTCTGATTACGATCTACGCCTCACTTCGCCGCTTGCGAAAGTCGCAGCCGCTGGACATGCTGCGCGGTATCGACGGCGATGCAGCTTACGGCGGTAAGCAGCTGCGACTGGGTTGGTTGGGACTGGCTGCTATTATCGCGCTGGCAGGTATCGGGTTGGTGTTTGCCGCGCTGGGACAGTCCGGAATGGCTCGCGCTGGGAGTTTTTTCGGCAGCGGGATGTTGCTCCTCGCCGCTGCCCTAATCGCCTTCTGGCAATGGTTAGGAGCCGGGGCACTGATACGCAGTAAGCCCCAACACGGCAATCTCAGGCAGCTTGCTTGGAGAGCGATTTGCCGCAATCCAACTCGCAGCGCTCTGTCATTAGGACTATTGTCTGTGGCCAGTTTCTTAATCGCGTCGATGAGTGTATTTCAAGTCAATCCTGATGAAACTGGCTACGGTGGATTTGATCTGCTGGCGGAAAGCTCTCAGCCGATCTACAAAAACTTGGCTTCGGCCAACGAGCGGATCGCCATGATCGGCGAGGAGGCAGCTCAGGGACTGCGCGATACATCGATCGTCCCCATGCGAGCTCGACGCGGCGAAGATGCAAGTTGCAATAACTTATTCCAAGTATCTCAGCCTACGATCTTAGGTGTTTCATCCGCTTTGCAGGAACTGTACGAGTTTTCGCCCAACATGGTCAGTTTTGATTGGGCCGCAAAGAAAGACAGCGAGCGACCGTGGGAATCACTGTCGTCGTTGGCCAGCGGTGAGGAAGACGATCCAATTCCGGTTGTGCTCGACCAAAACACGGCTGCTTGGAGTCTAAAACAAGGTGCCAGCCTCGGTGCCTTGACCAAGGTAACGATCGAAGGAAAAGACTTGTATTTCCGCACCGTCGGGCTGCTTTCAAACAGTGTCCTGCAGGGAAAATTGTTGATCGGAGAGGACAACTTCGAACGGCTGTTTCCCAAGATCAGCGGCTATAGTTTCTTTTTGATTCGCAGTGGTTCTCCTGCGACGCAGGAGTCAGCCAATGCCGTCGCAGCCATCCTCGAAAAAGGCTGGAGTGACGTCGGGCTTGATGTGACCTCCAGTGTGGTTGTCCTCGAACAATTGCTTGGTGTACAAAACACATATATCAGCGCCTTTCAGTCGCTTGGCGCACTTGGGCTGTTGTTAGGAACTTTTGGACTCGTTGCTGTGCAGTTGCGGAGCGTCGTTGAACGAAGACGGGAACTCGCCCTGATGCAAGCGATCGGCTTTTCCAGTTCTCGACTTGCCAAGATGTTGACGCTCGAAACAGGACTGCTGCTGGGCGGTGGCTTGTGCGTTGGCATATTCTGCTCCGCAATTGCCTTGATTCCCTATATCATCGAAACAGGCCCGCAACTGACTATTCTCAATCCGCTATTGATGTTGTTGGCCGTGTTGTTTGTCGGCTTCCTGGCAGCCGCGTTGGCCGTTCGAACGGCAACTCGCCAATCGGTCTTGAGTGGCTTACGCTCAGAATAAAAGAAGAAGTACACGACTTTTGTAAAGACAACTATACCGTTGGGGGAGAGAGGCTCCTGCCGAGCTTTTTTGGGCCGCGACCGAACGTCCACAAGCAAGTCTGGCGAGTTTTTGCAGCGCAACACCGCCTCATACAAACTCGACGCTTAGTAACTCACCTCGCTACTGTCCGTGCATCGGCCTTGCCATCCGTGCTACGAAACGCAAGGAACGCTCTGTGCCAGGAGCAGAAGGGCAGAACGAGTTTAAACGCCGAGAATTTCTAAGGGAGGCGGAGCCTCCAAGCAGTGCGTTCCAGGCTGAGCCTTGGAACGAGCGACACGACTTTTGGAAAGACAACTATACCGTTGGGAGAGAGAGGCTCCTGCCGAGCTTTTTTGGGCCGCGACCTAACGTCCACAAGCAAGTCTGGTGAGGTTTGGCGGCGCAACACCGCCTCATACATACTCGACGCTTAGTAACTCACCTCGCTTCCATCCGTGCATCGGCCTTGCCATCCGTGCTACAAAACGCAAGCAACGCTCTGTGCCAGGAGCAAGCAGTGCGTTCCAGGCTGAGCCTTGGAACGAGTACTTATTGTTCTACATTGCCATTACGGCAGATTGAACGCGGTACGCAGTTCGTCAATGGCTGTTGCGGGCATGGCCGATACATCGCCGATCGAACGCGCATTGATAATAGCCTCCGCAGTCGACTCGAGCACTTCGAGCCGATCGAAGGTATCGAGTACACTCGATCCGGTGACGAGTACACCATCGTTTTCAAGTATGGCCGCAGATGCCCCAGTTACAAAGTCGGCTATGCTCCCATCCGCTCGGTACTGAATGCCATAGGGAACGTGTTGCACCGTGCGCAGAAACACATAACTTTCGGGTATCGTACGAGCATCTAGTATGGTACGAGTAACACTGAAGGCCGTCGCATTCACTGGGTGAGCGAAGACAATCGCCTTTGCCTCCGGGTGTCGACGATAGATGGCTTGATGGGCCAGCACGGCGCGGCTCGCCTTTTTCCCTTCTTCGCGTTCACCATGTTGAATCAACACCAAATCGTCTGGAGCGAGCGTCTCACGATCTTTCTGCGTTGGCGTGATCAAAAATGAACCGTCATCAACCCGCGCCGAATAGCTCCCTTCGGTACTGATCAACAGACGTTGACGACAGCCGCGACGTATAAAATCGCATAGTTGTCGACGCAGTTCTTGTTCCTGCGGCATTGCGACCGGCGGTGTAAACGTACTCAGCTCTACGCTTCGCTCGGCCGCCTGCTGAAGTTGTTCGTCGCTGAGGTACAACACATCGCCCAGTCGACTTGCTTTGATCAAAGTCTTCCCTGCAAATTCAAATGCCTCGAATCGTTCGAAGGCGGTTGCCATCGAATCGCCACCCACCACCACACCGTGGTTTTCTAGGATGACACTGTCGCAGTTCTGCGCAAAAGTCCTAGCGATGCTCTCGCCTAGTTGTTTGCTGCCTGGCAGTGCGTAGGGCGCAAAGCCTAAGCCACCGCAAACCGAGTGAGCTTGATGAAACAGACGCGTGTTTGGAACTTGCCTGCAGATGCTAAAGGCGACCAGTGCAACTGGGTGTGCATGCACAATCGCTTGAATGTCAGGTCGAACCGCGTAGATCGCTTGATGGAACGGCAACTCCGACGAAGCACGATGGAAACCATCACACAGCCCATCGCTGCTCACGCGCACAATGTCCTTGCGATTCAAGTTCCCTTTATCGATCCTGGCCGGGGTAATCCAGATATCACCATTTTGATCGCGAATTGAGAGGTTTCCGCCCGATGTCGTCGTCATTCGATTGCGATAGATGCGCTCCATCGTCTGGATGATCTCATCGCGCGGATGAACAAGATTGCGAGGCATAAAAAGACTCTCTCGATTAGGAATGTAGAACAATTGTCCTCAATTGTTTTGCTTACCAATGTAGAACAATTGTCCTCAATTGTTTTGCTTGCCAATGTAGAACAATTGTCCTCAATTGTTTTGCTCCTTGCGATGCTTACCTAAAGCTGAAAACAAAACAGCTGAAAACAAACAATTGGGGACAATTGTTCTACAATGCCGCCGAATCAGTTTTCGCTCGAAATGAGCAGTAGAGATCCTAAGGGAGGCGGAGCCTCCAGGCAGCGCGTTCCAGGCAGAGCCTTGGAACGAGCAGTCTGCGGAAAACAAAACTGCCGAATACAAACAATTGGGGACAATTGTTCTACACTAGGCCTCAACCAAGTGGGCGAACGACCGAGGTGCTGCGGTAGTAGTCCAGTAGCGTCTCGACGGAAAGCACTCCACCGCCCATACCACTCTTGTTGATCCCGCCGTAGGGAACGCCATGTGCAAAGACGTTGTGCGCGTTGATCCAGCTATTGCCCGCGACCATCGCTTCAGCGACGCGGGCTGCTCTGCTTAAGTCACCCGTCCAGACGCTGTTGGCCAAGCCGTAGTCGGTTTGATTGGCCATGCGGATGGCCTCTTCTTCGTTACGAAACTTTGCCAAGAAAGCGACGGGTCCAAAGATCTCTTCACGCGCGGCGATGTTGTCCAGCGTCCCGGCCAACAGCGCTGGCTTCACGAACTGGCCATCGTAGCCATCGACGTTGGCCAAGCCGCCTTCGAGTAAACAAGTGGCGCCGCCCGCCTGTCCTTTTTCAAGATAGCCAAGGACTCGCTGGCGCTGCTTGGCGTTCACCACTGGGCCCATCTGCGTGTTGGGATCCAATTGATGCCCGACCCGCACCCGCTTTAAGCGATCGACGCACAGGTCGACAAATTCATCATAAATCGCTTCATGAATCAGCCAGCGCGTCGCATCGCAGCACACTTGCCCCGTATGAAACGTGATGGCTCCAACCAATTTTGTGGCGGTATCGACCACGTCGACATCATCGAATACAACGGCTGCCCCTTTGCCACCCAACTCCAGCTTGACCGGAACCAAGTTGCGTCCGCAGGCTTCGGCAACCAGCCGGCCAACTTCTGGCGACCCGGTAAAACTCATACGACGAATATTCGGATTGGCAGACAACGCTGCGCCGGTGGTTGCTCCTCGGCCAGTGATGACGTTGATCACGCCATCTGGAATTCCAACCTCAGCGGCGAGTTTGGCGAGGTAGATGGCGGACAGCGGAGTGTCTTCCGCGGGTTTGATCACCACCGTGTTGCCAGCGACCAGTGCCGGTGAGATCCCCCAACCGATTAACAAGAACGGAAAATTCCACGGGAAAATAAACCCACAAGCACCCCATGGTTGTCGATACGTCCACGCTTCATGGCCAGCCACCGCCAGCGTGGTGCGCGGATTCATATGCTGACCCATGTTGATGAAGTATCGCAGGGTATCGACAAAGTTTTGGACATCCCCGCGAGCTTGCGATTCGATTTTGCCAGCGTCGAGCGCTTCGATCTGCGCGATGATGTTCTTTCGCTTTTCGACGGCGTCCGCCAAGCGATGGAGCAATGCACCCCGCTCATTGACCGGTAACTGCGACCATGCCGGAAACGCCCGCTTGGCAGTTGCGACCGCCTCCTGAACTTCGTCCGCATTCAATTCATCAATCTCGGCCAGTTTATCTCCCGAGCCTGGATCCAAAACGGCAATGCGTTCTGGTCCGGAAGCAGGGAACGCTTTGCCACCCACGATACTCGTGAAATTCTGTTGTTGTAGAAAAGTCGCTACTTCTGGCAGCAATTCAACGCTCGTAAGAGTGCTCATGAGTATTCTCCATGGTGAGACGGGGTGGGAGTGAACAACTCGACTCGAGGCAGGCAAGATGACTCAAGTTCAATTCGCTGGGGTGCGATGCTCGATCGAGTAACGAACTTCATTGTAGCGAAAAATCACGAGCCATTCCTGGTCATTCCGATTTCTTCGTACGCGATTCCAAACATCGCAGGTGTGTCCGAGCTACCTGTTCTCGGGCGCGCCAACCAGCACGAGACGCTGCCAGCGCGAGCGACTGCAACAGCTCATGGTAATCCTCTAGCTGTGCCGCCCCGAGATCCCAACCCGCACGGTAATAGCTGACATAAGCGCTGGCCGCGTCACCCGAGTGCAGCTGATGATCGCCCGTCTGTTGCCAGTAGGCTTGCACGCACGGCAATAGTCCACCCGCCGGAGCCTGTCGTACGACTTCGAGATAGGGATCACCCTGGAAAACATCAAAGTGCTCGGCGGACAATGTGGCTAGCTGTGCCGTCGAGAACTTGCCATATCTTTGATCGAACCAATGGGTTCGCAGTCGCACCGCTTGATTCGAAAAAGACGATGCAAAACGTCCTGCGCCATAAGCATCCAACGCCTGCATCATTTCGCCAGCGCGTTGATAACACCATCCCAAGATGTCGAATGCCCACCCAAGATCCTGTCGCCGCTGAGTTAACGCGTGACAGGTGGCTTTGGCAAACCGCCAATCCTGAGCTGGCAATGCATCATCGTCGATTGGCAAACCGTTTGGCACGTTGATTGGCCTTGGAAACGACTCGGAATCAAACAACCAGCGAATAAAAGCCGAGTTGTTGTTCGTGCCTGGTGGTCGTGTAGCTGGTGCGATGTGCGAGCGCGGGCGCTGTAGTGCTTCTTCCACCAAGTCGCAGGCGGTCGCGGCATAGGCCCAATTGCTTTCAAGCAGGAGATGCAGAGCGGCGGAGTAATCGCCTTGTTGTAACGATGCAACGATTTGCAGTAGTCGCGCGTTCGCCGCCTGGTCATCACCGGCTAAACCATGGGATAGCCAACTCTTAAAATGGCTGTTCTCAAGTTTGTCGGACACTCCCTGCAAATGATCCGGCGCCAGCGTCTCGAAGGCGCCACGCAACATCTGCTGTCGCAATGGTCGATACTGATCGACCACATCGTGCAAGAGCGCTTGTTCCAGATTCTCCCCCACGGGGATCCAATCGCCGCCTCCATGATACCAATGAACCAACTCTCCCAAGCGATCGTCTTCGGTGACTCGCGCGCAAATCCAATCGCCATATTGATTGCCGATAATCGGCAATGTGTCGGGCAGCATGAACCCTGGCCATATGACCTCAGGCCTGGACGCCACCAACGCATCGAGCGAAACGGGCGTTTGAAACGCACCTGGAAAGGGAAGGGTGCTGGCCGCGTCTTGAAACCAGTTATGCCACGATCTGTCCAACACCAAATGATAGCGATCAGCAATTAGGTTTGCGGGCTGATCCATCACAATCCAACATGTCAGGGCAGAAAAGCAACAACTAGATGCGTACAAAGATACGTTGTCGATAGAGCCATAATAATATCAACCACATCACCATAAGAATAGACGAACCGAGAATAACAGGCTGCCACGCTTCCCCCGCAAATTCAAACACTTTGCTCCCCAAATGACGTTGCAAAAACGCTCGAATTGGCTCTTCCATCGTCCAACTCATCACATAAGCGGTGATCGAATTGGCCCCAATGACTAAAAACGGCCAAGCCCAGATTCGCCAGCCGCGCACGTCACAAATCAGATGCAAAACTCCAAGAGCCAGAAAACAGAGACCACCACTCACCAGCACCCAGGATGGCGTCCAAATCCGTTTTACCACTGGGCAGATACCATACTCTCCAAGCGCCCAGCCGAGTGCCAACATGCCTCCGCCTAGCACTAGCAGCCATGTAAGTTTTTTGCTGGTGCCATCTTGCTTTCGAATGAGGAGTTGTCCAGCCAACATGCCCAGGATCATCGTCCCCAACGTTGGAATGAAGCTCAGTGTCGAATAGCCACCATTCGCAGTTTTGTACCCCTCTTCGTGGGAAAAAAAGCTCATGAGCCAGACTTCAAATTCGTGCGCCGGATTGGTACCAATATTCCAGTGCGCCGCAAACCCGCTCATCAAGTGAGGCCAATCCGACGGGACTTTCACCGTCGTGTAATCGAAATCCGGCGGTGGCAAGGGCCAAGCCGCAAACAAGCCCCAATAGCCAACCAGAATGAGTAAAAGCGAAGCGACTTGTAGCTTCCAACTGACTTGTGCGAGCAAGAACAAGAAAAAGTACCCGAGGCCAATCTGCGTGAGCGTATCGACAAAGTAAAAGTTCGTTTGCTCCTTTCCAAGACTTCGCAACAGAACGCCCAGCACAATGAGCAGCAGACTGCGCCACAAAGCGTGAAGGGCCATCGAAGCAAACGTCGCACCTTTTGCGTTTCGCGCTGCAAGCGAAAAAGGGAGCGAGACGCCAACTAAAAAAGTAAAACTTGGCTGAATCATGTCATGCAGCGAACAACCAATCCAATCGACGTGCGTCGTGTGAAACGCCAACCACTCTGCAAGCGTACTCGATGGATACGACTTGCTGAGCGTCATCAGATGCATCACTTCCGCCAACATCAGAAACATCACCAAGCCTCGATAAGTATCGATGGAGGCCAAGCGAGGTGCCGCCGAACTCGTCGAGTTCTCGTAGGGCGAAGTCAAACTGTTGTGCGTACTCATATTCGACGATTCCCCGGAAATGTAGAACAATTGCCTGTGTAGAACAATTGTCCCCAATTGTTTCTTGTTTTATTCTTTGCTTCTTTGCTTCTTTGCGACAGTTACCTTAAACATAGGCACATAACAACTGCTACAAATACTGGGTGCGATCTGCGTAATCCGACCATAATTTGTCGAAATCGTTATTTATGAAAAGAGGCTTCCTCCTGCACAATGTTGGTCATCACACTAACACCGCAGGAAAGGAAGCCTCATGGACGTTAAGGTTAACATCGGAAGCCTTACTCGAGCAATCGCAGATTGTGAAATTTCAACCTTCATCGACGAATTGGCCGAATGGATTCGCCAGCAAGCCACCGTGCTGGTCAATGGCATTGTCGACGATTCGCCCATGCCGCAGAAGACCAACGAGGTTGAGAACGCTCTTGCTGAAACACTTCGCGAACTGGGCAGGCAATTAATCCAGTGCGTTTTTTTGCACATGGACCGCACCGTCGAAAAAGGCTCGAGCTCGGTAAGATTAGCGTGAGATTAGCGTGAGATTAGTCTTCTGAGATTTCCCAGCTCAGTCGTACCGGTCGAGCAGTCGGGAACACTAATCTGCGCTAATCGAACACTAATCAAACAGTCAGTTGGTTAGCATTGCGTGAACATCCGTGACGCGCGACTCGGTCCTTCCTGGTGCACCTTCGAAAGTCACCAGGTGCACCTTCTAAAAACGGGTTGAGCTCGATACGATCAGCGTGAGATTAACGTGGATTAGTCTTCTAAGATTTCCCAGCTCAGTCGTACCAGTCAAGCAGTCGGGAACACTAATCTGCGCTGATCGAACAATAATTAAACAATCAGTTGGGTTAGCATTGCCTGAACATCCGTGACGCGCGACTCGGTGTTTCCTGGTGCACCTTCGCAAGTCACCAGGTGCACCATCGAAAAACGGCTCGAGCTCGATACGATTAGTGTGAGATTAGCGGGAATTAGTGTTCTAAGATTTCCCAGCTCAGTCGTACCAGTCAAGGGTCGGGACAAAACTCAAAACAATTGGGGGCAATTGTTCTACATTTTCAATTTTTCTACATTTTCATTCTAAGGCTTGCGCGTAGCCAATTTTCATTCTAAGGCTTGCGCGTAGCCAAGTAGACGCGCGTCAAACCAGCTTGTCGCGCCCAGTCATAAACGGTAACCACATCGTTGGCCTGAACTTGCGGTTGCGGATCAATGATAACTGGCACGCTAGCGCGAACGCCACGCATCGCCAACAATCGTTCTCGCAATACCTCAAGATCTTCCAGTGCAACGCCGTTCATTTTTGCGATCACACCTGACTCCGCATACTCTAACTTAATAACAACCTGTTCAATCGCATCATCGCTGGGGTCGATGGGCGGAGCTTGAGCTGCCCCCGTCGGGGTCGTTAGCTTCGATACGCTACTTGGAAGCAGTTGTTCGATGATTTGAAAGCTACTCGTCGCCAGAAAGAAGACGAGCAGTAGAAAAATAACGTCGATCATCGGCGTCATCATGATTTCAATTGGGCGACGTGGACGCTGACCGCGCCCAGATCTCCGTCTGCTCAGAGCGTATTCCGTTCTCATCGACGTCGCTCCTCGTACACCGAAAACACGATATCGCCGATCCCTAGATCGCTGGCGATTCGTAATACCGGTTCTATATGCTGGTAAGCCGCCGTTTTGTCGGTGCGAATCTTCAATCGCAATGGCGCCGGGGCTGCCATCTGGCCACGACGCAGGGCTGCTACCAGCGCAGCCTCTTCGACATCGATACCAGCCACGCGCCACGTTCCCGAGGGGAGAATGTTCACCACCAGCGTGTCGCGTTCAACCAGATCGTCCATGCCGGAGAGCGCGTTGGGCAGATCCAACTGCACATTGTTTTCCTGCTTGGCCATGTGGCTCGATACCAGGAAAAAAATGATCAATAAGAAAACGACGTCGATCATCGGAGTCATATTGATGGACGTCCCACCACTGGCCAGCAATTGAGGAGTTCTCATCGTAACCCATCCCGAACTTGATGACTCATGTGTGAATTGGCGAGGCGTTAACTTCGTGGCGGGTTCGGTGGCGCAGCGGGGCGTGTTGGAACCACCTTTGTCGCGCGTCGCCGCACAGGTGCAAAGACATGTTGTGAAACGTAAGCAGTTTCGGCGATCAGTTGATCGATTCGATTGCGAAAAACTGCAAATGCACCTAACGATGGGATGGCAACTACCAAACCAGCCACGGTGGTTACCAAAGCGGAATAGATCCCTTCGGCTAAATCACCCGCGCCAGCCGTACCTTGCGAAATGGCAACTTGTTGAAAGGCGAAGATCATTCCCGTCACCGTACCGAGCAAGCCGCACATCGGTGCCAGATTGCCAATGACCGACAAGTACTCGATCTTGCGGTAAAGCTTGGCCGCTTGTTCGGCAACAGCATCTTCCATCGCCTTTTCCATCGCTTGCCAACCAAAGTCGATTTCCGATAATCCGCTGATCAATACAAAGGCAAGTGGACTCGGTTGCTTGCGACATGCACCATCTGCTTCCGCCAAGCGGCCCTGCGAAAGGAATTGCCGAACCTCGTCTGCCAAACCGGTTGGCATGATCTCACGTTTCCTGAGAATCATCGACTGTTCAACAATTAAGTAGACAGCCACGATCGATAGCAGCATCAACGTGAGGACAATTGCGATACCGACCCAACCTCCACTAAAGAGGATATCCAAGAAGCCAAGTGATTCATTGGCCGGTGGTTGCGATTGCGTTGGTGGCTGCGCTTCCGTTGGTGGCTGCGCTCCAGCCACGTGGGCGAGCAGGCATAGTGAAGTGGCGGACAGCAGGCCAGTGCGCCATTGAGCTAAGCATCGTCTGTGCAACAGTTGTCGACCTTTGCACCGTAAAAGCAGGGTGGGGCGGTGCATTCGCTGAGCTAAGGCCGACAATAAAAAACGGTGCGATGCTAAAGGATAGTTCATGTACCTTCCATTTCGTCGATCCATATCTCAATCTTCTTGGCTTCTTCCGCCCGACCTGCACGCGACAGATTTAGCGCGGCAGCCTGCAACGCGCGCAGGGCACGATCGTATCGGTCTGAGTGCATGGTGGCAATCCGCATCCACTGATCCACCGCCAAATCGATTTCACCCACGCGCTGCAAGCGATCGGCCAGGAACTCGGTTGGCCCCAACTGCAAGGGCAACAACATGCGGTCGCGAAAGGCTAACCAGGCTTCATATTTTGCCATTGTTTCTGGTGGGGGAACCAATCTCCATGCTTGCGCAACCGCCAGCGCGGCCACTGTGGGATTTAAGGACGATTGTAGCTTGGATAACGTCTTGCTTGCTAGTTCTCGTTCAGGACCAAAAAGTTGCCAACTGGCGCCCAGCAACTTGGCCTCCTCGACATCGCTCGCCAACCACTCTTTCGCAGAGTCCAATAAAGGTTTTTCGACATCGCGGACCGTCCAGCATAGAGGCATGTCTGCATAGAGGATTGGTGGTGGTTGGCTGGCGGCCAAGTCTAAGAATAGTGTTCCGGCAGTGCGTGTGTTGCCCATGGCAGTCGCAGCCTGAACGATCCGCGCGATGATAAACTGCTGTTGCCAGCGCGGCGTATCGACTTTCCGAGCTTCGTTGAGCGCGGAAATCGACTCGCGATACTTGCGTTCGTCGAATAGTTTGAGAGCGCTTTCGACGCCTTTGTTTTTCCAAACAAACGTCGCACCCTGAACCTGCTGGCTGTCGAACTTAAGGAGCGTGCCATCTTCCGAGATCAACGACAACGCAAGCTGGTCATAATTCTGAATTTGCCCCCGCGACTCGGTTGCTTGAGCGGCATTCCAATCGGACGACTTGGCAGCTGGCGATCGCAGGGTGATTCGATCTTGAACGCCCGGCTCCTGCGCTAGCGTGCCCTCCATCGCTAAAAGGCCAAATAGCGCCAAAAGGCCAAACAGCGCCGTTCGAATTGCCATCGATAGTTGCTGCGAAATCGCTGGTCGCAAAAACATGGATGGCAGTCGCGTTGAGTAACTTTGAAGGCACAGGACGGTAAACGACACAAGGCGACTAATCACAGTATTCTTGGCGTGATTCTGAATGTAGAACAATTGTCCCCAATTGTTTCGTACTCAGCTTAACGCAACCAGCAAAAGAAACAAACCAATGTAGAACAATTGTCCCCAATTGTTCCTTACTCAGCTTAAGGCAACCATCAAAAGAAAAAAACAATTGGGGACAATTGTTCTACAATCATTGCTGTTCTACTTCAGGTCCCATGCATCCAGCCACTCGGTTTTGATCGGCTGCATACCATAGTCCTCAACCAGACGCTTGTGCATATCCTTCAGGTGGCCGGCACCGTAGAAGATCCCCAGCTTCTTTTTACCGCTCTCGATTTCGCGATCCATGACTTGGAACGCCTTCGCATTGCGTTCGGTGATCAGCGTGCTCTTGCCATCTTCGCCGGTGATTGCCGCCATTTGGCCGTCCATGGTGCCCATCTGTTCGGCAAGTGTCCGGCGCAAGGCGCGACCACGATTGTTGGCCATGAGTGCCGAAATCAGATCGATATCGCTGCTCTTACCTGAACTTTGCATAGCCAAACCGGCTCCCATCGACCTGAAAAGCATTTGGAACACCCCTTCCTTGCGATTCTCCATAGTTGAAAAGAACTCTTCCGGGGTCATGTCGGCGTGAACAAAGTTCTCGGCCTTGTAATCGATTTCGTCGAGCTGGAATGCCAGTTCGAGGGCATCCTTCATGCCTACTTGAATGGAGCTGATTGGACTGACCCCACGCTCCTCGGGGTCTGGAATACCCATTTCGGGATCGGCGACCAATTCGTAGAGAAGTGCATCAAAGCCCATGAACAACTGATTCAGACGGCTATAATAGGTCGGTTCGGCAATATGCACAGCACCGATCAGCGTGACTTCGACACCGTTTTCTTCGCCTGGTTTAGTGTAAGTCACCGAGGCGGTTTGCAGTGCTTGCAATTTCTTGTCGATCTTGTGCACCCGCACGAACTCGGGCGGCTTTTCTTTTTTCTGGGCCGACTTTGCTTTATCACCCTCTGTGTTGTCGCCTTCTTTGTTGTTGTCGCTGACCTCATCACCGTTGCCGTTGTTGTCTGCAACTTCGGCACGTTCGTCAATTGCCTTTGGTATGCTCTTTGACTTTTCTTGGGTCGCCGGCTGGGCGAAGGCAAAATTTTGAGCTGAAACGGTGAGCACCAAAGCAAAGACGCAGGTGGTCCGTGTTATATGTGACGCAAGTGCCATTGGGCAACAGGTGATCCGTGCTAGCTGTGACGTAAGTGCCATTGGGCAACAGGTGATCCGTACTATATGTGACGTAGGTGCCATTGGGCATTGTCCTTGGTTCGATAATGTGACCTCATTGCCTCGCCGATGTACTCAGCGTAACCGTTAGCATGAGGCGCAACAAGCTTGCTTGTATTCTACTGGAGTGCAAACTGTATCGGAACGCGTGCCCTGAGCCACCAGTCAGCCTCCGCACCACCTCGTTCCCACCTCGTTCCGAGGCTCTGCCTCGGAACGCGCTGCACAGAGGCTCCTGCCTCTCCTCACACCGCGTAGCGCCCCTACTCCTTCCCGCTCGTTCCGGGGCTCTGCCGGCTCTGCCTCGGAACGCGCTGCGCAGAGTCTCCCGCCGGCTCCTGCCTCCCTTCAAAAAAACTCCTAGCCCTCTTGTATGAAGGTAGGCTACATCCAGAGTTCCTTCAGACTTGAAACAGACCTTCCTGTTCTGAGCCTAAAGCTGGGCCGCTGGCGGATGACTGCGGAGCTTCCATGGGAGGCGGAGCCTCCGAGCAGCGCATTCCGAGGCAGAGCCCCGGAACGAGCGGTCACCCATCACCCATCACCCATCACCCATCATCCATCATCCTTCCGCCTTCATCCTTCCTTCGTCACTGCCAGTCAACGCATACGTCCAGGAGACCATCCAAACCGGCATAAGTGCGAGCGCTGGAATACCTCCAGTGAATCGGGTCGTCGACGAAGCCACGGCGCAGTGGGTTGTTATGAATGTACTCAATTTTCTGCCACATGACGTGGTCCGATTCGATGACCTCCGGATGGCTTCCTTCTTGCCACAGTTGGTGTTGTTGATCGACTTTGTCTTTGCGCTTATAGAATCGAAGTTCTTGGAGCAGTGTTTTAGCGCCCTTGAGCTGCATTTGCTTCAAGATGGAGGTTGCGGTATACGACTTGAATTCACCGACTCGACGCGAGAGGGCTGGGCCTACTCCTATCCAGTGAATGTGATTTTCGAGCATGACCCAGGCAAGGATGTCAATTGCTCTTTGTTTCTGAAGGAATCGCCAGCTCTCGAGAACGATGGAGGCATATTCCGGATACGAAAAGACTGGCAGCCAGGCGACGACCGTGTCCGTCATAAAGTGCGGATAGTGTTCGTCACCAAATCGATACCGAGAGCGCGCCATGGTTAACATGCTCCTAAACTGAACTGGGAAACTCGGGCTGGTACGATGTGGTAGATTTTACCGAGTTCGCCGAAGTGTTTGTTGCAGAAGGTGTTTAAGGGAGGCAGGAGCCTCCACGCAGCCATGCCCAGGCGGAGCCAGGGCACGAGGCGGAGCCAGGGCACGAGGCGGAGCATGGGAGCGAGGCGGAGCCTGGGAGCGAGGAAACCGCTCGTTCCGGGGCTCTGCCTCGGAAAGCGCTGCACGGGAGGAAACCGCTCGTTCCGGGGCTCTGCCTCGGAATGCGCTGCACGGGAGGAAACCGCTCGTTCCGGGGCTCTGCCTCGGAATGCGCTGCACGGAGGCTCCTGCCTCCCTTCACACCGCGTAGCGCCTTTACCTCCTACGCGCGTTCCAGGGCACGAGGCGGGCCGAGGTGAGTGACAGCCGTGAGACAAAGGGAGGCAGGAGCCTCCGTGCAGCCATGCCCAGACAGAGCCGGGGCACGAGCCGTTACCCCGCCAGCAGCTGACCGAGCCCGGGCGCAGCGCAGGTCTCAAGGGAGGCAGGAGCCTCCGCGCAGCCATGCCCAGGCAGAGCCGGGGCACGAGCCGCCGCACGAGGAGCCAGAAGCAGGGGTGTTGTAACGATTATTCACACCAAAACTTTGAAAAATGTCAAAATGTGCGGATTAGGCGAGACAAATGACGGAGGCAATTCGCTGTCCAATTATCGTGGAATTTGACCTGAACCGAAGCCTACCGACTGGACACCGAAGTTACATGACTGCATTCCTCACAAATTTGCTGCGGTTGTCGCTGTTCTCCGCGATCTTATTGTTAACCACTAGTTCAGCCTGTTGGGCTGGCTTGATGAAGGGGGACATTGTCAAGTTGGATCGCACTGCCACGTTTGGTGGAAGCAGCGGAGGGGGGGAGTTTGCATTGCACAAACTCATTACAAGTGGTTCAACGGAAACGTGGCTGCAACTGGGCGCTCCCACTTTTTGCCTCGAGTTCAACGAGCACATTGTGTTGGGAGAAAGGTTGGTGGTTGGGGCTATCAGCGATCGGGCAGTGCTTGGTGGCGTCTCGGGTTCGACCGGTTTTGGTGATCCACTCAGTGCACAGACGCAGTATTTGTATGCCGGCTACGCAAGCGGCCAGCTATCGTCTGCAGTCGGCTACGTAAGCGACAATGCTTGGGCCGACTCGATGCAAGAGGCCATTTGGATTTTGGAAGGCGAGGTCAGCCAGGCTACAAAGGCTCACACGCAGACGTTGTTAGACCATGCGAATTTGTACGCCGGTCCCCTGCTCAACAATGTGTTTTCCCTGAATTTATTCAAATCGAATGTGCCCACGGCGGCGCTGAGTGCCTTTGATCCTACGAACAGTGCGACATGGGGAGCTGTGTCGGCCTATCATCGTCAGGATCAACTTTTTTACGTTGCGTCACCCGGCACCACGGGCTCAGGCCATGTACCAGAACCCGCGTCGTTGGCCATTTGGCTAGTCGGTAGCTGTTGCACCGGCTTCTCGCGTCGGAAGCGTTCTACCAAGTAGCACTCATCCTCGTTCCGGGGCTCTGCCTCGGGACGCGCTGCACAGAGGCTCCCGCCTCTCCTCACACCGCGCAGCGCCCTTCCCGCGGGGCTCTGCCTCGGAACGCGCTGCACAGAGGCTCCTGCCTCTCTTCACACCGCGTAGCGCCCTCACCTCCATCCCGCTCGTCCGCTCGTTCCGGGGCTCTGCCAGCAGCTGAGTTGGCCGGCGGCGCAGCACAGGTTTCAAGGGAGGCAGGAGCCTCCGCGCAGTCATGCCCAGGCAGAGCCGGGGCACGAGGTAGGAGCCGGCGGCGCAGCACAGGTTTCAAGGGAGGCAGGAGCCTCCGCGCAGCCATGCCCAGGCAGAGCCGGGGCACGAGGTAGGAGCCGGCGGCGCAGCACAGGTCTCAAGGGAGGCAGGAGCCTCCGCGCAGTCATGCCCAGGCAGAGCCGGGGCACGAGTGGCAGCCCGGGCACGAGCGGTGCATCAGGCGCGCGGTCGGTAGCCAGGGCACCAAGCGGTAACCCACAAACCCGAGTATGATCGTGGTGACGGTTCACAACAGCAATTTATCAAGAACACCAACACCAACTCCAACACCAACACCAACAATCAACAATCAACAATACAACCAACGGGTCAATGAGTAGTACAGCTCCTGAGTCTCATCGCGAACTTCCCTGGATGCGCACGATGTTGTTCATCGGGGCTGTCTGCTGCACACTGTTTGTCATCTATGCTTCGTTAGTTCCACTTAACTACACACAACTACCACTATCAGTCGCATGGAACAAGTTCCTCGAAACGCCTTGGCTGCAACTGGGTATCGATCGCAGAGCCGACTGGGTCGCCAATGGGCTGATCATGATACCGTCCGGATTTCTGGCTGCAGGAGCTCTGGACTGGAACCGCCGCCGTCGTTGGGCACTCATCGTAGGGTCGCCACTCATCATTCTGGTGTTGTCAACGATCGTCGTCGCGATCGAATTTGTCCAAGTTTGGTTTCCACCGCGAGTTGTCTCGCAAAACGATATCGCGGCAGGCTTGGCCGGTTCGTTCTCCGGCGTCGCGCTGTGGTGGATATTGGGCCAAAACTTGTTGCAAAAAGTGGAAGAGTTCCTCAAGGGAGAACCAGGAGTTGAGCGTTGGTATTGGGTGGCTCAAGTGGGAATGTTGGCCATCTGCCTATACAATCTCATGCCGTTCGACGTCATCCTGAGCCTCGATGAACTCCAGGCGAAATACAATTCGGCGAAGATTGTATTGTTGCCCTTTAGCGATTTTGATTTTTCGACCAAGTCCATCGTTTTCTTCGCCTATGCATTCCTGCGAATTTTTCCCTATGGCTTGCTTGCGACCACACGCTTAACGAGTCGTGTAACACTCATCCGATGTTGGATGTGGGTGCTGCTTTTTGAAGCCATCAAGCTCCCCATCCACAGTCGCTCGTCGTCCGCGACCAATATTGCGGCCGGCATGCTGGGGGCGGTCGTCATCGTCTATTGTGCACCGATCGTCTGGAAGACAATCCGCGCGTTGGACCGTAGTCTAACCTGGTTCGCGCTGGCGAGCGGTTGGACTGCCGTTATGTTCGCCGGCTTTCTCTTGCGATTCGAACATTTTGTCAGCGATCGGCAACAAATTGAAGAGCGGTTTAAAGGGATATTTACCGTTCCGTTCGCCCGCGCTCATTCGTCAAGTGAGTTCGAGGCGGGAGAGAACATCTTGTTGAAAATCTGCGTGTTTGCCATGTTGTCTGGCCTGCTATCGACTTGGTGCTCGCAGATGAATAAGCGGACTCGAATTTGGAGTGTTTTGTTGGCTGGCGGCTGGATTATCGTCGTGTCCTGTGCGATCGAAGTTGGGCAAGTGTTTCTTGAGCCCCTTGTTCCCGATGCAACTGACCTGATCATTTACGCGGTGGGGGCATGCGCTGGAGTGTTAGCAGCCCGCATGTTAGTACCTCCGCCGGGCGAGAGTCGTCCATCATGAAATCACCGTCAAATACGGCGAAGACGACGGCTAGTTCCAAGCCGGAGCGCGTCCGCGACACTCAAGAGGGAACGCCGCGGCAGGTAACATCGGGACAGAAAAAGCTGCGGCGAGCATCCGCCTTGGGCATCGCTGGGGCTGTACTTTACGCAGGCGCCTACCACGAAGCACCATGGCTCGTCTGGATGCTGTGTGGAATAGTCGTCGTAGCCTGCGCGCGATGGAAAAATCTGTGGCTGGCCGCTGTCCCAATTGCGATCTTCTTGGGCGACTTTTATCCATGGACAGGGCGACTATGGATAACAGAACGCGATCTGTTTCTGCTGAGCATCTGCGTTGCCTTGCTGTGGACAGACGATTGTTGGTCGGGGCTTGCTTTGCGCAGGCGACGACTATGGCTCGGGTTACCCTATGTGATCATGGCCGGTTGGTCATTGATTGCGGGAATATCGTCGTTGCCACTGAGCGCAATTGGCGATTCGCTGAGTCTTTATACGACGTCGGGAAACACCGTGGTCATCGGCAAATCCTTGTTAGTGGGATTGGCGTTCGCTCCATTTCTCATGCGTTGTGGGCGCAGTGATCAATCCGTGAAGTGGTTTCGATTAGGCATGCAGACCAGTGCCTTGATGGTAGCGCTGGTAGTGGTATGGGAACGGATGATCACAGTGGGCCTGTTTGATTTTTCGGAACAACTACGGGTCTCAGGCACTTTTTCGAGCATGCATATTGGTGGACAACACATCGATGCCTTTTGGGCGATTGCTATTCCGTTTGTGTTTCAGTTTTGGGCGGATAAGCCGAATAGGGCGCTGTCGACAGTCGCGATATGGCTATTGCAACTGCTATCCATCTTTGCGATTTTTTCCACGATGTCGCGGGCATTGATCGCTTATGCACTTGTAAGCATCATCTGTTTGTTTTTACTACGCGTTGCGTTGCGAGGAACGGAGCGAAGCGGAAGCGCGAATGGCGACGATCGCAACTTACGCATGGCGGCGATTAAGTCGTGGTGGCGAGGGGCGGTGTTATTGCTTGGCGTGATTCTCTCCATCGGGAGCGCAGCGGGATTGTGGCAATACGGCGATGCGGTGCGGGCGCGGTTTTCCTCCAGTTCCCAGGATTGGAGCACGCGTGTTGAGCACTGGAGTGAGGTATTGAGCATGGTATCGAAAAGCGATTGGCGGCAGCAATGGTTGGGGCATGGCCTGGGGAGTTACCCTAGTTTTTTTCGCCGTGCCCATCACTTGCCCCAGCACCCGCTTCAGCTGCATGCAGAGGAACGCACCGTCGAGTTGGCTGCCAATCAAAGATTGTTTTTGGAACAATGGGTTTCATCGGAGGCCGAGTTACCGATTACGGTTCGCGCCAAAGTTTCGTTGGTCGACAGTAAGCAACTCGTTGCGGATCGGGCTGGACACTTGAATGTGCATCTATGCAGCAAGATTTTGTTGCATTCCTTTGACTGTCAGACGGGTCGGCTTGACGTTACTGGGGATAGCAATGTGACCAGCGAAGTGCAGCTCGGAGCTACGAACAGTCGTTGGAGTGGCGAATTTTATTTTCGGCGTTACTGTCCGCTGACCCTTGGTTTTTCGGCGGCGGGATCGGAAGGGGAATCGACAATCATTTCCGAAATCAGTGCCATTGATGCTCGAGGTGTGTCGTTGATTGAGAATGGTGATTTTGCACGCGGCAGCGATCGATGGATATTTACCAGCGACGATCACTTGGTGTGGCGTGCCAAGAACATGTGGTTGCATCAGTTGGTAGAGATGGGATGGCTAGGAGTGATTGCGTTATTGGTACCGATCATGGTTATTGTAGCTGGACTATTGCGTAGTGTTTGGCTGGACCGCGACTGGAACGCAGCCGTAGTGCTGTGGGCCATACTCGGCTTTCTCGCCATGGGGATGTTTGGCACGCTGATCGATGTTCCATGGATTTTAACCTACATGGTTATATTGCTCGTCTTTGTGAGGCGGGAGGCGTGAGGGGTGAGGCGGAAGCCCTCGTTCCGGGGCTCAGCCTCGGAACGCGCTGCACAGAGGCTCCTGCCTCTCCTCACACCGCGTAGCGCCCTTACTTCTTTACTGCTCCCTCCCGCTCGTTCCGGGGCTCAGCCTCGGAACGCGCTGCGCAGAGGCTCCCGCCTCTCTTCACACCGCGTAGCGCCCTTCCCACCTCGTTCCGGGGCTCAGCCTCGGAACGCGCTGCGCAGAGGCTCCTGCCTCTCTTCACACCGCGTAGCGCCATTACCGCTCGTTCCGGGGCTCTGCCTCGGAACGCGCTGCGCAGAGGCTCCTGCCTCTCCTCACACCGCGCAGCGCCCTTACCTCCTTCCAAGTCGGGTGACTAAGGGAGTCCGCATGGGCCGCCGCGCAAGCAGAGCAGGG
>JBGSUV010000039.1:0-116403 GCA_041753315.1 Pirellulaceae bacterium | reverse complement strand
TCAGGGCCGGGGTGGGGCAGGATCTTTGGCAAGATCCACTACGGGACGGAGGATCTTTAGCAAGATCCACTACAATCAGTGACTTTGAAAAAGCGGAGGAGCTAGCGATGAGTAGCGCGGAACGTCCGGACTATGTGAGCGTCGAAGACTACCTAGCCAGCGAGGAACAAGCTCGTACCAAAAGCGAGTACATCGACGGCTGGGTGCGAGCCATGGCTGGGGGATCGGTTCGCCACAATCAAGTCAAGGCAAACTGCATGATTCATCTCGGTAGCCTGCTGAAACGCAATCCCTGCCGGCCGTATGACTCCGATATGAAAGTCAGAATTAAGAACCGAAGGAACATACGCTTCTACTACCCAGACCTCCAAGTGGTGTGTGAATCCAATGCTCCCACCGCCGTGTTCCAAGATCATCCAGTACTGATCATCGAAGTCCTCTCGCCTTCGAACCGCCAGTATGATCTCGATGAAAAAATGGCCGCCTACCTCTCCATCCCTTCACTCGAGTGCTACATCGCACTAGAACAACACCAACCCATCGCTATCGTCATGCGTCGCACGAGCGGCGGCTTTCTGCGCGAGTTTATCGAAGGAGTCGAGGCGAATATCGATCTGCCGTTCCTCGGTTGTTCATTACCCATGCGCGAGATCTACGATGGTATCCAATTTACCGTTGAATGCGTTCAGGAACCTGAACTGGAGTACGAAGTGGGCTGATACGGGTGAGGTGTGAGGCAGGAGTTTTAGCAGACGCGCCAGACAAAACTATTTGAACACGTTTTTTTTCGCAAGCTCGGTTTCTAATCGGAAATGACGGCTGCCTCTCAAGACTCGAAGCTGCGAGCCGTCGCTCTTCATCCGTGCTCCGGCTTTGCCATCCGTGCAACCGGCCGCAACTCCTGCCAAGTGCTCAGATCCACGACCGATAGCTGTTGGCAGAGGTGGCAGAGGTAGTGGTCGACGGAACTCTGGTTACTTCGGCAACTTTGCTACAAGCATCAGACCGGTAACGAAGTGGTCGTGGCTGGGACTCAAGCTCTTTGGTCCACTGGCGGAGCACAGTGGCACCCGACGTCGACGTCGAAAGAAGATTCCAAAGGCTGAGACAGGATCTTTAGCAAGATCAATTACGGGGACTAACCCTCGGGATCATCTAACAACTCTTGCAGTCGATGACCCAACTCTTGCGGAAAGCGACTGGGCCAACTTGCGTCGATAAGGCCGATTTGAATCATGTCTCTTAAGTGCGTTCGATCTTTGTCGCGAAAACTATTGAGTTTCATCTCCACCAACGCCTGCAACTCGACCACCAACTTGCCATCGATATTGGATGCCCGCTCGACACCTGGCGCTGGACTCGCATAGTCCGCGCGGACCTTGCGACCGGCGAGAAGGATATGAATCCCTTGGCTCGGTTTTCCCAGCGGACCGTCCAGAAAGACCGTCACCCCCAGCACCGAATCGCGGACAAAGCCCGCCTCCGCCAATGCGGTCGTTGCATTGTCCAGATCCTCCTCGCGCAGCAGAATGTCCACATCGCGGGTATTGCGCACCGCGCCGTCATCAATGGTGGCTACCCAGGCGGCCACCGCGTTGCCGCCAATCACTGCATACGGGATCCCCGCATTGTGCAAAGCGCTGCACGACCGATCCAAACGTTGCTTGACGAGTTCCACGGCGCGAAACATCCTTTCAAAAACAGAGAACGTCTCTTCACGCACAGTCATATTTTTGTCTTCAGGATTCATCCTTAGAATATAACCGATGGGTGAACCATTCGCGCTAGCTCTTTTGTGCAGTGTGGCAGGTTCCTATTACTTTCTTTTCGATTCATTCCTCCTCTTTACCACTTCTTCCCCCGCATTGCGATCTTCGACTCCGCTTCACAACTTCCCACCCGTTTCCCTTTCCGTGTCTCCCCGCGACCCTTGCCCCAAAACTGATGTTCAGAAACTAAACTCATCGATGAACTCATCCAGCCCCTCCAGCCATTCCAGCTCCCACAGCATCTATCCCATCGGAACACAGGTGGTCTCGCTGAAACAGATCCAGAGCTCCAGCGGCGAAGCGATTCACCCTGCGGGGGCGGTCGGGGTCGTTGTCCGCGCGCCCCTGGATCGGCAGCACTCCTATCGTGTCCGTTTTGTCGATGGCTTCGAAGCCGCTCTGCAGCATGATGGCTTGGCTCTGCTGACGGAATACAAGCGGGCGGCGGCCGGTAGCGAACATTCAGCCCTTTCAGCGCATGGTCTGTTCAACCGTGTGATCTATCGCTGCGTCGTCGGCTCGCGCGCCTTCGGACTTGACAACGAAGAATCCGACACCGACCGGCGTGGCATCTATCTTCCACCCGCCGATTTACATTGGTCGCTGTATGGCATTCCGGAACAATTGGAGAACGACGAAACGCAAGAGACCTATTGGGAACTACAAAAATTCCTGGTGATGGCCCTCAAGGGCAACCCCAACGTGCTCGAGTGCCTTTACTCGCCGCTGGTCGAGTTCGCGAGCCCGCTGGCTCAAGAGTTGCTGGACGTGCGCGACGGCTTTCTATCGCAAGTCGTCTACCAAACGTACAATGGCTATGTGATGTCGCAATTTAAGAAGATGCAAACCGATCTGCGCAATCAGGGCCGCATCAAACCCAAGCATGTCATGCACTTGATTCGCTTGTTGCTCTCGGGAATTCACCTGCTACGCGAAGGAACGGTAGCCGTTGACACGGGACCTTACCGCGACCGCCTGCTGGCCATCCGCAACGAGCAGATGCCGTGGGCCGAAGTAGAAGTCTGGCGTCGCGAACTGCACAAACAATTCGATCGCGCCTTGGCCGAGACCAGCTTGCCCGAGCGACCAGACTACGAACGCGCCAACGCGTACCTGCTGCGAGCCCGCCGCGCGGCTTTATCCGAGGAACTGCCATGAACGCCCAGACGATTGACTACCCAAAACTACAAAAGCAAGTGGACGCGCATCCTTACCCACTGCTGTTCGCCACCATTAGCGGCTCGCACATGTATGGATTTCCTTCACCGAATTCCGACTTTGATTTACGCGGCGCACACTGCTTGCCGCGGGATCAAGTGCTCGGTTTAAAACCACTTGAAGAGACGGTTGAAAAATCGGGGATCCACGATGGCCTGGAAAGTGTCGAGCGATTGTCCTCAATCGCTTGTACGCGCAAGCCTCCTGCTCATACGGATCCCGGACCATGCAAAGGCTCAGACTAGACTAAACGATTGGGGACAATCGTTCGACACTATGCACGCCAGTAGAGCGTACTCTCAGGATTAAGGCTAGCTTTGCGGGGATTGTCAGCGATGTACTGTTGTAGATATCTGAACTGCTCGCCGCTGCGGATCAAGTGATCGAAGGGCTCGGGTTGCCAGAGAGCTCCCGATTCACCAAGCGATGCATTGATCTGGCGGGCTGTGTAGCGCATCCAACTTTGGCCAACAATCGACAAATCCGAACCCTTATGAAACTGAGCAAAGGCATGTACATGGTTCGGCATAATGACAAACGAGTCGACATCGTATTGCTGCTGATTACCGTGCAAGATCGCAGTTGACACGATGTTGGCGAGGTCGAAATCCTTCAGCAAGCAACGACCATGGCATTCGTCCAGCGCGAACTGTAGCAAGCGATCTTTCAGCTTTTTGAAGTGCCGTAAATCGGTCTGAGTTACCGACACCAAGGCCCCATGATACTCAGCTGACGGTGCCTGATAAGAAAGTTCTGCCAAGGTCGGGGGCAGTCCCTTGGTGCGCAGCCAATCGCATAATTCACCCCGCATCCGCCCGATGACTTCGCAAGGCAGCGAGTCGATGGTGCGAAAGGTGATAAAGACAGCCACCCCAGGCTGGAACCAATGCGGCAAATTTCTCTCGCGAATCCCCACGTCAGCCTGCGGATCGAACGCACCAAACACAGAATTGTTGTGATTCATTCTGAAGTCCAATGTTTCCCAGTGTCGAGCGATTGTCCCCAATCGCTTACAAATCACATTATCTCACATAACTCCCTGCGCATGCAAGCATCCAGAATCGGCAATTGCATGCATCTGTCGGTTGGAGTAGAGGTGCTTAAACGATTGGGGACAATCGTTCGACACTGGACAATCGTTCGACACTAGTTGGTTTCGCCGAGTTGCTGGCGGAGGCGGCGGAGGATGCGGGAGCGGTGTTGCCGGACAGTGGCTTCGCTCATCTCCATCTCCTGAGCAACCATGGCGACGGTCAGGCCGTCGATCGTCGTTCGCCAGAAGGCTTGCCATGATCTAGGTTCGAACTCATTTCGAACCTGCTCCAGCGCTCGACGAACCAACACCGCGAACTCGGCTCGCTCAAGAAAGTCGCTGAGATCCAAATGCTCGGGAATATTCTCGTCGGGCGTCTCCCGCATGACCTGTAGCGCGGTACTGCCGCCAACTGCTTGCGGTAATCGCTGATGCCGCCTGAGTGCGTCGATGATCTTGTGCCGCGCCAGCCCCCACAACCACGCTCGAAAACTGCCACTGGTATCGGTCGGTCGATAGCGGTCGATGGAGCGCGATACCGCAAAGAAAACCTCTTGCTCCAAGTCGCGAACATCCGCTTCAGCAATCCCCCGGCGGCGACACCAAAAGGCAACCAGCGGCGAGTACAAATGCACCAACTCGTTCCAGGCCGCCCCGTCATCGCGGCGGATCCGAGAAATCAGGCTCAGTCGCGTGGCGCTGGGCTCGGGCACGTTGTTACCTTGGGACAGTTTCAATTTCCTGGCGTTTCGTTCAATGAGTTGTTTTGCAGCCGGGAGGGCGAGGCGGGCGCTTTAAACATCTTTGTGGCGCGGTCACGGGAGGGCGACGCTCCTGCGGAGCCTTCTCCGGCCGCCATCTGCCGTCCACAAGCAATACGAGTGCCGTCTATTGCTTGTGTGCACTGGAGAGCGTGAGGATGTTCAGGGCGATCATTCGACGTCTCCTTAAATTCGTTGGAAGCCTGCGAGAACCGTTATCGCTCGGAGAACTGATTGCATAATTGAACGTTCACCGCGGGTCCAACGAATTATAGGAGACGACGAATGACAAAGGCGTTTCAAAGTTTACTTGTAAAAATTTGTTTTATTATGATTCAACATTTTTTTGGCTAACGGCCCGCGGCTAACGCAGTCGGCCCCCAAAAACGATGTCACACCCAATTCGATTAATAGGATGTCATCCATGGTAACATGATAAGCCGAGGAAAATTGCGATGCAAACTGTAGCCTGCCCACCGACCGAACAACTGAAAGCCTATCTGTCCGGGAAACTCGACGAATCCGCCTCGGGTGTCCTGGCTCAGCACCTGCTCGACTGTCAGGCCTGTGAACGCACTGCCGTGGAACTCGAACAGGAGCCGGACACATTGGTCGAATTGCTCCAAGAGGACACGTCAGCGGCGGAACCAAGCCAAGCACCCACCAGGCACGAGGTTGCCGCCAACTCCGACTTTCTCCAGTTCCCGCAAGTACTGGGACAATACGAACTGAAAACTCGCCTGGGAACCGGCGGAATGGGGGCGGTCTATCTGGGACGCCACAAGAGTCTGGACAAGCAGGTGGCGATCAAACTCCTGCCCGTTCTCCCCGCACAGAACACCGAGTTCGTCGCCCGTTTCCAGCGCGAGATGCGGGCGGCCGGAAAGCTCGACCATCCCGCCATCGTGCGGACCACCGACGCAGGCGAGCACCAGGGGATCCACTATCTGGTGATGGATGCCATCGACGGCATGGACCTCGGGCGGTTGGTACGCGTCGAAGAAAAGCTGTCGGGTGCGGACGCCTGCGAAATGGCTCGTCAAGCCGCCGTGGGATTAGCCCATGCCCATGAAAAAGGGATCGTGCATCGCGATGTCAAACCCTCGAATCTAATGCTCGACGCCAGCGGTCAGATCCGGATCCTCGATTTTGGTCTCGCGCAAATCGGCTTCTGGGAATCGGGCTCGGCGGAGATCACCACCGTCGGGCAGTTGATGGGGACACTCGACTACATGGCCCCGGAACAAGCCGAACGGGGCGGAGCGGTCGACTACCGCGCTGACCTGTATTCACTCGGTGCAACGCTATTTCGCTTGTTGACCGGTCGCGCACCACTGGCCGCTGCGCCGAATCTGACGCCGCTTGAAAAACTGCGGTTGCTGGCCACGCATCGTCCACCCAAGTTGCGTTCATTGCGCCCGGATGCACCCGAGGCACTGAGCGAGATCGTGGACGCGATGCTGGCCCGCGAGCCCTCGCAGCGACCGGCCAGTGCGATCCATGCGGCCGAGCTGCTCGAGCCGTTTGGCACCGAATCCGACTTGAATGGCTTGTTGCAACGCGCCCGATCCAAGCCGGTGGTCGACGAGCCAAGCTTTGTACTCAATCCGTTGCTCCAACGCGACTTGGCCGAATGGCGAACCGGAAGTGGTGACAGCCTCAGCGAATTAGCTAGGTCAGACAAACGGGCTGCCCAACTGATCGCAAGCGGGTTTACCAACAACGATGCGCACCGGAGAAACCACTGGAACCGTTGGACAACTTGGGTCGCGGCGGCTGTTTTCTTTGCGATGCTCTGGGGTGGCATTGTGCTAGTGTTGGAGACCGGCAAAGGACAATTGGTCATCGACTCCGAGGCGGACGTACAAGTCAAAATCGTGGCGGTCGACGAAGGTGGGCAGCGGGTCGAAGTCGAGCAGTTGCAGATTGAACCAGGCACTCAAGCGACGCGGCTGAAAAGTGGCAAGTACGAAATCACGATCGATGCCGGCAGCGATTCGATTGGCGTCACCAACGGCAGCTTTACCATTCAGCGCGGACAAACCGTGGTGGCTACGATCACGCAGAAGGGGTCGACAGAAGATCAAGCGGCAAATCGCGCGGTACCCTCTGACATCGCCCCCGAAGACCCGCGACTGAACCAGATCGTCTTCGACAACGAGACGCTGGACACTTGGCTGCGAAAGCTGGAGTTTGAACGGAACCCAAGCGAAATTGCCCGCGCACTGACGGCGATCCAAGAGCTGGCCAGCGACGATTTGCGGGATGTTATTCGCGAGCCGCTGATTCGTTTTGCGCAACGCTCGACGAACAGTGAGTTCCATGGGCAAGCCATTCTCGCGCTAAAGGAATGTTGCGGTGAGACCTTACATGAGGCAGTGGCGGAAATTCTGTCCGCGATCGACGATGAGAAACTTCGGGTCAAACTGTTTAGCAAATCGATAATCTATATCTTGGAACGTGAAGGAACATCACCGATCACTCAAGACTCGTTGTACTTGACCGAATCGCAGCGACTTCTGGAAAGTACTTCATCGATAGTGTCACTTGAAGCCGCATGGTTGTTGCGCGGCATGCTGTGGGAGTTTCCGGAGGAACGATTCGCTTCGGAAGTTCAGCAGCTTGTGCTGCAAATGCTATCGAACACATCCACATTGACGGATGAGAACTTTTGGTTAGCTTTGCCGGGAGTCGACTATGTCGTGTATGTCCGAAATATTGGCGAGCAAGGTAGTGGGGCGGCGGTGCGCAAATCTGGCATGTTAATCCTAAGTTCGATCGTCGACCGCTCTGTGGCGGCATTAGCTGACACCAGTACATCGGTAAAGGTCAAAACACAAGGAAAAATCGTGCTGAGGTCGTTGGTGGAAGAAGGGGTAGAGCTTTCCGCACATCAACGCAAACTGATAACACAATCCATTGCACGAGACCTTAAGCAAGCATCGGAGGATCTAAGGCTATGCACCATCGAAGTTGAATTGCCACGCGAATTCTTACGATACGCACGCCCGACAATACCGAGTTACGATCTCAGTTCTGAAGCACGCGACCGAACATCACTCGCAAATGCATTGATTCAGACCTTGAATTTAACGCTCACTACGGGCGTCCGAGATGAAGTTAGGAATGAATTGCAAGCGATGTTCGAGACACTTCATGGTTCGCCCCTCCAAAATGAGCTCGTTGCGAGGGACTTGCGTGCACGCAAGGATTGGGAATGGGATAGATTCGTCGAAAGGTTTAAACAAGCCAATATAGGAAACGTGTGGAGTCATTTGGTTTACCTCCAAGCAGGGACGATGCTTGAGACGCCTATCAATGAACTTCTAACAAGGTTTTCCACTAGCCTACCTTCGGATATTGCGAGTTCGATCGAGTATTATCTGGACCAGATTGAAAGCCGCCCGGAACAGCGAATCAACACACTCAGTAATCTCTACCCGCTTCCAATCGAGACTTCCCGACGAGCGGTAAAGGTACTGGAATCGCTGTTTGGTAATCCAGGATTTGTGAATCCATACGGTGGTCTTTTACCAGCGAATATATTACAAAGTTGGATGAAAGCTGCCGGTAGCGATTTTCCTGCTAGCTATGCACGCGTGCTAGAAAACAGCTCCGGCGCGCACCGATTGACGCTGCTTCGTGTCGAACTAACCAATTCACCCGACTTTCAATGCACCAAACCTGAGGCCGTGAAGCAATTGCTGGACTGGTGTGACCAAACGCTGCAGGCCGACACTGATAACGTATATAACCAAGCTATCACCAGCATGCTCAGTCGGTTGGCTACCGACAGACCTTGCAACAGCGTCGAGTGCCAGCGGATGGTGGTGGAGCGACTGGAAAATTATTCGTTTCTAACCAATCAAGATTTCTGGCTTGCTCGACCGCTCGAAGTATTGCAAAGCATAGAACCATGGGGGCTGCCTATGCGGCAAGCTGTCCTGAAGCGGGCCGTTACGCAGATCGCGAAGAGTTCCGAAACGGACGATGCACTTCTGTGCCAAGCCCTGGCCATCGTTCGACAAGGTTTAGAAAGCTGGGATGAAGTACCGCAGCCAATGCAGGTGGATGCGATTGAACAAATACAGAAGCGGCTGGTCGCAGCAGCCGAAAAACCTGATGCCCAGACGGAACTGCATTCGCTACCCGATAGCTTCGCCGAGCTTATCTATCCGACATTTGTTAACTTAGAGCTCACTAAAGAATGGAACGGCGAAAATGCGAACGTTGTGATTCTAATGCTAAACCTCCTGACTGCATCTCGCGAGTCAATCCCACACTTGCTAGATCGCCTGCGACCAACGGTTCAATCACTGCACGAAAGCATCGAACAACTGAATATGATGAATCGGCGATTATTGCACTGGGGAAACAACTGGGCTTCCCTGATTCACAATTCTGGAACCTCACGCGACCTGCTGATACTGCACACATGGTACATGCAATCCGGCGGCCTTCTCGGCCATGATGTGAACACATTGCGCGAACGTCCTGCGAAACTCGACGAAGAAGATCGTGAACGCAAACGCCGCTTTATTCAACCTCGTGACACGTTAGCTATTCACATCCCTGGACTGTTGCCGCAAAGTGGCGATCCACCGGTGCTGCAAGCCGGAACATCAACACCCGTCGTTGGCTATCCCGTGCCTGTTTCGAGCGATGGGTTGATTCAATTACCGCTGCTTGAGCCAATCCGAGTCGCGGAGCTAGACCTGGCGCAGGTGCAAGCCGAGATTGACGCTCAGTACGTGGGGAAAAAGCTATTGAAGTCTGACTCACCACGTGGCATTTCAGTTCAATTTCTGCTCCGCGCTGGTGAAGGCGTTGAGATCCGTAACGTCGCAGGCAATACATCGGTCACCATTCCTGAAAAGTAGCTGGAATACTGCCAATGAAATTCACGACAATATTCAGGTGCTTTAGGTAGACACCGGCCCGCTCAGAGACTCGGAACGTACACGGCCGCTCCGCTGGTCTGAAGAGAGGCAGGAGCCTCTGAGCAGCGCGTTCCGAGGCAGAGCCCCGGAACGAGGATGCACGTAGCAACGTCTCTCCGAGACGTTGATGGTTGCGAGTCTCGGAGAGGTGATGGATGTGAGGCTCGGAGAGGTGATGGATGTGAGGCTCGGAGAGACTCGCCTGCGTGTAGGTCACCATGGTATAATGGAAGCCACTCCTGATCGCCAAACCTCACAACCACTCCTACCTGGCCCGCACGTATGAGCACGCTCGCTTCCCGAACGGTGATTGTCGTGTTGGGTATTATGTTGTGCCTGGTTTGCCCGCTGAATTGGCAACAAGTGAGCGAGGTGCACGCTGACGATCGCCCGTTGGACTATAACCGCGACGTCCGCCCGATTCTGTCGGACAACTGTTTCTATTGCCACGGTCCGGATGCGAACCATCGTGAAGCCGACTTGCGACTGGACCTCGAAGCGACTGCGAAAGAAACCGCCGTAGTCGCTGGTCAGCCCGAGGAGAGCGAGTTGATTGCGCGAATCATCGACGCCGATGCGAGCACACGCATGCCACCTCCTGAATCGGGTAAGCAATTGACGGAAGCCGAGATTCAAATCCTTAGGCAGTGGATCCGTGAAGGCGCACAGTACGATCCCTACTGGGCGTTTGCAGCGCCACGCAGCCACGCCGTGCCAATGCTGGAAGAGGACAACTGGTCTACTGGAACCATCGATCGGTTTCTGCTGGACCGCCTACGGCGCGAGAAGCTAACGCCATCACCACCTGCCGAACGTACAACGCTGGCCCGCCGCGTCGCATTCGATCTCACTGGATTACCTCCGAGCGCGGAGACCATTGACGCTTTTGTCGCCGATCAACGCGAGGACGCGTACGCAAGGTATGTCGATCAACTACTGGCCTCGTCTCGCTACGGCGAACGGATGGCGATGTACTGGCTGGACTTGGTGCGTTACGCGGACACCGTGGGCTATCATGGCGACCAAGATCACAACATTTCGCCTTATCGCGACTACGTGATCGAGGCCTTTAACCGTAACATGCCGTTCGATCAATTCACCCGCGAGCAACTGGCCGGTGATCTGCTTCCAGACCCTACTTTGCAGCAGCGCATCGCGACCGGCTACAACCGCTTATTGCAAACGACGCATGAGGGTGGTCTGCAACCCAAGGAATATTTGGCGATCTATGCTGCGGATCGCGTACGGAATGTGTCGTCGGTCTGGATGGGGGCGACGGTCGGCTGCGCGCAGTGCCATGACCATAAATTTGATCCTTATACCCTCAAGGACTTCTACGCGCTCGCGGCCTTCTTTGCCGATGTCGACGAAGAAAAGCACTTTACCAACGGTGGAAATTCACTACCCACGCGGCGCGATCCCGAGATCGTCGTTTTCTCAGAGGAAGAACAACGTCAAGTGGACGCGCTGCAAGGCAAGATCGACGCTCTTCGCGCTGCGTCCCTAAACGACCAAGCAGAGTTACTCAAAGCCGCGCAAGAAGAACTTACCGCGTTAGAGAAGCGAGCGCGTCATACGATGGTCACGGTCGCAATTGCACCTCGCACCACGCGTCAGTTGCCGCGGGGGAACTGGATGGACGAAAGCGGTCCGATCGTTGAGCCCGCAGTTCCCGAGTTTCTCGGTAAAATCGACGCAGCGACTCTACAGGCAAGAGAGTCAACACAGGCAATAGAGTCAACGCGGGCAACACGACTGGATCTGGCGAATTGGTTGACCAATTGTGAGCGTGGCAACGGTGGTCCAACGGCCCGCGTGTTGGCGAATCGCCTCTGGTACTTGTTCATGGGTGTGGGGCTGTCCAAGTCGCTCGATGATTTTGGAGGCCAAGGTGAGCCGCCGGAGCACCCTGAGTTGTTGGACCACCTGGCGCTGCAACTCATCGAATCGGACTGGGACATCAAACAGTTGGTGCGACAAATTGTTTTAAGCAGTGCGTATCAGCAGACATCGCAGACAACTCCTGAGTTGCGAGCGCGTGATCCTTACAATCGCCTGTACGCTCGGCAAACTTCACAGCGACTTTCCGCGGAAATGATCCGCGACGCCGCTTTGTCATACAGCAAATTGTTAGTTAACGAAACGGGAGGCGATAGCGTCAAGCCCTATCAGCCTGCGGGATACTACCGACACTTAAATTTCCCACCGCGTGAGTATGAGCATCACATAGACCAACGCCAGTGGCGGCGGGGAGTCTACGTGCATTGGCAGCGGCAGTTCCTACATCCCGCATTAAAAGCGTTCGATGCTCCGAGTCGCGAGGAGTGTACGGCCGAACGTGCACGGTCCAACACGCCGTTAGCCGCTTTGGCACTATTGAACGACCCCACGTTCGTTGAAGCTGCTCGCGGATTGGCGAACCGAGTTTGCGTCAGCGAAGCAGATGACGACACGCTGCGGCTGAACAACATGTTTCGTTACGTTGTGTCGCGGCAGCTCGATCCGCACGAACTGGACCTCTTGCGGAGCGTGTTGCTTGACGCTCGACAGGTGTACGAGCACGACGTGGAAGCGGCCCACGGGCTACTGGGAGTGGGACTTTTGCGAGCACCAGCGGGCGATGAAGCTAAGGGCGATGAACCTAGAGGCGATGACAGCGCGGGAGATGAAGGTACGGAGAATGAAGGTACGGCAACGCGAACTGCTGCCAGCGAGTTGGCGGCATGGACCATGGTGGCCCGAGCCGTGTTGAATCTGGACGAGGCGATTACCAGGAATTAGGCCTTAACATGAAAACACAGATCAGCAGCATGGCCACTTTGCAGCAACGGAGGACCTTCCTTTCGCAGGCAGGGGTAGGCGTCGGTGCTGCGGCGCTGGCAACACTGCTTAACGGTCGCGATGCAACGGCCGATGGACCACCCGTTGTACCCGAGAGCAGCCGAGGCTTAATCGACTTACCTCATCATCCGCCCAAGGTCAAACGCGTGATCTTCTTGTGCATGGCCGGCGGTCCTTCGCACCTCGAGACGTTTGACTACAAACCGGAACTTAAAAAACTCGATGGCCAGCCCATGCCCGAATCCTACACGCGCGGACAACCCTTGGCGCAATTGCAGGGTCAAGCGTTGAACTGCCTGGGCCCACTCACCAACTTTCGCAAGTACGGCCAGAGCGGACAACAGATCAGCGACTATCTTCCTTGGCATGCGAAGATGGCGGATGACATTAGTATCATTCGCTCAATGGTCACCGAACAGATCAATCACGATCCAGCGCATACCTTCATGAATACCGGTTCCGCCATCAGCGGTCGTCCGTCGATGGGAGCATGGATCAACTATGGGCTGGGGAGCGAGGCAGACAATCTGCCGGGCTTTGTGGTCTTATCCAGTGTGGGTGGACGCGATCCCCAACCCATCGCCTCGCGGCAATGGGCCAGTGGCTTTTTGCCGAGCCGACACCAGGGGGTTGAGTTCAATTCGAGCGGCGATCCGGTTCACTATGTTCGCAGTCCCAGTGGCGTATCGACCCGTCAGCAACGGCAACTGATCGACACCATTGGTCAACTGAATCAGCATCGCAATCAACGCATCCATGATCCCGAGATCGACACTCGCATCGCAGCTTATGAGTTGGCGTTTCGCATGCAGACCAGTGTGCCCGAACTGATGGATGTCAGCGACGAGCCGCAACATGTGCTTGACATGTATGGTGCGCAGCCGGGGGATGGCTCGTTTGCTTCCAACTGTCTACTGGCCCGACGTTTGGCTGAACGAGGTGTGCGATTTATCCATCTTTATCATCGCGGTTGGGACCATCACGGCGGATTGGAAAAGTACATGAACATCTGCTGCGGGTTGACAGATCGCCCGACCTATGCGTTGGTTCAGGACTTGAAGCAGCGTGGTATGCTCGATGAAACGTTGATCATCTGGGGTGGCGAATTCGGGCGCACGCCGATGTTTCAAGGCAAGGGTGGGGCAGGGCGGGATCACCACATCAAGGGATTTTCGATGTGGCTGGCTGGTGGCGGAATTCGGCCAGGCGTAACACATGGAGCCACCGACGACCTAGGCTACCATGCCGTCGACAACGTAGTGCATGTGCGCGATCTGCACGCCACCATGTTGCATCTCTTCGGGATCAATCACCAGCGATTCAATTACAAGTTCCAAGGTCTCGACATGCGGCTAACTGGCGTGGAACCGGCACGCGTGGTTAATTCTCTCTTAACTTGATGTTTACGGCCAAGTCGGCAAACATCCACGAGACACTCGAGATCTTCCACAACCGACGGCTCTCAGTGCCGCCGATCATCCGTTACGAAAACTAGAACCGCTACAATCCTCATGGCTCACACTAACCGGCGTCCGTTCAGGCCGAACACTCGACGCGGAATCACCAGGTCTCTAGTTATGCTGAGTGTTTGCGGTGCTGAGATATTGTGTTTCACAATCTGATAGTAGAAGTGTCAAGACGATGAATTGGACCCGACTCCGTAATGCATGGCCATGGTTTGCCGTGCTGATCCTTGTCCAAGCTGGGACGTTATATGGTCAAGCCGATTTTGAGTACCGCAACGCCCGGATGGGTGCAATCAACAATACGCTGGTTTCGTCAGAAACGCCGGGAATCGTCAAGACGATTGATATCCAAAGCGGGCTTGAGATTGAAGAACATGCAGCTTTGGTTCAGTTGAATACTGAAGTTTATCTAGCCGACTTTGAGGTGGCAGAAGCGGAAGAGCAGATCGCTGAATTGAACGCCGGCAATCGAGTCAATCTCGAATATGCGGAGAAATCGGCTGCGGTTACAGAAAAAACATTGCTCAAGAGTTTGGAAGCCAATCGCGCTTTTGCCAAGACGATTTCTAGCACTGAGATTTCAAGACTACAGCTTGAGTTGGACAAAGCAGTTCTATCTGGACAACAAGCGGCACTTGAATTCGAGTCCGCGCAGTGGATGTCGAAGCTGCGCGAAAGGAAGCGTCGCGCTGCCAAGGTGTTGCTGGAGAACCGGACGATACGCGCTCCGTTTGGCGGAACGGTTGCGCAAGTCCACGTTCAGCTCGGACAGTGGGTCAATACTGGAGAACCGATCGCCCGCATTATCGACTTGGATCACCTACGCGTCGAAGGCTATTTTTCCCAGGAGTTGGTGCGTCAGGTGAAAGTGGGTTGTGAGGCGACCTACGAGTATTCGCTTGGTGGCGAAATTGTACGCGTGCCGGTTACGGTCAGTTTTGTTAGCCCGGAAGTCGTCGAGGGCATCTTTCAAGTCTGGGCGGATCTCGACAACACGGAACGCAAGCATGTGCCGGGCGTGCAAGGAACGCTAACCTTGCATATCACCAACTAGCCGCCAACGACGCTGAGGTACGGATCTTTGCCCAGTTCGAAATGCGTCTGTTGCTGTTCCAAGTCTTGCCTCAATAGGATTAAGCGATCGATCAAGTAGCGACGCTCTATCTTTCGCTGCGCTTTACGAAATAGGGGAAACAATTGATTGAGGCGGTGTGCTGGAACGCCAGCAAACTTTGACATCAGTCGTCTTGCCTTTTGCGGTCCAAACCCAACCCTTAAAATTTCATCGTCCAGTGCTACGAAAATCTGGTAGCTACCCGGATCACCTTGGCGCGAACCGCGCCCTATCAACTGCCAATCGATTCGCTGGCTTTCATGAATTTCAGTTAATATGACGTGCAATCCACCCGCATCTCGTACTGCGTTGCAAAGTTTGATATCTGTGCCACGTCCCGCCATGTTCGTGGCGATGGTGATTTTTGCGGACTGGCCTGCCTGCTCAATCACTTCGGCTTCGCGTTCCTGATGGTTGGCGTTGAGGATATCAAAAGTAACGCCCAGCTTTCGAAAGCACGCTGCGATCGCTTCTGAACTACCCACGCTGCGAGTACCGATCAGGACGGAGCGCCCGAGTGCCACATGGTGCTGCGCACTTTGCACGACCGCTTCAAACTTCTGCTCCACGGATGCGAAGACGCAGGTTGGATGTTGCAGACGATTAATGGGACGATGTGTCGGAATGCGGGCGACGCGCTTCTTGTAGACCGAAAGAAGTTCGCGACGGGAGGTCCAAGCGGTACCGGTCATCCCGCAAAACAGACTGTATCGTTTGAAAAAGGACTGGATAGTAATCGACGCTGCGGGCCGCGTGGCTGGCGAAATTGACAGGCCTTCTTTGGCCTGCACCGATTGGTGGATGCCGTGCTGCCACTGTCGGCCTTCTGCCGGTCGCCCCGTGAACTCGTCGATGATGACAATCTCACCTTCGCGAATTGCATAGTGCTTGTCGCGATGGAATTCCCGCCTCACTTTTATGGCGTTTTGAAGATAATCATAAAGTTGCCGGACAGAGACTCGCTGCCTATTTGCGTCTTGAGGTAAGCTCCGCGCAAGCAGCATGCCCGTCGAGTTAAGCGTAACCTTCTGCTTTGCAACATCATAGTTGTAGTGAATCGACTCCTCAAACAACTCCGCATGTTCGGCGGCCCAAAGATAACAGCTCTGTGTGAGCATAGTTTCCGTTTGATCGCGCATCCCGATGATAAGTGGCGTTCGAGCCTCATCAATTAAGATGCTGTCCGCCTCGTCAATCAAGGCGTAGTTGGTACCCCGCATCACCCCCGCATTGGCATTTCCGCTAGAAACTCGCTGTAGGCGATCGCGCAGAAAATCAAAACCAAATTCTTTGGCCGCACCGTAAGTTATGTCACATCGGTAGGCACGCGACCGCTCCGCGCGATCGAGCCCTTCATACACCACCGCGACGGTGAGACCAAGCAACTCATAGATGGGACGCAACGTCTCACAATCGCGCTGCGCCAAATAGTCATTAAAGGTAACGATATGAACACCTTGTCCATACAGCGCAAAAATGTAGCCGGCAAGTGTAGCGGTTAATGTTTTGCCTTCGCCCGTTTTCATCTCGGCGATCCTACCACGCATCATTTCGATGCCGCAGATCAGTTGCACATCATGGTACACCAGGCCGAGACAACGTCGCGTAGCTTCCATGACAAGCGGAAATGCTTCGAGAATGAGCCGTTGAACCGGTTTACCGATCGTGGCGCAATGCTTGAGCGCCAGGCTCTTTAAGCGGATTTCCGAGTCGGTAAGCCCCCTCAGTTCGCTGGCGGCCAGCCGAGTTTTGATGACAATTTTCGAGTGATTCATTCAGTTTAACGCACTAAAGTATCCTAAATTATACGAGCTACATGCGCTGGCACTGCCGGGAAATACCCAATATGTCCTGGAGCGACCAGGAAATATTCCTCAAATTCCATTTATACCGCCCGTGAAATTTGATTTAAATGAGTTTGAGAAAACGGTGTCGTCAATGGCCCTCAACGGCCGGAGCGGATACTCGCAGTTCGTAAAGTGCCTTGTGACCTCGACGGGCGCTACGGCAGCGGCAATTTGGAATTGCGATCGCATTCCCTTTGTTCCCGTTGCCCAGTATGTACACGGGGAAGCGGTTCGAGTTGAGTTGTCAGAAGAACATCACCGAAATTTGCTATCACAGATTGCCAAACAACAGCGTAGCGCAGTCGTCAAAACCGATTCAACCGACAATCACTCGCCAACCTTTTTTTGGGTACCACTGGCTGGGCCTGTAAACCGAGTTCTCGAACTATTCTTCTGCCGTGATCATAACGTTGGCGATCCCCAAGCACTGCTCAAACAACTCGACCAACTTCGTCACACCATTGAACGCGCCGAGTCGACGAGCGTCGTTGATGAGTTAAAACCCGAGCAGTCGCAACTCCACTCCGATGTATCTTCAACTATCCCTTCTTCGCTTGCGCTGGAAACCCTCAGTCAGTATGCGCGTGCCATCCATCGCTCGATCGATTTAGGTCAAACCTGTGCAAGTATCGCCAACGAATCGCGTCTAGTGTTGAACTGCGATCGAGTCAGTGTTGCGCTTTGGAAACGCGGTCGCTATCGAATTGTTTCGATTAGTGGCCAGCCATCGGTCAACCATCGAAGCAACACGGTGCAAGTACTGGAAAAGCTTGCAGATCAAATCCTTAAGACAAAAAGTGAATTCTGGTATCCGTCCGATCATCAAGCGGCTCCGCAGATAAGATCAATCCTCGACGAATACTTGGGAATCTCGACAACCCGCAGTTTGACCATACAGCCCATCCATCAACGCGTGGATGAAATGGTTGAAGACCCAGAATCTCTCACCAATCGCCCCAATCAAGTGATTGGTGGCATCCTATTTGAACATTTCCAAGCAGAATGGAACTGCCATGGAGTCGGACCAACACTAGGCCTACTAAAAGACCACGCGAGTGCTGCGTTGCGCAACGCATTGCAATACCAACAAATATTTCTGTTGCCACTATGGAGGCTTATTGGCAAGTCGCAAATCCTGGCTTCTGCCAGAGTACTGCCAAAAACAGTGTTGTTGAGTGCAGCAGCACTGGCGTTCATGCTTTTTTTGGTATTTTGGCCAGTTGAATTTTATGTATCGGCATCAGGTGTTCTGGTGCCGCAGCAGCGACAGTTGATTTTCCCCGAGGTATCGGGGCTTGTGGCTTCCGTCCAGGCTGCGCACGGGCAAGCTGTGCGTCCGTCCGACACGCTCATCGTGCTACAAAGTGAAGAACTGCAGTTGAGGATAGCAGACGTTTCGGGGCGGATTGCCACACTCAGCCAGCGGAAGAGTTCGATCGAGCGCAACAAGTTTCAAACCGCCAGAACTTCTGGCGTTAGCGAGTTCGAGGAGAATCTGCGATCGCTGCAAGCGGAACTGGATGCCCTGCACAGCCAGTTGCACGAGTTAGAAAAATTGCAAGACAAACTGCAGATAAAAAGTCCGATGGATGGCCAAGTAATCACTTGGGATGTTCAGCAAAAGCTAACGGGACGCTCAGTTACACCTCAGAACGCGCTCATGGAAATTGCCAATATCGAAGGGCCATGGCAACTGGAACTCGAAGTCGAAGACCATAAAATTCAACACCTATTCCGGGGCCTAACGTTCACTGATCGACATCCGTTAAAGGTGCAGTTCACACTTTCGGCGGATCCAAGGCAGAGCTACGAAGGGACGCTGATCGAAATCTCCAATGCCATGGCGTTAAATTCGGACAGCCAGCAGGTCATGCGTGTCAAAGTCAATATCGACAAGGATGTCTTGCCAGTAAAACAGGCGGGGTCGAGTGTATCGGCGAAGATCTACACGGGCAAAACAACCAGCGCTGGTTACCTGTGGTTGCACCAGATTCCTGAGACGCTCAATCGTTACATTTTCTTTTATTTCGTGCGATAATGTCGATAGAACAGCTCGGTATACAGTCGCATGAAGAGAGGCCCGTGGGATTACGTGCGCGTCGCGATCTGATCGTCCAGGAAAGTACCTACCAGAAGGAATATTGCTGGATCATCAAAGACCCTCTGGCAATGAAGTACTTTCGACTTGGCAAACCCGAGTATCTGGTGCTTCAGAAGCTTGCTGATCCCATCAGTTATCACGAGTTGAAATTGGAACTAACGCAAGCGTTCCCTGACTTCAATGTGCGGTTGGAGTCTGTCCAACAACTTGTTACATCCCTTCATCGAAGTGGTTTACTCGTCTCGGGGGCAAGCGGACAGGCAGTACCGCTTGAAAAACGACGCAACAAAGAACTGTTGCGAAAGTTCACGGCGATCTTGCCAAGTCTGATGTCACCTAAATTTCCAGGCTGGGACCCCGAGCGATTTTTGACTTGGATTTACCCCAAGTCGCGATTCTTCTTTTCCACGTGGTTTACCGCTGGCATCGCCGCATTGTGCATCGCCGCAATCACCTTGTTGTTAACCAATTTCCATGATTTCATCGGAAGACTACCGGAATTTCAACAGTTCTTTGCGTTTGATAACCTGTTGTTTATGGCTGGCATTTTGATTTTCACCAAGTCGATCCACGAGCTAGGACACGGCTTGATGTGCAAACATTTTGGGGGAGAGTGCCATCAGATCGGCTTGATGCTGTTGGTTATGACACCCGCCATGTATTGCGACACATCCGACTCCTGGATTTTGCGCAACCGTTGGCATCGCATGGCAATTGGCGCAGCTGGTATGTACGTAGAGCTTTGTCTGGCTGCCGTGTGTACGTTTGTTTGGTGGTACACAAACCCGGGGTGGATTCATTTTCTCGCGCTGAACATCATGTTTCTGTGTTCGGTCAGCACATTGTTATTTAATGCCAATCCACTACTGAAGTACGATGGCTACTATATCCTCTCTGACTTTCTAGAGATCCCGAACCTGGCTCATAAATCGCAACAGGCTTTAATATCAAAACTACGCGTTCTTTGCTTGGGTATGGGTTCCCTACCGCCACGCAGAACGCAACCTAACAATTCCAATCTACTGGCCGCATACAGTCTAACTTCGCTTTTCTATCGATGGTTCATCACGATCGCCATATTGTGGTTCATCAGCAAGACCCTGGAACCTTACGGCTTGTCTGCAGTGGCTCATGTGCTGATTGTCCTATCGATTGTCACAATGGTGGTCGTTCCGTTGACAAGACTGATTCGCTTTTTTCTTTATCCTGGAAGAGTTCGAGAGGTCAAAATGCGACGCTTCTCCATTTCGATCGGTCTGGCTGCCGCGTTTTTATTGTTCATCGCGTATGTGCCGTTTCCGCATTACGTATGGGCAGTGTTCGTCGTCCGTCCAATGAACGCTCAAATGGTAATTGTGCCGCAAGCGGGTCGATTGGACCAAGTGTTCTTCCGAGCTGGAGATTGGGTCGAGGAGGGTGCAACAATCGCCGTTCTGGCGAACAGCGAGTTGAAAATTGAAATCGATGATCTCAAAGGAAGACTGGCTCGATTGAACGCCGAGCGAATTGGGTATGAGTTGACAAGCGCTGTGCAGTTGGAGGCTGCGCGCAAGATCGCTGAAACGACAGCACAAATGGCTAGTTTGCAACAGCAGATCGAGCTGAAGGAGCAGCAGTTGCAACAGTTGACCATTCGCGCTTCCCGCTCGGGTATGTTCTTCGCGCCACCCAATATCCCCGACAGGCCACTTGGCCTTACCGACTTTCCCACTTGGGCTCACACACCGTTGGACTCTCGTAACGCGGGTACGTATTTGGAAGCCAACACTTTGCTGGGGTCGATCGGAGAACCGCAGGAGATGGAAGCCAACTTGATCGTGGACCAATCCGACATTGAATTCGTACATCTGGGCCAAAAGGTCATCGCACTTCCCCAACAGGCGTCCAGTCGATTTATCATGGCTGAGATTTCTGGAGTTGCCAACAATGAACTTGTCGTGGTACCTCGTGAGTTATCTCAGACCAATCAAGGTCCGATTGCGGTGAAACCTCATGAAGCTGGAGGGGAAACGCCTTTACTAAAATCTTATGAGGCCTTTGCAATCTTTCAGCCTGAATCTCTGGCCCAGGATGATCTGCAGTTGCTGCCGGGTATGAGCGGCCATGCCAAGATTCATGTGGGAAGTAGTTCACTCGGCAGCCGACTCAAACGGTACCTGTTAACGGTGATCCATTTCCGATAGTGACGCGATCTCCTCAGAATTTTCCAGTGGCGTGACACTAAATTGGTTTAGCAGCGTACCCGCTTCCGAATACAGGCGGTAAATTGCCTTTTCGCGTTCCGTCAAGGCGTTGTGAAGGTCCAAACGCGCTTGAAGGAATTTCTGTTGCGCGTCAAGCATGATATCAAAGGTAACTGCGTCAGCCTCGTGGGCTGCCACCCTCGCTTGGTAGGTATCTCGGGCAGCGTCTAGACGAAGTTGAGCAAGTTCTATGTTCCGTCGAGACTGCTCAATGACTCGGTAGACCGAACCCAGATCATGCAGAATTTGAGTTTGTAGTTCTTTGAAAACAAGATGCTCTTTTGTTACGCGCAGATGAGCGTTTCGGACTCCCGTTTTGGCTTGCCGTCTACCGCGTGGTACGTTCATATCTAGTCCGAACTCCCAATCTTGGTAGTGCCCCTCCCAGACCTCATTCAGCGCCCCGGCGAATTTACCTTGGTCATTGATCAAATCATCACCCTGGCCACTTAGGCGATAGGCTGCAATTGCATCAACGCGTGGCAAGAGAAAATTTTTGGCAGCCTCCAACGTCAAATTTGCTTGATGGATCCTCACTTGCTGCTGTTTCAACTCGGCTCGATACGTAAGTGCTTGTTGCGACAATGCGTCCCAGTTGAGCTGGATGTCGGCCGTGTTTGGGCCAACGGAAGGTCGGATCAAGCCCTCGTTGGACAGGGGCAGTAAAAGCAATCTGCGAAGGTTTGCCTCCGCCTGCAATACTCCTGGTTCGCCGTTGCCATGGAAACCATTTAAGGCTTGGTCAAGTTGCTGTTCGAACATGAGTAGCTGTCCGCGCGCCTGGGCCTCACGATCCGCCTCTCCACCTCGCAGCTCTTGGTCGTACTTGGCCTTGGCCGCTTGCCAAGTTTCGAAGCTGGAATCTCGAAACAGCTTGATCGTCTCGTAGTCCCGATAGGCGACGTCGAGTTGCCAATAGGCATTAACTACCTCCAACACAAAATCTCGGAGCGATCTTTCAAAATCAGCAAAAGCGATTTCATGGTTAGTGCGACTGATCAAAATTCCCGTTGTTCCAAAGAAGCCTGGCCGACCGTTAGGTCCAGCGATTTGGTTAAATCGTGTCCCTCGTCCTTGAAAAAGTGGTTGCCGCAACGTTGCTTCCCAACGATTGTCCCACGCGTGCGGAAACAACACCGCTGGATTTGTCGTGCTGTCATGAGTCAGCACATTGGCGAGCCCAAGCTGCGTACCGTATTGATTGACTTTGCTGATGCCAGCGGACGCACGCATCAGCCCCTGCTGTACTTCCGCAGCGTTTCCAGAAGTTACGGGATTGTTGAAGTAGTTATCGTTATTCGCATACGACGCACCTGCACTCCACAAAGGATCAAACTGAGCGATTGCCGCTTGCTCTCCAAATACCGCATCCGAACGTTGCAATTCAGCATCCAGTTCTGAAGCAAGGGCGTTGGGGTTACGAACGATGCCTGCAGACAGACTTCGCAATATCCGAGTATCGCGAAGTGCGATGAGAATGGCTTCATCGAGCCCCATGTATTGAAACGGCCCTGACAATTCGGCCTGATTGACCACCGGCACGATCATTGTCGGCGACTGCAAACTGTAGGATATAACGGTTGAAATTTCCGCCGCAGGAGCATCAACCACCTCGCCAGGTGCCGCATCGGCCGCCTGCATACTCTCTTTGGAGATTATATCGTGATAGACGGATGCGGTAGCAATGCTCGACTTTTCAGTCAAAACGCTGGATTTGCAGCCCAAAATGGCGCCACCCAGGAGTGTGACCAAAAGTACTGCAGCGTATTTCAATCCATCGATCCCCACGAAAACCCCCACAAGATGATCCAATTAACTGAATCGACCGTAGCGATGCGACTAACTAGACTTCTTGGTTTGTAAGGCAATACTCCCATGTTCCACATGACCGCCATTAAAGAACATCTTCGGCTGTTCCATACAGTTTGACAGCCAAAGCTCAGATGATGCAGCCGTGCGACACAACAGGCCGCTATGACGATGGCACTTTAGAGAAATTCGAAAAATTGATGAAAACTCCCCGATAACACGTGTCACCCTGCTCAGATGATCAGGTCATGGTGGGAGGTACTGTACAGAGCATCATTCGACTCAGAACAGTTGCTCCGAGGCTGCCCCTGAAATGCATGACCGTGATCGTGATTGATAATTCCTGTGCGATTCAAAATATCGTTCATCGACGTGCTCTTAACTTGTTCAATGATCTCTGGTGAGTCTTTGAAACGATTCAGATAGAAGAACTCATCGCCATCACGCGTCGCTTCGAATTGCATGATGTTTAAAACAGTGAACGTTTCACCCAGCTGCGAACCCGACACTTTGGCTTCTAGTAGTCCGCCGACGATCGAATCCATTTTGGATATGTCGGAGTACACCGATTTCAACTGTTCAAGGCGGTTTGGCTCAAGTCCATTGGTCGTCGCAAATTCTTCGAGACTACTGTAGGTTGAAAGCCCCAACCCAGCTCGCAGCTGATTGTAGTCGCTAACTCCATGATCGCGGCCGCGATGGATATCGAGGAGTGGCAGATTGAACTTGAGGAGCGTATCGCTGCCGTCTGGATTCGGCACAGCAAACAAGTTGTTTCGTAAGGTCTCGACAACGCGTCCATCGATTTCCTGGCTGAGTTGATACAGTTGCCCTCGAGTCCATTCGCCAAGCATCTCATTCGTGCGGATGTTCTGCCCAAGATTCCCCATGCGAGAGAGTTCGGTCAATGTGAAGTAGTCCACTTCACCTTCCGCGGAGATGGTAATCTGTCCGTCGGATGCCTGGTCGTGCCCAAATCTAAATGCTACGGTTGTCCACTCGTTGATGATCGAATTGTCCACGGTGGGATCGAAAGCGGTGTATTCTGAAATCCGGCCTGCACCCAGCAACTTGGGAAGATACTCGCTGTACACGACATTCTGATATTCCGCTTCGTTCAGCGCGCGGGCGGCTTGATAGAGTTGTTCTTCGCTCCAGTGCGGACTCTGTTCTCGAAGTTGATCGACATGCCAGTTATGGTTGCGATGCCAGATCGAATGATGCACCAAAAGTGAAATCGTCTGGTTAGCGCGCTCGTCGCCCGTGGCGACATGATTGGCCAAGATTTCTGCGGGAAACGCCAATGGAGTAACCCCTACGGCCTGCTGAATGGTTTCGATAGCTTCACCGCGATGAGCAGCAACTTCGGCAAATGTTGGAAGTACATCACCGGCTCCGCCAGCAATTAGTTTAGCGCCCGCGATTCGCTGACCGTTCACCAGCGTCACTTCACGTAATACTTCGGTGGCAGTCGCATCTCGACCATAGACTAATCCGAGGTCAAGTGTTGGTGTTTCCGACGACAACGGCTGCCGAACTCCATCATCGTAGATCGCAGGCGTCCTAGTTAAAGGTATCTCCTGTCCATCATAAAATAACGGCACACCATCACCAGAAAGACTTTGCGCCAAATCATGTGCAACGAACTGCGCGAAGAATTGCGAAAACTCATTTAATTCGCCCGAGTTTGGACGATTGATGTCAGATTCAGGACCAAAAATATAGTCGGTGATTTTGATCGGTTGAACCGCATGGCCAATGTTCAGCGGGGCGTTGGGAGGTGTTTGAGGGAAGTCAGAGGGTTCAGGTGTGTTCCACTGTGAACCGGTGCCATCGCCTGGATAACTTGCAGGTGTAACACGCACAAACGATGTTACCGCAGGATTCTCAACTTCTGAAATGCTGTTGGGCGCCCCGTATTCCTTTCGGGCTACTACACTGGCCAGCCCACCGTCATCTGGTGAGTGGGGGATACCAAATTGAAAAAAGCCGTTGGAGTGAAGATACTCGCTATGGCGGAAACCTGGCTGAAGCCCATCGTCTGCTTTCCAGGTTCCAGTGGAAAAGACAGCGTCACTTTCGGTCTCGATTGTCTTGCCGTCGACGATGATTCGATCAACAATCAAGTTGCGGTCAATGCCAAGGTCAGGACGGTAAAGATCATTGACAAACACAACGCGAATTTGGTCCTGTGTAACCTGTCGATCACTGCGGATGGAGTAGAGCTGGAAATCTGTGGTAGCGCGCCATCGCGCCAATTCCTGGCCAGCTACTTCCACATAAAACTCTTCTTCACCCGTGCTACCGCGAAACTCCACTTCAATCAAAGTGCCCTGATTGGAGGCACCCGCGTTGGAGAATTGCATGTAGCCGTTGGTGTGCAAGTACTCGCTCTGACGGAAGCCAGCGACAATTCCATCTTCGGACAACCAGGTTCCCGTTGAAAATACTGAAGCATCTTCAGCTTGATAGTTAACTCCATCGACGACGAGCTTGTCAATTCGCAGGTTTCTGTCGACTCCCATCTCGGGTTGGTAGAGGTCGTTAATGAACTCAACTTTGATTCGGCTCGCATCAACTTGACTATCGCTCAAATAGCTTAGTTTTTGGAACACACCAGCATTGGCGTCACCTCCGACGTTGGACCAGCTTTGAACCACGACATTGTCAATTTTCAGTTGAAGCGTTTCTTGATTTGTTTCTCCCGCTGCGAATATATCTACTGCAGAAAGCAACCGGCGGTCTTCCAGCACTTCCAGTTCGAGATTGAGTTGGTCGTTAACTTCACAAGGAATGCTTGTTTTGAATAGCAATCTTATTTTGGAGTGACTCAGGAATTGTCTCAGTCTCATGAAGAACATCTCGTTGTCTGCCACGCGACTTACCCCCACAGGCATTCAAGCGGTTGGCTTGATTTTCTGTGGAGACGGGCGGCCTGTCGGCCGGAGGGGCGCGGCGATTATGCCCGATAAAACGTGACGACCTGCTTCGAACCACTTGGCAGGCCCTTGAAAAGTCTCGAAACGATACCTTCGGTGCGATCGCAGAACTTTCAATGCACGACTATTACTACTATTCGAAAGGTCGATCCGATTAGGGACATATCTCACAGAATTTTATTGTGTCCAACCCGATTCTTGTGCCTACGGGAAAGCGATGGACTGAGAGTGACGCAACTCAGGCACTGAGCTTGCCCTGCAAGTGGGCGACTAGCAGACTAGCACTTAAGCCAAACGACCAGACTAGCGGAAAACCAACTTCGTGTGGCATCCAGACGGTCGCTTGCACCAACAGGGCTCCAAAAGTTGCTGCTCCTAAACAGCCACTCAGCCACTGCACACGACCGCCGCGATAATGATCGCCAACCCATAGAAACTGGGCCAGTGATACGAGAGCCGCGACGAGAAACGCAAGGACGCCGAGGTAGCCAAACCTGAGTGTTATCAAGACATACGTGTTGTCAATGAACTTGACACGTTTCAACGTCTCGACCTCTGCGGGGCCGAGGGGAACGTTGATCGGAAAGCCGGCAACCGCTTGACTGCCAAACCCTAACCACCCCGAGCGTTTCAACGCGATTTTGTTCACTTCAAGCAAGTTGACTCGGGTGCGGACGCTTGACGTCTTACGCAACTCGCCATCAATGAGAATTTCATGTTGCCGCTCGCCGCTCCAGCGTTCCATCTGATCCAAGATCGCTTCCTGATTCGCTATGCCGAGACCAGCCAACGTAATGAGTCCACCTCCGATCCAGACGCGAAGTTTAGGAGCAAAACAAAACAGGCCTGCAACGCCGCTGGCAACAACACCCAAGATTGGCCCACGTGAGCCAGTAGCAGCAACGCCAAGCATTAAGGGCACAGGCGTCAACACCCAGCCCCATTTCGCACGGCGATGTATGGCCTTAAGCAGGGGATACCCACCCCAGCCTAGTAGCAACAGTTGCAAGACGCCAAAGTAGATTGGGTGCATCGTTGGGCCGTAAGCACGTTGCACGCCCCAGCGTTCTGCATCTCGGCTGGAGCCTTCGATCGGACGATTTCCAAACATCAACTCAAATAGATTCCAGTCCAGTGAGGATTCTATGATCGCGGTCAATGCAATTAACATTCCAGCGATCATCATAATTCTGGCAAGCTGAAATGCTACATCGCGTGACTGCATCGCTAGTCTCCCGGCCACATAGGGCATATACCACTCCGCGTAGGCCCTCCCTAGCATTAGCCAGTTCGGCTCAGCATTGGTGAAATCGCTAATGATATGAATAACGATCAGAGATAACATTGCAATGTCGCTGGGCACAAACTTCAACGGGAAAGTTGCACCGGGCATGAAGCAATAAAGAATGAGGCAGCACGAGCCCACGGTTACTTTGATATCGGGTCCAGTTCCGACAATGGAATCTCGGGCACCCTCAAAAACGGGGACGATCAGCCAGGCCGGAAAAAGGAACGCTACGGGAACAACGATTCCAATCGCCAGTTGAGGCCCAATTCTGAACGAGCTCGCGATGAACCAGGCAACTAGCGTCGCGACAATTAAGGCCCAAACCATCAACAACCTCACTTTGAGTAGACGAGCAACTTCAACTTACGTATTTCAGCTAGATTTAGCGTGCGACTTTGGCATGTTTTCATACTATTTCTAAATATAAACCAGTCCCAGTGATGTACCCAAAAACGCCGTCGAAGGAGCAACGGCGTCTGCCGATCCTCAAGTACGGCTTAAAGGCCCATTGACTAACATCGGAGTACGTGTATTCGGTAATTACGCTTAGTTTGCAAATTTTTTTCGCGTACTTAGACTAGCACGATTGCCCGCATTTCTCATCCGCGACGAATTCGTAATATACATGCCCGACTTAATCGACGAAGTCTTAGCAGCACCGCAGCATGCCGCCGCCCCTACAGTTATAGATAGTAGGCAGAGTGGAATTCGCCACTTCGCGACGCCAGCCTATCCGCGTTTCGGCTATACACTGCAACTCTTGCGGATTGGTGTACCCATCTGGCTTGCCGACTTGGCGGCACTCTTGACCGCCCTGCTCATTAGTTTCGTTGCCGTTACAAGCATGGGCATGGTGACCAATCACTTTGTTCCATTCGCTGGCGGCTTTCTAGTTGCTTACTCCTTGTGCTACTGGGCAGCGGGAAGTTATCCCGGAGTGGGCGTTGATCCCGCTCGCGAAATTCGCCAACTGTTCAGAGGTTCAACAGCGGCTGCCACGGCATCATTTGTGGCAGTTGCCGCGCTCTCGAACTGGGCGTCGCCTTACCTCACGATGTTAGTTATTAGTTATCCTCTGACGCTGCTACTCCCGCCCGTCTACCGCGGAACGACCAAAGAATGTATGCATCGTTGTCGATTGGGAGTACCGTTTTACTTTCTTGGTAAGCGTCACGAAGTGATGCGAGTGTATCGCGACATGACTCGCTTTGGTTGGACAATGCTCCGTCCCGCCGGTAGTTTCACAGAACCCGATGGAATGGAAGCACTTGATAAAGAAGATTTCTCGGTGAGAACAACCCATGGCACGGACACAGACTTCGAACTAAAGTTTGAACGTGAGGTTGGTTATCTCGGAACACCGGACGATTTGCTTACGACAGCTCGCAACCAGCGGGTATTTTGGCTACTGGTTGTTGGTGTACCGCCATCCGAAACTTGCCATCCCGGAGTCTTGGCGCAGTACAAATTGTTTCCCGAGGTTATTTGGATAAAGCCAACGACTTCGGTCGCTTGCGCTGGTGCATCCATTCTCAACTGCGGTCTTACGACTGGCATTCGTGTCGAGGAACCATTGCTTCTGTTTTGGCCGCGGCTTCAAAAAAGAATAATGGATATCTGCTTGGCTGCTGCTTGCCTAGTAGTCCTCTCACCGTTCATGTTGGCTATCGCCGTCTTGATCAAGCTTGCCAGTCCCGGCCCAATTCTCTTCGCTAGTTCACGACTTGGCGAAGGGGGGCGGCTGTTTAAAGCCTGGAAGTTTCGCTCCATGGTAACTGACGGTGACGAGATGCTCGAAAGGCATTTCGTAGAGTATCCAGAGCTTAAAAAAGAGTGGGAACAGAACCACAAGCTTAGACAAGATCCAAGAGTGACTTGGATTGGCAAGATTCTACGAAAGACGAGCTTTGACGAAGTTCCCCAATTATGGAATGTGCTTATTGGAGAGATGAGTCTTGTGGGACCTAGACCAATTCTGCCCGACGAGATCGAAAAGTTTGAAGGCGCGCTGGCGGAGTACGTAAGAGTCCGTCCCGGCATCACCGGCCTCTGGCAAGTTTCTGGTCGGAATCAAACCGAGTATTCGGAACGACTCGTTTACGCCAACTACTATGTTCGCCGCTGGTCGATTTGGCTGGACATCCATATTCTTTTCAGAACTATAAAAACTGTGTTCCTGTGCGAAGGTGCCTATTAGGCTTCCGGTGCCCGTCGCCCGACCTAACACAATTGACGAATTTAACGGCCCCATGAACACTGTTTGGTTAACGACCGTTTGGTTCTGCAAGTAGCTGGTTGACATTCGTCCGGGTACAAATCAGATTCGAATCGGTTCCATAGATATCCCAGCAAACTTCCATCATTCCAACGCCCCAAAGTAAGTTCCATGACCGAATCTAAAAAGACGGTTAGCAAAACCAGAAAAAAGCCGTCGTCAAAGAAGCCGCCGGAGAAGGAGTTTTCACTCGAACTTCTTTCGATTTTGCGTCGCCGACTTGGTCTTTTGTTCGCCGCTGCCGCAGTCGGGCTGATGGGCGGGACTGCTTATTACCTATTCACGCCGCCGACATTTGAATCCAAAACGCAGATTCTCTTGATGCAAAACGAGTCGGCTGCCATGGCGTCCCAAGTGACCAGTAGCCAGGGCTCACTTTCGGAAGATCTCTTGGCCACGCACATGAGCATCCTGCAGAGCAAGAGCATCGTGCAAGCTGCACTTCAGAAAGAATACGTGGCTCAAGAATCCGCCGAAGCGACCGAACAAACCATTAGTCAGGCATTGGCCGCGCAACTGGCTGACAAGTCTGGCGAGCCCGATGAATCAGAAGTTCTAGGGTATGTGATCGAAAATCTCTATGTGACACGGGGTGGCCAGGGCGCATCGCGTGGCGCGCGAATATTGTCACTGGCGTTCCGACATAGCAATCCGCATGATAGCAAGGTTGTCGTTGAAGCACTGTATAAGACCTATGCAGAATTCGTAAACAACAAGTTTAATGAAATCAATGCAAAAGCCATCGAACTCGTCAATGATGCACGTACGGTCTTGGAAGACGATATCGACTTGTTGACATCGGAATACAAACAGTTCCGTTCCGAGTCACCCATTTTGTCGACGTCGGTCAGTGGCGCGAACATTTACGCCATGCGTTACGACGAAATCTCTGCCGAGTTGGCCACATTGATGATTGCCATCGACGAATCACGTGGGCGATTGGAACTCGTCACCACTCGACTAGCAGAACTTGACGCCACGCAAACGCACCAACTTGAAAAACTTGCATTGATTGACGAGCGCAATGCGGAGCGACTGGGCATCCTTGTAACCGTTGATCGGGGCGAGGCACAATCGGCCGCCTTTCAAGCTCTACAACCTGAGCGGATGGCTGGGGCGACAACCGAATACAGTTCGCTGCTTGTCCTTAAAGGACAGCTGACGCAAGCTAAACGCAATTTTGGTCCTAAACATCCCGAGGTGAAAGCACTCGAAACTCAAATCGAAGAGATTGAGGATTTCTTCAAAGGCCGCGAAGATATTCTTGGAGTCAAGGATGACAAGGTCCCCCTCACTCCCGACGACATCATGAAGGCCTATGTTAGCCTGCTGACCAACGATCTTCGAGCTCAGGAAAAAAGAAAACAGGATTTAGAAACGCAGTTAACGATCGCGTCTGAAAAAGCGAAAGAGTTAGAAGTTGTAGCACTCGACGACGAGAGGCTCGTTGAAAAGCTAACTCGCGCCAAGGACTTGCATAGTTCCGTCGTTGAAAGACTTCGCGACCTCAACATGCAACAGAATAGTTCTGCCTTGATCATGGAGGCCATCGAAGAACCGACGCTGGGCAGCCAAGTCGCCCCTAAACCTGCCATCGCTGCCGCCATTGCTCTCGTGGCAGCTATGTTCTTGGGAGGAGCAACGATTGTCATTGCTGAACTGACGGACAAGAGTATCCACTCCGCCAAAGAACTCGAGACGATTTACAATTCAAATATTGTCTGCCATTTGCCTGACTTCAAGACAGATACGAAGACAAGACAGCTCATGAAGAAGATTGAGAAATCAAACTCACCTCTCAGTTCTTCATTGATATGTCAACATGATCTAAAGTCCAGGATCAGTGAAGTGTTCAGAAATGTGCGCACGCAGTTACTCTTTAGACTTAAAGGCGCTAAGAATACGATCGCCATCACCAGCGCCTCGCAAAGCGACGGAAAATCCACGGTGACCGCTAACTTGGCAGTGACTTTCGCCCAAGCCGGTAAATCCGTTTTGCTGATCGATGCCGACATGCGGCGGCCCAATGTCCACACGTTCTACGGGCTCTCGAACGAACTTGGTTTAGTCGACGTCATCAGTGGACGAAGTGAACTTTGTGACAGTTGCCAGGCTGGACCAACGGAGGGTTTGACCATTCTCACAGCTGGCTCCATCCCGGAGAACCCCGCCGAAATACTAGCCAGCGACCAATTCAGTGCGCTGCTGGAAACGGCCAGAGAACAATACGACTACGTGCTACTCGACTGCCCACCAGTTCTACCGGTTTCCGATCCCTGCATCATTGCTCCTATGGTGGACGCCGTACTTGTTGTATCGAGCTTATCGGCCGATGGACTACCTGAAGCCAAACAGTGCAAGCGGTTGCTTGACTCCGTCAAGGCACCCATTGCAGGCATCATCGTTAACCGAGCTGGAACACCTGGAGTCTATTACGAATACAGCGGTTACGATTCGAAGTACATGAGCTATGAGGCAAATGAGAGAAAACCAGTGAAGGTTTAAAGTCTCACATGATATGAACGCCTTTCCCCTGGCTGGTGAGCTGACGGCTACTTAGCGACAGCGCACCACGTCGATGGGCTTCGCCGCTCGCCAACCATTCATAATTGATTTGCTGCGTAGTCGCAGGTCTGCTGCGACTAACTCACCTCCGCGTTTCGCAACGCGCACAAGTGATGACATGCTTGCGTGATGTCACCCTCGGGAACGAAGTCCGTCCACACGTGTCTACTCAAACTGCTCCAGTTGTTGCTTCCGCCAGTGCTAGTTCTCTGAGCGCGGCAACCCGCACTCAACGCAGAATCGCGCGCACATTTTCAGCCAACACCTTGGGCGTGTTGGTTCAATTCGCCGAGCGGTTTCTGTTGCTGCCCGCCATGCTGATGGTTTGGGAGCAAGAAGTTGTTGGGACATGGTACGTCATTCGATCTGTTCCCATGTTTTTGTCGATTTGCGAAATGGGCTTCGCGAGCATCACAGGCAATCACATGACAACTGCAGTCGTCCACGAGGACTGGCCGCGAGCTCGCGAGCTTTTTTGGAGTACCTCGCGGTTGATCAATTGGATCAGTCTCGCTGGACTCACCGCTCTACTATTGGCGACGATGAGTCTATCGCTTCCGGAAATACTCAACTGTCCTCCACAGGGTTTCAAAGCGGCTCTCCTGTTCTCTGCGATATATACGGTTTCCATTTTTCAAACCCAACTGATGTACGCCGCCTGCCGTTCGATCGAGCGACAGGCTGGTGCGGTCTTAGCAATCAACCTCATCAAGGTCTGCGAATTGTTGTTTGCCTTGCTTAGCTTATGGGGTGGATTGGGACTAGTGGGCGTGGCGGTCGTGTTCACATCCATACGACTCGGTGGCATCATCCTAATGCAGCTCTGGTTGCGCCGAAGAGCAGCCTGGCTATTCGAATCCCGTGAGCGCAGTTGGCGGACGGTCCATGAGTTGCTCGTGCCGTCGTTTGGCGTGGCTGGCATTTCAATTGCCCAGTCGATCCAACTCCAAGGCTTTACGCTCATTCTTTCGCTGATCAGTAGTCCGACCACGGTGGCAGCGTATGTTGCCTTGCGCACTCTTGCACGACTACCGATTCAACTTGGCACGACCCTTTCGCGCACGATCTGGCCTGAACTGTCTCAGGCTATAGCCAAATGCGATATAGCGAAACTACGTGTCATCCAGACGCGAGTCTTTTGGATTTCCAGCTTGGCGGCCGTTGCATCAGTTGTCTTGCTAGGTGTGTTTGGAGAGTGGTTCTACTCAGCCTGGACGCTCGGCAAACTACCTTACTACCAAATGGCCTTCTTGCTAATGACGATTTCCGGATCAGCCATCTCGTTGAGCTTAAGCACAGTGACACTACAGATGGCAAGCTCTCAGCATCTACGGATTGCGGCCACCTGGACCGTTCTAATGATCGTTTCCGTACTACTTGGCATACTCATCGCATTCAGTCTCGGTGACTTGGCGTTGACGGCATGGTTCACCATAATTGACGTCGTTATCATGTTGCTCGTTTTGACGAGTGCCCGAGCCACTTTACATCTGCTCGGCCAGACGCTCTCGAAATGATGACGGAGCAACTGCTATTGCTACAGTTAATTGCAGTCGCCGCCTGTTTGGTGATGGGGGGTTGTTACCTCTTCGTGCGTCCAACGGGTGAAAGTGCAATTGACGGCTTCGCAATTTTCTTCTTGATCCAATACGGGCCTCATACGCTGTGGACAAGTAGCTTTCATCGTCTAAACGACTATGTATCTGAACAAGACACCGCTCAATTTCTCATTGGGATGTCCATTGCGTACATGTCGATAGCAGTAGCCATACTTGTGACATCGAGGTTTCGGTTTGATGCCCTCGCTGAACGTAGTTTCCCAATCCAAACCCCTTCAACTTGGATCTTATTAGCAGTCAGTCTCGTATACATCGTACCATTCCTTGCAACACAAGGACCAACGCTCCCCGTCACCGGCGAATACGTGCGCTCGTTTTTGGGACAATCCAGCTTTGAATACAGCGAAGTTCGTCGCGAACTGTTTGCCGGCTCACTGTACGAGAAACTTGGTAGCCTAACACGGCAGACCTCAACAGCTATTCTGTTTTCGTTCATATTTAGTCGGATTATCGCTCGCCCTAGTTCTAGATGGACGCTCATCCCTTGTGCATGCGCATTGTTTGTGCTGTGCGCTATGCAGATGAACAAGTTTCCGTTTGTTTATTACTTCGGATTAGTCGTTCTCGCCTATTTGACTTACCAAAGCCAACGGGGGAACAGTACCGCAACGACAAAAAAAATACTGGCGTTGGGGGTAGGAGGTATTATTTCAGTTATCATTTTAATGGCCCTCTACCAATTCCAATACGATCGTTCGGCGAGTGATGTACAGAACGTGATCGCTTATCGTCTTTTCTACTGTACTTCAGATGCATTGAGGATGTGGTATGACTATTTTCCTCACCGACAGGACTTTCTGGGTTTTGCAGGTATCCCGATTACTGCCAAGATATTTGGTCTGCCCTACGTTAATCCGACTGTAGCTGTACCGGAGTCGTTGGCAACGGGCGTGCTCACTTCATATCAATGCGGATTTATCGGTTCAGGCTACGCTGGTTACGGGCTATTCGGAGTAGCGATTTATTCATACATTGCCGCTACGATCGCAATGTTAATGGCTAATTTCCAAAGAGCATTCCGCCATGATGCCGGCGCCACCTGCTTTTTGTCCGTCTTGACACTCAATAGTTTCTTTTTGACGACACGCGAACTCCACACAGCCATGCTCTCAGGTGGAACGATCTCGGTGCTACTGCTGTTCATCGCAATTCACGTTTTTTACCCACGCAAAAGCCGCACTGATGAATAGATCATTGGTGCCCCCGCTAGCTCGCAATCGTGAGACGATCTACATATCGTTTCGGACGCAGTTTGAGAACTTGGGTGATTGCGTAATTAACCGATTACTCATCGAGGAACTTGCTCAGTCGCGGGTAGTACATGCGTTAACGACTACTGCGCCTCCTTGGATCTCTGAGCAGTTGAATCGGCAAAACTGCAAAACGTACGGGCGTGCTGGCGGATGGTGGCTGTCGCTTGCGCGTGAAGTGCTCGATCCGCGAGTAAAAGTTGTTTTCTATTTCAAACCAGGTCATCATGTTGGACATGCCAACTGGAAGGGAAAAACCAAAGGCATTGCTCTACTTGGGTTTACGGTGTTGTGCAAACTATTGAGGATTAAGCTACGCCGAGTGGGCGCATCACTTGGGGCACAAACAACATGGTCAAAATGGATTGAAACACAGGTGGGAAAGGCTCACGAGCTCTATGGGGTTCGCGACGGTGAGTCGCTCGCGCTGGCCCAACTGCTCGGCATCCCAGCAGTTTATTCGCCAGATATCGCGTTCCTACTTCCCTATCATAATGACGTTAGCCTGCCTCGGGACTATCTCGGAGTGTCCTTGCGAGCACGAGCCTGGAACACAACGCCAGTACCGGCGGACAAGAGTCCCCAAGAAATTTTGACTGCGATGATTCAAGCAATCGCCGCACGTTATCGATTGACTCCACAACTCACTGCACAAGTGACATTTGACCGTCAGCTTACCGCAGCTCTCGCCAAGCGACTTTCAACGGATGTTATCGAATTCGATCATTCAGCTGCATCTGAGCGCCATATCTTCCAATGTTATGAACGATGTCGACTGGTCATCAGCAACCGTTTGCATAGTCTAATTTTTTCTTGGTCAGCGGGTGCCATTCCAGTCCCGATCGTCGACCGCAGCGTGGACCAAAAGATCGTCGATCTGTTCAATTACCTCGGATTGGGTGCACTCATTTTTGATTGCGAAGATCTCGATCAATTGGAAGCGCATGTGACGCGGCTCTTAGAGCACGAACAAGATTGGAAATGGCGACTAAAGAAGGTGTTTTCGGGTCAGCAGACGGAGCTTCGCAACATGTTGAAGTACGACCGGACGTCGTGATGCAAGCGCCAATCGCCTTCTTTACTTACAACCGCCCCAGGCACACGGAAGCTGCCCTGGCCGCATTGCAAAACAACAGTCGGTTTGCCCCAGAACGTCTATTTATTTTTTGCGACGGAGCTCGGCGACCAGAAGATAAAGCTGCGGTGGACGCAACTCGCGCCGTAGTCGAGAAAATGATCTCCGCTTCGACGACTATCATTAAGCGTGACCAGAACTGGGGGCTAGCCAAGTCAATTATCGATGGCGTTAATAGTCTTACAGAGCAATACGGCAGTGTGATCGTGGTGGAAGATGATTTGGTAACGAGCCAACACTTCCTGGACTACATGGACCGAGGCTTGGAGCTGTACAAGGACGATGAACGCGTCATGCAACTCTCCGGACACATGTTTCCGATTGAACTAAAGTCGGGTCATGACGCAGTTTTTCTTCCGTTTACCACATCATGGGGTTGGGCGACGTGGCGACGATCGTGGATACACTTTGACGCAACGATGAAGCAGTATGCGAATCTTTGTGAAGACAAAAAACTACGAAGAGCTTTTGACCTCGACAATTCGGCCTCGTATTTTACGATGCTCACGCAGCAGGCTGTTGGAAACATCGATTCGTGGGCGATTCGATGGTACCTCAGCGTGTTCTTTGCAAATGGATTGACTCTTTTTCCGACACAGAGCTTAGTTTCGAACATTGGTTTTGACGGCTCGGGAACCCACTGTCGCGAGCGTGTTGCTGCAATTCCGTTAGCGGAGCGACAGATCCGAAGTTTCCCGCCCGTGGAGATTTCGCACGCTGCACTTCAAGCCGTCAAGAATCACCTACGACGAAGCAACCCCTGGTGGCGCAAATTACTACGACGAATTGCGACAAGCACGAAGTCTTGAACTGATGACTAAGTTTAAAATGCGTGCGCGATTGGCCGATTTGTTGCTTAAGTCGTACGATGTAATTCTCCGCAAGCTTCACACGTCACAAGCCCGTCTTTATGCAAAGCTGGGTGCGGGCACGCAAATACTATCAGATGGTCACATCGTCAATTTAGGCGGCGAACCGGACAACATTCAAATTGGCGATAATTGTCGTATTCGAGGCGAACTGCTTACATTTCGCCATGCTGGTCAAATCGTGATAGGCGATTGGTTATACGTGGGCCCTCGTTCAACCATCTGGTCGTCGAGTCGTGAGGGAATTGTCATTGGAGATCGAGTTCTGATTTCGGCCGACGTGATGATTCATGACACCAATAGCCACCCAGTTGATGCTGCACAGAGGTTTGAACAAACGCAACAGATATTTCTTTCGGGTCATCCCAAAATTTGCGACGGGATTCGATCTGCCGGAATTCGTATCGGCAACGATGTGTGGATCGGCTATGGTGCAACCATCTTAAAAGGCGTGTCCATTGGCGACCGATCCATTGTAGGAGCGCGCGCGATAGTTTCTTGTGATTTGCCAGATGATTCAATTGTCCGCAGCAGTGGGCCCAATAACATGGTGGATACTTAATGAAGAATCTTGCTCAATCCCTCTCGCGTTGGCTCGCTTTCCGTAGTAGCGAACAGATTCAACGCCAAGCTATTTTGTTGGGTGAGATTCGTGCCGCTCAAATCGCTCAAAGGACCCTACTAAATTCATTAGCCGATGCGGAATTTTGCGTCTTTTCCCAGTGGGGCGAAGATGGCATCATTTCTTGGCTGACGGATCTGATCCACACGCCGCACACAAACTTTGTGGAATTTGGTGTTGAAAACTTTCGCGAAGCAAATTGTCGGTTCTTGCTAATGAGCAAGAATTGGTCAGGATTGGTCATTGATGGTAGTGAACGTCATATTCAAACAATAAAGCGGGACGCTATATCGTGGAAGTATGACCTTCAATCAAAATGCGCATTCATTAATCGCGATAATATTTCTGAACTTTTACGCGACCAGGGTGTTGATGGACCTATCGGTATCCTCAGTGTCGACATTGATGGAGTCGACTATTGGGTACTTGAGGCCATCCCCAATCAATGTGATATCGTCGTTGTTGAATACAACGATCTTTTCTCTGGAAGTGCGGTTTCCATACCTTACAACGCAAATTTCACGCGTATGTCAGGACATCCGTCGGGCATGTACTGGGGCGCCTCGCTGGAGGCCTTTAAGTACCTGCTCGAAGGTCGAGGTTATAGATTTGTCGGTACAAATCGTATCGGCACAAATGCATTTTTCGTCGCCGAAGCGCATCTTCCCAAGATAGAAGTCAAACTTACTGACTTTGTAGCGTGGCCTTGTCAAATGCGCGAGGCAAGAGACAAGAACGGTAAACTTTCATTGAAGACATATCGCGAATCTTGGAAAGTAGTCGCCGACTTGCCGCTTGTCGATGTAGTTTCGGGAACTACTCTACCTGTTTCGAGTGTTGTAGCACTCTAGTGCTTTGACTTTTTCTGAACTAGTTTTCACGCAAAGCATCTCTCGGTTCCTGTTGGATTTGTTGCATGCCAGAGCTTAGTACTTGGGAAGATGCAGTCCGCTGGTTGATGGCACAACCCGATCGGCAGGAGTTCGTAAAGGCATGCTACTTCGATCAACCCACGTTAACCGCTGCCGAACGTTATGCGGAAAGTGAAGAATGGCAGGCCGCTTTGGCTTGGTTGCCCAAAGCCAACGGCCGAGCGCTCGATGTAGGAGCGGGTAATGGAATTGTGAGCTACGCTCTGACCAAAGCTGGTTGGGCGACGGTCGCGCTTGAACCGGACCCCAGCCATCTCGTTGGGGCCGGCGCCATTCGCAAATTGGCATTGGACAGCCGATCTGCGATCGAAGTGGTGGAAGAGTTTGGTGAGCAAATGCCCTTTCCAGCAGGAGCGTTTCAGTTGGTTTATGCACGCCAAGTGATGCATCATGCCCGCGACCTCCAACAATTCTGCCGTGAGGCAGCGCGAATCCTCGCGCCAGGCGGCACCTTTATCGGAAGCCGCGAACACGTAATTTCTTCGGCCCGCCAATTGCCAACTTTTCTCGCCACCCATCCTTTGCACGAATTGTATGGCGGCGAACATGCATACACGCAACAAGAGTACCTGAAGGCCTTACGCGGTGCTGGCTTGCAAATCAAACGAGTTCTACGTCCATTCGACTCGCCAATGAACTACGCCCCTCAGACTAAAGCCACCTTGCAAAAGGAGTTGCAGGACCGACTGCGGCGTTGGCCGCTCGGAATGTTCGCAGCCAACGCACTCTCCGCACCCTTTATTTTGAGTTGCACCATGAGAATACTGTCCCAAGTTGATCGACGGGCAGGGCGTGTCTTCACCTTCATCGCGACCAAACCTGAGTAAACTCGTGAAGAAGATATTGATTACCGGCATCAACGGCTTCATCGGTCGGCATTTGGCCCGCGCCTGTTCCGAAACGGGTGAGCTGGTGATTGGCCTTGGACACGGAAACTATTCAGAGGTCGAACTAGCGCAATGGGGCATCCGCTCAACCCTCAATGGCGATGTGGCCGGTTCGAACCTCGACCGCTTGGCCGAAGAACATGGAGCGCCAGATGTCGTATACCATTTGGCCGGCGGCAGCGCAGTCGGCCCTTCCATTCGAACTCCGACTGAGGATTTTAGACGGACTGCAAACTCGACCAGCGAGCTGCTCGACTGGGTGCGAATTCACTCTCCCGCCACGCCAGTCGTTCTAGCCTCGAGCGCTGCGGTGTACGGTGCCAACCACACTCAGGCGATTGCTGAGTGTGATCATACGTTGCCCTTTTCGCCATATGGCTATCATAAGCGCATCGCCGAATTGCTCTGTGATTCCTATGCACACAACTTTGGTCTACGAACGCGGATCGTGCGCCTCTTTTCCGTATACGGACCATGCCTTCGCAAGCAGTTGCTTTGGGATACTTGCCAACGTCTTAAATATGCCCCGCAACCACTCGTAATGAATGGCTCTGGTAACGAAGTGCGCGATTGGTTGCACGTGAGCGACTGTGTCGAACTATTGCGGAGAGTTGCAGAGACTGATTCACCTCAACGTTACTTCAATGGCGGAACAGCCGTCCCGACGCCCGTCCGCGACGTTGTCGCAGAACTTTGCTTGCAGTGGGATGGTCGATCCGCGCCCGAATTCAACGGACAGTCTCGACCCGGCGATCCATACAGCCTGGTTGCCAATAATGAACAGGCAACGTCCATAGGCTGGGTACCCAAGACAGCGTGGAAACAAGGAGTCGCCGAGTACGTTGATTGGTTTCGACGTACGCAGTAGACACTATGAAGATCGCTTTTGAAGTCTTCGGTGGCAGTAGTTGGACAGGTGGTATCAACTACCTGGTGAACTTGCTCGCTGCCGTCAATGAACTGCCGGGTCGGCCCATCGAGCCGGTGCTGTTTGCGTCACCGGACACGGATGCGGCCACTCTCGCACGGATCACTCCGTTTCTTTCACAGCCGCCCGTCTTGTCCAACTACTGGAAAAAGGGATCGCTCGCCTATCGCACGCGTATCCTCAAGACTTTGGTCACCGGCTGCGACCAGGATGCATTACGACTTTTTCGGCAAGTTGGCATCGATGTGACTTTTGTGCATGTGAGTTGGTTTGGCGGACGGTTTCCCATACCCACCATCGTCTGGATCGGTGATTTCCAGCATCGCGCGCTCCCTTCTATGTTCAGTCGATCTGCTTATGCGAAACGCGAACTTGGCTTTCGTCTGTTGACAAAGTATGGGACAACGATCGTCGCCTCTAGCAATGTTGGTTGTGCGGAATGTCGCAACTACTTTCCCAATACGCGAGGTGCTATTGAATCGCTTCCATTTGTGGTGCGGGTCCCAGCGGCCGCCTTTCAGATTGAAGCTGAAGTGATCAAGCGAAAATACGATTTGCCAGAACGTTTCTTTTATGTACCCAACCAGTTTTGGCTGCACAAGAATCATGCAAAGCTGTTCGAAGCTGTGGACAGTTTAGTCTCTCGTGGCGAGACAATAAATGTTGTTTGCTCAGGCAATCCGTGCGATCCGCGTAACCCAGATTACTACGATGGTTTAAATCGTTGGATTGAAACTCGCGGCTTGTCCAGTTCGATTCGTCTACTAGGTATGATCCCCTACGAAGATATATTTGCGTTGATGCGAGCTTCACACGCCATGATCAATCCGTCCCTTTATGAGGGCTGGAGCACGACCGTTGAAGAAGCCAAAGCAATTGGAGTGCCGATGATCCTGTCTGGGATCGATGTGCACCGCGAGCAGGCCAACGCCCACACCAGCTTCATGAATCCGTATAGTGCGACTGACATGGCGGATGTCCTTCTTGAAAACTGGAAGCGTTCGGAGCTTGCGTCAAACGAAGTTCGCACTCAAATGTATTCGACGGCCGCTCATGAGCTACCGATTCGGCGTCGCGCATTCGCTGAAAAATTCTTGGCAATCGCCGAGCGTACTCATCGGCCTTCCACTCTCCGTTAGGTATTCCATGTCTTCGCGCACTATCAAAGCGACTCTTTCGCGATTGCGTCTCAAACGACTGGCCAGAGCCGCTGTCAGCCCAAGTTGCTGGATGGCGCTGCCACATCGCGTTGCGCCGCCCGTCGAACACCTACCTGCACTGAGCAACCTCAAGATCGATGGTATCTTAGATGTCGGGGCCAATCGCGGACAATTCACGCTGGTCTGCCAATTGACGCATCCCAAGACGCCGATCGTCGCTTTTGAACCCATTCCGAGTGAGGCATCCACCTTTCGTAAAGTCCATGGTAGTCGCAAGCATGTCGTACTGATTGAAACTGCGCTGGGCGACGAAACTGGTACGGCAACCCTACACCTCAGCAAGAGTGCAGATTGCTCTTCCCTTTTCCCAATTGGAAAAGCCCAATCCGAGCTGTTTGAAAACACCGGTGAAATTGGTACCCAAGTCGTGACTGTCCAACGACTCGACGACCTGTCGCCCAAGTGGAATGGACGCACGCAACAACTCCTAAAGCTCGACGTTCAAGGTTACGAATTACAAGTATTAAAAGGGGCAGTTCAGACTTTAAAGCTCTGCAAATATGTGTACGCTGAATGCTCGGACGTTAGCTTGTATGACGGGCAAGCTCTGCGCCACGAGGTCGCGAGTTTTCTCGCAAGATATGGGTTTAAAGAGGTTGGATGCTTCAATCCACTGTTTAATGGCGACCAGTTAATCCAAGCCGACTATCTGTTTGCCCTTACGTAGTGCAGTGCGAAAAGATGCCTTATCTTCCGAATAACATGTCCATGCGCGAGGTGATTCATTAAGCTCCTGATCGTCTCCAATTTATTTGAGCCTGACTTCTGCGGTGGAGCCTCCTTGTTTACCGATTTGGCCGTCAATCTGCAGAGACGTGGGCATCAAGTCACCGTCATTACCACGTTCCCGTATTATCCAGAGTGGCAGAAAAAAGCAGGCGGTAGACTCCTCGCCAAGAAATGCGAAGAACGCGAAGGCGTCCGCGTGATTCGGCATGGGATCTTTGTCCCGTCGCGCCCTTCTCGCTTGGTTCAGCGTCTGCTGTTTGAGGTTTCGTTTGCTGCCAGTGCCACTCGGAGCTTGTTCGCATTCGGTCGACAAGATGCCGTTCTCGTCTTCTGTCCAATGTTTGGGGCAGTGCTGTTCGGCGCGTTACGAGGCGCGATACGCCGCGAGCCATTGTGGCTCAACATCCAAGATATCCCGACGGACGCTTCGCTAGCAGCAGGTATCGTGAAACGGGGGCTATTCAGTCGCGTCGCCGAGTTCGCGCAGCGAGCTGTCTTCTCGCGGTATCGAATGTGGACCACGATCAATGAGGCCATGCTACAGCGTCTTAGATCGATCGGAAACTGCGAGATTGGTCCCGAACTATGTGCCAACTGGCTAACCGGTTCGCTCTCCGAAAATATCGATTCCGTACGCGCAGCCATCCCCAAAAGCCACATGCAAGAAACGCTGCAGCTTCTCTACTCGGGAAACATTGGAAGCAAGCAAGGGTTACTCGATTTCTGCAAGATCCTGCATGGAACTGAACTGAAGTTTCGTTTTCAAATCAACGGTGACGGTGCTGCTGCTGGCGAACTATGGCAATGGCTCGACGAAGTTCGTGACTCGCGATTCATCCGCGGTGGATTCCTGGAAGAACCCCAGTTCGTAGAGGCCATTCGCCGCTGCGACTGGTTTGTTATCACGGAAAAACGAAACGCAGGATTCTCCTTTATTCCATCCAAGTTGATTCCAGCCATCTCGCTAGCGACACCCATCCTGGCGATATCCGACCGTGCCAGCCCACTTGGTCAAGAAGTTACCAACCATTCACTTGGCCTGCACTTCAACTGGGAACATCTCAATGAACTGGAGGGCCAACTTGTGGCTGCGTCTGCGGATGCCGCGCGGCAACAACACTGGCAAGAAAAATGTGAGCATCACGCCTGTACCTATGGAAAACGACATGCGTTAGATCGCTACGAGACATTGTTGAAGCAACTGGTGGGCTATCGGAAAGGTTGAAAACTACATGGAGCTCCGCTCACTCGCCAGTTTGTTCCATTGCTAACCAACGACAGGCATTGGCGAGAATCCGGATAACCTCTCGCTGCTTGAATATGGGATAGGTCTCATGCCCCGGTCGAAAGTAGAACACTTTGCCTTTCCCCACGCTCCATACCATCCCGCTTCTGAAATGCTCTCCGCCCTCCCAGCGCTCTTCGAAGACAACCTCATCGGGCTCGGGCACGTGAAACGGTTCATCGTACATTTCTGTCCCCAACAGAGTGAATGTGCGTGGTAAGCCTTCTGCAATTGGGTGCTCTGCGTTGACGACGTGAATGGTACTGGGTTTACCATCGGACCGGTATGCTGGAAAACAGCAGTTCGGAAGGTCCACACGCACTGTCGTAGCACCACTGCCACCTCGGATCGCTAAGTAGGCTGGCGTCACCAACGAATTGCGATGCGGCACATTGCGTCCTACCGGTGCAATGAACTCAAACGCAACCGCCGGTCCTTGTTCTGGATCGGGGAACTTCAGGCGGGCTTCAGTCTTTGTGCGCGCATTCATCGCTTCAACGAACGGAGTGGCCCAGTGAGCGGAGTGCAGAAAAATGACATCAAGCGAACCCGATTGAATTCGTTGGATGATCTTGCGTTGCGCTGTCTCTGGCGACACTTCTGCTTGACGCACATGTCCCCACCAGATCAGCACGTCGGCCCAGTCGAGATTTTCCTCGGCAAGTCCTTGCTCGGCATCATCCAACCTGACCGAGCGGATTTCAAAGTCGGGTGACTGACTCTCAAGTCTTGCCGCGATCTCATTGCCAATAAAATTCTCATATGCTTGCGATTGTTGCGGCTGTTGTTCATCCCAGACCAAGATGCGAATCGTGTCAGCACTTGCCGTTTGCAATAGTGCAACAAGTAGGAGCATGGACAAAAGCAATGATCTCATCGGACAACTTTTTCATATGAAGGGACTACGCCCGCGGCTAGCGCCGTCGGCTCAGCAGCATTAACTAATGATCTCTTCTATCACCTCTCCCGCGACGTCGGTCAAGCGAAAGTCGCGACCGTTGTAGTTATAAGTCAACCGAGTGTGGTCGATTCCCAATAGATGCAAAATGGTCGCATGAAGATCATTGAGATGAACTCGATTGACGCTGGCTTTGTAACCGACTTCGTCTGACTCCCCATAGCTGGCGCCTCCCTTGGCTCCGCCACCCGCGAGCCATGCGCTAAAGCAATGTGGATTGTGGTCGCGCCCCGGTTTGGCACCCGTCTGAGCAATCGGTAGCCGACCGAATTCTCCACACCAGATCACGAGAGTCTCAGCTAACAATCCGCGTTGTGCAAGATCACCCAGCAAAGCAGCCACCGGTTGGTCTGTCTCATCGGCGAACTGTTGGTGGTTGCCCTGGATGTCGTTGTGGCCGTCCCATGATCTTTGATTTTCCATGCCGCCCGAGTAAATCTGCACAAAGCGCACGCCCTGTTCGACCAAGCGACGAGCCATTAAACACTGACGGGCGAAATGATCGCACCTGGGGCTGTCGACGCCATACATATCCAACGTCGATTGCGACTCACCGGTCAAATCTAGAACTTGGGGAGCAGCCGTCTGCATACGAAAAGCCAGTTCGAAGCTCTCGATGCGCGCGGCCAAGTCCGCTTCGGCTGGATGATCTTTTCGATGGATTTGATTGAGTTGATTCAGTAGATCCAATTGACCGCGCTGCGTGGATGGGGTCATCTGCGATGGTAACTTCAGGTTATCAATCGGTTCGCCCGTCGGTCGTAAATGCGTTCCTTGAAACACGCCCGGCAAGTATCCCGCGCTCCAGTTCGCAGCGTGTCCTTTTGGAAGGCCCCGTCCCTTCGGATCGCTCATCACCACAAAACCTGGCAAATCGCGACTCTCGCTTCCCAGCCCATAGGTGACCCAGGAGCCGACGCAGGGAAATCCCATGCGCGCCATGCCGGTATTCATCGCAAACAGAGCAGGGGAGTGGTTGTTGGACTCGGTGTAACCTGAGTGGATAAAGGCCATCTTGTCGACGTGTTCGCCAAGATGTGGGAAGATCGATGAGACCATCTTGCCGCACTCACCGCGTGGACTGAACGCAAAGGGAGACTTCATCAAGTTCCCCACAGCATCTTTAAAGAAACCTGTGGTATTAGAAAAATCGGGCGCGAACTCGCGCATCGATTTTCCATCCCACTTTTCAAGCTGCGGCTTATAGTCCCACGTATCGACGTGGCTGGGCCCACCATTTACGAAAATCCAAATAACATGTTTCGCCTGTGCGGCAAAATGGCTGGGTTGCGGGGCAAGTGGATTCAGCGATCTGGCACCCAGCGAATCGGAAGCCAATGTACGTTGGCTAAGCAGCCCTTCGTCGGTCAGCAGGCCGGCGAGCCCCAGTATGCCAAAGCCACAGCCAGTGCGCTGTAACATCTCTCGTCGCTTCATATTGCAGTCCCCATCCATCCCTTTGCCTCTGAACATAGCTACTCAGAAATCATTGGTTACCGCGTCACAAGCCGTGTGGCTTGAGCCGCCGTGATTTGGTGGCAACACGACTATTAAATAAACGCGTGAACGCCAGCCAGTTAATCGATATACACAAACTCGTTCATACTCATCAGCGTTTGACACAAATCGGCCAACGCGAGTAGTTCGGCATCAGCTTCGTCAATTTCGCGACGCACGACGGTCTGTTGATTTAAAAACTCTACCGCGAGTACTTCTTCCGCAGCGTTTGGCTGGCGACTGAGCGCGGTCCAATAGAGTTGATCTACTGCCACATCCGCCGTCGGTTGAGGCGTCTGTTCGTGTATGCGTCGCGCCAGTGCCAGCGCATACTCGCGACCCTGAGGATTGTTCATGAACATCAATGCCTGTGGGGCGATCGTCGTCAATGGTCGTTGTCCAATGCTAACCAAGTGCTCTGGCCAATCGAACAACATCATCATCGGAATGAGTTGACTTCGTTTGATAAAGAAATAGATGCTGCGACGGCGCATGGCAGGATCCAAAGAACCGGGGCCGTGCATTGAGTTGTCCAATTGGCCACTCACAAACAGCAGCGCGTCGCGTATAGCTTCCGCTTCAAGCCTCCTTGGGACACGTCGCCACAATAATTGATTCTCGCGATCGACGTTCAGCCGCATATCGTCAACGGCCAGCGTCGAAGCTTGCATGTACACCCCACTGGTCATCACCAATTTATGAAGCCGCTTCAGTCGCCAGCCACCCGCGATTAATTCGCTCGCCAAGTAGTCGAGCAGTTGCCGATGTGTTGGCCGGTCTCCAGAGGCTCCAAAATCGTTGGGCGTGGCCACGATACCTCGCCCAAAGTGATGTTGCCACACGCGATTCACCATGACGCGCGCGGCGAGATGACCAGCACCTTGTTCGGTGTCCGTTATCCATCTCGCCAATGCCGAACGCCGGTAACTCAGGCGCGGATCGTGTGCCTTCGTTTCCAGCCTCCAACGCTGCGGGCTACTCTCCGTGGATGTCAAAACCTGCAGGAAGCCCGCCTCCACCTTGTCCACTTTCTGACTCACGTCGCCCCGTCGCAACTGATATGTCTCGGGGTAGAAATGCGGAAAGCCTCGATCGTTTGCATGATGCGACAGCACCGGCAGGCCTTCACTGGTCACTAGTACGTTTGCAAGCACTTCTCCCGAACCGGCAGATTTGACTTGGTCAATTGCAGCCAGCCGTTCAACGTAGCCTGCATCCTGAAGTTTGAACCACTCGAGCGCGGCGGACCAACTCTCGAATGCAGAAACCGTCGCGAATTCAGCACCGGTGGCTGCTTTTCGCAGTTGTTCAATTTTCGCAACCATCCCCGGTGGTGGCCCAACTTCTCCGACCACTGCCGCCGCGGCGGGATCATCGGAAACCGATAGTCGAAAGCGACCGACAGAGTGTTTGACATTCGGATGATTGAACGTCAAGGTGATCGTTAGCTCGGTAGGCCGGTCGAGCATTAGTGGCTGGTCGAGTTGAAAAACGGCGGCCTGATCTTTTCCTATCTGGCCATCAACTGCCCAACCCGAGACAGGGTCGCTGTCAATCGACGCTGCCACGGAGAGCGAATCGGCGTTTTGTTCATGAGTCGCACGGGCAGCAATGAACTTGAACAAGTCAGCTTGTTCGTCGTTGAGTGTCAGGCGAATATCTCCAAGCGCGAAGTTGCCATTGTCAGCTCGCCCCGGTCCATTTTTTGGCAGCGATTCATGCGCGAGCGCTTCGAACCGAATTGCTTGGATTGTGATCTTCTCTACCGAAGTGGTGAAGGTGATTACGTCTTGGTTAGGGACATCGCCAACACTTAGAAAGGAACCGTCGGACTGCAGTTGGTAGTTGTCGTTGCGAGTGGATTTAACCGCACCGCTGAGAACGTTCCATTTAGTTCCATTGACCTCTCCGCTCGCCTCCGAACGCAGCCACGTGTACAACCGCTTAGGGAGTTCGTTGAGCGAATACGCTTGCTGTTCGTTTTCTAGCGTCGATAGCTTGCTCGCAAAGGCTTCGCGCCGTTTTGCATTCTCCTGCGGCTCGAGGTCCAGTTGCTTTTCGCAGCGGATCGCGGTGGTGAACGTCGAAGCAATTCGGTAGTAGTCGACGCTGGGAATTGGATCGAATTTGTGGTCGTGGCAGCGCGCGCATCCGACCGACAAGCCCAAGAAGGCCACCCCAGTCGTCGCTGCCATGTCATCAAGCTCATCGTAGCGTGCCGATTCGAACTCAGCTTCGGTCAACTGGGTCGGGAATGCACCGCCACACAAAAAACCCGTTGCCATCCACGCCAGCGGCTTCTCTGGGGCCAGTTCATCACCCGCCAACTGCCAATGGACAAATTGTTCGTAGGACAAGTCATCGTTAAACGCTTGAATCAAGAAGTCGCGATAGTGATATGCATTGGGGCGATCATAGTCTTGTTCGTACCCGTGAGACTCAGCGAATCGAGCAACATCCATCCAATGCCTGGCTTGCCGCTCACCGTAATGTGGACTTTCGAGCAAATGGTCGATGAGCGCTCCCCAAGCTTGATCGTCGATTGAACCGGATTGGGACTGCAGTCTTTCTGTCCAATCTCGCATCTCTTCCGGCGTGGGAGGCAGTCCCAAAAGGTCGAACCACGCGCGACGTACTAAGACCCGCGCCTCAGCGACCCGGTTGGGCATGATCGCCTGCTGCTCTAGCGGATTTAAGATATAGCGATCGATTTCACTGCGAACCCACTTGGTAGCATCCGTTACCGATGGCGGCTCGACCTTCGCAAGTGGTTGGAACGACCAAAATGAGCGTCGCGATTCCACATCCATGGCGATGGCGGCCACCGCTTCCCCTGCCCGCGGATCAGCAGCACCAGACTGAATCCACTTCTCGAAATCGGCAATGACGGCTTCATCCAGCTTGCCCGTGGGAGGCATTTCGAAAACTTCATGCTTAATCGCACTTAGCAATAAGCTATTCTCGGTATCACCGGGAACAACCGCCGGACCGGTATCACCGCCCACGCGACTTGCGTCGCGCGAATCCAAAAGCAGGCCGCCGCGCAATTTGCCCAATTCGGATGCTTCGACCGAATGGCAGCCGTAGCATTCTCGAACAAGCACTGGACGAATTTTAGATTCGAAAAAGTCGACTTGTTCCTGTGTGGGACCATCTTCGGCACAAACACTTCCTGAACCTGCAAAGGCGATAATGCAAGAGAGAATCGCAATGGTTGAAAGCCAAGATCGAGACATGAGCCAGCGCACGCTCAGGTTCCTTCAAAATGCTATGTCAGGAGGGAGTCAGACCCGATGGGTCGGTGGGGATGATTCCCTGTATTATAGCTGAAGCTCAGCTTGGCGGAGCGACGGTGCAAAACCGACTGTTTTCGAGCTTGCGATCCGCAGCCGCGATGAAAAAGCCGGGCGGTTTGTCTTGCTCCATACTACTGCGCATTTCGTGCAATGCGGGGCAGATGTAATAGTTGCACATATCAGCCCGCATCGCATGTGGCAAGTTGCATCCCCGATCGGTATGAAACTCGCACGACCCCACCACCGAGCGCTCAGGCAGATAGGAAGAGTATGTCGCTAGTATTTCAGCCGCAGTTGCCGTGGGCGTGGCACGCATGACTCGACGAATCGTACTGATACTGAGAAACGCATGACCTTCCCCTTGAGTGCAGCATTTCCCGCGACAGGTGCCACAGGCTGCGGCGAACACCGGCGATTCGCTGGCTGAAGCCAATGCAGGGAGTGATTCCAGCGCAACTGGAGTGTCACTCAACTGCTCTGTTTGCGTGAAGGCGGCGTTAATGAGCACCTCAACGCGATTCTTAAACGCCTGAATCCGCTCGGGTGCGGGGACCTCAACGGTCGCATTCAGGAACGGAACAACCACCACTTGATACGACTCAGCCTCAGCAGCATTTCCTCCAACCGATTCGAGTACCGAGGGGATTGCTTCGCGTTCGTTGAGCAGTTCCGCCTTCCACAGTGTTGCCGCTTGTTGGAGCTGCTGCTTGTGTTCGCGTTCCACTAAGCGCTTAATTTTGTCGCGTTCATTCGCCCTCAAGATCAAGCAACAAACGCCGAGACAATTCCATTGGAGCGATTCGGCGTTTGGTTCCCGGTGGCTGGTCAACACTTGGCAATATCGACAATACCCTACCTGTTCCAGACGCAGTTGTTCAGATAGTCCAACAAATCGATGGTTACAAACAAAGTTGCGGCAGCATTTTCCGATTTCGCCAGCCTGCATGGGCTTTCCACACACAGCGCAGACGGGCCGTTTGAGTTCGAGCCAACGCAAGTATTCGAGCCTACAGTTGACACTGGCACATGTGCGCTGCAAGTCATTGACTTGTGCATCGCAAATCACACAACGCTGCGCAGCTCCCATGATGTCAGTCCACTTCGATAATTGTCAGACGGATTGTGCCCCAGGTTGTCCCGCTTCGACGATGAAACTGGCTCGAGTGGAACAAGTACCTCCCGGCAATAGAACATCGCTCACCGCTACGTAATCGCTTACCCAACTTTGCGGCGTCAATGTGCAACGCACATAGCCCCGTTCCGTATTATGGAACTTAACGCACGCATTGTCACTCATCAGACGCTCAAGCCACTCGGGATTGGCGTTTCCATTTCCACCACTTGAGATGGAAGTACCGACAAACTCCGTGGCGACAACACCACCATCCGCAGTTCGATCGTCAATCTTTAAGTTATTGACCCAGTTTGAGTGGATATCGCCTGTTAAAATCACCGGATTGGAAACGCGACGGTCAGCGATAAATTTCATTAATTGCATCCGCTCGTATGCGTAGCCTGGCCATTGATCCATCGAGTAGGCAGGTGGCGAATCGCCTCGCACACGTGCTACCATGCCCATCATCACTTGCTGTGCCAATACATTCCAAGTGGCTTGGGATTGAATCAACGAAGAGCAGAGCCAGTTGCGTTGTTCCGTTCCAAGCATCGTATTGGTAGGTGACAACGCCGATTCGTTGAGTAACGAAGCCCGATCCATGTTCGGCTGGTCCGTCCGATACTGCCGAGTATCAAGCACCATGAAATCGGCCAAGCGTCCGAACGGAGCTCGACGATAGAGCTTCATATCCGATCCACGCGGTAGCGAGCGAGCCCGCAACGGCATCGCCTCGTAGTAGGCTTGATAAGCGTTCGCGCGACGCACCAAGAAATCGGCCGGATGCACCTCTGCTTCTTCCGAAATATCGTTTGCGCAGTTGTTGTCAAATTCGTGGTCATCCCACGTCACAAACCATGGACACAAGGCATGCATCTGATGCAGCAAAGGATCCGAGCGGTATTGGGCATGCCGGATGCGATAGTCGCTGAGTCCCATGATCTCTTCGCCAGCATGCATCCGTACGCGACCTTCGCGCCCCTTACCTTCATAAATGTAGTCGCCAAGATGAAATACCAGATCGAGATCATCTTTCGCCATCTGTTCGTAAGCCGTAAACAACCCCTGTTCGAAGTTCTGGCACGACGCAAAAGCAAACTTGAGCTTTTCGGGCATCACATCCGCCGCAGGCAGGGTGCGAGTTCGCCCAATGGGACTCTGCGCGTCACCAGCCGTGAAGCGATACCAATACCATCGATCTGGTTGAAGTGAATCAACTTCGACATGGATCGAATGTCCCAATTGCGGAGATGCGATGGCCTTGCCCGACGCGACAACTCGCGACAGCCCTTCGTCGTCGCCCAATTCCCAACGCACTTCGACCGACTCGTTGGGCATCCCACCAAACGGTTCAAGTGGCTGTGGTGCCAGCCGGGTCCATAACACAACCCCGCGTTCGTCTGGATCTCCCGAAGCAACTCCCAGCGTAAACGGATTGTCATGGAATATTGGATGTGGATTTGCCCAGGTCGTTCGATTGAACAACGGAATCGATGATAGCGCAGCACCGTAGGCCAAAAACAGCCGGCGATTAACTCCTCCTTCGTACTCAACGGCAGCACGTATCCTCTGTGGGAATGTAGCGGTTCTCTTAGCCTTCATCGCGTTGCTCCTTAAACGAAATCACATTTGTAAACGTTGGGCGATTGGGGTTGCAGTTTATCAAAGTCGCGACCCGTCTACGTATGCACGCTTATTCGTTTTTTGTTAAGTTGGCTTGTGCGTCGGAGGAGCGAGCTAGGCGGTGACTATGGCTCCAGCTAGCCAGATCACTCACCGCGACATTCCCACCACACAGGAGAATTGCAATTTTCTCCTCGCTGCCAAAACTGGCACGCTGCCGACGAGCCGCGGCCAAGCAACACGCGCCGGCCGGTTCGACCAGCGTCTTGGTACGCTCCAACAAGAAGATCATCGCCTCCACTGCTTCGACATCTTCAACCACCACCAGTTCATCAACCAAATTCTTAACCGCCTCAAATGTCAAGTCGCTAACCTTTGGGGCACCCAGCGTCCTAGCGATCGAAGTTATCGCAGGCAGCTCGATCATTTCGTCCGCTTCAACGCTGAGTGACATCACATCTGCTCCACGCGTTTCCACACCGATCACCTGCAACTCGGGGCGAAGCTCTTTAAAGACCGTCGCCATTCCAGCAATCAACCCTCCCCCGCCAATACTGATATAAACTCGCGTAAGATCAGGCACTTCCTCGAGCATTTCGAGAGCAATCGTGCCTTGCCCCGCGGCAATCAAAGGATCATCGAAGGGATGTACCAAAACGCGTCCCTCTGCTTGTAGTCGCGCAGCAGTCGCAAAGGCTTGGCGTATATCATCACAAAAGTGAATATTAGCGCCATATCGCCGCGTTGCCTCGACGTAATTCGCCGGTGTATTCGCCGGCATGCATATGACTGCGTCAATTCCAAGCACATGCGCCGCGTAGGCTAAACCTTGTGCATGATTCCCTCCACTAACGCCCACAACTCCTTGCTCGCGCTCGTCTGTTGTCAACGACAACAACTTGTTGAACGCACCACGCGGCTTAAAGGAGCCGGTTTTCTGCAGGCACTCCAACTTGAGAAAAACCGGGCAACCAAATTCCTCTGTCAAAGTCTGCGACCCGATCATGGGAGTTCGCGGCAGGTATTCATGAATACGCTTGCGTGCCTCGCGGATAAGTTCTGTCGACAGGACACGTCCGTCGACAGAGTGAGGTTCAACAGATACTTCAGTATTTCTCACGCCCGTCACCTTTGAATCGCGAAATTCGACACTTACAGAATCAACTAAAGAAAACTTTTTCCGCCGTGGCTCGCAGCAACCACTTTTTATCGCTAGCAGAAAGCCAGTCGATGCGATCGCGAATCAAAGCGATCGAAGCCTCATACGTGTGCTCGCCTTGTACCTGATACGGACAATCACTCGCCCACATCAAACGCTCGGGACCAAATGCGTCGACGACGCGTCGCATCATCGGCTCCAAGTCATCGTAGGGTGGAGTCTTTTTACCTAACGCGTAAAATGCGGACGTCTTTACATGCACACGCGGGTACTTTGCCAAATCACACAAAGCATCTAGCTCGTTAGGCTCAATGACGCCGCTGATGCCCACGCGCGCGAAGTGATCGACGACTACGGTCGTGTCGGGAAACTTGGCACATAACCTTCCCACCTGCGGTACGTCGCTGGGATTGATGAGCGGACAGATGCGCAACCCAGCATCGCCTGCCGCACGCCACAATTTTGCCATCGTCGCACTTTGCACCCACTCTGGCGCATCCCCATGTGAATGCAGACGAAATCCCTTCATCCCGTCTGCAGCCAAGGCATGCATGCGTTCGACGACGTTCTCAGAACGGTGGTCAATCAATGCGACACCAGCAAATACACCTGGATTCTCCCGCATGACCTGCAACATGTAGCGATGGTCCAACGCATAGAAACTCATCTGGATCAATACCACGCGTGTAACACCAACGGGCCTGCAATGGCGAAAGAGTTCATCTGCGGTAAAGCTCGGCGGCTGCATATCCGCCTTGGTGAATGCAACATCGATAGGATATCGATCGGTGTCCGGCGTCCACACATGCACATGGGCATCAATCCACTCTGACGCTGCAGTCGGTCGCTGCGGCTCCTGACACCAAGCCGGTCGAGCCGCCAACGCAGCCGACGTAGCCATAGCCAAGCCACCAAACGCACGTCGAGAAAACCGTCTATTTTCAAACTTGCACATTTCTTAACTCCAGGACCATGCACAACTTGACTTTAGGGTAGTGGATCTTGTTAAAGACCCTAAGTTGATTGCACTTTCGTCAAAAGTGCCGCCTTTTCACAACCCTCAGCGTAAGCGAGGGACTTTGCATCAGTCTTTCCCTCGCTAACGCTTCGGGTTAGGATTTTGATCAGTGTGGCGCTGTCCAATTAGATAGACCATTGTATCAGCAATACATCGGGGCATTCTACCAGGCATGAAGTCGGGGGCGAAACAATACGCCACTTCGTGACAATGCAGCCGATACCGCCAGGCGACGTGCTACTTGAAACCGGCCAGATAGCGTGTGTATATCTCAACCGCAGTCAGTACCTGCTGGCACTCAACAAACTCGACGGCCGCGTGTGCTTGATCAATGCAACCGGGTCCCAAGATCATGCTCGGAATTCCACGGGCACCGAACTTGCTAGCATCGCTACCGAATGGAACACCCAGGAGTTCACGCGGTAAATTTAGTGTCCGCAACACGTCGACAAGGAGCTGAACGGCCAATTCGTCGGCATTCGTTTCCAACGGTAGATCGGTCAACATCGGTGGTAGAATCTTAGCGTTGATCGGTTCGTCCGCTTGAGACAGGTGCTCCAACAATCTCTGATAATTGGCCAGTACCTGCGCAATAGTTTCATCAGGCAACAACCTACGATCTATTTCAATTTCACAGCGGTCAGGAACAAAGTTAATCTGCACACCTCCACGAATTACCCCCACGTTGCAGGTTGCAGGTCCAAGCAACGGATGAACGCGCTGTGCCAATTGACGAGTGTCCTGTTCGAGCGCCAGGATCACCCGCGACATCTGCTCGATGGCATTGATCCCAAGATGGGGCTTCGACGAGTGCGCCGACTTACCAAGCGTTTCCATTTTGAACCGCACGACCCCCTTGCTGGCGATCACCGGATGCAAGTCCGTTGGCTCGGCCACGATCGCGGCGATGGCTTCCAGTGGCGGATCATTGCATAAGGCCCAGACACCGCGATAGGAGTATTCTTCGTCAATCGTCGCGGCCAACCATATGTCACACGCCGGCGCCAAATCGTCGTCAGCAATACGTGCCACTGCATGCATCATTGCCGCCAAGCCGCCTTTTGTGTCGCATGCGCCACGGCCAAAGAGTTTTCCGTCGTAAATGTTTGGCTCCCACGGATCGATCGTCATTCCTTGGACCGAAACGGTATCCATGTGCGCCTCGAGAATCACTCGGCGCGATCCATCTGCACCAGGTACCCGAGCGATGATGTTGGGGCGATTCGGGAATACCGTCTGACGCCAACATTCGATGCCGCGCAGCCTGAAAAACTGTTCGACATGTTCAGCCAACTCGAGCTCGTCAACACCGCCTTCGTAGTTGGGATTGACACTATTTATGCGCACGAGGTCTGCAAGCGTTTCGATAACCGTGCAATCGGCCCTTGGCTTTGTCTCCAAGATTCACCCAACGACGTTAGAGAATTCAGGTAAAGCCAAAGCATGATAGACGCCGATGGACGACGCAAGTGGTCGTTAAATGGCTTCCAATTTACTCCTTGAGCGCATAGATTTCTTCGAGCAACTGCGGAGCGTTATAGTCATCAGCCATTTTGTCGTCGGCAGCTGCCTTTTCAATCAACCCCTGCGCCTCGTTAGAACGAGCTCGTAGACGATACGCCGCACCAAAATCGGGCTTCATTCGGATCGCATCGTTGAGATCCACTAGCGATTTGTTGTATTGTCCCGATCTATGCATAGCCGCCGCACGTCGGAAATAGGGCCAGGGATTATCAGGTGCTTGGCGAATCGCATCGCCAAAGGCATAGTACGCCCCGTCATAGTCCCCGCTTGCCGCCAGCTTCTCCCCTCGATCCATGTTTGACGACGCACGAAGTATCGGACGCACAATCATCAACACGAATAAAACGCAAATCGCAGCCACAATTCCCAACAGCCTCTTCAACATATCCAATTCCCCATCTACTTGGCAAAAACATCAGCTCGTTAGCCCGACGAGCCCGCTGTTAAAAGGGTAACTGAGTAGCCGACGTGTACGGTTAAGAATCCGTTAGCGCAACATTAAGATCGCAAAAAACGAGTGTAGTGCGATTGTCCCCAATATTGCCCCCAATCGCTTTGGAAACGATTGAGTCAATCGTTCGACAAAACACTAGCCACGACAGTAGTTGCGTTTGAAGAAAAAGATCGAGAGTGCACTCAACGTCGTTAGCCACCCCCATTGCCACCCCAACGCGACTAACATTTTGGGTTCATACCAAGCCAACTGATTCCAGAGCATGCCTTGGAAGCCTGTCATCGCCCAGTAGGTCATCGTGCTTTTGCAGACAGCTTCAAGCACCATCGGGAGGTCCATTAATTGCAAGGGGAACCAACATCCACCCAAAGCAGCCATCATCAAGATCAGTAACGACGCAAGTCCTTCGGCCTGCTTGCTCGAGCGACTAACCGCAGCCAAAAACAGCCCGAACGCTCCACCCGTCGCAACCCATGTCAATGACAATACCACCAATGTTACAGGATCACGAAACAACCCCACGCGAAACATCCACTCGCCATACGTAAACAGAATCGCCAGTTGCGCGGCTCCAACGGCGAATACAAACAGAAACTTGCCCAATAGAATTGAATTCCGTTCAATCGGTTGTGCAAACAGTCGTTTCAACGTACCGTCTTCTCGTTCCTTCAGTAGCACGCTACCGCAACTTGTCAACGCAAATAGGAGCATCATGACCGACATCCCTGCCACGCTCTGTGCTTGTTGATACGTCACCTGCCGACTTCGATTGGGAGGTGAAACATCGGTTGACTCCATCGGAACGATTTTACTTAAAATCTCCTGGAGCACGGCTGGTGTGATACCGTCGCTGTCTTCGTTGTCTCCACCAATCTTTTCGCTATTCGCCTGTGCATCATTCGCCTGTACTTCTGTCACCTTTTGTCCGCTCGACTCCTCTGCAACCTGAGCTTCATCAACGAAATCGCTAATTGTATTGCCAATATCGGTCATCCAGCTGTGAATCAACTCGATTTGCTCAGTCTCCATTCCTTGTTCTTCCAGCAAGCGATCCATGCTATTAACCATCACCTGGCCTCCATATTCCGAGACACAGGCTTGCACCATGGCCAATTGGATCATCTGCCCTTCCATCTCTCTCCCGGGATCTCGAAACATGGCAAACGGTGGTGAAGCTCCGGACTGGACAATCGATTCAAAATTTTCTTGAAGCACTAACAAATGGTGTGCATCGCCGTCCGCCACGATTTTGGCGTAGCCGCTGTTTCGCTCATCACCCTTCGAGGAGTCAAGGAGTACAGACTGCTCCCGGAGTTCGACTTTCAGCATCTCCAATCCCTGGAGTCGCTTGATAAACTGTTGACTGGTTGGAGATGCATCTTCGTCAACGACATGCAATGTTACCTTGGGCATGCCTCCATTGCCGCCAAATGCGTAGGCCATGATCCAACCAAAGACTGTCACCAGCGCGATGGGTACGAGCAGGCTGAGCATAAGAGCGCCGCGGTCGCGGATGAAACTTTTGATATCTTTACGAGCAAGAACGATGGCGGCCGAGAGCATGCTTCTATTCGTCCCTTAACGTGCGTCCGGTGAGATGCAAAAAGACTGTTTCCAAGTTCGCTTCAGGCTGGCCAATGGATACTGCAAGTTCGCTTGCCGTTCCGACTGCGATGACTTTACCTTCGTGCATGATGGCGATTCGGTCGCACAATCGCTGAGCCTCTTCCATGTAATGTGTCGTATACAACAACGAAATACCGGAATCTTTCAACGCAAGCAACGTTTCGAATAAGTGATTGCGACTTTGTGGATCGACCCCAACCGTCGGCTCATCGAGCAGTACAAGAACAGGCGCATGCATCAATCCACTCGCTAAATTCAGTCGTCGTTGCATACCTCCGCTAAAGGTAGAGACCAGATCGTTTTGCCGATCCTGCAGTCCCGCGAGTATTAGGTTGCGATCGACCGCTTGCTTCAAAGAGTTCGCTGAGACTCCCGCCAGTTTGCCAAAGAAACTTAAATTTTCCCGAGCTGTTAAATTCGGATAGATCGCCAACTCTTGGGGTACATATCCAAGTTTGCGACGATCGTTCGTGACTCTTGCTGGCTGAAACGACTGGCTTGAAAACGACATGCTGCCAGTCCAGTCGGCAAGCAATCCGGCAATACATGAAATCGTCGTGGTCTTACCAGCCCCATTGGGTCCAAGCAATCCAAACACTTCCCCACAGCCGACCGGAAATGAGACATTATCCACTGCGCATCGCTTACCATATTGATAGCTGATGCCTTCCACCGCAAGCAGAGTTTCAGACATAGATCACTTTTGCAGAAGCTCGGTTAGGGAATAACGCACGTAGGGACGCTCCGCAGCTGGTTTTTGGTGGTTGGCATTGGCGACGTGGAACACTCCGTCGGCAGGCACAAATAATACATTGTGCAGATTTGATTCCATCGCAACCGGGCGACTCATCAACCACATTGCCTTATCCACATCAATTTTTCCATGGTCGTTCGCGACGCGGTTACGCAACGTCTCTAACCGATCGCCAGCCGACAAGACAACCGCATCGGCGATTCCCTCACCCAGCAACGGATGCGACTCGCCCGGCGCTATAAATTGGATTTCGTTTGGAGTCGCCGCTACTCCCACAGCTTGATTTGTCTTGCCATCTGCAAAAACGTAATAGTATTCGCATGTCCGAGGACTCTTCGACCATAGGTCCTTGACCTCTTCGAGCGTCACACATTCTTCCATCGCGCGACGCATCAACGTGGCCATTGGAACTCCATCCCATTGCCCTTCGCCACGACCACCCATCTCTCCAAGCGAAATCCCCCATGCATTCATACCACTAACGCTTCCCGTGAAGGCCGCATAGCCGACGTTTGCAAACGGTATCTTGCCATCAACTGAGATCACAAATGTGGTTGCACAATCCTGCAAACCAATTGTGGTCATGTAGTCGAGTACTCGGCCATGATAGAGCTTGCCGTCCGTTGTCGCCGAGTTGCAAACTGCAAATCCTGAACAATGGAATAGCTCAGGAAAGACATTCAGCGCCTCCATGACTTCGCAGTCTTGCCCAAGACTTGTTGCCAAGGCCCGAGTTTCGACGATATGATCCATCGGAATGTGTGGTTTCAAGCGCGTATAGGCATCTTCTAGTTCGCTTCGAAACCAACGGCCCGTCGCAATTGTTTGCACAGTCCCGAAGGCATATAGCACCGAATCGATGCAACGTTGCGATTCAAGCGACAACAACTGTCCATGCGCTTCACCTATCTGCTCCGGGGTACCGTGTAACAAAACCAGTCGCTGGCCGTCCACGTAACGCAATTCGCCATGCTCAACTTTTTGTGGATGTGCTGCAGCATTCAACAATTCGGTGGAAGGTAACACGACCTCCAAAGCACGCCGCAATCCGCGCGACAAGTGCCGTTCGAGTTCCTTTCGCACTAACGAGCGCTTTTCATAGCCGGGCCAATCGTGTACCAACTGCGGTTCGCCAGCCGGACCAATGCTTATGACAACATCCAATGAACCTTCTGTAATGCGCAGTGCGGGCTTTCCCTCAACTGGCGATACGTCCAACTTAATCGAGTCCCCAATCTTCCAGAGGTTTGGATCAACTTGCCGTTCAAATGGAACGATCATCGAAATAGTCTTCAACGTGGCCCGCGCGTTGCCGCTTGTCAGCAATTGCACATAGTTGCGCAGCTCCGTACCGCTGCTCAACATGCGCTCCATGGCTCCCAATGGTGACAAATGATTTTCTGGATCGATACCGCCGCCCCCAGAAAAAACGACCGAGTGCTTTGGCAATGCAAAAGCAGTTGAATCGCCGTCACGTCGAATCTGAATCGCGTAGTCAGGATGCTCGGCGATTAATTCAAAAGCGTCGTCACTGAATCGACTAAGCTCTAGACGAATCGACTGCGCCTTGCCATCGATTGGCACCATTCCGTCAATTGAGATTGAGAAGCGATTCTCCGCTCCCGCTAGAATCTGGAAGAGTGGCTGCAGTTGTTCCGATAGCGTTATCGAAGACGTTGGTCCCGAGGCATTCTCTTGCGCTCGAGAGTCTGCGGCCGGAGTTATAAAAATTAAAATGAAGTAAATGCAGCCAACCAAGACAACTCGGGGCGCTCGCGGTATGGACAGCTCTATCATGATTTACCATGCGGAGTGGAGTCTTTGGTTGAGACAAAACAAAAATTACCCCTCGGCAGAGTAATCGTTACCCCGGCACCGGTCAAGCGGTTGCGACGTTCAGTCATGTGGAGCAACTATTTTGGATAACTCAAGAAGGCCAAGTGCAACTCGGCGTGGCGAAGATTGAGTTGAATACGAGCTTCGTGTGACATGGGACCGAAAGCAGGACTATCATACTTTGCCGCTTCGCCAGCCTCTAGTCGCTCGAGCGCTTGCAATAATCGCTCGCCAGCAGCCCTGGTCTCCATCTCATCCATCCCAGTGGTCCCGCCTTTTACGCCAGGGATTTTCACCCCAGGTGACATTCCACTGCGCAAGATCTGCTTTAGTTTAAAACGCAGCAACCACTGAATAAAAAATGGCGGCTTTTTAACGGGATAGCCTTCATACCCGTATTCGATCCATGCAGCGATATGTGCCATAATTTGACCAGGAGTCCAATTGCCAATGGCTTGCAACTCGTTAGCTTGGCCAGCCTCAAGGATGCGCTCGATCTCTTGACGGCAAGCACCGATTGACTCTAGTCGAAGCTTGCGAAACGATTGTTGTAGGTCGGATGCAGTCTTATTCATAATTGCATAAAGTATGAAAAGCAAAAGAGGTTTCACAACTCAAAATAGAGTTGGTCATTTTAACATAACCCAACGCTCCGAGTACCCAGACACCATTTCCACCACCACACTCCCGCCATGGAACATCCGTGCACCGGTTTTGCTATCCGTGCGAATCCATCTCCATCAATCTACGTACAAAAGAATCCGTGACACTGACTTCCACGCAAGGCGCACCAGATCAACGTTGCGCTAGTTTTATTAGCACGGATGGCAAGGCCGGAGCACGGATAAGTGCTAAACAACTGCGCTGGCATCTTCCTACACACCGGCCTACCCAGCTACCATTTCCGCCAGACACCATTTCACCACCACACTTCCACGATGGAACATCCGTGCGCCGGCTTTGCTATCCGTGCGAATCCATCTCCATCAATCTACGTACAAGAAATCCTTGACACGGACTTCCACGCTAGGCGAACACAACCAGATCAACGTTGCGATTGTTTCGTTAGCACGGATGGCAAGGCCGGAGCACGGATAAGTGCTAAACAACTGAGCTGGCATCTTCCAACACTCCGAGTGCCCAGTCACCATTTCCACCACCACACTCCCACCGTGGAACATCCGTGCACCGGCTTTGCTATCCGTGCGAATCCATCTCCATCAATCTGCGTACAAAAAAATCCTTGACACTGACTCCACGCAAGGCGCACACAACCAGATCAACGTTGCCTTGGTTTCGTTAGCACGGATGGCAAGGCCGGAGCGCGGATAAGTGCTAACAACTGAGCTGGCATCTTCCAACACACCGAGTACCCAGACACCCTTTCCACCGCCGCATTCCCACCATGGAACATCCGTGCTCCGGCTTTGCTATCCGTGCGAATCCATCTCCCTGACGTTGCAATCTACGCAATCAGCTGAAAGTTTCGATAGATTAGTAGCATTGATCGCACAAGGGGGAATGAAGAGCAGTCCAGGGTCGCATCATCGTTTTACCAATTTGTTGGAGCTGATATGAGGCTGTTACACGAACAAAATACGCGAACATTAATTCGTGGCTTTTTTGAAGTTCATAACGAAGTTGGTTTAGGTCGCCACGAAGAAGCTTACCAAAGAGCTTACGAATTATGGATTGAGGAGAATGGCCTACCCGTCCTGAGTAAGCCCGCCGTGCCGCTTTATGTCGCAGGTCGGGAGGCAATTATCCTCTATCCAGATTTCGTCGCCTGGAACGACATTTGCGTTGAGCTGAAAGCATTACCTCGACACATTGGCCCATCAGAAGAGCTGCAACTCTTTGATTACCTACGGGCTTGCGGCATTCATCTAGGGATAATTGTCAACTTCGGCCTAGACCGCGTTCATTTCGAACGACGCGTTTATTCCCCGCCAGCAACTTGCTTTACCGCCGACTGGTCGCATTGGAGCAATCGAATCGATGGCGACGACCGAGAAATTGGATGTGCAATTCGCGATGCACTAACTCTGCTCTTCAACACGCACCAAACTGGCTACAGCCAAATGGTAACCGAAAAATTGTTCCTCGCATCAATCGAAGCATTCGGTCTTAATGTGGTCATCCGGCCGGTTGCAAGGGCCTTCTATCGTCATCATCTTATCCACGAAAGCGAACTAGACTGTTTCTTGATTGAAAATCGATTTGTGGTTACGCTTACCGCTCACTTCGACAACAACGAATACTGCAAAAGCCTTGGATTGTCGCACCTGAAAACACTTGGGCTGCCCTGGGGTATAGCAACCAACTTTGGCATAAATGAACTACAAGTAACCGCTCTCAGGTTCAGCAACTGCTAAGCAATGCGCAAACATCCAGGTCAATGTTGTGATTGTTTTGTTTGCACGGATGGCAAAGCCGGAGCACGGATAAGGCTAAACAATTCCACTGGCATCTTCCAACACACCGAGTACCCAGGCACCATTTCCACCATCACACTCCCACCATGGAACATCCGTGCTCCGGCTTTGCTATCCGTGCGAATCCATCTCCATCAATCTACTACGTACAGGAAATCCTTGACACTGACTTCCACGCAAGGCGCAAACAACCAGATCAACGCTGCGATTGTTTTGTTATGATGGCAGGGCCGGAGCACGGTTAATTAAGGCAGAACAACACCACTGGCAACGTCCAACACCCCAAGTACAACAGAACATTTCAACTATGAAAACGATCCGATTTTTTATAGGCTTCTGGCTCGCAACAGCCGCCTTAGTCATTCCAAGCCGTGCGGAAGACAGACCCAATGTGGTCTTTATATTGGCGGACGACTTGGGTTGGGGAGAACTAGGCTGTTACGGCCAAGAAAAGATACCGACTCCCAACATCGATCGACTTGCCTCGCAAGGCATGCGATTCACCCAACACTATAGCGGCGCGCCGGTGTGCGCGCCATCGCGCTGCGTGCTGATGACTGGCAAACACCTTGGACATGCAGAGGTGCGGGGGAACCAACAGGCAAAAGTCAATTTCCCAGAATTTACCGAAGGACAGTATCCGATTAGCGACCAAGCGTTAACCATCGCACAGGTTTTTCAGCAAGCGGGCTACGCCACAGGAGCCATGGGGAAATGGGGACTCGGACCGGTGGGCAGTACAGGTGATCCAAATCGGAAGGGCTTTGACCATTTCTTTGGTTACAATTGCCAATCGGTTGCCCATAGCTACTTTCCGCCGCACTTATGGCGAAATGCAGAAAAACTCGTCCTGAACGCCAAGCCGATACCTGGGCATGCCAAACAACCCGATGGCGAAGTGCGATTCGATGACTGGATCGGAGAGAGTTATGCACCGCGACTAATGATCGCGGAAGCGGAAAAGTTCATTGCCGACAACGCAGCCAAGCCCTTCTTCCTCTATTTGCCGTTCATCGAACCCCACGTTGCCATGCATCCACCCCGCAGCTCCGTCGAACGCTTTCCGATGGAATGGGATGAACATGTCTACCGCGGCGGCAACGGTTACTTACCACACCCACGCCCACGAGCTGCTTACGCGGCCATGATCAACGACTTGGACAGTTACGTTGGTCGTGTCCTCGAATCGATCGAAAAAACAGGAATAGCGGACCGTACGTTGATCATTTTCACAAGCGACAATGGAAGTACTCACGAGGGTAAGGGTGATTCGGTGTTCCACGTCGGTGGTGCTGATCCCAAGTTCTTTAACAGTACGGCGGACTTACGCGGCTACAAAGGGAGCGTTTACGAAGGCGGGATCCGCGTGCCCATGATCGCAAAATTCCCAGGTCGCATCGAGGCCGGCGCTGTCAACGATACACCCAGCTATTTCGCCGACTGGTTCCCTACACTCTGCGACGCGATGGACTTTGTAAAACCACCAGAACTGGACGGAGAGAGCCTGTGGCCCGTGTTGACCGGCCGTGAAGCCTCACTGAAGCAGCGCAAACCCATGCTGTGGGTGTTTCCAGAATATGGTGGACAAGTTGCCATACGTTGGGAAAACTACAAAATAGTGCGCCAGGGACTGAAAACAAAATCGCCAGGCATTTGGGAAGTCTACGATCTCGCAACGGATCGTGGTGAGACGAAAGACATTGCCGCACAACACCCGGCGCTCATTGAACGCGTCAAGGAACTATTGCGGGAACAAGTTAGCGACAACGCGGTGTTTCCACTCAACACAAATTCGTAGAATCCCGCGGGGCCTTTAACATTTGACCATTTTGCGTTTTTGCCCCACGCGCGACATCGACTCCACCTTCGCAATATATTCAGTTGCCAGCGGAACTTTGCATGAGGTATCCCCCATGTCAACCTCTACAACGCCGATCTTCTTGGCAGCGCTTTTGGCCTTGGCATGCAGCGGTTTAACGTAACAACCAGCACAGATCACAAAGTTGTTCATCGCATAAGCAACACGACCTGGAGCATCATGAATTTCGTCGGTAACTCTGGTGAGCAAACTCTCAATTTCTGATAAATCGAGTTCATCGTCACTGCGAGTTGAGAGGATCGACGCATACGTCGCCCAACCCGCTGCGGCAATTGGTGTTTTCTTCGAATCCATCCATTTCACTGCAAGCTCGCGACCGGCAGCGTTCTCAGAAGCAACCCACGCTACGGTGAATTCGCTGATCATGTACCAGGTAGCATTCTTCACCCAGGTCTCCAGCTCCTTTTTGGACATTCTTGCGCCATCGGCAACCAGGCCCGCCAGATACATGGCATCCGAGTTGCCAGTTGCGTACAACTCCATGGCCAACGCTTGATTTCCCTTGATCTTCTTCAAGATCTTTTTCATGTCACCCACTTTGACACCATACATACTCTCAACAGGCGCACCGTGGCGAGCAAAGGTTTTTCGAGTTTGCTCTGAGCCCATGAGTTTCAACTCGGACATGACATCAGTTAAATTGGTCATAGCGAATTCTCAGCGGAGCAATAGATTAAGGCGTGATATCGGAAGGTGCAGTGGCCTCGTAAAGCGGCAAATGACGATAGCTTACTTCTAGTGACAGTAGATTCATAGTTGTAACGTAGAGCCGTCCGCCATAACGCGCCCACAGATCGGGGGTGGGAAGCATGGGATCCCAACTCCCTTCGTTTTCGCCATCGAGTACTTGGCTATCGATGAGCAGAGGATAGAGTTGGTCATGCCACCGCTCCCAGCGTTCGCCGCCCATGTGAAAAATGACCTGAGTGGCATAATACCAGTAGTAGGTATCGCGTAGCGACAGCGAGCGAGTCCCATGCCGCGGCTCGTGTTCGAGCAGGTAGTCGGCTCCATCCATCATCTCTGGTCGATCGCGTTGCCATCCAAAGTAGAGTCGCATGAGCAAGCCCACGCTGGTCATAACCGCAGTCGGACGCAGGCCATGTCGTTGCTGCGGAGTATCCAGAGCAAATGGATTGTAACGATACAAATGGGGCTCCGCGTCAGAAAGTTGGCTTGTTGACAGATAGCTTTCGATGCGATTGAAAGCGTTGGCAGGCACTTGCAAACCTGCCAACTGCCCGCTTTTGAACGCCATCATGAACCAACCTGTAACACTTGTATCGGTTCCCGAACCAGGGCGATAGCGCCAACCACCGTGCGTCTTGTCTTGGCTCTTGACCATAAAGTCGATCGCACCCTGAGCCAATGGCCGAAGTTCTGGGTCTTGCGTCATGCCATAGGCTTCGCAGACGGCAAGTGCAGCGATGCCATGCGAATACAACCAAGCGTTTTGATTCGAGGCAGGATCTTGTGGGATATAAAGATCGCCATCTTTGGTTTGGTGTTCAGCCAAGAACTTGAGTGCTCGGTCGCAGGTATCGGCATACTTTGATTGTTTATGCGTATATCCGGCGCCTTGAAAGGCAAGCAGCGCAAGTGCGGTTGCCGCAGTATCGCTGCGCATTAAAACCGGTGTATCAAAATCTTGCAAACGCCACGACCCATCGGGTCGTTGATGCCTGGCAAGAAACGCCAGCCCACGTTCAATCGCTTGTTCCGTCTGTGGTTCCACCGACGATGCATCTTGAGCATCGAGATCTTGCAATCGTTCGAGTCGCTGTTGGAACGCCGGCGTTGGCATCGCCACGTCACGTCCCGCTGCCAAGGGACCGCCCACATCTTGCCGCGAAAATCGTTGAGATTCGATCTGAGGAGGTGTAATTTCATGTGAGTCAATATCATTTCGACGTGGAAGAAGAGGACCTTCCTTATCTGGAATTGGCGAAATTCCAGTGGGACCGACCAACGCATCGATATCTACCTGCATCGGTGCGTTCCTACGCGCTTCCTGAGTACCCTTCCTGGCCAGGCTTCCGCTAGCCTCTAAACTAGCTACACCGGAAGCTTCGTCGCCTGCATCTCCTTCTGATTCACGAAGGGCGGAAGCGACAGCGTCTGGAACTGCAACCTGCGATGCCACGGGCGATCGACCGAGTAGCTCATCGGCGCGTTCAACCCCGGCTACTGACTTAGAATTGGCCTCCGAGGCGTCGGCACGTTGAGTAGTACCCTCCGCTCGCTGCATGCCTTCGGGCAAGCCGGGCACTCTTGATGATTGTTCGCCCACCACATTGGCCGCAAGACTATCTACGGGGGCTGTACTGCCGACGCCGCTGCCACGCTGGCCACGTTGATTCGAAGAACGCTGCAATGGTGCCGCTTCCGCTTCGATACCACTGCCGTTGAGTTCTGAAGAATCGCTCGCAACCGTGGCTTCGACGTTGGCTACATTGGCTCCGCCAGCCGGTAGGGCCAATGCGCCTTGGAGTCCAGCCAAGCCAATGGTCGATCGTTCGATGGCATCACCAGCGCCGGTTAGACCTGCCATGTGATGGGCGATCGCATTGCCAGAAGCAGCGTTTGCAAGTTGTGAGGGAGACGTGCCAGCGACACCTCCACTAAGACGGTGTTGGCCACTCCAACTCTCGCTTGAGGGAGAGCCCATCTCAGAGAGGCTAGCTGTCTTGGATTGTGGACTATTGGTGCGTTTGGCGCGGGAGCTTGGTGAAGCACGTAGTTCGCCCTGCGACGCATCATTTGAAGCAAGGGAATCGGGCCCCTGGACGAGCATCGAACTGGGCGCTGCTGGGCCGGAAACGCCGCCTGCGATGTCGCGCGCAATTGCTGCACGCGTTTCACCAGCCGACGGGATCGGCAATTGCAACGCACTTGGAGCACGTTCGCTCCGATTGATACTTGGTGGCGATGCACTCGATGGAGAAATCGTAGGGGAGGGAAGATCTGGAGCAACGCGATTCAGTGAAGAAGCAACCTGAACTCGACGACTATTTGCGGCGGCACTTTCACTTGGCGCCAGGGCCGTAGCGGTCGGAGCAGGGCCGGTGAGCGACGGTGTCTCCACCGCGGAACCGCGTGGTGCAGTTGATGATGCAGACGTGCTGCGCGAGGGGAAGTCCATGGACTCTAATTTAGCCGCCGGCAGGTCGGATTCCATTTGCGCACGCTGCAAGGCTGCTTGTGTTGCGCTGCGATTCAACTCGGTCGGCGTAGTCGATAACGGCAGTTTCATATCCCGATCGCGCCGACGACTTGCCGTCGCACTGGCTGCTTCCAAGGTGGGACTCGATTCGATGGACTGCTCAACGGGTGCAAGCAAAGGAGTGTTTGGCAGCGGTTGACTGTCGCTCAACGAACTTCTTGATAAGGATGCCGCATTCTCACCTACGGTCGGCTTACTAATCGATGGCTGTTGGCGTTCAATGAGATGAGGGCTAGTGGTCGGGACAAATTTGGGAGTGGGGGTGACAAGGTCGATTCGCTCATTGCGTGCTAGCTGAATCGCTGGCGAAGTCGCTTGTTCAACTTCGGTCGGATCATGCTCAGTTGGGACATAACTCATATGATCAGGACGACGCACCGACTGTTTGTTCGACGGAACGGCAACATATTGATTCGCCTTGAGCGATTCGAGTTTCAATTGTTGTCGTTGGGCGGCAAGTGAATCGAGCACATCGGGCCACATTCGTGAGAATATGACAATATTTACGGCATATACCAAGAACAAGAGGTGAATCAAGACGCTCAGCAAGAACGCCATTTGCATCGACTTTTCGACAACGCGGCTCACCACCTTGTTGAGCAATGTTGAGAAGATAACGACTGCGATTGGCGTCGCTATGGCGTAGGACCACGGATTGAACAACAAACGCTTGTCGTGAGAATCAAGGAAATAGAAAGCAACCAACAGGATTGCTGCACCAAGCAAGACCAAGATCGCATTTAAAGCCCAGACGGAACCCGGTTGCTCACTATCGTACGTATCGTCGTCGCCCGCTATGCCGATCATTTCTGAAAGTCGTGAGTACTCGCTCATCTACGACTCCTCGTCGGCAATGGACAATGAATAGGTTGCGCCACTCTTAAGACAGACATCCATGACATCCACGGGCGTTTGAAGTGGTACGCGCCGATCCGCTCGGATTATGACCGTTTGACCAAGTGGATTGTTGGCAATTGATTGAGTCAGGAATCGATCGAACTGGTCGAGCGTCATTGAATCGCCATTAACGACAATCGTTCCCTCATCGTTGATATTTACCACTAACTCTTGTACTTCGGCCGTCATCGGCATCGCGTTGGCGGCTGAGGGAAGTGGAATATCGAGTTGCCGATCTTCTTGACTGAGTCGCGATGCGACAAGAAAGAATATAAGCAGCAAGAATACGACATCGATCAACGGTGTCATACTCAGCGCCGCCAACACTCGACCTTGTGAAATCTTGACTGCCATAAATTGTGACCGTTAATCGTCGACTACCGCGCCAGGTTCTTACCGAAGGACCACCCTGCATGTCTCAACACTCAACACTTCTACCTGATACCTGATACCTCGACTCACGCCCGCGACGCCGGTGGGCGAACGGTAGGAGGTGGAGGAGGAGCGGCCACGACCTCCTTAGCAGTACGTCGACCGTGGCTGTTGGCCATCGGTGCTTCCCGCCGAGTTAAACCCCGGGAATTAATATCGTAGCGTGCGTGCCCCTCTTGGTCTTCGAAGCGAGGAATGATTCGCTTTAAATCCGTTTCAATCAATGCTAGGACTTTGGAAATTTTACCTTCAAAGTAGTGGGCGAAGATAGCTGCGGGGATGGCGACCGCCAAGCCGCCAAGCGTTGTTACCAAGGCCACGTAAATGCCTTCAGCCAAGAATTCTGCTTTATTGGTTCCTGCACCCAGTTGCGTTGTATTGTAAAAGGCAATGATCATCCCCCAGACCGTTCCGAGCAGACCGATCAGGGGTGTGACGGCAGCGGCAAGTGTCAGCCATCGCACGTTGCTGTAGAGATGGTCTGCTTCGCGTTGCGTCCCTTCCGCCACAGCCGCTTCCATCTCGGGAATTGGTCGTCCTACTTTCGACAATAGGCTCTGCAGAATCCGCGCTGCAGCGGACGGATATTGTTCCGTCAATTGAAACATGCCGTGTGGTGAGACAGGATCACTGCTTTCACTGGCGCGTCTGAGCTCTCGGCGCAGGCCACGCGGAATCAACTTTCCGCGACGGAGGGCTAACATACGTTCCAGGGCAACGGCTACAACCAGCAAGCTCATGATCGCAATGGGGATCATCAACGCCCCACCATCGATCAACAACTTGAGAAAGTTCAAGTTATTTTGCAGCGCATTAGGCGTGGGGGCCAATGGTGCGCTATTGCGATTACTGGCAGCTTCAGCCGCCAATTCTTGCAGTTCAGCTTGACTGATCCCCCCGCTCGGCCCAGCGTTCAGCCCCTCAGTTGCTTCCTGTGCCGCACAGAACGATGCGGAACAAGCGCCGAGAATTACCAGCCAAGGGAGAATTCGTAACATTCGAGCGAGCATGAAGACTCCCGCGAGGCCGTGCCTCGATAACAATCGACTTCAGGTTAAACCAACAGCCACGGATTTTCGCGACGTTTTCCGTGGAGCAGACAAAACCGACGCAACACTATCGCAATTTTTGTAATTCGCCCAATCGTGTCTGGGCTTTGGCAGCCAGTTCATGGGCGGCATGTTTTTCTACAATAAACTCGTAAAATTCTTTTGCCGTATCAACGACCTTGTCGCGGGCATTGCCCTTTAGGTTCTCCAACAAGACCTCGCTACAACGGGCTGCTTCGAACGCACTTTTGGCTTGCCAGTTTTTAATTTCCTCTGGAGCTTTTTCACCACCAAAGCCGAACATGACTCGCTGAAATTCAGGAATTGCCTTTACGAAATCTCGTTGCGAAAAGTAGAGTTCGCCCATCATAAACCTTGCTCTCGCTGCAATCTCGGTACGATAATCTCCTGCAACTTCGGCGTAGTGGGTGAGTGCTTCTTGCAGCTTATTTTGATTTTGTTTGCAATATCCCAGTTCATACAAGGCTGTCGGCAAGAACGGGCTATCCGCGTAACGGTCGATCACGACTTGTAACCACGCTTCGCATTCGTCCCAACGTTTGAGTTCGCGCAATGCCTGGCCGCCATGCAAATAAATGAGCGTCTTGACTTGCGGAGATGCTGCAGTGGTTTCCGAGTCAGCTTCAAGCCTTTTCTTCGCTTGTTCATATCCTTCAAACGCTTTTTCGAACTGCTCCTGCTTAAAGGCGCATTCAGCTTTCATGAACAATGCATCGACGGCCAGTGGAGCATTGGGGAACTTCGCCGCTTGCTTGGCAAATTGAGCTTCAGCAGACTCGTAGCTCGCTTGCTGGAATAGGCTCCACCCCAGTTTGTACTGCGACTTTTCTTGCAACTCGGCATCCTTGGCACTGGTCAACACGGTTGTGTAGATCTTGGCCGCCTGTTCGTAGTCTTTTGCTTCGTACCGTCGTTCGGCCTGCATGTAGTTTGCCTCGGCCGCAAACTCACCTTGCGGAAATTTCTGCGCCAGTTCTTCAAAAACTTTGGTAGCTTCTTCGCTTTGTCCAGCTTCGTGGTGATTCCATGCCAGTTCATATAGTACTTTGTCTAGAGCTGGATATTTTGGCATTTCCTTTACAATTCGTTGGAATTGAGTAGTTGCCTCTGAAAGTTTTCCTTGCTCGGTGTAGGCCAACCCTAATTCGTAAAGACCATTGGCTAACGACCCATCGGTAGGCTTGCTTGCCAAAAATGCTTCCAACACTTTAACTGCCTCGTCAACCCGCCCCAACTTACGCAAACAAACTCCTTCCGCTAGCCGAGCTTCTTGCCCGATGGAATCTCGCAGCTTTTCTTTGATTAGCGGCTGCAGTGCTTCGAGCGCAGGAGCATATTTCTCTTGCTGCATCAAACTCCAGGCGATGCCATAGTTGGCAAAGTTGTGGTAACTTTCCGCTGTGGGGTCAGCCACGACCGAGCGATAGCGACGAATGGCATCTTCCAAGTCGCCGCTGGAAGCGGCGAGTTGAGCCAGCTTATATTCGACCTGAGATTTCAACCTTGATTTAGGATATTTCTGCAGCAATCGTTCCAGGGTCTTCCGCGCTGTTGCGTTATCTTTGTTCCGTTGATAGGCTTCGGCCAACAGCAGCAACACCTCGTCCGCTGACGACCAGGAATCACTGGTCTGGTGACTGGCCAGCAGTAGTTCGATCGCTTTTTGCGGCTGTTCCAAGAACATGTGCGAGCCACCAACGATAAATTGCCCTTCCGCCTTCTGAGCATCCCGTTCAAATTTATCGAGCAACGGATCGATCACGTCGATTGCTTTTTGGTAGGCACCCGCCAGGTAATGCGCCATGCCTAGTCGAAGGTTCCACAAATTCCAACTGGGGTTTTTTGAGTCTGCCGCGATCAGCTTCGAATAGGCCTCCGCCGCAGCGGCATGCTCACCCTGTTGCAACAGCACTTCCGCTGCCACGTAAGCAACCTCATTGCGAAGGGGGTCTTGTGGGTATCGCGAAAGAAATGTCTCCGCCCAAGTTCTCGCTTCGGCCAGTTTTCGACTTTGTAAAGCTGCAAACGCCGCGTTGTAAGCCGCACGGGATGCTAAGGCGTCGTCGGGATGATCCGTTGCAAGTTTTTCGTAGGCCAATCTCGCCTTTTCAAGCTGTTCCGGAACCGCATACAAAGCGTCGGCGTAATCCATCTGTAAGGTAGTGGCCAGCGGTGAATCAGCCAAAGAGGGAAGTGCCTCTTCCAACATGGCGATCGCCTCTTGCGACTTGTTCTGGCGCATGAGCGTGATCGCCATCCAATGCGCAGCATCCGCAGACTGTGGCCCCTTGCCATCCAAGACTTTGCGAAACTGAGCAATTGCATCGTCATACTTGCCAGTTTGGTACAGCGCCTGCCCAACCGACAATGCGGCCGCCGAAACATGTTTTGAATCGGGGAACTGCTCAAGCAACTTCATGTATTGGGCCGTTGCTTCGTCATTGCGGCCCTGCAATGAAAAGGCATAACCGAGCCGCAACAATGCGTAATCGGCCATCGCATCGCTCTTGTCCGTTGAGATAGCCGCCAGCAGTTTTTCTGCTTCCGCTGGCTTATTATCCTTCAGCAGCAAATCGGCTGCCCGCAAACGAACTTCATTCGCAAGCCGATGTTGTGGATACTCCGCCAGAAAGGTTGTAAAGCGGCGATTGGCTTCTGTGAGCTGTTGCTCTTCTTCGTAGGCAACGGCTAGTGCGTACATCGCATCCGGCCGCAAATTGGATTCGTTTAGCGATTTGGTTTCAAGGAACTTCTTGAAATAAGCGATCGACTTTTTACGGTCACCTAACAGATGCTCGATGTCACCCAAGTAGAACAGCGCTTGATCGACATAGCCACCGTCGCCGTAACCTTTTAAAAACTCTGTCATCCGTTCCCGAGCTTGCTCCAGACCGGCCTGTTGTTCTTTGGAACCAGCCTCACTTTGGCGGGCTTTGGTATACAATGCCCAACTCAAATTGATGAGCGACTCTTCGCGAATCTCGAGCTTTTTGTCCTTTAATGCTTCTGAAAACGACTTGATCGCACTGGCATAATCAGGTTCTTTGCGTTGCAGATTGCAGACGCCCAAATGATGCCAAGCGGTACTCGCCTGCGGGTGAGTGGGAAATTCTTTGACCAGTTTTTGCCACTCTTCAATGGCCAATTCAAAAGCGCCATTGTTTTGATAATCGGCGGCGTTGGCGTAATATGCCAGTGCTTTACGATTCGCTCCGTCGTCGGCTGCCGCCTTCTTTTTATCCTTGTCCTGGGCTGGGGCAAACGTCACCATTGGCGAGACGTTGACAAGCTGTACAACAAATACGATAAGCGAAAATTGGCAGATCGACTTAAAAGTTGGCATAACGTCCTATTTCCGACGTAAAAGGTAGGCTACTCAATAATAAGTTCTCGAAATGTAATCGAGTAACCACTTGTCAAGAGCAACAAAGCGCAGTCCGAACGAATGAATTGAAGTGATTTACTGCAACCCTCCATCTAATTCAAGCTCGCTTGTTGGCGACCTTCAGTGTAACGGTTCCGTTGCCCGCCGCAAAGATTCGCTGCGACAGTCGCTTACGAATGCAGTGTTTTCCGCAAAACCCGTTTGGGTGGCTCAGCCCCAATCCGCTGAGTTACCCAGACTAACAACCATCGTCCCCGCCGTGGATGTTGCCGAAGATCCCCTGTAGTGGATCTTGCCAAAGCTCCCCAGAGATCCCCGTAGCGAACCTTGCCTGCGAAAGTTCCTTTCCAATGATAGCGCAATTTCGTCTCAAGGAATTGGCCGAACGCCCCAAGCGGCGGCGAGAAAATTTGCCATTGCTCCTTGCATCGCACAAAGTTGCATGCAACCCAAATTCAGTCAGCGACGAGACTGGCAAAACAACGGAAGGCAGCTCAGCGTTAGCACCATTTGGCGGACGACGAACTTCCTGTAAACCATTCGCTTGTGACCAAAGGCTGATTACACCAGCGCGTGAAGAGAGTAGTCGATGGTCGTCAAACATCTCCTACGACTGCGCATGTGAGGTCGGTTGAATACGTCTAACACATTGCTTAACGAGACCTTCATCGATCCTTCATCCAATCGTTAAGGCTTCTTCATCGAAACGGCAACATCGATCTCTATGATTTGGGGCATCGTTCGGCTCTGGTTGCCGAGCTGTTTTCGATTCGCGTATTCATGGGAGAATCAGATGTCTATTTCTCGCAAAGTGAGGCCAGCGTTTACGCTGGTGGAGTTATTGGTGGTCATCGCCATCATAGGAATTCTAGTGGGCTTATTGTTGCCTGCAGTCCAAGCCGCTCGGGAAGCTGCGCGACGGATGCAGTGTTCCAATAATCTCAAGCAGATTGGCTTGGCAATCATGAACTTCGAGTCGGCGAACAAGTCGATTCCACCGGGAGCTTACGACGGCGACCCAAGTTTGCCTGGGATGCAGTACAACGAAGCACCTGGAGCCTATGAAGGTTCAACGTGTTGTAATGCCGCGCATCCCAACGGTTGGAGCCACTGGTTCAAGATTTTGCCGTTCATGGAACAGCAGAACGTGTACAACCTTGCCAATTTCACCCTTCCGCCGATTCACTCCGGTCGCCCTGCCGATTACAACGGTGAAGACACGGTGGCTCGTGCCTTGATTCCTTCGTACTACTGCCCATCGCGCCGAGGGCCGACGGGCTACGGTTCCGGCCAATTCGGGCGAAGCGACTATGCTGGTTGCGGCGGTTTTTATCAAGGAGAAATTCTTGAAAACGGCACGCAGAGCGGTTGGAATCCTCCGATTTGGGAGCCTCAAATTCCAGCATTCCCGTTGGGACTTGAACCGCGTCGCAATGAGCGGACCAATGAAAACTTCGGCAACTTCGGTGGTCGTAAGGGCTATTTTGTTTGGCACGCGCAAGGCGCCAAGCGGCGTCTGGGCGACGTAATCGATGGCACTTCCAACAGCATCATGTGTTCGGAAAAAGCTCTACCGCCAAGCCGACATGGTTCGGACGGTGGCGACAACGAGCGCTGGAACAATGCGGGTTGGGACGAGTGTGTGATTCGTTACCACTTCCCGCCTATGGCTGACACGGATCCAAGGAATGTCCCTTTCCGCGACATGGTCGCTCAATCAGGCACCGTTTGGCGCCGTTATTTCGGATCATCGCACCCAGGCGGATTGAATTCCGTGTTCGGTGATGGTTCGGTTCGGTTCGCGGCATTCACCGTCGATCCTACCGTATGGATGCGTAGTTGCGTTATCGATGATGGTCAACCAAGCGCCACGATTGAATAAACGCTACGTATAACTGTTCTCTTAACCTGAGTCATACTTGCCGTCACTGCTTTGAGTGCAACGGCAAGTTGCTCTTTTACTAGCCTAACTACATTTTCGAATCCAAACTCATGCATAAATTCAAACTCCTATTTGCTTTCGCACTGTTGCTCACTTTGCCAGGCTGTGGTGGCGGAAGTGGCGAGGCGATTATTCCAGGCGAAAAAATGACCCCCGAGGAAATTGCTGCCATGCAAGCCGAAGACAGAGCCATTGAAGAAGAGGAGAGCCAAGGAAAAATGCCGAAACCTAAGAAAAAATAGCTCTGTTTTCACGTAACGTTATCCACGCTCTTTCACGTCTTCCAGCGATAATACCATGCCTGCAATTCACTTTTACAAGTATGCAACTTTGACCGCTCTGCTCGTCTCGTTGGCTCTCACCGGATGTTCGGGCTCCAACTCGTCCACTCCGCAAGGCTACGTGACGCCAGATGCGCAGGAGGAATTGCCGCTGGTTGACCATCCGGAGTACACCCACTGGAGCAAGTTTCCAGTGGGTGCGCTCAGCATTCGAAAAAAGACCGTGACCAACTCGTATGGCAGTGTGTATGTGACAACAACTCATAAGCTGGCAGTCAACACTGACGAAAAGGTCATTGTCGAACAACAAGTCACTGTGGTTCGCCCGGAAGTCACTAATGAAAACCCGCCTCAGGAGTTGGAATTTCCGGCCAAATTCCGTCTGCCCAAAAGCGTCACGCTGGATGTGTTTAACCTGCCATCGCGAAAGGCGAAGCTGGTCGGTGAAGAAGAAGTTGCCATCGCTGGGACAAACTTCAAGTGCCAGGTCTATGAATGGCAAGAAACCAACGAAGCTGGACCAATGACTGTCAAGGTCTGGCGTAGCGATGCTGTGCCAGGTCGACTGGTTCGCGAAGAGACATTGATTCTGAGCGATGGTGCGACCTCCGAAGAAATTCTCACGGAAGTGCAGATTCCAACTACCTAAGTCGTGCATTCAGTTGTGATGCGCAGGTGGTACCCACCGCTCGAATCCAATCCAGCCAACCAGACTGACGGCCGCCATCATTCCTATGGTCGTCCATGCCCGCCGTGCCGTCCGCCTCCACCTCTTACCGCATTTCTAACCCCAAATTCAACTTCGATGCGACAGAGTCGGAAGTTGATTCCCAGCTGAGATTCGCATACTGCTAGAGGTTTCAACTATACTTGGCATGAACACTTCCATTTGTCTTCGCCAAGTTTCAGGTTGAATATGCTCCGCAGTTTTGCATTTGTACTTTTCGCGTTTTGCCCGTGGCTTCTTGCATCTGCACAATCCACCACGCTCACGCCGCCACTTGAATATACGGTGTCGTTCGAGCAGGCAAGTTCGCATTATGCTGCGATCGAACTGCGAATCCCGGCAAACGAAGGATCTGCCGTCGAATTGATGATGCCAACTTGGGTGCCCGGCTCATACTTGATTCGCGAGTATGCGCGGCACGTGGATGAAATCACCGCGACCGATGGAACTGGCAAACCCTTGCCCATCACTAAGACCAGCAAAAATCGTTGGCGGGTCGAAGTGTCATCCGGACATGAGACACGGATCAGCTATCGACTCTACTGTCGCGAAATGTCGGTCCGCACCAATTGGATCGACCACGACATGGCTGTGCTCAACGGCGGGGCAACGTTTATCACGCAGGTGGATGCGCTGGATCGACCCCACCAAGTCCGCTTCGAGCTACCGAATCACTGGAGTCGTTCGCTGACCGCCTTGTCGCCGGTCGAAGGACGGGAACACACCTATCTCGCCAAGAACCTGGACGAACTAATCGATGCACCAGTAATCTGCGGCAATCCAATCATTGAAGATTTTGTTGTTGGTGGTGTACCCCACGTCGTCGCAAACCTGGGTGATTTTGATCTATGGGATACAAACAAGGCCGCCCAAGATGTACAGAAAATCGTCGAACAGCAGCAGCAACTGTGGGGCAACGTGCCCTATGAACGCTACAAATTTTTAAACGTCAGCGCCGAGTCAGGTGGCGGGCTGGAGCACGATAACTCCACGCTGGTTATGACCAGTCGCTGGAACTATCGCGATCCGCAAAAATACCAAGACTGGTTGAGCTTAATAAGCCACGAGTTCTTCCACACATGGAATGTTCGTCGTTTGCGTTCTGCCGACTTGAATCGCTACAACTATGAACAAGAGAATTTGACTCGCAGCCTCTGGATCGCTGAAGGGATCACTTCGTACTATGAAGACTTGGTGTTGGTTCGCGCCGGATTGATCGACCGAGCCACCTATCTAAAACGATTGTCGAAACAGATTGAAAAACTCCAGACGACTCCCGGGAGAAACGTTCAGTCGTTATCCGATGCTAGTTATGATGCATGGATTAAGTACTATCGCCCTGATGAGAATAGCAACAACAGTCGGGTCAGTTACTACGTTAAAGGGTGTGTGGTCGCCTTTCTATTGGACGCGCGCATCCGCGAGGCGACCCAAGGAACCAAAAGCCTGGATGACCTGATGCGCATACTTTATGCGGACCATGCCCGGGAGGCAGGCTTTACAGAAGCCGATTTCGCGCGCGCGGCGAGCTCCGTGGCAGGACTCGATTTGAGTGACTGGTTTGAAAAACATATTAACCGCGCCGAAGAAGTCGAATACCAACCCGCCTTGGATTGGTTAGGACTACAGTTTGCAGGGAGCCCATCGAACGAATCCAAGGGTGGCAAGGCGGATACTCGGCAGACAGAGAAATCAACAGAGACGAGTGCTCCGGCAGGCACCGACACCACTGTCGCCGCTGCAGATCGAAACCCTGATCAACAATCCGGCCAAAACAACGTAGCTGAATCGGACAACAACAAAGCTTCAGAGAAGAAATCGCCCCCTAAAGCATGGCTTGGAATGAAAGCGGTCGACAACCAAGGACAATTAGTAGTTACAGCCGTCACGGCCAACTCCCCGGCGCACGCATCGGGACTCAACGTCGGAGATGAAATCATCGCATTCAACCAATATCGCGTCAGTGGCAATCAATGGCAGACACAATTAAACCAACTCGGGATCGACCAACAGATCCGCATCATGATTGCTCGACGTGGTACCGTCCGCACCATTGGCGTAACCGCCATTGAGGAACCTGAAGAAAATTGGAATTTAAAAGTGGTAGATCCCAAGTCGGAACAATTCGAGTCGCGAATTCGCAGTTGGCTGGGTGAGACGTCAGTACCGTCTGAGTAATTAACGTGCACTTCCCGAGTTGTCGTTGGGCTGGTTACAATTGCTCAAAAATGGCACTTTTTAGGATGACACGACGTGGCTTCAACCAGTCCAATTGCAACCACTCCCTTAACGGAATGGCATATAGCCCACCATGCGCGCATGGCGGAGTTTGCTGGCTACCAGATGCCAATCCAGTACTCGACCATTGTCACCGAGCACACGGCGACCCGAACTGCGGCTGGCATTTTCGATATTTCGCACATGGGACGCTTGCGATTTGAAGGTCCTCGCGCCGCACAGTTGCTCGACCACTTGTTAACGCGCCGCGTTTCTGACTTGGAGCCAGGCGCCGTACGCTACTCGCTGATGTGCAATGAGGACGGTGGAGTCCTCGACGACGTATTGGTTTCCAGTCTGGAGACTCCCAGTGGTCGTTTCTTTTATCTACTGGTCGTCAACGCAAGCAATCGCCAGAAGATCTTGAAGTGGATTCAGCCTCATCTTGCGGATTTTCCCGACGTGGCTTTTAGCGATGTCACCGACACGACCGCCATGATTTCCCTGCAAGGCCCAAAGTCGATCGCCATAGCTCAGCGTTTATTGCCTCCCAAAGTAAGTGCCTTGGGATACTATCGCGGGTTGGTAACAGAGCAAATGGGCAAGGCCTGTATCGTTAGCCGCACTGGCTATACCGGAGAGGACGGTATTGAATTGATCGTTCGCTCCGAAGATGCCATGCGAATTTGGGAGAATATCACCATGGCGGGTCGAGAACATGGCATTGAACCTGTTGGACTCGGTGCGCGCGACACATTGCGATTGGAAGCAGGAATGCCACTGTATGGCCACGAACTGAGTGAGCAGATCGATCCGTACACCGCAGGTCTTGGCTTTGCCGTCAACTTGAAGGAACGCAGTTTTATCGGCTCAGAAGTTCTAACGCTGCGGAGCGCTACAAAGCCACTCCTCCAGCGAATCGGATTGCGTTTAACCGGACGGCGAGCTGCCCGAGAGGGTGCCGCGTTGTTTGACACCGATGATCGCGAAGTCGGCAACGTAACCAGCGGTACGTTTTCGCCGTCGCTTCAATCACCGATCGCGATGGGATATGTCGCTTCCGAACTCGCCGTGGTTGGCGCATCGCTGGACGTAGATATCCGCGGATCGCGAGCCACCGCCGAAATCGTAAAGCTCCCCTTCTATAAGCGAAGTCACTAACAGCCTAGAACAATATCTGACTAATGCCGCTCGCGGAGCTCTGATTGAATCAGCCGTAGGGCGTTCTTATTTCACTAACATCTATCTTTGAAAGTCTTTCCGTGAATCCAGCAGAACTCAAGTACAATCCATCGCACGAGTGGGTAGGGGTCATCGAAGAAGCAGGTGAACGGATCGCCGTCGTGGGGATCTCTGATTTCGCTATCGAGCAGCTCACCGATCTCGTCTATATGGCACTTCCGACGGTCGGTTCAACGGTGCACTTTGGTGAACAGTTTGGAGAAGTTGAGTCGGTAAAAGCGGTAAGCTCGTTGATCAGTCCGGTGGACGGCGAAGTGATCGCCGTTCACGACGAACTAGTGGACCAGCTCGAACAATTGGCAGAAGACCCATTTGGTAACGGGTGGATTATGAAAGTCAAGTTAACGGACGAGTCCACGCTCAACAAGTTGCTCGACTACGCCGCATACAAACAACAATGCGCCGACGAAGCTTAACTGAATGTAGAACGATTGTAACCAATTGTTCTGGATACAAAACAATTGGGGACATTTGTTCTACATTGCCCTGAACGGTTACTATTTTCTACAAGTTTTTCACAGATATGCTTGGCTATTATCTGATCGACACTCCGCGTAGTGGACCGGCCAATATGGCTGCGGACCAGTGCATGTTGGAACGATCTGCTGCGGAAAACATCCCTCTTATACGATTCTATCAGTGGCAGCGACCTACTTTGTCGCTGGGTTACTTTCAAAAGTATGAAGATCGCCTTGTGCTCCCGTCGAGCCAGCAAATTGAAGTCGTGCGACGCGCGACGGGTGGTGGGGCGATCGTACATCACTTTGACTGGACCTACGCCGTTTCGATCCCCAACTCACTGCTTGGGACGGGGAAATCCACTTCAACTTCTATTGGCGCTTCACAACGACTGTACGAATCTGTGCACAGTGGGGTGGTGAGTTGGTTATGCGGCCAAGGATGGAATGCTCGCATGTGGGATGCGACCTGCCCGGCCGCGACTTCAACAGGCACCGGGTGCAGTTTCTTGTGTTTCCATCGGCGAAGCAAAGGGGATATTGTCATCGGCGATTCAAAAGTTATGGGTAGTGCGCAACGACGCTTACCGGGCGCTGTCTTACAGCACGGCAGCCTGTTGCTCCAACGCTCCCCGCATACCCCCTCATTGCCCGGATTGCGAGAACTTCCGAATTCAATCACAGGTCAAATTGCCTCAAGTTCTGTCGATGAACACCTTTTGAACACAGTTCCTGAGTTTCGGGAACAAATTCTATCAGCTCTCCACACCTTGATTTCTGTTTCGTTCGAACCCTTAGCGTGTGCTACGGAACTGTTGCCAAATGTCAATCTTGAAGGGGATTCGGCATTTTCTGCGGCAAGTTGGACTCGAAAAGTCTAATATTTAGGACAAAAATATCCACTTACCACCATTTTTAGGGGCATTTAAATCAAATTGCCTGTTGCAAAGTGGATATCACTCTGAAGATAATAGGGGGTGCGCTGTTGAGGGAATTGCGGCTTTCAATTAGCGCGTGAGCCAGGTCGGTAGCACTGACCCGGCGTTTAAATCTGGCGGTTGGCATTTTAGAGGGTCAGATATGCAGATGCATCTAAAGGTTGCAAATGGTGCGCAAGTCGGAAAATTAATTTCCGTCAATCATGACAAATTTCTCATTGGGCGAAGCGACGAATGCCATCTTCGGCCCAAGAGCGAATCGATCAGTCGCCGACACTGCGCGATTGTTCGCAAGGATGGCAAGATTCTGTTAATTGACCTTAAGAGTCGTAATGGGACGATTGTCAACGACAAGAAACTCGACCCGGCAAAGGCCAAGATTCTCAAAGACGGCGATCACATCCGTGTTGGAAAACTCGAGTTTGTTGCCATTATTGAAGCTGGCATTGCCAATGTTAAAAAACCGGAAGTCAAAGATGTGAAAGATGCTGCCAACCGCGCTGCGACGCCGGGTGACAGTCGTTACGAAGAAGTTGACGTCAGTAGTTGGCTTGACGAAGCCGATCAAATCGAAAGACATGACGACCCCACAACTCGACAATTTCAAATCTCATCCAACGACACCGACTCGACCGTGATGGAAATCAAATCCGAAGAGGAAACCAAATCGGATGTCGCTAAGCCGAAATCCAAACCTGGCAAACTTCCTACTGTAAATAAACCTGTTACTGGCAACTCCAAGGATGCAGCTTCGGAAACATTGCGCAAGTTCTTCAGTGGTCGATAGTCGATCTATATTAATTGAATAACTGCAATGTCGATCGCAACACGTGGATTTGTGAATCGCAGTTGACAGGGCCGGAGTTCCTTTCGGTTTCAAAACTACTCTCACCTGTAGAAACGCAGGGTCGGCAACTACGCCGACTCTGGTTCACCATGTCGAATAACATCATTCAGCGATTTGAAACGCGATGCAATGCTGTGGCGATTGCGATCGCGTTTTGTTTTATTGTTAGTTTGCCGCGGTGCCTGCTCGCGCAGGCAGAGTCCATCGTCGAATTACGCAACGGAATAAGACTGGGACCTGGACTGGTCAGCGGTACGGATTCGCTTTCGACCAACAGCTTTCAAGCGGGTGGTTCGGGCCAAGCCAAAAGCGAAATCATCGGCATGTTAGATGACGGTTTGAGGGTCACCTACTTCAACAACTCCTCTCGCAATGTTTTGCAAGTACAACCGGCAAACGCAACGCGGCTCGAGCAAATTGAGTTACCCTCTGCAGCTGCAATTCGAAATAGCAGCGGAGCGCCAACCTCTTTCGTTACCACGGCAATCAGCGAATTCAACAGGTATGGTCGGCGCGTCCATTCCATCATGACGCCACGTGGACAGGTTGATCTACTGCAAGCGATCACCTTGTTGACACCCAAATACGCCAAGATTGAGGTCCTTTACGCTAAGAACAAATTTGTCTGGGACTCGCGGATTGCATTGTCGTCAATACCACCTGATCAGCTCCGTGAAATTCTGCGTCAAGCGTTGGACCTCACCAAGTCATCCGATTGGCTGAGGATGACCAGTTTCTATCTGCAGGCGGAACGCTACGGAGAAGCTCGGGACACGATGGCGGAAGCGATTCAACGATTTCCGACTGAGTTGGCTGGACGCAGCGGTGTGTTGGGGCAAACCGAACAGCAATTGGCAAATCAAATTTTTGACGAAATTAAACTGCGGCGCAACGCGGGACAACACAAGTTGGCGGCACAGCTCCTCAGCAGTTTTCCGGCCGCTGCATTGCCTGTTGAAACGCAAGTTAAACTTGCCGACGAACTCGATTCGATCAAGCAACAAGTGCTGCTTATCACGGAAATCACTCAAGTATTGCAAGCGACCGTCGCGAAGCTTCCCGCTGAAGAACAGCCGTTCATCGCGGGTATCATTCGTGAAATCGTTGATGAGGTCAACTTCGATACGGTCGTTCGTCTGGCCGATTTCCAACGCTTGCGAAACGACCCTGCCATCGCGCCCGACAATTTGGTTTCGCTCGCAATCGGTGGTTGGCTTCTAGGACCAGGCTCTGGCATCGAGAACTTTGCCGTAGCCAAATCGTTGCTGCGGGTTCGCGTCAAAGTACGGCAATATCTCAATGAGCCTTCTGGTGCTAGTCGCGAGGAAATTCTTCGGGAGCTTACGGGGGAAGAAGGCGCCCAGCCCGCCTTGGTAGCCAAGCTGTTGGCCACGATGAAGCCGCCTCGCGAATTGCCTGCCCATCAAGAGAACGACCCCACAGGCTTGTTCCGAATGTCTGTCGACTTGAACGGTGTATTGGTCAATTACCTTGTTCAAGTTCCACCCGAGTACGATCCCAACCGCAAGTATCCATGCGTGTTGGCGCTTCCGGGGAGGGGTGATCCCGATACTCTGGCGATCGATTGGTGGTGCGGAACCAGCATTGATAACTCGCCGCCGGCAGCCGACGATTCTAATACGCGCGAGTCAATGATAGACAGCACAGAAACGCAACTGACGCCCGACGTAGATGTGGCGGATGAAAAAGGTGCACCAGGAGCGGTCGATAGTACTGAACAATCGGACGACTCTCAGACTCAGTCGCCTTCATCGATGGCTGGCTCTACCGAGTTTAGAATTGGTCATGCAACTCGCTATGGTTACATCGTGGTAACGCCACAGTGGATGCTTCCGCAGCAGTCCAATTATCAGTACACCGAGGGAGAGCATGCGCGCGTCTTGACCGCTTTGAGGGATGGCTTGCGGCATTTTTCCATTGACACTGACAGGGTCTTTATTTCCGGCCACTTTGACGGAGCAACAGCCGCTTGGGACATTGCTCAGTCGCACCCTGATCTATGGGCGGGAGCGATTATGATCTCACCGGAAGCCGATAAGTTTCTTTTGCGGTACACCGATAATCTGCGTGCATCGAATTCCAATCCAGACGAAATTCCTTTGGCCACTTATTTTGTCGTTGGCCAAGCGGATGGAACGCGAACGAATAGCAAATTGGGAACGGTAGTAACTCGTCTCCTTTCGAGCCCCGCGTTTGACTCGTTGTTTGTCGAATACATAGGACGTGGCAGAGAGCGTTTTCTTTCTGAATTGCCTCGAATTATCGAATGGATGGAGATGTCAAGTCATCGTCGAGTGCGTTCGCCGCGCAGCATCGAAACGACCGTCATGCGTCCCGGTGATCGTTTTTTCTATTGGCTTGAAGCTCCGCAACTCTCTGCCAATGCGTCTGGGAATAGTTACGAATTCGATCCAGCTCGCGCAGTCAAATTTGAGGCCAATCGCCTGGACGGGAATACCAACGGCGTTAGGATCAGCGGAATTCCATCGCTAAATCGAGATGCCATCGTTTGGCTTTCACCTGACATGGTCGATTTCAGCCGCACGATTACGATCGTGCTGCGTGGGGGCCAGAAGAAGTTCGATCTGACACCCGACATTGGCATCATGTTGGAAGATGCTCGAACGCGGGCCGACCGCATGCATGTCTATTGGCAACGCGTTGTGGTACCGTGATGATTAGAATGAGTCATTGACTTCCGCCTATTGCGATTGCCCTTGAAGCCATTCCAGCCAGGCGTTGCGGTATATATCGATAAACTCTTGACACTCGCTGCCCGTCAACGCATCGCGGTTCCAGGCGGCTGAGATGCACAATTGTCCCCAGTTGACGCAGAGCCCGAGTGACACGTTGGTTTGCGCCCGAACTGGCGGAGCTACAAACGCGTTCTTCAGTCGTGCATCCCCCATGACGCGCGCCCCGTCGACTTCGGGAAAATAGCGTCCAAAGCCCCGTGAGACATCGCCGGTGTAGGTTAACACCGCCGTACACATACGGCGACTTCGTTTAAGTACCCATTTCATCAGCAACGGCACTTTGCAGGCTGCCGTCAGGCCATTCAAGAAATCGAGCGGAAGATGTGTCTCGCGAAGCAATTCGATCTCAGCCCGCAATCCGTCTAACAGGACATTCAGATCTTGGCATTGGGCGTGTGTGCGACCAAGAAACGAAAAGCTAAGTCGATTGGCCGCCGGCATTCGCAAATCGATACGCGACAACAGTTGATATGGCATCAACAGTCGTAGCCGTGCATCGCCGCGTCCGGCTCCCTGCTGGCGATTCCACTGGGCGCAGGCACGGAATAGTAAGGCAAGCCCCAATTCATTGGTGCCGATTTCTTGCACGCGACAGCATTCGAAAATCGCTTGCGATTTTTCGCGTTCGATAATGCTGTGCCGCAACGGTTCCAAATCATCTGCGTCAGCTTGAGTCGTTGTTTGCCGTTTTGGGGTCAACAGCGGCTGAGGTGGTTGAAAATGAAAATAGTAGGCATTTTGTATCCTTTGCCAGGTACTCAGCGGCCGAGAAGGCTGTTCGGAAAAAGCCCCTTTGAAGTTAGCGCGTTCTTTGAGAACGGCGGGCTCCAGTCGCTCCCAGGATAACTGTGGCCTCGCGACGCTGGTTGTTGCGACGGCGTGAGATGCCGCTGTCCCAGCAGTTGCCGCAGTGACTGGCCCAGAAGCTGAAGCAGAATAACCGTGCGCATAGTAGTTAAACCAGTCGATGACGACTCGTCGCAGTCCAATACCGTCGCAGCAGGCGTGATGCAACTGAATCAAGACGCGAGCGCCCCTCTCATCTGGCCGATGCCAGACGATTAATCCACAATCACTCATCAAATCGATTGGTCGCGGTCGCGAATTGCTTAGTGGAGTAACCTCAGTCTCAAAGTGGATTTTCGGTCGAAAACCAGGATCATATTGCCAGTACAGTTGCCCTTTGAGCTCAACCACCCGGCTGGCAAGTAGTGGATGATAGTGAACGGCAAACGCCAGCGCCAGTTCGAGTCGCTGGTGATCAAGGGCGGAATCAAAATGCAATTCCACATAGCTCACCATGGGATGCGCAAGCGTTTCGTCCCACAGAATGAACTTTTCGAAGGGCGAAAGTGGCAACGGGAATAAATCGGCGGGAATCTTCCGTTGCGCATCGCGTATTGCGTCTTCGGTGGCTGCAGACAGCAACGAGTCACTAGCCATGCAATGCCTCGCCCCCGTCGACGACAATGGTCTGACCTTGAATGAGATCACTCAAAGGACTCGCTAGGAACAGGATGGTCTCTGCCACCGCCTCTGGCGATAGCGGCAGTCCACCCACGAGACGCCGAGCGGCGACCGCAGCAAACGCCTCCTGGCTACCAGGAAAACTGCGGGTCGAATCAGTCTCAACCAGTCCGGCCAGCACGACGTTGACGTTGACGCCTCGATTACCCAGTTCGAGAGCCAAATGACGGACCATACTCTCCAACGCTGCCTTCGACGCCCCAATTAGCCCATAGGCGGGTAGTGCTCGATGCGATCCGTGACTTGATAGAGCGACGATCTTCTTTCGATGGCCCATGGGAGCGTTGATCGCCATCAACGGTTGGGCGGCTTGCGTGAGCAGCATGAGCGCCCGCACATTGGTATTCATCGTCATTTCAAAGTGCTTGGGACTAGCCTCCATTAAACTTCGAAAACCTCCCGAAGCCGCGTTGCTCACAATGATGTCCAGCGAGTTGAATTCGTTGCCGACGAACTCCATCATGCTCTCAACGTCTTCAGGCTCACTCACATCCGCCTTGACGGTTGCAACGCGTCCCCCCAACTGCGCGATCTCTTCAGCAGCTTCTCGAGCAGCTTTTTGGCTGCTGACGTAATTGACGATGACGTTAGCGCCAGCTTGAGCCAAGCGTATCGCCGTAGCCCGACCAATTCCACGCGACGCGCCCGTCACCAAAGCAGTTTTTTCCGACAGATCAATCATCCCGTTTTTTCGTTTCGCATTCAAAGATTCGTTGTTGGCTGTCAGGCACGATGTCTGCAAAGCAGCCCGCTGTTTCTGTTTTAGCTCTTGCCCAAGTGGACCGACCGCGCCCCACCGACTGTGGTCTCAGCCTGAAGCCAGGCTACTTCATAGTCGACCGCATTGAAGATCACATCACCGTCCACTCCATAAAGCGTGAAGTCGAAGGTCGCCGCGGTCGCTTCGTTACCTTTTAATCGCACATGCACTTCGCAAGCCTCGCCAGGGATGGGCAATCGGCCTGGAATCAGTCGGCCAAACTTAACTGGCAGGGCGGAACCCGGTTGCACTTGTTGCCATGCCAGAATTCCAGTGGCGAACAAACAAGCATCGAGTGCCGAACTGGCCGTGAACCAACCTCGCGTATCTCTCAATGGACCGGCTAATTCCGTGAGTGCAGGGGCAGCGATCGTGCCGACAAGTCCGCCGTCAAGCAACGTCACTCGGCGCAAACGGCGCAAAGGCCAGCCCACATAAAACTTAGATTCGATGGTCGGATACCTGACCAGTTCCCAACCTGGTTGAGCCGGCAACTCGTGCCGACACAGTGCCCCAGTCCAGTCATTCATTTCGCCCAGGAGTGCAGTTGCTTGAAAATGCTGGCGATCGGCCTGTACGAGTCGCCCATCGCGGGCAGTAAAATCGCTGTATAGCCGACACGCGATTTCGCCCGCCGCTTGCGTGCGAGTTTCGATGCGTAGTTCGCTCGGCGCATCATGAAAATACCGGATCGCGCTTGCAGCTTGCACATCTTGCAAAACGATATTGGTCGCATCTGCATGCAAAGCCGCCGCTTCGATTAAAAGTTCAATTGCGAGCACGTAAGGCAAGATGGGACGAGCATCGAGCAAGTGTTCGGTGAGAAAGGGATCTTTGGCCGGGTCAACCCGCGCCACAAAAGCCCGTTCTCCGCCACATCGCGGTGAAAGCTCAGCACGGATCAACGGTGCCAACAGTCGTCCTTGCGCATCGCGATGGGCGGGAACTATCGTCTCGGAGGGGTAGTACATGCGATAGTAGCGTTCGTCGGTAATTAGCACTTCGCTCTCATCTGATTCTCCCTCCAGTTCATTGATCAAGTGCTCGAATCCTTCAGCGGCTGGCATGAACTGCATGTCAATCAACTCCAGCGCGAGCCGCGTTTCAGGCTTCGTCGCCATCCCCACGTCGCCCCAGGCGTGCCAGTGAAAGCCGACACATTTTACTTCCGGACGTTGGCGATGAAACCAAGCGATCTCCTTGCATAACATGTCATTGGCCAACGAATAGTCGGCATGACCATTGGCTCCGAAACGGCCACTGATCGATCCGAAGCCGACAAAATAGTTGAGTGGATCTTGTTTCGTCGCTTCCATCAAAGCCAATGCGCCATCCACTTTGGCGGAAATACATTGCTGCACTTTGTCGGGCTGCTTGCGATCGTATCGGGCATCGCGTCCCACCCCCGCTCCGTGTAACACGCCAGTGATCGGGCCAGAAAGCGAGCGCACTTGATCGAGTGTCTGGCGCAGCGCCGCTCGGTCCGACACGTCACACGAGTGGTAGTGCACTTTCAAGCCAAGCTGTTTGAAGCGATGAAGCGTCGCATCGATTTCAATCAGTTTCTCAGTATCTTGCCACGTTTTGACGGCGTTTTTCCCTGCGTCCCGAGCCTCCTTCATGATCTTGGCTTTGAGCTCCCGCAGGCCGCTTTCGTCCAGATCGCGCCAGGCTGCCGCAATCGACGGAACAGGCGATACTCCCAGCAAATGCAGATTGAGACCGTATCGCTTCCCGAGTTGCTCAGCGACGTACGCGGTGATGCCACGGGCACCTCCAGTGAGTACCCACGTTCCGCCCGGCTTCATCGGTTCCCTGCGACCGGAATTGGGTTTCGCGATGGCACGAAGTGCATGGCGCACTCCACGACGGTAGGCGATCTCGACGTTGTAGCTTGGGTTTGCCAGTTCCATCCAAATGTTGTTGACCACTTCACCCGGAGAATCTTCGACGCAGGTATCGATCACTTTGATAGGCAAAGACCGCATGCCCTGCATCCAACTCTCGACGAGTATGGACTTGAGCAAGCCAGCCAGCCCACCACCTTCGGCCGAGTGAAATCTGCCGACCGAATCACTTGCCGCATCATTTCCCACGCCAAAGTCGCCACCCAGAGAACTCACCAAGACCAGACTCGCCTCATCGGCGAGGGCAGACTCGGTGACATGAGTGAGCCACTTTTGACAAAGCCAAAAGATACCCATCACCCCCTTTTCGCGCCTTGTTTCCCACCATGTTTGGTCCAGCGAAAATTTCGCGTCTACGTCACAGGGAGTCGTTAAAAATAGATGTGGTACTTTTTTCTCAACCGACAACGCCTGAAACGCACTCGCCAGCATCCGCGGATCTTCATCAGCAGCCCATCGTACGGTCTCTACGCCAGCCCCCCGCAGTCGCGACTCCAATTGCCGCGCGATGGGATTATCGCCAACCACTAAGGCCGTTCCAGCCCATTGAGGTTGCCGTCCTCGTCCAGTCCGCAAAGGTGCTGGAACCATTCGCAGAACATAGCGACTTGTCACTTTGGGCGTTGTCGAGAGATTTGTCTCTTCCAGCGCGGGCTGCGGCGTTTCCGTGGTGCTCGGAGCATCGTTGGAGCTAACGTGAGAGTTCACTTGCACGACAAACTGCTTGTTATTCACGTCCAAGCCAATACGCGGTCGGTTAGAAGGGGTGGACAAGCCACTGCGATCCAATCCTCCCTTTTCTATGATCAACGTACCCCGGCAACATTCGATGAGTGCCTGTTTACTATCGCGGGCATCGACGAGTAGCATCCACCAATCGAATTCCAGCTCCAGCGTGCGCGCACTGCTGACGGCCTCGTCGATCGACCGCGGGGAGGTTTTCTGAAAGTGCACGGCAAGTTTTGCGTAGTCGGCACTATGCGTCGCATGCGCCGCATCCACACCTCCCATTCGCAAGATTTGGCCATCTATCACTTGGGCTAGATGATGGATGGTACCGGCAGGCCCAAAGTTGACTACCTGCTCAGTTTCCACAGCGGCCATTGGATGCTCAACATCGCTCAACCACGCCGGCAGTTCCAACTCCGCGAGCCAACAGATATTTGTTGGTGGGGTACCAACGTCCAGCTTTAAGCGCACCCAGCGGGCTTGTACCTGCAACGCTCGGTCAAGTGCACTCAAGGTTTTATCGAGCAAGGAAGTCGCAGTCGCCATACGCTCTGTGCGTGCTTGTCCCCATTGCGCGTTTCCGTTTTGCGCAGCCGCGGCGAGTGCTTCCCCACCTTCCGAACAGCGACCTGCTAACGCTTGAACATTACGCTCAGCTGACCGTTGAAATGCAGGGGTTACCTGAATACTCCCCAGGGCATCGAGCCTGGCGGTCGGCAGTTGATCTGCATGCACGACACATGAGCGGCCGGTCATGCTGGCTGAAAGCCCTGGATTCGGCAAGAGATGCGTCGGCAAGCGTTGAGTCGGCAAGAACTCCCGCGTCGTGGGTTGCACGGGCGGCGGCACGAAGGACCGCGGCGCGTCGTCATCGGGCGAAGGTGCCAGCGAAAGTCCGGGGGAAGCACCTTCTACCAGATTGACCGCTGGTCGATTGTCAGTCAGCGCCTCAAGCACCTGTCGCAAGGTACGGTACTCGACCAAGCCACCGCGAGGTGCATCCACGGTTGTCGTACCGGCGGTAGGTTGAAAGTCGAACATTTCCCTCAACTCACCAAAGAGCTGGGCCTTTTTGATGCTATCGATACCCAAATCGGCCTCCAAATCGGCATCGAGCTCGACGATCTCTGCCGGATAACCGGTCTGTTCAACGACAAAATCGACTAGAAACTGCTGCAAGTCACCGTGTACCAAGTCGCACGGAACAACGCTTTCCGCCTGAGTCTCATCGGCTTGGCAGCTCTCCATCGCATCTTCAACCAGTTGCGAGGACGATGCCTGCTCCAACCAATCACCTTTACCGGGAGTTGCTGCGAGCAATTCAACGATACTGCGCAAGGTCTGAAAGCGATCGAGTTTCAATTCGCGATGCGATTCGAGGTCGAAGAACTCTCGCAGTTCGCCGAACAACTGCGCCTTTTTGATGCTATCGATCCCAAGGTCGGCCTCCAAGTCCCAATCCAGTTCGATGATCTCAGCCGGATAGCCCGTTTGTTCGACGACGAAATCGATGAGGAATTGTGCGATCGTCGCAGTCAAGTGCTCTGGATTGTTGGCAGGTGTGGTTATGTGCTCGTCCGGTATCGATGCTGGTGCACTAGGAACCTTTCCTTCTGCAAGCAACCGCATCGAATCGCGACGAATGCGGGTGGCATCGTAGTGGGTTGCTGCAGAAACGACCGGCAAAGAAGACGCGTTCCATTTGTCGCTGGATTTGCTCGAGAGACGCAATCGCTCGCGGCGGGCGACCGTAGCATCAAAGTGAACAGGGGCGATTGGCAAAACTGGGGCAGGCAAAGATCGCTTCGTTTCGTCAGGGGATACCTGGGGCTTGCACGTTGAGGAATGATGTGCATTGACACTCGTCGGGCTATACGTCAAAAGTTCAAGCGTCGCTTGCGCACAATGGACCTGGAATGTCGCACCACGTTTCACATGATCGGTCGGAACCACTTGGAAGTGACGATCGATTTGACGCACCAGACGCGTCAGTACTTGTTGTGGTCCGACCTCGACAGCCAGTTGCACACCTTCCGCCTGCAACCGTCGGATGCTGGCGACAAAGTCAAGCGGCTGCACCAATTGCTGTGCCAGCGCTACCCGCATGGCTGCTGGGTCTGTGGCAAATTCGTTGGTAACGCTACTTAACAGTGGAATAGATGGAGTACGAATTTCTATTTCCGCTAGCGCAGCCGCAAACGGTTCTACAGCGGCCGACAACCAAGGCGTATGGAATGCTGTAGGAACGGATAACAGGCGACTGTGAATCCCTTCTTGTTCGAAGATTTGCGCCAATTGCGATACTGCTGCCTGCTTTCCACCAACAACTGTTTGCAAAGGAGCGTTGTAATGCGAAATCGAGAGTGGGAGCTGATTGGCGTCGATTAGACGCTGCGTCGTCATTCGATCTGCATGAACGCTCAACATGCCCAAACCCGTCGCCACATTTTGAATGACGGCCTGGCAGCGCCACCACGTTGCTTGCAGGGCAGACGCAAGATCCCAGCATCCAGCGGCCAGCATGGCCGGTACTTCGCCGTAACTATGGCCGAGCACCAGGTCGGGTCGAAGTCCGCGATTAAGCAAACTACGCATGACGATCCAGTCGGCAATCAATACTGCCGCCTGCGTGTGCCAGACACTTTCGCCAAGCAAGTTATTTTGCTGCCAAGCGATATGTTCGAATGTCGGTTGTCCCAGGGCGGTCAATGCTACATTGGCGGCGTACAGAGCCTGTCGTGCCGCCGCATCACTCTCAACCAATTCTCGCAGCATCCCTGGACTCTGCGAACCTTGCCCTGGAAAAAGCCAAGCAACACGCGGATTGACGAGCAAATCGTCGGGAGCGCACCACAGCAAGCCTTGCTCAGCAAGTGGTTGTGCGGCCGCGCGATTGCCCAACTGTTTGGCCAGTCGCGAGCATTGACTTGGCAACTCTTCAAGCGTGGATATGGCGCATGCCCGCCATGTGCGTTGATTGCTAAAAGCATTGAGACCGCTTCTTGAAATCGCCGCTGAGGACTGGTTCGCCAAACCAAGCAAGAGCTGTTGCAGCTCGACCATCGAGGCTGCGGCAAACCGAAATATAGCAATCGAACTTGTGTCCAAGCTCCTAGGATTCAGCGTAGCGCGGGTCGTCGCCAATATAGGATTCGGTTGGGAACAAGTCACTGTGCGATTGAGTTCCACCACGTAACTTTGACCACTCAGCGCATGGCCAACCACGACTTTGGAGACTCGATTCGTCGTCGGCTCGAGCGTTTCCAGGATGATATCGACCACCCCTTGAGCCCCGTGCAGATATCCCGCAGACTCCAGGAGTGGCGAAGCGCCCAGCGGAGCAGGAGCTATTTCCGAGCCCGCCGTTAATCCCTCCATAACTTGTTGATCGAGCGATGAAAGTCCAACAGCCCCCACGGCAGCCGGAAGCGTCACATTGCCGAGCCCGCGGGTGGCCTGCCTGACGGAACTGGACAATGAACAATGATTTGCACCTACACCAACCGCTGAGATGACGCTCAAGATGCGATCGCCGTCGCGCTGGGCGGCGTCAAGGCGTTTGAGGAGCAACAAAGCAACGCCTTCGCTCGGAGGTGGTCCAAGCAAACGGCCGTTCTGTTCGTAGCTCTCCATAGCGGCGCAGTCGAGCGCACGCTGGGCTGCCGCACACAGCACGTGAGTCACAGTACCACCGCGCAGCAATTGGCAGGCAACATTGACGGCAGCCAGTCCCGAAACATCGCCAGCGTCCAACGACATCGCGCCGCCCATCAGGTCGAAGGTCTTGGACAGTCGCGATGCGAGAGTGCTGCTGGTGAACGATCCAGTCTCATCGATCAAAGCTGGAAACAGTCGCAGAAAATGCGATTCGTAGGCGTCCAACAGGCTTTGAGTTTGCGCGGGCGCGATTCCACGGGACATCAGCAGCTGTCGAAGCTGTTCGCGAAACTCCGGCAAACGCAATCCCGCATAGAGTGCATTGCCAAAATCGCCGCCGAAGATGCTTCCTACCACAACCGCGGTGTGCTGCCGATCGAAGTCCCGTTCCAGTAACTTGGCTTCGACCAATGCTTGTTCGGCTGCGTCAAGGAGCATGAACTGCAACGGATTGGCTTGGGCGATTTGCTTAGGCGGAACCTTGTGTTTCCGCCAGTCGTACGCGAACTGGGTGATAAAAGCAGCGTCATGACAACTGGCTCGATCGGACGGCGGAGCAATGATTTGTCGAGTGGGACAGGCGAGAAACTTTACTAGTTCAGCGATACTTAGCGCACCGGGAAGGACAACGCCACGTCCAATGATGGCGATGGGCTCGACGGAGGCCGCCCTACTGGCTGCCTGGTGAATGGAAGGCTTTATGGGGCGTTGTTGAACAGAGAAAGCGGCCGTTGCTTCCAAGAACTGATCTAGCACGACATGCACATTTAGACCACCGATACCAAATGCATTGACGACTGCTCGACGAGGCTGGCCAGTTGGCAAACTCGGCCATGCGGAAGCTTGCCTCGGCACCTCCAAGGGAATCTGCGACCAAGGGATCGAGCGATTGAGTTCTTGCACATTGATGGAGGGTGGAATCGTCGCTTGTTGGATCGCAAGGACTGCTTTGACCAGGCCCGCCAAGCCAGCAGTTTCCAGTGTGTGGCCAATGTTGGACTTGACACTTCCCACTGGCAGTCGTTTCCCAGGTGCACAATGCTGTTGGTAGAAACTTGACAGCGCCTCCATTTCCGTCGCATCACCGACCTGCGTGCTCGTCGCATGCGCTTCGATCATTTGCACCTGATCGGGAGTGACAGTTTTGGAGTATGCTCGGCTGATCGCGGCGTACTGCCCTTCTTTGCGCGGCGCCCAGAGCGAGCGACCACGTCCATCGCTGGCCAAACCGATGCCACGGATGATCGCCTGGACCTGATCTCCGTCTGCAAGTGCGCGTTCCAGCGTTTTGATCACAATCGCGACATAGCCTTCGGAGCTGATCAGACCGTCCGCAGCGGCATCGAAAGGTCGCGTTGCGGTGGCACTGCACGACTGCGCATGTGAGAATAATATTAGGCTATCGGATTTGTTGAACGAGGCACCACCGATGATGGCCATCTCCGTTTCACCGGCATGTAACGAGTTGGCCCCCAGCGCGAGCGCGACCAGCGACGAGGCACAAGCAGCATCGATGGCCATATGCGGCCCAGACAGTCCGAGCACGCGACTGGTGAGTGCCGCCACAAACCCAGCATCGACATACGGCTTTCCGTCCTGTCGCTGCGGGCGATTGGCTTGTAGTCGCTCGAGCAGTTCCTTACGCAGTTGCTGCGGCCCATCGACACTGCTGGACCACTCGGGCAGTTCTTCCAACAGCTTGACATAGACTTCCGTCAGTTTGCGGTAGGCGATTTCCCCGCCCAACGTGGAGCCACCACTATGACCGACATAAACTCCAACGTTCCGAAGCGGTAGGTTTCTGGGATCGAAGCCTGCGTGACGGCAAGCTTGTGCGGCGACTTCACAGAAATTGAGATGACATGGATCCCAGTCAGCAGCAACGGCTGGATCGAGGTCTAGCAGAGTCCAATCGAGATCGCGTTCGTCAACAAAGCCACCGATGTCGGAATATGTCTGGCCGCGTTTGCCTTTTTCAGGATCATAGTAAAGTTGGCGATTGAGTTTCGAGTCGGGCATCCGCTCGATCGCATATCCACCTCGCAAGAGAAGATCCCAATAGGCGTCTAATCCATCAGCGCCAGGCAAACGGCAGCCCATACCGATGATCGCCAGTGGTCGATTCAGCCAATGATCTTCAGAGTCTTGCGGAGCGTTGCCCAACATGTTGTTCTTCATACGTGGAGTCGCACAATTCCTCTCGTCGCCCCCAAGTCCACTCGATGACTCTTTCTCATTGCAATCAACCGCGCGCGGAACTCAGGCCTTAACCCTTGAGATTACATCGTTGACCCAATCCGTCACTACCGCCAACCATTCGTTTGGCAAGCTTCCTTGCACCAGCCAGTAACCTGCGTCGATCCAAACGATCGGGGAGGTTCTAGCGATTATGCAATCTGCCAATTTCGCAAAGGGCAGCGTCCATTCCATCTCCCAGCCACCACCGGTTATCCGCTCATCCACACGCTGCCAACTTCGGGAAGTACGCACAAAATAAAGACTTTCAGGAGCTCCGGCGCCAGTAAGCCGTACCGTAACTCTCCCTTCGATCTCACTCGGTCGAATGGATGCGGCCCGTTGAACCATCGTCTCAAGCGCCTCGCGGACCGGCCCAAAAGGCAGTTCAGGCGGAAGCGCCTTGGGCCACCCAAAGTTGTTTTCAATGGCAAAATCGGCCAACTGTCTCAGCCTCTGATAGTCGATCGGTGGACAGGAAACGCTGGCACAATTGGCCCGTCGCAAGGCTGCGTTGGCCTCCGTAGCGTCGAGTTCGGGGTCATTCCCAAAATACGATTCATAGACTCCCATCTGCGTCCGAAAGTGGTCCGCAGAAACAAGGGCGGACATGCGTTCGACAGACCCTGCGGCACCGCTACTGGCTGCTCCGTATCGCTGTTCAATCGCATCCACGATGGCTGCTTGCATCACATGGCAGGCCACCGGTCGCGGATTGGTCCAGTGCAAGATACGCTCTGCTTGAATAGGGGACTGCAAGGCTATAGCAACAATTGCATCCGCCACCCAGTCGACGGCCACCATATTCTTTGAATCGCTCTGCAACACGCCTAACTGTTGGCGGAACCAGTCGCCCGCCTGCGACGAAAAGCCAAACTCCTTGGCGTACGCTGCCCCAATTTGGAGAGGCGCGTAAAAACCGTGAAATGTCGAAGTGTAATTGGTGCGGGAATCGCCGACGACAATACTTGGCCGATGGATGGTTCGGCTAGGGAGCCATGTACAGTCACGCACCAACCTCTCGGCCAGGATCTTGCTACGTTCGTAATCGTTGCCCCCTTCAGATTCCGCGTCGACCCAATTTTCTGGTACAACGGCTTTGCCAGAACGACTTCCTACATAAGCGGTCGAAACATAATGAAACTCTTCGACCCTCAGTTCGCGACAGAGTTCCAATAGGGCGGAAGTGCCTTCCACATTGGTCCGATAGGGTTCTCCGCTTTCCTGATCTTCAACAAACCGAATACTGGCAGCACAATGGATCACCCGGATCGGTCGTCGTGCGAGGTAAGCTGCATCCGGTGCACTCAAGCCCAGTCGTGGAGCGTTTAGGTCACTGGAAATCGTTTTTGGCCGCGGAAGCAAGACAGATGACTCGAAGTGCCTAAGTGACTCTTCGATTCGCTGCGCGGCTGTTGCCCGTGGCGTGGGGCGCACGAGCACCGCAACTTCCTGCGATTGTCGCAGCAACCGCGCGAGGAGATATCGACCGACGAGCCCAGTCGCGCCAGTTAATAAATAGGTTGGTTTTTCGACAAATGGGGACAAGCTTTGACTACGGCGGTTGGGCGCGGAATAAACTGCATATTGTTGCCCCTGGTCGCCAATTGCACTACCCCGTTCGATCGATCGACGCCAATTATTCCTCAATCGCTATGCGTCGGTGTAGTGCCACTAGGGCTGCTCAACATCTGTCGCAGTGCTTCCGCACCCGTCATTCCGACGGCAATGCCCAGTTTGGCGGCTGGCTGACTCATTTCCACGATCCGCGCTTCCAGCAGATCTTCGGGTTCTACCAATGGCCGTTCGGGAGTGCCACGCGCTATGGCCACCGCCATACCAAAGCGACTGGCCGTTTCACAGTCGTAAATACCGCAGCCGACGATCCCGCGATCGGTGTGTATCGCACAATACTGCCCACCTGGCCAGCGATAACTGCAACCAAGAACGTCTCCGTTGGCGGTTTTTAAAATTCGTTGCGAGTTGTTTAACTTTTCGATACTCATGTGGTACTGACCTTAAACCGCGGCTACGGACCGACGGCAGACTTAATCACAGCCTACTACGGACGCTGACACTTGGGACAATAAAATGTGGAACGTTGGGCTTGGACAATGCGCACGATAACTCCCGCAGCACAGGTGGAGCAGGGCAGGCCCGCGCGATCGTAGACCAAATGTTGGTTCTGATAACTCCCGGGATCGTTCAATGCGTTGCGGTAAGTGCCATCTGAAAGCGTTGAGCCTTCGTGGGCAATGGCTGTTAACAAAATCCGTTGCATGGCCTCATACAACAGTTGCAATTTTGGGCGAGTGATTTTGGCACCCGTTTTAGCCGGATGGATTTTAGCCACATGCAACATTTCGGAGGCATAGAGGTTCCCCACGCCGGCCACCAACTTCTGATCGAGCAGAGCCACTTTGATCGGTCTTGCAGTTTCTCGCAAACGCTGTGCAAAATCATCAAGGGAAATCTCCAGCGCATCGGGCCCCAATCGACCTGACACAATGCGTGCATGCACGTCGCTTTGCGGCAAACACTCGACTGTGCCTAAACCGCGGCGATCCCAAAACAGAAGCTGCAACTTGGCAGGCTTCGCAAAGTCGATTTGTAGGCGGAGATGCTCACGATCGGGAGGTTGCTCGAGCAGCACCAGCCCTGACATCTTCGGCTGCAGGATCAAGACGTGCTCACCGATATGGATCACCACGCGTTTGCCCAGTCGCGAAATACCGCTCACCACTTGCGACTGCACCATTCGATTCAGTACATCAATTGCTGGCGTGATCGCAATTGGGCGAAAGCGGCAAGGAGGTTGGACCACGCGCGCGATCTTGCGACCGACGATGGGGGCAATTCCGCGGCACATCGTTTCTACTTCAGGCAGTTCTGGCATCTTGTCTCAAGTACTTGTCGACGGTTCGTTTGAGCTACCTTCGCTTGGCGGTTGCTCGACGGATGTCGACGCAGCGGGCTCCGGCTTGGTCCGCATTTTAAACCGAGCTCGCGGCTCAGGCTTCTTGTTCGAAAGCGATAAGTCTTGCTTCTCGAAATGCATCAATTCGCGTTGCAGTATGCTCAGCAGGGTTTGTAACAGCGCCACCACCATGGGACCAACCACAATCCCGATAGGACCCAACGTTTGTACTCCGCCGAGGACACTGAGCAGCGCAAGCAGAGGGTGCAATTGCGATTGCCCATGAAGAACCAGTGCCTTGACGACGTTATCGACCGTGCCAACTACCAAGACACCCCACGCGGCTAATAAGGATGCCGCCATATAGCGCTCTTCGTAAAGTGCCAAATATAAACAGACTGGAACCCAGATGACCGCAGGGCCAACAAAGGGCACCATGGCAAACACAGTGGTCAGCATAACCAACAGGACGAGGTAGTCCATACCTGCCACGAAGTAACCAAGTCCGGCGGTCAAGCCTTGCACGATCGCCGATAACAGAGTTGCCAATACGACCGCACGACTAATGCGATCGAACTCGAGTAGCAATTCCTGTTCGTAAGCATCATCAAGCGGACTGAGGTGCATGATCGTCTTGATCATTGACGGACCATCGTAAAGGAAGAAAAAGGTAGCCACCGTCAATATCACGCCACCGAAAATAAGCCGAATGATAAAAGCACCCGTTGCCCCCGTTATCGATAGTAGGCGGGGCCGGACGTATTCCAGAGCACCAAGCGTGAGTTCTTCCACCTCTTGCTGGGAGGGATTCGTTTTCTCACGCACCAACGCCATTAAGCCCCCTCCGAGCAGTCCGGTCTTGAGCGTAGCAAACTTGGACTTCAGATTGACCGCCAAGTCAGAGGAACCAAACTCGGTTTCACTTGGCAGACCGACCCGCTCGGCCATCATGATCAACTCGTCAAACGCCACGTCCCAGCGCGTTTCAAACGTAGGCTGTACCTCCGTCTTCAGTTCACCAAGTGACACCAACATCTGAGCCCCCAAACGTCGCAGTTCGGGGACTTCATTTTCACCATCAAAGGCATTGATTGTCCGCAACCGCTCGGTATTGGCGATGATGTTATTAATCTCTGCTTCAATAAGCTTGATCTTGTCATTGAAGGGCGGCAACTCAAGTCCCAAGGAGTTGCGCATCTTGTTAATTCTTACCAATACCGTAGTGGCGTCGTTGTCTTCGACCAGTTTCAACCCCTGGACGGCAGCAGAAGCTACCACCACCGTGATTGGTAGAAACAACGCCAGCATGATCAACAAAGTGGTCAGCGCTGCGGCGATGTTGTCGCGATGCCCCGTCTTTTGCAACACCCAATCGTGAAGTGGACGAAAGACGACCACTAATACGGCTGCAAGAAATACAGGCACAAAGAAGCCGATGAGGACTTTGTAGAACAGCAGGCCAATGATGATAATTATGGCAATTAACACGGCCAGCGAAATCAAACGCGACATGGACGATCTCGGGAAGTGAAAAAGGGCTCAGCGATTGCGTTCGCGAGGTATTCTCGATGAGATTACAGTTTAACGCCTCAATGGCGATCTGCAGGGGTGGGATAACAGGTCAAATTGGGCTAATTTAATGAAAACGCCGACTCGTCAACCGCTCCACCGGGATGTTAGTTCCATGCAAGAGAGTTGGGGCGAGCAACGAGGTACGTTGCAAGTATCGTAAGAATGGCTCGATTGAATGAAATTTGACCAGGAAACGCTAAATGAACTACTTCCACTACCTTGCATTGACCGTGTGGTTCCTGACAACGCAAAGCCACGCACTCGCTCAAGAGGTTTCAACCCAGCAAACGACAAAGGTACTTCCCACGCCCGTTTCAATTGCGACGAGTGAACGATCGCTTAAGGAAATAGTCGGCAACCGATTTAAAGTCGGAGTTGGGGTTGGCCATCAGATCCTCCAGAATCCTGAAGATGTCGCGCTGATCTCCCGGCATTTCCAGATCCTGACGCCGGAGAACTGCATGAAGCCACAGAGTATCCACACCTCTGAAAACGAATGGAGTTTTGCGGATACCGACCGCTACGCCGACTTCGTGCGCAGTCATCAACTGGAAATGGTGGGCCATTGTCTCGTATGGGCCAAAGATGATCGGACCGATGAGTGGATGAAGAGCGAGAACGACGGCAAGCCGGTAACCCGCGAGACTCTTTTGCGACGTATCGAAGAGCACATTGCGACCGTTGTTCCACGTTATGCAGATGTAACCACGATGTGGGATGTCGTCAATGAAGCGGTCGATGACGGCGGCGAAGGGATGTTGCGTGACTCCGTCTATTCGCGAACTACGGATATCGATTTTATCGTAACGGCTTTTAAATCAGCACGCCAACATGACCCCGATGCGCTCTTGATCTACAACGATTACAACGGACACAAGCCACAAAAACGCACGAAGCTTCTTCAACTCTTAAAGCAGCTAAAAGACGCCGGTGCCCCCGTTGATGCGTACGGTATGCAAGGACACTTTGAACTCGGCGACGATTCAATACCTCAACTGCGCGAAACCTTTGACGAACTCCGCAAACTCGGATTAAAAGTTGTAGTCTCCGAACTGGACATCGATGTCGTTAAACGTGGTCGATGGTGGGCAGACGGCGGCAAGTATCGTGAGGAGCTAGCTACATTTGACCCTTACAAAGATGGCATGCCACAAGAAATTGCCCAACAACAAGCAAAACAGTACGCCGAACTCTTCGCTCTGTTTGTCGAATACGCCGATATCATCGAAAGGGTCTCGTTTTGGAATCTACATGACGGCGAGAGCTGGTTAAATTATTTTCCATGGCAGCGTATCAATCATCCGCTTCTATTCGATCGCGACCGGCAGCCTAAACTCGCTTTTGATGCCGTCTACGATGAGCTACACAAGCACGTGCTAACCAAATAACAGGCTCATGACGTTGTCCAATAACGAGAACTCCCCGATTGATATCAAATTCTTGTGAAAAAGGTCTCGATCTGTGGGGGTTAACAAACGTGTATTGCGTACGCTCTTCCAAAGTATGGCAATCGCATTGGTCGCATGGGGAATTTATCACAGTGTGACCAAAGCGACGCAGCAATTGGCTGCACAACGAACTTCGTTGGCGCAACAATCCGCCGAACGACTGACCGCTGCGAAAGCCAGTAGCGACCCGCAAGAGGCTGATCGACTGCGCGATGAAGCCGCTGCGCTGGAACATCAAGTTCGCAATTTCTGGAAAGCCGATCCGTTGACCCTCTGTCTCGCTGGGCTCTGTTATGCAGCAGGAATGGTCCCCGCCAGCATCTACTGGCGACGATGTCTGTTTGCTCTGGGACAAACAGCCCCCACTCCAGCCATCATTTGGGCCTATTTCTATGGAAACCTCGGCAAATATTTTCCGGGCAAAGCCATGGTGATCGTCTTGCGACTTGCGGCACTTGCACCCTACGGAGTCAAACGCATCGCGACATCGCTGACTATTTTTATCGAAACGCTCACCATGATGGCCGTAGGCGGCGCGGTAGCAGCAATCGCCTTGATTCTATTAAATCTCGACTGGCGATTGACAGCCCTGGCAATTGCTTTGCTTTGCACCACGTTCTTGCCAACATGGCCTCCCCTGTTAAGGCAGATTTTGCCGCGTCTTCAAAAAGGGGTCGCGCCTGAGACCGTGGCTGAATGGACGGCCCGCATCAATTGGCGACTGATCACCCATGGCTGGTTGACTTTATCGTTAACGTGGATCGGATTTGGATTAAGCTTAATGTTCGTGTTGCACAGTTCGTCGGTCGCTGATTTCGGCAGCGCCTCGACGACTCGTATCATGCTGAGCGCTTTTGGAGCTTGCGCACTGGCGGTCGTTTTGGGCTTCGTGTCGTTAATTCCCGGCGGCGCAGGCGTCCGCGAAGTGGTGTTGTCGACCGTCTTAACCCCAGTCGTTGGACCAACGGCGGCCTTGTGTGCCGCAGTTTGGCTTCGCATCGTCTGGCTCGCTACCGAATTGGTAATGGTGGGCCTTACAGGGCTATTTCATGCTCAATCGCTAAAACGAATTCAACTTACTCCACCCTCCAATCCGACGAAAACCCAATCGCAAACATGCACGACACACCGAACTGAATGTAGAACAATTGTCCCCAATTGTTCGGTTCCTTGCGATGACTTGTGATGATTGCCTTAAGCTGGGGACAAAACATTGAGGACAAAACAATTGAGGACAATTGTTCTACATTGGGTTACAAGAAAATGAGGAGCCCTGTCAGGTGCTGATGTTGTCAATTGTTATCCCCGTATTCAACGAACGAGATAGTTTGCGTGAATTGCTGGCGCAAATCGACGCTGTCGCTCGTCGCGAAGAATATACCTACGAAGTCCTCTTAATCGATGATGGGTCGAGCGATCAATCCTGGTCGACGATCGAGCAACTGGCCGAGGAGAAAATGGAAGTTCGAGGCTTGCGTTTACGACGCAACTTCGGCAAGGCGGCCGCACTTGCCGCCGGCTTTGATCGCGCCTGCGGTCAACATATCGTGACCATGGATGCAGATCTTCAAGATGACCCCAATGAAATCCCCAACCTGTTGGCAAAGCTGGACGAGGGTTTCGATGTCGTGTCAGGCTGGAAGAAGGTGCGGCATGATCCGTGGCATAAAGTTTTTCCAAGTCGCTTTTTTAATGGCTTGGTGAGCTGGATGACGGGAGTCAAATTGCATGATCACAACTGCGGATTAAAGGGCTATCGACGAGAGGTGCTGAAGGAAGTGCAATTGTATGGCGAGTTGCACCGTTTTGTTCCCGTCTTGGCCGCAGCCAAAGGATTCCGCATTTCCGAAATTGTAATTCAGCACCATCCGCGGCTACACGGCAGTTCCAAGTACGGCGTCGAGAGATTTGTCAAAGGATTTCTTGACCTATTGACCGTCTATTTCCTTACAGGCTACGGCAATCGACCACAACACTTGCTAGGTTCGGCTGGACTCATTTCCTTTTTCGCCGGTTCCATCGGATTGTTCGCACTATCGGCACTGTGGGTCATCAGCCGCTTAACCTCGATGGACGACGTGCATCTACATCAGAAAGCCATATTCTATTTTTGTATTCTGGCACTGCTGCTAGGCGTGCAATTGATCAGCATCGGTTTTCTCGCAGAGCTCATCACCGCTCAGAATCGACGCACGACGCCACCGTATAGCCTCTCGAAAGACACTCGACAAACATCGGAAGTAAACCGGGAGCTCTAGGACCATGCAAACGGAATCATCGAACAGGTTGACGATACGTACTGCAGTTTATTTACTGCTTGCTCTCGCTGCCGTTTTGCAGTTCACACGCATCATGCAAGTCAGGTCGCCCACGGGAGAGGTACCGTTCCAAAGCGCAAACGACCGTAGTCGCTGGTGTACGATCGCCGCCTTGGCCATTACCGGTTCATACGAAATCGATGACATCATCCAAATCCGTGATCGACAGACGCGTAGGCGAACATGGTATACGATCGATATGGTGCAACATCGCGCACATGATGGTCAACAGCACTTCTACAGTAGCAAACCGCCCCTGCTTCCAACGATGATCACAGGTGTTTACCTGGGACTTCGCTCAGTGACTGGTGCTTCGCTGATGACCGACCCGTTTTTTGTCGTTCGCTCAATTCTAGTCCTTATCAATCTTCTTCCTCTGGTCATAGGCTGGTACCTGTTCGACCGATGGCTCCGAGGAGAATCGCTTGATGATTGGGCAACGTTGATCTTAATGACATTTGTCGGCTTCGGTACCTTTTTGACTACCTTCAGCAATACATTGAACAACCACCTGCCGGGCGCATTTTCGGTTGGACTCTCGCTCTGGTGCCTAGATCGAATCCTGCTTAAACAAGATGGACGTTGGCGGTGGTTTGCATTGGCGGGGCTTGCAACCAGTTTCGGTGCCGCAAACGAGTTGCCAGCACTCAGTTGGCTGGCCGCTTCGGGAGCGATGTTGATGTTCCGGTCACCCAAAAAAACTTGGTTGGCCTTTGTGCCGGCGATGATACCTGTCGTGGTTGGCTTCTTTGGAACCAATTACCTGGCACATGGTGAACTGGCACCCGCATATGGCCATCGCGGGTTGGGAACAAAGCTGGTTGAGTTCCGAGATGATTCAGTTGAGTCTTCGCTTGCTGGCGCCACATCTTCTCCCGCTCCGAGTGTCTCGACGGCGGCGCAAGCCGTGCGCTCACTGAATATCGAAATCTCCGCAGAAGCTACACTCCAACCGGCACGACGACCAGGAGTTTTTGAGCTCTGGGATGCCACCACGCAACGAAGATTTGGCGTTCAAGCGATCGGCGAAGATCCCGATCTTTGGGGACTTTATGAATGGGGCGACTGGTACGACTATCCAGGAAGCTATTGGACGGATGCTCGCAAGCAGGGTGTCGATCGTGGTGAACCCAATCGGGCTGTCTATATTTTCCACAGTTTGATTGGTCACCATGGCATTTTCAGCTTAACACCGTTTTGGTTCATCGCACTGCTAGGAGCGCTGGTGGTTTGGCGGACTAGTTCCAGCCTCAATTTGTTTCGTGAACCGCGACTCCTGATCGCAGCCGCGATTGTCGTTACCAGTGTTGTAGCGATCGCCTTTTATCTCGCGCGGCCACTCGAAGATCGCAATTACGGAGGTGTCGCAAGCGGATTTCGTTGGGCATTTTGGCTAACCGTTCCCTGGATTTGGCTAGCAACACACGGTCTGCGTTGCCATTTCGCTTACTGGGGGAAACGGACCACAGAAGTACTGCTTGCGATCAGCATTTTTTCTGCGACCTATCCATGGCTCAATCCATGGACGAGTCCGTGGATCATGCAATATTGGCAATACTTACGCTGGATCGAGTGAACAACGCATGGATCACGACCAAACGATCAGCCTGTACCAACTAACTCTACAGCGAACCGTTGCGAAGTACTGCCCCATAGGTTAGCCACTGTGACTCATCCTTGGACTCTTCATTTTTAACCCCAATTTTAACCCAAAGCACTACTTGATCGATGTATTGCGAGTAGCAGCGGTGCGACTCTGCTCGGCTTGTAATTCTTCAATAAATTCAGCATCGTATCGCAAGGAGGTTTCGGGGCCGCGAAAGCCAAGAACCTCATCGCTCCACTCCAGTTTCTTGCTGATCATGCGGCCGCGATCGAGGTCGAATTTGATGTAACCTTTGCTCAATTGTTGAATCAACTGTGCTTCGACGCTTGCATCGTTCACTGGAGTTAGTGGTTGAGTTTCGATGCGAATGGTTGCCACTCCCGCGGAGACTTTTTCAAGCGTGTAGAGTTCGCGAACCTTGATGGTCTTAAAAGCGCCACTTTCCAATTTTACACGCAACTCGCGTGGAACGCTCCATTGCCCTCCTATCACAATCGCATCTTCTGGCAACGGAATGGTTAATTCACCGATGCCAAGCTGAGGAGCTTTGAGTTCATGGTCGCGACTGACAACCTGTCCGCGTGGATTGATGGTGATGGTTGCCAAAGGCTTGGCGATGGTTTCTGCCACTTGCTTAAAGACATCGGGAACGTCGGAATCGGTTTCGCTATTGTAGGTCAGTTCTTCAGACTCTCCGACGGCTTGTGCCATGGAGACCGAATTGATGCGATAGATGAACTTCATTTCACCCGCTTCGTTCACCGATTCGACTTGCCACTCTTTGACCGTTGTCGTGCGCGAGCTACTGTCCTCATTGTGTTCGGACATTTTGGTTTTGGTTTCAGCAAAGTGAGTGACCTTGGAAACCAACAATTCACCAGGCTTGAGCTTATAGCGAATCTCATACTTTTCGTCGGCATTCTGTGCAACGACCAGCAGACTACTCGCAACAACTCCACACAAGAAAGAGAACCCAAGCAATAGGCGAGCGAACATCAGACAGCCTCCCTGCAAACGAAATTTCCGAAACCGATGAGAGGTTCATAGCAGTTTCTGCAATTTGATGGCAAGCGCAATGTGCTGTTGCTAGCATTTTTTCTCGCGCGGATTCCCTCCCCAACCCAGTTTTTCTCGCAGCGTTCGGTACTCGTCGCGCTCGGGGATGCTCACCATCTTGAACGAAACGGGCGCTTTTGAGATGCGATAACAATCACCCTCCTGCAATGTCCCAAGGACGCGACCATCAAATACAGCCGAAACCGAAGCATGGCCTTGGCGAATGATCATCTCGAAAACTCGATCCGCATGGTCCACCACTGGACGCATCGTCAGCGTGTGCGGGCTAATGGGACTGATCACCACGGCCTGCAGTCGACGTTGTAAGATCGGGCCGCCGGCAGACAGGTTGTGAGCTGTAGAACCAACCGGAGTACTAATGATCAATCCGTCGCAGTTGTAGGTCGACGCTAGTCCCCCGTCGACGACCAAATCGATCTGCAGCATCGAGTAGGGAGGGCCGCTCAAGATGGCGGCTTCGTTTAACGCCAATTGCGGTGCAGCGACAACATCCACAGGGTCGTCATTTGCTCGGATGATCGAACATTGCAACATGACATGTTCGTCCACCGGAAATGCCCCCTCGCAGACTTCAGGCCAAACACGTTCGAGTTCGTTCTCATCGAGTGCAGCCAAAAAGCCGAGTCTCCCGAGATTGACTCCAATCACCGGTACTTGCCTGAGTCCCATACGTCGGGCAGCGGATAGGATGGAACCGTCTCCGCCAAGGACCACGGTCAGGTCGATTTCTGCTTCCGAAAAATTGAACGACTCGTCTTCATCGACTTGGACGATCTCAGCCGATTTTTGCAGAATGCTCTCGAGGCGACTTAGTTCGCTTCGGACCCGCGGGCGATTCACGGAAGCGAGGATCACTACGCGCGGACGTTTTCGCCCAGCCAATTGCCAAGTAGCCTGAGCTTGCATGTGCTGGACTTTTATGATGAAGGACGAGGATTGAAGAGATTGTGTCTAACCGAACAATGCACCATGATGCCAAGGAAAAAATGCCTTAGACCGTATGAGTCGTTTGAGCGGCCAGACTTCGACAAAGTTGTACTAGACCGGCAGTCGACATACCCATCTCAGCCAACAGTTCTTCGCGCTCACCATGTTCAATAAACTGATCTTGGATACCAAGACGCTTGAATTGACGCGTATCCCAATTGCGGTCGCACGCCAATTCGAGCACCGCACTGCCGAAGCCACCCATTAAAGCACCTTCTTCGGCACTGATGACAAACTTGCATTCGGCAAAAACCTTCTCCAACAACTCCTCATCAAGTGGCTTGATGAAACGCGGGTTGATCACGGCGATATCAAGCCCCACCTTGGCAAGTTCATCCGCAGCTTGAATTGCAAGCTCCAGCATGGGTCCGAGGCCAAGAATCGCACCATCAGTTCCCCAGCGCACGACTTGCCCTTTGCCAAGTTCAATCGGTTGCACTTCGAGATCCAGTTCGGCCGCTGCTGCTTTAGGATAACGAATGGCAACTGGGCCTGGGCAAGTCAGAGCTAAGTCGAGCATATGAGCAAGCTCTTTGCCGTCACCTGGCGCCATAAAAGTGATGTTCGGGAAGAGTCGCATGTAACCGATGTCAAACACACCATGATGAGTCGGTCCATCTGCACCGGCCAAACCTGCGCGGTCCATCATAAAAATGACGGGCAGATTTTGGAGCGCTGCCTCCTGGAAGATCTGATCGTAGCTGCGTTGCAAAAATGTACTGTAAATCGTAACGATCGGTCGCAAGCCCACCTTGGCATGTCCGGCCGCAAATGCAACTGCGTGCGATTCACATATGCCCACATCAAAGAATCTCGCTGGGAATTCTTCGCGTACCGGTTCCAATTTATTCCCTTGGCACATCGCGGCGGTCATCACCGTCACGCGAGGATCGCGGCGCATAGCGTTGCCAATTGCATCGCGCGCAAAGTTGGTATAAGCCGGTGTCCCCCCCAACGACAAAATCTTGGCCTTGCCTTCTTCATCCTCGAAAGCTGGCGGTGTGTGAAAGAAGACCGGATCCTGCGCAGCGGGTTGATATCCATGCCCTTTTTCGGTCACCACATGCAATAGGACCGGACCAGCTTGATCCTTGACCATCTTCAAGTACTTACGCATCAGGCCAATGTCGTGCCCATCGATGGGCCCCACGTAGCGAATACCCAGTTCTTCAAACAACATGCCCCCATGCAAGCCTGCTTTGACCCCTTCCTTGATTTGTGCCAGCATGCGTTCAGCAGGATCGCCAAACACAGGGACGTGGTTCAGCATGCGCACCACTTCTGTTTTCAATCCAGTGTAAAACGGATTCGTTCGCAAACGATCGAGATAACGCGCAATTGAACCGACGCGTGGGCAAATGCTCATCCGATTGTCATTCAAGATGATCAACGTATCGCTGTTCAGCTCGGCTGCGTTGTTCAGAGCTTCAAACACTATTCCCGATGGAAAGGCACCGTCGCCAATGACAGCAACGCTTTTGCGGTGCTTCTCACCCCGCAGATCGTCACCACTCTTTAAGCCCAGTGCAGTTGAAACACTGCAACCGGCATGCCCTGTCATGAATAGATCGTATTCGCTTTCGACGGGATTTGGATAACCCATCAACCCACCGCGCGTACGTATATTAGAAAACTCGCGATAGCGACCGGTGATCAGTTTGTGCGGATAAATCTGGTGTCCAGTATCCCAAATCAGCCGATCCTGCCGAAAATCAAAAACGCTGTGCAGAGCCAAACAGAGCTCAACGACCCCTAAATTTGACGCAAAGTGTGCGGTTCGAATACTGAGCAGCCCGCACAGAACTTCGCGAATTTCAGCCGCTGTTTGCTTTAGCTCAGCAGCACTCAGCGAATGCAGATCGATAGCTGATTCAATTCGTTCAAGGATTTTCGTCATGGGCTCTCTACTTTCTCCTTTCCACAACAAATGTGGCAAGTCGTGCGAGCGCTTCACCGCGCTCTCCAAAAACCGTAATCGCTGAGCGTGCATCACTACAGAGTTGCTGAGCGAGCTTGCGAGATTCACTCAACCCCAGCAAGCCTGGGTACGTCAATTTACCCAACTCACTATCTTTTTTCGTCATTTTACCCATTTGTTGGGGTGTGCTTTCCAAGTCTAAGCAATCGTCCACAATCTGGAAAGCTAAACCAATAGCACGACCATACTCGACCAATGCTCTAAGATGATCCAAGCTGGCTCCTCCTGCCACCCCTCCAAGCTGTAGACTGGCCTCAATCAGCGCACTTGTCTTGCGACGATGTATGCTTTTGAGGAATTCCACGGGCTGGGCAAGTTGTGCGTCAATCGGACCAAAACGCCCCTCGGCGGCCAAGTCATCAGCCTGCCCACCTACTAAATTGGCCCGTCCCGACGCCTGCGAGAGAATTTGGCAGCAGCGAAGCCCCCTATCTGCGGGTAGTTCGTGGGCCAACGTTTCAATTGCCAACATTTGTAGGCAGTCCCCAGCCAAAATCGCGGTCGCCTCATCAAATTCAATGTGACAAGTCGGTCGACCGCGGCGCAATTCATCATTGTCCATTGCAGGCAAGTCATCGTGAATCAACGAATAGACATGGATCAGCTCCACCGCACAGGCTGCTGGTAACGCATCGTGCCAGTCACCTCCAACCGCTTCGCACGCGAGCAGCGTCAAGAGCGGTCGCATTCGCTTGCCAGGGGCCAGCACGCTGTATCGCACCGCTGATGTCAGGCGTTCTGGACTTCCCGGAACTGAAGCAGTGACACGATCCAAAGCAGCTTCAATCGCCGATTGCATTGGTTGAAGTGAAATCAATGGGTTTTCAAGTTGCTCAGAGGACATTCAGGATTCTTGGACTGGAGGAGACAGGGGTATCGAAATTTCTGGTGACCAAAACGCTTTAAAACAAGACGTTTTCATCGTCGACCGGTTTCCGTTTGCTCCCAGCCCCCGGTAGAGCAGAACGGCGGTCACTGCGGGACTCCTGCTTCTCCACCAAAGTAGAGGGGGCAGAATTCTCTAGAGGATGAGTCACCGGGTTTCCTTGAGCGTCAACCCCGCTGAGAATTTCGACTCGCCGCTCGGCCGATTCCAATCGCTGATGGCAGTTTTTCAAGAGTTGGATTGCTACCGAATAGTCAGCCAGCGCTTCCTCCAGTGCTCCGCCACCTTGCTCCAATCGGCGAACAATCGTCTCCAACTCCTCAAGGGACTGCTCAAAGTCGAGTTCTTCGCCGTCAGCCTGATTCTTTTTCTTGGCCATCCGCCGCGCCCATCAAGGTTGAATTGGTTCAAAGAATAAAGCGTAATCGGCGGTAACCACCGTGCCCGCACCCCAGTTTGATCATTATCGCTACAACCGGCGTTTAGCCTAGAGGCATCATTGAGTAGCTAGAACAGCTTCCTCGCAGATTTTTTGCCTCCCCTCAGAAAAAAACGTATGGTTCGAATGGGTTCGAGTTTTCTCTCGCAGGCTTTCTCATCATGACCACCGAAACAACATCCACGCCTGACATCAACGCCCTAACCTCAACTCTGAAGAAACGGATAGAAGCATGTGGCAATTCAGCGGCTAAACGCAACGGAAAAATGTCGGTGCTGTTGCCGACCGAATTGAAACAAGACCTGCTCGATACCATCGACCTCCTTGTTTCTCAAGCGCAAGGCAGCGGGCAACCATCTACAGAGGACCAAAATTCTGAACATCAGCCCCGCGAAACTCATGATGCTCTGTGCGGCCTGATCAACAATACGCTGGACTCGTCACTGGCGGCTTGGCAAGCCCAGATCGTGAGCTCCTTTGAGCAATCTGCTACTCGCGAACTCCAACAACAGCTAGCCACCGCCAACCAGTTGACAAACGACTTAACGCGACAAACCCAACAAGTCGAAGAACAACGCCGTTTTTTTGAATCCGAACTTGCCCAGACCCTGGAGCTGAAAGCGCGGCTCTCCCGCCAACGAAAGACACTCGCTGTACAGTTCCGCAATCAGCGGGCTGAACTACTGGCTGCGATTGCCGAACGCGATATGCAAGTCGAAGCGGAGCTACAACGCGAACTGGATGCACAACGCCAGCATATTGCCTCACTCCAAGCTGAACTTGCCCAAAGCCAGCAGCAGTTCTTCGATACCGAAAAACTACTCAGTTGCGCCAAGGAGCAAATTGTTGATACCGAACAGACTCTGACATGTAAAAAAGAGCAATTGACAACTGCCGAAGAGCGACTGACAAGTACCGAAGAGCAATTGACAAGCGCCGAACAGCGACTGACAAGTGCCGAAGAACGACTGACAAGCGCTGAAAAGCAGCTGACAAGTGCCGAAGAGCAACTGGTTCGCAGCAACGAACAACTAGCATACACGGAACAACGGCTTACCGACGCGCAACGACAAATCGTCGAATTCGAACAACAACTTGCAAGTAAAGAGGAGCAGTTTACAAAGCAGATGGAGGAGTGCGGAACGCGGCAAGATGTGCAAGAGGAAATCATAGCCCTTCGCGAACAGTTGCAAAACGCAGAGGAACAACGGCTCGCGATACAGACCACCTACGAAGAACTGCTCAGCGCTCGCGCAGCCACAGCCACCTCAGATGCATGCTCAAACCAGGACGAAATCGAGAATCTGGAACAAAAGCTCTACGATCAACAGCTAGAACTACTGGACCTGCGAGCTCAAAATTCCGATTTGGCAAGTCAAGTTGCGAAGTATCAAATGACTGCGACCTCCACCGCACCCCATGTCAGCTTCAACCAGGAAAGCCTCAGTTGGGAAGAACGCAAACAGTTGATCATGCAGCAACTTGACGCCGACGCTGCAATCGAAGATGGGACTACGGATGAAACAAACTTACTCAAACACCTCGAAGTCGAGGATATCCTCATCGCTACCCAAAAGGAAATCGACCGCCGTGATCGTGAGATTGCGGAACTTCAATCAATCATCGAACAACAATCCAGCGCTCGCGATGGAGTTGCGATTGGTGCAGCCGCCATTGCTCAAATGCTAGACGCCGACGATCTCGTCAATCAAGAACGGCAAAAACTGAAAGAGATTCAACGCGAGTGGGAAGACAAGCTGCGACAGGCCGAAATTGATTTGTCGATGGAGCGGGCAAAGCTCGCCCGCGAGCGGTCACAACTCGAAACCGAGTTGGAACAAGCGAGAAAGTCTGCAACCTCAGCGGTCGTTGAAATCGAAGGCCAAACCAAAGCCCAAGCTCGTACCCGAAAATGGCTCGAACACCTGGGACTCAAAGAAGGACGCAGACATGAGAATTGAAGGAGCTTTGGGAGGAAGCTTTAGCAAGCGTGTTCCACTACAAACTACAAACAATCGAGGGAGAGCTTTAGTTAGTGCTCCACTACCTGCTTGACTGAGTGCTCTACTACAGGGCGTTGACGATAACCGCCGTAGCATTGTCGCGCCCGGACTCGCTAACGGCTTCGGCCACAAGTCTCTCGGCCAGCGACGGGCGCTCGGACGTGTGACTGCCTCTGGCAATTTCCTCAATTCCGCGATCCCACAACCCTTCGGTCACTCCATCGGTGCACAACACAAATTGATCCCCGGGTTCATAGTCAACAACTCCCAAGTGTGGATTTAGATAGCGGTGTCCTGCGCCAAGTGCTTGCGTTAGGACATTCTTGCGGGGATGGAAACGAGCCTCACGTTCGTTCACTTGACCGCAACGACGCAGCCATCCAACGTGAGTGTGATCCTCTGTGATCTGCTTCATCGCTCCCGCACCAGGCAAATGATAGAGCCTGCTATCACCAATATGCCCAAAGTAGACCCGCCCGCGGCGAAACCAAGCCAGCGTCAAGGTAGCTCCCATGTTCTTGCAATTGGGATCGAATCGACCAAGCCGCAGCATCTCCTGGTGAATGCTGGTGAACAACGAAAGCAGTATTTCATCGCTGTACGCCGAAAAACGATCTTCTCGCAACCCAAACTGTTTTGGAAGTTGCAACGTGATTTTTTCCATTGCAATGCGACTGGCAAATTCCCCCGATCTTTCCCCACCCATGCCATCGCTCACGGCAAACAAAAAATCGGCTTCGTCGAGTGAGGCCTCGCCGGTTTTACCGAGGTAACGAATTCCTTTTTGGTCGAGCAACATTGCCAAGAACGCATCTTCGTTGTTCGGACGAAAACGTCCTCGATCCGTTTTACCCGACCAAGCAACGCGTTTAGCTGTACTATGAGATGCCGTCGACTGAACGGACGGATCGACCTCGGCGGCTGGATCAAGTATCTCCGCAAATTCGAAGTCAATTATGCAAAAGCGACCATCTGTTGCACGGTAAGTGATATTGCGCAAAAACGGATCGTCGTGACGAACACCAAACTTCTCAAGTTCCTTGAAGAGCTCTGCGACTCGCTCCTCGTTGATGTGCTGCACGCGAGCGCCACAGTTGGAGGTAATCATTTCGAGCGTCTCTGCATTGGCGTCAAGCAGTCGCGGCACAAAGGGACATTTGCGCGACTCAAGGTACTTGAGCACACGGCATTCGTTTGCGAAACGCGTCTCCGCCTCTGGCCCACGAAACAACTTGTGAACGCGACCATCAAATCCAATGCGCACTAACGCGCGCTGGGTATTCTTTGCTTCGTGCATCACTCCGCCTAGAGTAAGAAGTCACTAACGCCCTAAAGAACCACTCGGTCCCAACGAAAAAACGCCGCATCGAGTTGGATGCGGCGTTCCTATTGTAAATCCAAACGGTCAACTTTCGCCAAGTTTCTCATAGCCGGAAAGATATTCCGTTACTTTAGAACTAAACACTGACCGATTGAATCGTCTTCAGTACGCGCGAGACGATCTTGTATGGGTCGGCTTGCGAATTCGGACGTCGGTCTTCGAGGTAACCCTTGTGACCGCTGTTCATAAATGAGTGAGGCACGCGGATCGATGCACCGCGATTGGCAACACCCCAGTTGAACTTGTCGATCGACTGTGTTTCGTGCAGACCAGTCAATCGCAGATGGTTGTCTGGACCGTAAACTGCGATGTGTTCGTTTGCGTACTTTTCAAACGCATCCATCAACTTCATGAAGTATGCTTCGCCACCGGTCTCTCGCATGTACTTGGTAGAGAAATTGCAGTGCATTCCAGAACCGTTCCAATCACCCTTGATCGGCTTGCAATGCAGTTCAATATTCAGACCATACTTTTCAGCCACTCGCATCAACAGGTAACGAGCGATCCACATGTCGTCACCAATTTTCTTCGATCCTTTGGCGAAAATCTGGAACTCCCATTGTCCCTTGGCAACTTCTGCATTGATGCCTTCGATGTTAATGCCGGCATCCAAAACGATGTCGATGTGCTCTTCTACAACTTGACGAGCGATATCCCCTACGGCTTCGTAGCCAACACTGGTGTAGTAAGTCCCCTGTGGCGCTGGGTATCCATTCTCTGGAAAACCTAGCGGACGACCACTTTCATAGAAGAAGTACTCTTGCTCGAGACCAATCCACAGATCAGCGTCGTCGCCAACAGTAGCACGGAAGTTTGATGGATGCGGAGTCATGTCAGGCAACATAACTTCGCACATTACCAGAAAGCCATTCTTGCGACCGGTATCCGGATATAGCGCCACTGGCTTTAGTACACAGTCGGAACTACGACCTTCGGCCTGTTGCGTCGAACTACCGTCGAAACCCCACAAAGCACAGTCGTCCACCGACTTGGGTGCTTTGTCTACAATCTTCGTCTTACTGCGGAGGTTTGGTTCGGGTAGGTAACCGTCAAGCCAGACATACTCGAGTTTAAATTTGGTATCTGAGGACATGCGACCCAATCTCTAAAAAAAACACTTTGGCAAGTTAGACACTCAGCCACTTCTTCACACGAGAAGCTAGCCTAGCGAATACATCCAATCCGCCTGCCACGGTTCCATCGCTCACCTTACAGATCTCCTACCCAAAGATCGGCAAGCCAAAACGACTCTCCACGGCCATGTCGAGGAGATAAGCTAACACGCGGCTCGAAACGCATCAAGTTACCGTCAATTTTTACGCCGTTGCTACAGCCTAAACCGCATCCGTTTGCAGCCGGCAGAAAGAGAACAAGAAGGCAACTGAAGGGCAAAATGAGGCATCTGACAGGTCAACCGGAGCCGCCAGTGTTCGAAACTCCTGCAGGTAAGGGTCTAGGACAGGTCTCAAGAATAACGCGTGCCGTGGGACCAAAATTCAACCGCGATGGCAAGCGTCGATCTCTTCTTGACTGCAACCTTCCGGTAAACATTCGCCGAAGGTGTGGGGAGTAGTATAGCGATCTAGCGACGGGAGGCGAAATATTCTAATTGCGGGGCATGATGAATGCTTCGCTGCTTGAACCGATTTCCCTGGCTGAACAAGTACGTTCGCTGATAGCGA
>JBGSUV010000038.1:0-2286 GCA_041753315.1 Pirellulaceae bacterium | reverse complement strand
TTCGTCAGCGTGGATCAGCCGCGAATTGCCAATGGGACCGCCTCGCAGATAGCGGGCCAAGTACCGCACCACGGCTTGTCCATGCTGATAACGGCCAAACACTTTGACATTCCACGGCAATCGCCCCAGGCGATTGAGTGTGTTTTGCCAGTAATTGGGCTGCATCCCTGGCGGTAGTTTGAGCTCACCGCTGTTGAGTGCTGCCAGCACCAACGCTCGAAATTTGCCGCGAAAGATGATCATCAGTACCTTGCGTGGCGATAAGCAGTCGCGGGTCGCTGCTTGCCAGCGACCGGTCTGTTCGTTGAGTCCACCGGCCGTTGCCAACACGTGCAGATGCACGTGCGCGGCGAGCGTTTGACTCCAGGTGTGCAAGGCGGCAAGCAGTCCCACCCGCGCCCCACAGTACTTGGGGTCTGCCAACAATTCACGCAACGACTCACTGGCGGCAGTAAACAGAAAGCCAGCGAACGTGCGTTTGTTATAGCGCCATAGATCGAGCAGATCGTGCGGCACGGTGAAGACAACGTGATGGTGCGGACAGGGGAGAAGTCGCTTCGTCCAACGCTGGAGCCAGGTTTCTCGTTCAAGTGCATTGCATTGTTGACAAAAGCGATGTTTACACGAGTTGTTTTCCTCGTAAGAGACGTGTCCCAACGGGCAGCGTCGGAGATGTGTCCCCATCTCGGAAGTTCTGCAATCGCGGATTCGGCATGCAGCACGCAGCATGTTGCGCGACAGCGGTTGTTGGCTTCGCAACAACTGCGGTAAGTGCGACTGAAAGATCTGCTGAATCGTGATACTCAAGATCTACTCGTTATAGCTGTTACTGACGAAGCTTCCCCGTTAGGCCAGTACAACGGCGGCCATAACCCAGTCGCCGATTTTGATGTTGATGTAACTAAAGGCGCGACCGGCGACTTGGGTTCATTCCTTGGTTCGCCACATCTTTCATGGATGGGCGAAGCGTTTCGAGCCTATGGACCAATATAGCCGAACGTCCCATCTGAAGATATAATGACGTCAACCTAGGGAGCAAACCATGACAAAAGTAGCGATAGCCGAAGAGATTGCCGAACGCATCCGAAGCAGCGAGGGTCCAATCGAGCTGGTCGATGCGCAGGGGCAAACGATTGGCGTTGTCCGGCGTCCTCCGACCGAGGCAGAGATTGAACGAGCACGAAGCCGAGCGAGCCAAGACGGAAAACGCCTGTCGTGGGCTCAAGTGGCGGCGAAAGTCAGGGGCGGAGTTGCCGAGTGATATACGATGTTCAATTTTCGCTGGACGCTGCTGCAGAGCTTTTACGAATCGCGGAATTCGTCGGATCAGCGGTGTTGGTGTTGCAAGCAGCGGAAGCAATTCGACGTCAGTTGGAGAATGATCCAGCCGAAAAGGGAAATTTTCTGTCGGAAGGTTTGTACTACATCGACGAGCAACCTCTTCGAGCGTTCTTCTTGATCGACGCTGAGTCGATGGTCGTCGAGATTAGCGATTTCCGAATTCTTTAGTCGGCGAACGACGGCGTTCAGCGAGTCGCCGAGGTTGATTGTTTTGTAAGTTTGGCTGGCCCGGCGACTTCGTTGCACGCATGGTTCTGTCAGTCTTGTTCAGCAATGGCTTGGTAGTCACCCCAGATCATATCAGGTGATGTGCTTCCTCGTTGAAGTACAACTTGATCGTTGTTCTCAGGGGATGTTAAATTGTACCTTCTATCGTCGCCATCTCTCTGCACAGAACTCGTAAAGTATGCGATTGCAAAATGCCTGTCTCTGTCCTGCAAAATCGAAAGCCTTTCGGTTGCTTTAATTTTGTAGGGTTTTGCGCGTAAGGTCTTGTCATTCATTCTTACAGCGTCATAGACGATCACATATCGATCGTGCTTGCTGTATGGGATCGGGATGTTAAAAACACCCCTCTTGCCAGGCACGGCAATAAAGACTTCATCAACACCGCTTGCACCAGGAGTGCATATGGCGAATACCACCGCTTCCGGATGATCATTCGAGACGGTTAGCTGCACAGTATCTGGATCGATTCCAGCACATATTGCGTTTGACCAAAGCGATAGCATTGCGAAGATCAGTAGCCTAGACATATCGCTCCTTTTGCTGATGGATCGGGGGAGACAGAACGGTCGCCGTAATCGAGCGGCGACGAAACATTTTCCATTTCAAGACCGCCCAACTTCGCCGCTTCGGTTCACGGCTTGGTTCTGCGTGTTCTGACGATCCAGCTTATCGCTCGCCTTCATCCCACGCAATCGCTTCAAACGGACACTCAAAGAA
>JBGSUV010000037.1:0-13042 GCA_041753315.1 Pirellulaceae bacterium | reverse complement strand
ACTATGGGACGATGATTGGATCAAGGCCCGCAAAAAATCGCGAGCCGTCACAACACCACCCAAGAAAAAATCGGGGGCACACACATCTGTTTACCGCCAAATAAACGCTTACCGGAATGAAAAAGATGTTTAGAGCGGTGGGGCGACGCTCCTGCGGAGCCTTTTCCGGCCGCCGCCTGCCGTTCACAGGCAAGGGGCTGTACTCGATTGGCTTGTGGACGTTAGCTCGCTGCCCGTAAAAGCTCGGCAGGAGCCTCGCTCTCCCAACGGCATATTTTACATGTGAAATCACAATCAAAGATGTTTAGATGGTGGGTGCGGCCTATCGGGCCGTAAGGCACGAACTGCTTAGGCCGCGTCTACTCTGACTCTGGCTCTGATGCTGACTCTGACTGTAGTGATTTAAGCAGCGAACAGTTGGGCGAAGGTGATTCTCCGCGCCGGTAGCTCGCCAACAGTTGACGGGAATGAGCAGCAAGCTGCCGGCGCACTTCGCGACGTTCTCCCTTCACGCGACGGATGGCCATCGAATCGTAGGCAGTTGTTTGATGCCGTAGCCAGGCGATCACTGCCGATTCAGCACGCCGCTCGATGGGTATGCGCTGAGTACGCGCTACGGTGCCACTACCAACCGGAGTCGCATGCCTGGTAACTTTCTCCGCCAAACGCAGGCCGAGTTCTGCATGCACCGAGTGAAAATTGAGAAAGGTGACGACTGCCCCCTGAAAATCTTCGACGTAGGCTGCTTGAACTTTGTCGCGCCGCACAGCGCTGGCAACTTTGCGTTTGGCAAACGATGGATGCGCTCGCTCCGACTCCAGATCGATTCGAATTCGCTCGATCGTTTCTGATGGTGCCCACAAACCACGGGAAAAGAACTTATTTCCCTTCTTTTCCTGTACGATCCAATGTTGACCTGCCGCTTTCACTCGACGAGTTAGCGCGGCATCTCCGGGTGCGAGCAACTCCCATCCGGCGGGTACGGATTGCACTTTTCCACTGGCGTCACGGATCGTACGTGGGGTTGGTCCAACGGCAAAAACGTTCTCATTCATTTGCTTGAAAGTCCATTTCGTACTTCATTCGTTCGAGCGTATATCCATGTAATGCCGTAAGCCTGCCAGCACACCGCTGGTCGCCGGTGCTTGTGCCGCATAAATACGGTTACGCAGTCCAGCCGCCGCGTGCGCTTGTTGCGCCGCGATGAGTACCTCGGGGGCGGCATTGCCCACGACGATCGCTCGATAGCCGGCTCCCAAGGCGGCGGAATCATTGCCCGAATCGCCCGCAAAGACCACGTCGTGCAAGTTCAAGCCGAGACTGGATGACCACCACTCAAGAGCGTATGCTTTTGACGCATTTCTTGGAAGTAGATCAATCAGTCCGACGAACTCAAACGGATCCACACTCGAGATCACGGAGTAGGGCAATTGGTGTTCGTGTACGACCTGTTCAATCAGCTCGACACAATGAGCTAACTGGTCCGAATCACAATAATAGCTGAGTTTGAAACGCCCTTGTTTCTCCGACTCTTGCATCCGCAATGCAGCGATCCGCGACAGAAGCCGGGCAACATCTTCGACTGGAAAATCACCTATGATCTGTTGAAGGTGTTTGGCGAATCGTTTGGAAGGTTGATAGTCCCCTTCAGCTTGCCGACGGTACAACGTGGTGCCCACATCACAGATGATCCAATCAGCAGTGGGTAATTGGTACTGCACCATCGCGCGCTGCACGGAGGCAAAATGCCTGCCGGTGACAAACATCAATTGCATCTCGGCCGCCGCTAGCTCTTGCACTAACCGATGTAGATCGCGTTCGTTATCGGTGTTCCCGGCTAGGGGAATGAGGGTGCCGTCGAGATCCGTAGCTAGGATTTTCGGTGGAGTATCCATCATGGTCCGCGAATTCCATCCTGCGTGATTCTCTGATTTAATCTCTGATTAATTGCAGTGCTATGCGCGTGAGAGCCAGAGGCAGGCATAGGGGTCTAATTGTACGTCATCACTTGTTCCAAAGGTCTTTCCCGACAAGGCGTCATTGAAAAAGCGTCCCAATCCTGCCGTCCGCAGTTGGTTGCCACTGATCGACTGGGGATGTTCGGAGAAATTGGCTAGAACAATCGCTCGAAAGGCTCCATGGCTGCGAATAAAACCAAGTACATGATTGTTCTTCGTAGGGACCAAATCCATCTGCTGCCCTGCGAACGCGGGCAGACTCTTGCGAGTTGCGATGAGTTTCTGCAATGAGCGAAAGATGCGTTTGCGGAGCGAGCCATTGGTCGCACTGTCAGCGCCCTCTAATTCCTGTAAGAATTCCCACTGCATTTTGGGGCGATGAATCCAACGGGTATCTCCCGCCTTGGCAGGGTCCTTTACAAAATCATAGTCATTGAGCATTCCCCACTCTTCTCCCAGGTAGAGGAGCGGGATACCTCCGATGCTGAGCGTGATCGCCTGCAGCAACAGCATGCGGCGGATCGCCAACTCTTTGTCATGTTCAGACCCGACTTCGATTGCCAACTCGAGCCCAGCTAGCGATGCAAGCGTACCTGCGATCCGCATGTCCCCGGTGTCGACGTTCTCCTGAAAAGGCACGCCACGCGCGAAAGAGCCTTGGAATTGACCGGTATAAAAACGATTCAGAAATTGACGGTGATCATACGCATTGATCCCCAAAGCGGCTGCATCACCGTCGTCGAACGTCCAACCAATGTCATCGTGGCATCGCAGGTAATTCACCCACGCAGTTCCACTTGGTAACCGATGGCGATGACTGAGCGAACGTGTGAGCAGCTTGACTTCCCGAGTGGCCAGCGACTCCCACAGCAGCGCCATCAACGTCGGGTTATAGGATATCTGACACTCGTCCGGACTGATGTACTTAATCACGTCATCCGGATGAACAATCGCTTCCGATTTAAACAATAGACTTGGTGCGGCAATTCTGGCAACACAGTTGAATGCTTGAATGACCGTGTGTGCATGTGGCAAGTTCTCACAACTGGTCCCCAACTCTTTCCAAATAAATGCAACGGCATCAAGTCGTAGGATATTGATCCCGGTGCTGGCGATAAACAACAACTCGTCCAACATCGCCCGAAATACGGCAGGATTGCGGTAGTTTAAATCCCATTGAAAATTATTGAACGTGGTCCACACGTATTGGCGCATTCCGTCGTGCCAAGTGAAATTGCCGCGGCGTACCGTTGGGAAGATCTCACGCAGGGTGCGCTCGTATTTATCGGGTTCCGTCCGATCGGGAAAGATGAAGTAGTAATCTTGGTATTCGCGATCCCCAGCCTGAGCCTGCATGGCCCACTCGTGGTCATCTGACGTGTGATTGAAGACAAAGTCGAGAACGAGTGAAATGCCAACTTCGCGAAGTTCGTCGGCCAGCTGCCGCAAGTCATCGATCGTTCCCAACCGCGGATCGACCGATCGATAGTTACTGATGGCATAGCCACCATCGTTATTACCGGGGCGCACGGCAAAGAGCGGCATCAAGTGCAAATAGGTCAGGCCCAGCTCTTTGAAGTAGCCAATCGACTGCCTGAGTTGTCCCAGGTTTTCACTGAACAGATCCACATACAAAGCGCCTCCCACAATCTGCTCTGACGAAAACCACTCGGGTTGATTCAAGCGAACGCGGTCCATCGCTCGCAATGACTCCGGTCGATCGGACCATGCCGAAGCGGCAGTCGTCAATATCTGTTCAAGATGGTAGAAGAAATCGTAGCGTGAGCCGTAGAGCGTGCGCAGCAGTTGGAATAAGCTCGGCCAATGAACGACCAAACGCTCTTCGAATTCGCGACGAATCGCATCCTCGGTATTTAGCGCATCCCAAAGCGATTGCAATCGCGGCCAAAGACGCTGAAGCGATAGCTGTGCATCATAGTCTTGGTCGCGCCTGAAGTCGTTGGACTGGCTAGGGGGAAACGGACTATGGCTCGAGCTGATCATTCGGAATAACAATGTCTGTCAAAAAGTGGTAATATTCAATCCCTTCAATAATTCCCCGCGCATGGGAAGCTTTAGCGAAGTAGATGCGAGGTCGATTGCGGAGACGCTCCAATTCCGGGCTGTAGTTTGCAACCACTACTCCCAGCGTTCGACCAAGTAACATGCCAATGTCGTTTCCGGAGTCGCCTGCAACCAGCACTTTGTCGGGTGAAAATCCCCATTTGTACAGCAAATGCCGCATGGACAGGTCCGCCCCCCCGCGCACAGGGACGATATCCAAGTAAATCCGCAAAGACAAGTTAACTGTAGCACGCAACCCAGCGCCACGCATCATTTTCTTAAGCTCTAGAATCGTCGGGGCTACCTCTGGATCGATCTCGTAACTGATCTTAAAATCCGACTGATGATCCTCCGATTGAAGGTACAGGCCTTGAATCGGATCGAGCAGTTCGCGAATTTCGTTGGGTCTCCAAGCATACCCGATCTGCTTCTGCCAACTCACATCCGGCGTTAGGTTTTTGCCGTAATGAAGTTGAGTGCCTGCATCCGTATTTAAGACGTCAGGCCTTGGCAAACCCAAGTGTTCGATCATTTGCAAAGCGTCGTCAAGTCGTCGACCAGTAGCAATTCCAAACCCAATGTGATCATTGCCACAAATCAGCTCTTTAAATTCGGCAAGTGCTTCATCATCGCCAGTGAGCGTATTGTCGAGATCGGTGACAATGATGCGATCGAACTCAGGCAATCGCCGCGATTTTGGCGAATCCACCAAAGCTGGGATTGGTGAGTGGGCGAGGATATCGTCGAGGTCTCTCAAATAGCGGTTGGCGTGATTCGACCAGGCATAGTGCTTGCGCGTTCCCGCAATGCCGTTTAATGACCAACGTTCCCATTGCTCCGGTTCGGTCAGCGCCCGCATCAGTGCCTTTTCAATCGCGACATCATCCAGCGGGTCGATCAGCAGACCATTGTCGCAATTGGCGATGATATCGCGAGGTCCTCCATCATGCGTTGCAATGATCGGAAGCCCAGTCGCGCCGGCTTCCAACAGCGTCAGTCCAAACGGTTCGGTGAGCGCCGGGTTGATAAAGACGCCATGTTGAAGAACGGCGAGTCGATAGAGATCGGCGATATCGGTAGGTGAATGCTGTTTGGGATAAGCTATCTTGCCGTAGAGATCGTACTTGTCGATCAGGTACAGTACGTTGTTAATAACATGTTGTTGGGGCCTGGGAAGTTCGCGGAGGTCGTCGCGCGTCCCCATGACCAAAACGACGTTGGCCAGCTCTTGCAACTGAGCGCTTTTGCCATAGACTTCAACCAGCTTCCCCAAGTTTTTGCGCTCGTCGGGCCGAGCCATCGTCAGGATCATCGGCTTTTCAGGCTGTCGCAGGAATCGAGCTAACTCATGAGCCACCTCGGGTGTCTGCCAATCTTCGCGCGGCGGCGAGAACGAATCGAGGTCAACGCCAGGAGGAATCACTTCCATCCGCGACGGCTCATAGTGGTCATACAGTTCGTACTGTTGCTCGACTTCCTGACTGGTGCTTGTGACTACCATCGATGCCGTTTCGAGCGCTGTTTCTTCAGCCTCACAACGCACCGTAAACTTGTATTTGCGTTCCAGCCCCTCCGCACTTGCACTTCCCAGTGAAAGCCGTTGTTTTTTCACGCGTCCCAACGAATGGCCCGTGAAGATGAATGGAACGTGGAGTAGTCGAGCGAGTTGTGCCCCGGCAAGGCCTGCGTCGGCGTAATGACCATGGATGATGTCGGGAATCTGCGTGCGACGGAAGTGAACGAGGGTTTGATCGACGAACATCTCGATGTACGGCCACAAAGCTTCTTTTCGTAGATAGCGTTTGGGACCAAATGGAATCCTTATGATTCTCGCATTTTCGCAGATGGGTTCCTCGATCTTTGCATAGTCGTCGCTCACCTTGGGATCGATGATTTGACGCGTTAGCAACTCCACTTCGCGAACGTTCGAGTTTGCCGCCAATTCCCTCGCCAGCTCGAGCACATATTTTACTTGCCCACCCGTGTCTGCATCTTTTCCTAACTCTGGGCAGTTTGTACGGATTAAACCATGCAGACTGATTAAGGTGATCTTCAGTCCCTTCTCTCGCCCCAAAACACTCATCGTTCCATTTACTTCCGATTGCAGATTCAAATTGCTTAGAGAGCTAACTTCGCTTCCAAGATCCGCAGCGTACGGCTGCTCGTCTCGCGCTACTTGAGCTGCTGCTGCATTTTCAACTGCACAGCCACATGATTGCTCGCTTGCGTGCCAGCGGAACACGCAAACCCCCTAAAAGAGCAAACCATGTGCCACATTATACCGTTTACGGCGAACCGATGAGGCAAGGCGGGTTGCTAAAAAGCGAGATTCAACCAGTTGCCCCAAAATTAGCCGCGTCATCGAGGATTTGAAAAAAGGTCGAGGGGGAACTCTGAAAAGATTAACGCAGGAACTGGTCACATTTGGCAGAAAACTGAATATGATCTCTCCGAAATCAAAAAAAATTGTTCAATCATGATGTCGGAATTCCATTCACTCGTTCGTCGTTGATTCTAGTGGCCATTGAATTAAGCTCGTTCCACGTTGGTAACGAGACAATGGCACGCCGTCAATGAAGTTCCGGAGGAAAAAAATGGCCAAGTTTTTACTCGTTTATCGCGACTCAGCTCAACCGCAAGAAGCTCCTTCGCCCGAGGAAATGCAACAATTTCTAGCGATGTGGGGCGACTGGTTCAAAAAATTTGAAAATAACATTTTGGATGGAGGGGATGCGCTCCAGCCTACGGGGCGCGTGCTACAGCCGGGGGGCGTGGTAACGGATGGTCCTTATGTAGAAGCCAAAGAGATGTTGGGTGGCTATTCGGTCATTCAAGCCGACGACTACGATGCGGCTGTTTCCATCGCCCGCGAGTGTCCGATCGTGACCGTTGGAGGAGCCATCGAAATCCGTGAATTTGCAGGATACAACTGAGTGAAAGCTGCGGACGAGCTCGTCGAACACTTTTTTCGCCACGAGTATGGGCGAATCGTGAGCGTGCTTACTCGTTCCATTGGTACGCGACATCTGGAGCTTGTCGAAGACATCGTCCAGACGGCCATGGAGCGGGCTCTCCGCAAATGGGGTGAAGGGGGTATCCCTGACGACCCAGCAGCCTGGCTGTTTCAAACCGCGCGGCGACTTGCTATCGATGCACTTCGCCGCCAACGGCTGCATGGTCGCTTTCTCAGCGAACGACAGCGCTCCTGTACTACGCCGGTTGAACCGACCGATTCCCCGATTTTCATTGCTGATGAAATCGGTGACGAGTCGCTGCGGATGTTATTCCTGTGCTGCCACCCCAGTGTGCCAGAAGAAGCGCGCGTGGCCTTTGCATTAAAAACCGTGTGCGGTTTTAGTGCTTCCGAGATTGCGCGGGCACTGTTTTTGTCGGCCGAAAATGCGCAAAAGCGAGTTGAACGCGTTCGCCAACATTTGCGTGAACAAGCACTTGAACTTGAAGCGCTCAACCATCCCTGGATGCAATTGCGTTTAGCTTCTGTTCACACCGTCATCTATCTTCTTTTTAACGAAGGGCATTTTGCGGCGCGCTCGCCCGAACCAATTCACGTTGAACTGTGCCAGGAAGCGATTCGCTTGGCTGAATTGTTGGCCAATCACAAAATTGGACGCACTCCCGAGACGTATGCGCTGTTAGCGATGATGGCCTTCCACGCGGCGCGACTGCGGACGCGAACGGATCCAACGGGGAGCACAATACTGCTCGCCAATCAAGATCGTCGCGAGTGGGATGCCAACTGGATTCATGCAGGCATGCGCTGGATGGAGCTGTCGGCCAACGGCGACGAACTTTCACGATACCATATCGAAGCTGCGATCGCATGGGAACATTGTCGATCTCCCAGCGTCGCCGAAACCGATTGGCCGAAACTGCTTCAACTCTACCAGATACTCGAACAACGCCTTCCAGGGCCTGCACAGACGCTCAACTTAGCCATTGTCGAAGCACAATTGTATGGTCCCGCCGTTGCGCTTCAACGACTTCATGCCTACGATGAAAAACTACTTCCCAAATCCTATCCCCTTTGGTGGGCCGTCATCGGAGAGCTTTATCATCAAGCGGGAGATGCGGTGCGCAGTCGCGAATACTTTCATCGAGCGCTTGCCGTTTGTCAGTCACCGGTCGAGCGCGCCCACTTGGAACAACGGCTAACAGGGATCTGATGGAACCATTACCCAACTCACTTGCAATTGTATTCGCCAGCGTGCTTGCAATTTATGCGATCGCCATGCTTGTGATTGGTTTCATTGCCCAGCGGCGCATTCAAAACGTCGAAGACTATGTAGTGGCCGGACGCAACTTGCCGACAAGCCTGGCGACGCTGACCATCATCGCCACCTGGTTTGGCGCTGAATCACTCATGACGACCGCGGATGAAGTCTCTCAACGGGGTGTACGCGGCGCGATGCTCGATCCATTTGGGATCAGCCTGTGTCTGTTGATTGCAGGGCTATTGATCGCGGGCCCGGTCTGGCGGCTTGGACTGTTGACCATCCCGGACTTCTTTCGGCAGAGGTATGGCAAGAGCGCGGAGTTGTTAAGCGCCTCGATTCTCGTTCCGAGTTATTTTGGGTGGATTGCTGCGCAATATGTTGCACTCGCCACCATGTTGGATCAGCTTTTTGGTTTACCCATGGCGGCAGGGGTCATTGGAGTCGCCGGGCTGGCGGCGAGCTACACGTTGATGGGCGGCATGTGGTCCGTAACCTGGACCGATACCATTCAAATGTTATTGATCGTGGTCGGTTTACTCGTCCTCGGTTTTGAGATCCTGATGGAACTTGGTGCGGGCAGCGTTTGGCACGGCGTCGATGAGCTTCGCAGCGGGCCAGAGGCAGCGATGTGGGAAATTAGCGACGACTCGCATCGCCAAGCAGGTTGGATGGCGGCCGTTACGGCGCTGGCCATTGGCTCGCTCGGAAACTTACCCGTACAAGATCTACTGCAGCGCATTTGCTCGTCGCGCTCTGACCGAGTCGCTCGCCGCGCCTGCCTGCTAGGTGCCGCGGGATATCTTGCGATGGGAGCGTTTCCAATTTTGGCCGGTTTATCAGCAGCGTTGTTATTTCAAGATGTTCCGACTGAGGGCGTGGTTACTTTGCTCGCCAGCAAGTTGTTGAATCCCACGTTGCTGTTGATATTTGTCCTAGCCATCGTATCCACAGTCCTTTCAACGGTTGTCTCCGCCGTTCTGGCTCCTGCTGCTGTGCTGGCGCAAAATCTCGTTGGCCCAGTTTGCGAGCGTTACTCAACGAAGCCAAGCGTTGATCGAGCACTTCGCCATCAACGACTGAGTGTGCTGGTCATCGTCATCGCGTCGACTGTGATCGCGCTGCTTGGAGAGGGAACTTATGAACTGGTCGAGTCCTCCTATTCCCTGTCACTGGTTGGTCTTTTTGCACCTTTTGTGCTTGGCTTGTTCATTCGCAGAACCTCGACAGCTGCCGCGTTGATCTCGATGAGTCTCGGCGTGGGATTCTGGTTGCTGCATGTGGTTAGCGGCTGGGAGTTGTTCCTCGAACCGTGGTTGGCGAAGTTGTTCCCGCAAGATTATCGCTGGTTAGCGCTGTGGCCCCACGAACTGGTAGATACAGGTTTGTCAATCGTTGCGTTTTTAGGAATTAGCTGCTGCAGTCCTACTGCGAGCGACGCGTCAGTCCACGGTGAGCAAATCACTGGACGATCTTAAAATGGCGATCGGCAAAGCGCATGTATTGCTCCCAATCGTACTCCGTAATCTCATAATCACCACTGCGCACGTGATAGCCCACCGCATCACCAACAGGAGCGTTGACGGCTGGCATTTCATCCGAGTTGATGTGGCTGCCAATGCCAATTTTTCCAAATAATTGATAGACGGGTTCCGCATGTTTTGCGGCTAGGAATTCACCGCGTGGATCCGCCCAACCGTCGAGTTCCGCGCTGGCTACGTAGACCGGTCGTGGCGCAAGAGCGGCAATCAACAAATGTGCGTCAACCGCAAGTGCCGCTTCGTTGTTTCCGTATTGCTCGTAGTTCTTGCAATACCAGCTGCCCGAGAGGGAGTAGGAGGCGGCAACTGTCTCACCAAAGCGACGTCGCGCTAACGCGGCTCCCCCTTGCCCTGAGTTGTTTGAGACAATCATCCCAAACCGATCATCGAGAGCACCTGCCCACAAGGCCGCTTTGCCTGTCCGCGAATGCCCGACCAACGCGATTTTGTCGCCTGCGATCTGAGCGTCTTGACGCAAGTAATCTGCTGCGCGACTTAAGGCCCAAGCCCATGCGCTAATCGCTCCCCAAGTATCGTTCGCACTTTCGGCGGTGCTACTTTGCCGCGCAATATAACTGCGAATTCCTCGTTCCCAACCTTCCGATGTATAGAGACAGCCGGAGCCATGCTGATCAAGCTCCACATCACCGCCATGAAATGTGGCCACTGCGTAACCTCGCTTTAGAAGTCGTTCGAGCGGCCAGCGATGCGCATGCTCACCCCGTTCGCACACCGAATTGCGCGAGGGAGCAATGTCAGGATCCTCATGCACTCCCTGATTTCCGTAGTTGAGTCCCAAGAAAACCGGAGCTGGATAACTGCGACCATTGGGAATGAAAAGCAACAAATCGATCCAAGGCGCGTCCTCATCTTCAAACCAACGGATCCGTATCTCCCTGCGAGTGGCAAGGCCATCTAACGCGCGACCGTCCTCGGCGGTGACCTCAAAGCGAGGTTCGCAGTGAAACTCGGGGATGCGTCCATAGACTTGCGTTGCAAAGGTCTGCATGATCTCGGGCTTGCGGACGGCATTCCAGTCGTCGGCCGTCTGAATCACCCGACCGTTGAAACTGACCAATGGATCCGGTAGCTCGTAGGCTGGGACGAGCGATTCGTCATAGTTGGTGTCTGCAGGCTCCTGCGCCATCACGCTCGACGGCAAACTCGGCGACAAGCTCAAAACCAACGCGACGATCGCGGCGAAGTGGATTCGTAAGGTCATGGTTTGCGGATGCAGTAGATGCGAGCGGAAGTGCGGATCAAAAGACTATTGCCGGCAATGGCTGGGGTTGCCATGCACATATCGTCGTCGGCGAGTTGATTGGTATGCAACAACTCATAAGCGTCACTGGCAGCGAGCACAAACGTGACGCCGTTTTCATTTAGACAAAAGAGTTTTCCATCGTATGTCCACGGGGATGTTGTGAATGCTTCGCCGTTTGGCAAGCGGACGGGCCCCCAAATTTCCGTTCCATCAGTCGCGTTGTAACAACTGACAATTCCTCGATCATAAAGAACGTAGAGCCGATCGTTGGTCACCAAGGTGGTCGGATTGTATGGCGCTGCTTTGGGATGTGACCAAGCAATGAACGCATTGGACGTTTCGCCCTCCTTCAACGAAATATCACCGCTGGCACCTGGGCGAATAGCGTAGACGGGTCGCGATTGATCCCCCACGTAGCCGGAACTAATGTAGAGCAAACCATCTACGGCATAGGGAGTCGCAATCGTAATGCTCGACATGCCTTTGAGTGACCAGAGCAATTGGCCCTCGAGATCGTAGGCGCGTACCTGTCCGCTCCCTGGTGTAATGATCTCGGTACGTTCCGAATTCTCCCAGACGAATGGAGTTGACCAATTGCTCTTTTCATCGCGTGCGACTTTCCAAATTTCGTTGCCTGACTTGGTGTCAATTGCGGTGAGATACGAATCCTCTTCGTTATCATTGACCAGATACAAGCGTCCGTCGTGCAGAGTTGGCGAGGCTGCTGTTCCCCAACCGTAGCGTGTGGCATGAGGCTCGAACTTTTTGCGCCAAATTTCATTACCGTCGAGATCGAAGCAGAACAGTCCCAGGTTGCCAAAGTAACAATAGACCTGTTCACCATCGGTGACTGGAGATTCCGACGCATAGCTACTCTTCAAGTGAATGGGGGTCAAGGGCTTTCCTTCGTGCACTTGCCGCTCCCACAGCACATCACCGGAGTTCAAGTCAAGGCAGAGGACATGCCATTGATGAGGCGACTCGGAGACGTTTGGGCGGTCACCGCCGAAGTACAGACCTTTTTTCGGAGGCTCCAATTCGCCCGTGTTCACGACGCTGGTCAAAAAGACGCGATTGTCCCAGACAATAGGAGACGACCAGCCACGTCCCGCAATATCCCGTTTCCAAGCCACGTTTTCCGTCGCTGACCAATGGTCGGGTAGTGATTGCGCGTCCTTGGCAACGCCTCGCGCATCGGCCCCTCTAAACGCCGGCCAGTTGTCTTGGCTCCACGCACAGTTCGTTGTCAAAACCAAAGCCATCGCTATCACGGTCGTTTTCATTATTGCCCCTTTTAGGCAGGTCGCCAAGTTTCTGCGGAGATTCAAGTTTCTGCGGAGACAGCGCAGTATGACGGAAGTCTGCCATACAACCTACCCTCCGCATAACCGAAGACATCCCGCGTCTCCCTGTGTTTCTTACATCAACAGCGTGACTGCATTGTAACGCAAACCCAGATTGCCGTCGGAAACCGTTCGCCGTTGACAATCGCCAGTCTGTTATCCATTGAAAAACACGTGTTTACAACGTAGTGTGGAAAGCAGGAAAACGAGGCTCTGCCATGCACCTCGTTCCAAGGCTCTGCCTGGAATGCCCTGCGACTGCACCTCGTTCCAAGGCTCTGCCTGGAATGCCCTGCTTAGAGGCTCCTGCCTCTCTTAGAATCTTGCTGCCACACTCCTCATTCTGCCAGGAGCACGGATGATACATGAGTCGCGCTTTTAAGAGGGTGTCCGTTGCGCAGAAAAACTCACTAGGTATGCTGGTGGACGTTAGGGCGCGGCCCGAAAAGCTCGGCAGGAGCCTCGCTCGCCTCGCTCTCCCGACAGCATATTTTTGCAACTCGTTCCAAGGCTCTGCCTGGAATGCTCTGCTTAGAGGCTCCTGCCTCTCTTGGAATCTTGCTGCCACACTCCTCATTCTGCCAGGAGCACGGATGATACATGAGTCGCGCTTTTAAGAGGGTGTCCGTTGCGCAGAAAA
>JBGSUV010000036.1:0-63269 GCA_041753315.1 Pirellulaceae bacterium | reverse complement strand
ACATTTTGCATGGCAAAGCACAATGAAAGATATTTAGAGCCGGTGGCCTAACTCGCACGTAAAGTCGATGCCCAAAAGAGACGGTTATAAATGGGGGTTAAAAATAAAATGCAAATGCATGAGATCGAAGTCGGCCACCTGCGGCTATTGCCTCTTTTGAGCACGTTACTGTCACCATCAGTGCCCGCTGCACGGAACACTGATGGTGACTTTCTAGCACGGATAGCAGGCCGGAGCACGGATGAAGAGAAATGTGCTCCAAGCCTCCAACTATCTTTAATCCAACCTTCTATTCCGCTTCGAAGCGATAGATGCATTCACCCTGGGCACTGTCGATGCAATAGTAGACTTCACCGTCTGCATCTTGCCCGAATGCAAGCACGGGAATACCAGAAGTGATCAAGGATTCGTTTGCCGTGACCTTGCCTGCGGCTTCGTCGTAGGTCAACGCCCAGACGCTACCGCTAACGTAGTCCGCGTAAATATACTTGCCAGCCAACTGCGGTAGACGATCGCTTCGGTAAACGCGGCCACCGGTGATCGATTTTCCAACGCCATGGTCGTAAGCCCAAACCGGGTCGATCGGTTCGCTAACCTCGGAGCGGATTGGGCGATTGCCAAATGGATTGGTTCCTTCGCGACTGCTCCAACCGTAGTTGCCGCCTTTTTCAATAATATTGACTTCTTCCCAAAGCTCCTGGCCAACATCGCCAGTCCACAAATGTCCCGACTTGGGATCAAAGGCAATTCTCCAGGGATTGCGAAGTCCAATCGCAAAAATTTCGGGACGAGCACCAGCAACTCCGACAAATGGATTGTCTGCTGGAATGCCATAACCATTGTTGTTGCTGGGATTGTCGACATCGATTCGGAGGATGGAGCCTAAGAGCTGTGCGCGATCTTGGCCCGAGTCAACTGGGTCATTACGTAAGCCACCATCACCTAGACCCAAGTACAGAAATCCATCTGGACCGAACTCGAGTGAGCCGCCGTTGTGATTCTTGAATGGCTGCGGGATCTCCATCAGAACTTTTTCGGATTGGGGATCGGCGACAAGTGGATTGTCTTTGGAAACTTGGAAGCTGGAAATGATACCAGCATCGTTGGATCGCTTGGTGTAATAAACATAGAGCTTGCCGTTCTCAGCATGCTTCGGATGCAACGCCAGTCCTAACAGACCTTGTTCATTGTTGGCACCGTTTACATCCCATTGTGAAACTTTGTTCTGAATATCGAGGACAATCGAAGTTGTCTGCGGTTTATCGTCATTGTCAAATGCGTGGATCACGCCCCGTTGCGTTGCAGCGTACAGCTTCTTGGAGTCGCCCTTGGCAAAGGTCAGTTCCATGATCCGCAGCTTGCGGATATTTCCGCCATCTTCGATCCCTTCCCAACCATTGAACTTGAGCTGAGGAAATGCCAAAGTGCCTTTGAGGCCGAGTTTGCCGGTGATCGGTTGTGGTACTGAGCCGTCGTCGGCAATCTTGCGGACCTTGATGTTGCGAAAGGAAACCATGTTGCCGTGATCTTGCAAGCAGATGTGCCCCTCGCCCATGGCGCCAAATCCTGGCATATTGGCAAACTTGCTTTTGGCGATCAGGTTCTTCCAGTTTCGATCTCCGACATTAAATGTGTAGTAGCGGACACCATTCATGTTAACTTCGGAAGTGTGTGGGGTGATCCGCAGAAAGATTTGATTCCACTCGCCAACTGGTCGCGTTGCATCGAGCACCTGGCCGTTGATTCTTGGCGGCTGGTAGAGCTGATAGAGCCATCCCGATTTTTGCGGATCGCTACCTGCAACGTTATCTTGTACTTGTATCTCGGGGCCGGTGGAGTACGGAGGGCCATCGTTTTCAGCGACATGAAACATGATGCCGCTGTTGCCGCCTTTTGAGATCTTATATTCGATTGACATTTCGAAGTACTTGTACTTGTCTTTCGTAATGATGTCGCCGGCATTGTCACCCGCTCGAACAATGGCTCCATCTTCAACTTTCCAACCATCCGAAATCTTGTCTTGTTTGTAATTACGCCATCCATCGGTCGAATTACCGTCGAACAGCAATTCCCAGCCGCTGAGCTCTTCCCATTTGGTAAGAGCATTGGTCGAATCATCGGCGTGAATTCCGGTGGCGGAAAACATCAAGAGAGTTAGCGAGCCAATCGCTAGTCGCAAAGAGTGCACAGTGTTTTTCATGAGGAGAGCTCAAACTTGGTGGGGTGAAAAAAACGATTCCGAGCACGCTTACTCTACTAAGACCAATGCTGTCTCACAAGTAGCGCCCTACTGGAGCCTGCCAAAGCTCCCTCCCGCCGTAATTCCAACACTCTCCGCGGCTGGCCGAAACTTAGCAAGCTCCTCTAGGCCCTACCCACGCACAGTCCACACAATTCAACGGTCATAGACCGGCAAGACGCGATCTTCAGCGCGGCGATAGACGACGCGACCATTCACCAGAGCGGTTTCTACATAATTGCGGTAGTCGAGTGGATCGCCCCCAAAGAGCAGCAAATCAGCATCTTTTCCAACCTCAATGCTGCCAATTTTCGACTCCAAGCCGAGCAACTTGGCGGGGACAATCGTCATCGCCGCCATGGCGGTTCGCTCCGAAGCGCCTCCACGGATCGCAAACGCAGCTTCAAGGGGCAAACTTGTGAGATCTCGTCCCGCCAGGCCATTGAGGCTGATCGAACTACTGAGTGTTGCCAAAGCAAATGGAACACCGGTTTGTTCGAGTACTCGGGGCATTTCGATCCATGTTCCCGAACGATTTTCTTCACCAAAGCGCGCTTGGCGACGCGTGCGGGGAATGGTAATGACCCCGGCGCCAGCTTCGGAGAGTTCTTCGGGGATCACCCATGCCTCTGCAGCTCCTGTGACAACAAGTTTGTAGTTCAGCTCCTTCGACAATGCCAACATGTCGCGTATGTCCGAGACTGTGTTAGCAGGAATTCGGAGTGCGATCTCGCGATTGACCAATTTTAAAAACTCGTCGCTGACCGGCTTGCGCGGTGGCTGTTCTTTTTTACCCGCCGCGGTGGCTTTCTCATGCGCGGCTTGATCTTCCTTGTACTTTCGCGCTTTGGCGAACTGCTCGCGCCAATTATGTTGATTGAGTGCTCCGGAAAGCGAACCTGGGGTCAAATCTAAAAATGCGGATTCGGTCACAAGCATTCCATCCAACTTGCCAAACGACATCTTGATAACCGCATTCTTTTGCGGAGTGATTGGTGTGGGAGGTGGGCTGGTAATTGGCTCGGTAGGCAGAATGGGAAGCCCACAGCATTGGCAAACCGAAATATATTCACCGTAATCTCGTTCCGTTTGTTCTTTGTAGTTTTCGAGTTCGGTGGCATCGGGATCGAGTCCCAAGAATCGTTCGGTGATCGGATAGCCATCTTCAGCCCCGCGACGCCCAAAACCACCACCTTCGCGGATTTGAATACAGCCCGTTGTTATGCCAACGCTCAAGCAGAGGCTCAAGTTGCGGTCAAACGGATCGAGTGCGTCAGCGTACTTCGCATTGCCTCCGGTCGCGCCCAGGCCAACTCCAGCCATGTCGATGGCTATAAAGCCGGGAGTAATAATCTTTCCTTTGGCATCGATTTGTTTGGCGTTCTCTGGGATTTCGACATTTTGTCCAACTGCGGTAATCTTGCCATCCTCGATTAAGATGGTTCCTCCGCGGACGGTTTCTCGTGTGACGGTGACGATATCGCCACCGACAACCGCGACGATCTCCTTCGGTTTCTTAGGAGCCTCTTCTTTGGTTGGCTTCTCCTCTTTTTGCTCTGTCGGTGGTGGCTCCGGTCGCTGAGGTCGACCAAAACGAGGGCGTTCCTGTGCAATTGCCAAGCAAGCAGGGGCAAAAAGCAAAACGATGACCGCAAGCCATGAGTCAAAGCTTCTAGTTTTCATAGATTGGCTTTCCATCGACATAAATTTTCTTGATCCCGGTGGTAGTGGCGAACGGATCGCCGTCGAGAACCATAAAGTTCGCAAGCTTTCCAACTTCCAAAGTTCCTATCTTGGATTCCAGTCCCAAGAGCTTTGCCGGCGCTGATGTAAGAGCTTCTAAGGCTAGTTTACGGTCGAGCCCGCTGCGGACCAACAGACCAACGCTAAAAAGTGGTGTATCCTGCTGCGTTCGAAAATCACTTTGGGCCAACGACGTTGAAAAAGCAAAACTGATTTTCTTTTCCGCCAATGACCTTGGAATGTTGACGAGATTCGCCGAGTTGGGAATGGTGTCGATCCGCGGTGGCAAAATAACCATATGATTGTCTGGTTGAAGAGCTTCGAGTGTTACATATACATCAGCTCCCGAAGCAATGAACGCAATTTTTGCGTTCTTGACTTCGTTCACTGCGGCCAGCGTATGAAGTATGGCTGCCGCATTGTTCACGTTGACAAATAAGTGGCTTTTTCCTTCGCGCACCTGTTTCCAAAGTTCATTGACGCCTTGCGTCCCCGGAGGCGTTTGGGGATTTTCGCCTTCCGTCGTGCCGGCTGCTGGTGAGCTCGCTGTATTGGAACCGGCGGAAGAAGCTGGAGGAGCTCCTCGAGGCCCGCCCCTACCGCCACCGCGCCCTTGGGGTTCCTTCAAACCATTGCGTACAATGTCCAAACTGCGTGAGTCATTGGAAACGGTAACTAGTAGCTTTCCGTTTGGATCGACAATCTCAGCAGTGGCGATACCCGCCGTCGACGGCTGTCCCAGTTTTGCAAACAGCGACTGAGCGTAACCGCCAGTTACGACGTGCAAGCTGGTAATTCCGCTACGCGCAGCGACCTGCCAATCCTGCGAGGACATGCTGATTCCATCAGCAATCTTCGTGAAGCTTGTTGATACTGCTGGGGAGCCTCCTCCAATGTTGAACGACCTACCGCGTACGATAACGGTTCGTGTTTCGGATGCAGGTGCGGATGAACGAGCGACTTGGACGACATAATAGGGGTCAACGATACCTGGCATGATTGTCAGTCCACGCCCGTCGATGACGTGAGCCGACACGGGGACCTCAACATCTTTTGCAATCGCCTCGATTTTACCGTTGCGCACCAGCAAGGTTCCATCTTCAATTCTTCCCTCTTTGCCAACCGTTTCAATGGTGGCTCCACGAATGGCAATGAGACCTTGGGCGGTGACCGTTTTAGCGGACAGCATGAATTGAGAAGCGACGATCAAAAATATCAGTGGTAAAGCGTGGGTGCGTTGCATGAATTTACTTTGCATGGTCATGTGATCAATCTAGAATCGGCGGCGGTCTACGGTGATGTCGTAAACGCTGCGGCCATCAATGAACACTTGCTTGACATAATTGCGGGGATCGATGATCGACCCAGTCGTAATCAGGATATCAGCGTCTTTGCCCGATTCGAGCGATCCAACGCGGTCAGCGATCATTAACGCATTGGCAGCTTCGATGGTGATGCCACGGACGGCAGCTTCTTCATTCCAACCGTAGCGTACCGCCATCGTGGCTTGGAAAGAAAGCTCTTCTTGCGGAATGACGGGTGAATCAGTGTTTACCCCTAAGCGTTTCAAACCGCGTTTTTCGTATTCGGCGACAATTCCTTTGATTTGTCCATCTTCCGGTTCGTAGCGGAATCCACGCGGTCCCGCCATGACGGGAATATCGCGTTTAATGATTTCATCGCTAATTTTGTAACTGTCGAATGTGCCGTGATCGATGACTATCTTTAGATTCATTTCGTCGTGAAGTATGCGCAATGTCGACTGAACAACTTGGTACGCCTGTGTATGGACCACTACTGGGATTTCGTGGTGAAACAACGGTTTGAAGTATTCAAGGCGCAGGTTCACCTTGGGTTTAGTCGTTGTCCTGCCTGCTTCGAAGTCGTCCCATTGTTGGACGTAGAGTCGCCCTTCCATGAGTTGTTCACGAATGACATGGTTCATGCCCATTCGACCAGAACCGACCTCGCCACCTTGTCTTTCAGGGTTTCCGGACTGAGCGATTTTAAGAACACCGGGCGCCCGAATAATGACATCTGACAGTTTGCCTGGTCCGGTTTTCATCAATGTTCCCCAGCCACCCATGTTGGTACCGCTGCCGGGAATGAAACAAATAGTGGTTACTCCACCTGCGATCGCTACTTTTAAATCATCGTTGTGCGGAACGATCTGATCCCAGTTCCGAAGTTCAGGATTGGTCTGATAGACCATTTCGTTGAGATCACCTGACCCTCCAACGTGGGCATGCGCTTCAACGAGTCCCGGCATTGCAAATGCATCGGGATAAGAAAGTACTTGGTAACCTTCCGGAACAACGATGTCACTGCTCTTCCCGACGGCTTCGATTTTGCCGTTGGCGACGAGAATCGTCCCGTTAACAATGGGCTCGCCAGCGCAGGTGATGACTTTTCCAGCCTGGATGGCGAGACGCGGTTTTTCGTCCGCAAGCAGCTGAGGAGCAAAGCCAAGCGTCTGTGCAAGGGCGATGCCGACGAGGCAGCAGGTCGATTTTCGTAGCATGTATTTCCAAGTGTGCGACATTATTTGCTTTCCTTTTCGTACACCCAACGACCGTCGATCATTACTGCCAACACTTCGCTTGATATTTCAAATGGCGGACCGCTCAACACGATCAAGTCGGCGTCTTTGCCGATCTCAATCGCTCCCACTGAGCTGAGTTTGAAAAAGTTTGCGGGTGTACTGGACATCCCTTTTACAGCATCGTCACGACCCAAGCCGTCGTACACTCCAAAAGCGACGACGTCTGCGAGCAGGCTGGTGCCCGTCGTGGAACTGGATTGAAACGCCATCGAAACGCCAGCCACCGCAAGTTCGGCAGCGACGTTTAATGGCTTTCCATCCTTGGATTCGATCAACGTTGGACCCACGACCACTAGCACTTGATGCTTTGCGAGTAGTTCTGCGTTGGCAACTGCTGCAGAGGATGCGACGAGCGCCGTCTGCAAATCAAACTCTTGACGAAACAGTTTGATCGCCACCTCCACACCGCGCGGATCGGATACGTCGACCAGGGCTGGGATAGTTCGCGCGAAGAGCGGGCGATACGGTTCCATCGCAGGTGTGGCGTTTGGCTTCTTCGGTTCTTCTGGCTTTTTGGGTTCTACCAAAGCTGCATCCTTGTTCTCACCCGTTTCAGGCTTAGCATTCTCCGTGCTCGCGGGCTTGTTTTCGGAGTCTGAGTTCGACTTTGACGCACCATCGGCTGCTGGCTTCGTGGCCGGCGCTTCTGGAATCGGCTTGCTACTATCGCCCGTGGGTGCAGCTGTCGACTTTGAGTCCCCTTCCTTCTTCTCCGACTCGCTTTTCTCGGCTTCCTTCTTTTCGGCTTCTTTCTTTTCAGCTTCTTTCTTTTCAGCTTCTTTTTTGGCTTCAGCAGCTTTGACTGCTGCATCGTACTTCAATTTTTCAGCTTCATACTCTTTTAACTTTTTCTGATACTCTGCAAATTCTGCATCGTACTTATTCCAAGCATCAGCATACGCTTTGCCGCGGGAGAGCAGTTGTCGTACGCTCTCTTCCGTTGCCGTCAAATTGCCGCTAACTTCAAAACGCAAAGCGACGGGATCGATCAATGGTCGGGGGTGGTCGGTTAACTTGAATGCCAACACGGGGCTGGGCAAGCGACTGGAGCTCAACAGGGCCGTGGTCACACCGCCTTTTCTAGCCAGTGCGATTTGATCGTCGTCGCGCGCAAGTAGCGGCCCCAACTTGGTGTCCAATGAGAGCTGATCACCTAGCGAACCACCGATTCCAAGGGCCGTGCCGCAATCGATCCATCCTGGCACGATGACCGCATCGGGATATCGGCGAAGCATAGCGCCGCGAGGCGTTGATAAACTCTTGCCGATCCCAACGATCTTACCATTTGCTACTGAGACACCACCTTCGACCACTCCCGTTGGAGTGAATACGGAAGCAACTTCGATGACCGACGCCGTCGATTGTACGTCAGCGGCGTAAGCGGAAACGCCATCGACATAGGTCGCTGTCACCCGCGCACCGGGAGTGAACGGCTGCCCAGAGAGTACGACGAAGTCAGCATCAGCGCCCGGTTGCAAGTTTCCAACTCGGTCGTGAACGCCCAACATGCGGGCTGGATTGCTGGTCAACATCTGCAGGATTTGTTCGACGGACAAACCGCCGCGGCGAAAAATACCCGCAACGAACATCACATTGCTGATATCGGCATCAACCAATGGTCGAATTGCCAACTTGTCTCCGGCGCCAGCATCGACGAGAACCTTGGCTCGTTCCCAAACGTTGAGCGGAGTCTTGATGCCTTCCACGGGGATCGAAGGATTGGTAATTCTGCCGGGTCGAAACTCGGGGTTGAACACCACGCCAACGGCTTGTTCACTTGTCCAATCGACGTCTGTCAATTCACCGGTATCGACGGGATCGACGAGCAGCCAGCGTAGATTGAACTTTTTTGCCAACGCTCTTGCAGCGTTGATTTCGGCTCCGTTTTCGACAGTGAAGCGAAATGTTTGCTGATTTTGAATGGCGGATGCAAGAGCTGCCAGCGCCGTGTCTTCAGACTCGGCCTGTGCAGCCAGCGTAAACAGGGCATCTAGTCCCACGATGGCTTGTGCGAGACTAGTACCCAACTGTGGCCGCGTTGGCTCGAGCGGACGGTCGACCGAGACGGCGCCAACCGGCGGTTCGTAGATCGTAGGTGGGGAGAGCGCCTCACTGGTCAACACGATGCGCAGGCTGTCAGACTCTCTGAGGATTTGCTGGGATGGATCAGCTGCTTTTAACTTGACGACCGCTCCCTGGCCAGGCATTAGTCGCTGAGCGCCTGGTGTCAATTGCACAGTGGTGACGCCCGCCTCGAGCCATTGGCTGTAGTCGGCAAACGGGTCAAAACCGTCGATTGCACGCACTTCGGGCGTTACTGTGTATTCACTATCGTTCGACGATTCGACCAAACCGGTCTGTACCATGATTAAACCGGGAATGATCGTCTGCTCGCCCAGGTCATGGTGAACCGCATCTGACGGAATGTCCGTTGAACTACGTGGGCCGATGGCGACAATCTTCCCGTTTTGAGTCACCATGACTGCGTCATCAATGGCGGGACCACTGCCCGTCCAAATCGTACCGGCAGTAAAAGCTTCGAACGGTCGTCCATCGTCAGCGCGGCTGGCGGTTATCATCCCAACCGTGTTCGCCAAAATTGCGATGCACAAGATAGAGCTAGCTGGCCGGCGTCTCGTCATAAACGGCTCGTTGGCAGACGACTTGGATTTGTGAGTTGTCATCGATCGCTTACTCCGCCTCTGGGGAAAGAAGCCGCGATAACTTTTCATCTTTGGCACGATCATAAACGACTTCCCCATCAATTATCGTCTGTTCAACCCAGGTCGTGATATCGAGAGGTTCACCCGTTAGAATGACCAAATCAGCGTCTTTGCCAACTTCGATCGAGCCGACCAGTTGATCAATCCCCAGAAGTTTGGCGGGTGCGAGCGTTAGTGCAGTCAACGCATCGGTTTCGCTCATTCCGTATTTAACAGCCGTGGCGGCTTGGAACCAAAAATAGCCGCTACCGACATTGGATCGTGAGCCGGTATCATCTGTTTGGAAAACGAACGCAACACCGGCGTCTCGGTAGACTTGCGGCAATACATATTTGGTGTCCTCACGAGTCCTTGGATTGGTTTCCCAGAACACGAGAGTTGGGTCGAGGATGACGGTTTCACCTCGTTCACCAAGCAGTTTAGCTGCTTTGTGGCAGTCGCGTCCAAGTACAAAAATTGGCTTAAGGTTGTAGTCTTTAATCAAGCTCAAGGCAGCAACGACGTCCATTCCGTTTTCACAATAGATGTAAACAGGCGACTCACCTTTAATCGCCTTGATGAGTGCTTGCAGCCCAAGTTCAGCTTGTTGTGCGTCCGCCTGTGCAGTGTCGTTGCTACCTTCTGCGGGGGCGGCTCCATCGTCGCTTGGCGCTGGTTTGGTTGCATCGCCGTCGTCAACTTTTTCCGGCTCCTTGTCATTCGCTTTTTCAGCCGGCTTTTCCTTGGCTTCGATTGCCTTTTTAGCCTTATCCAGTTCCTTGCGTAACTTCGCCATTTGACTCATCCGGCTTCCGCTGGTGGGACGCAAAGATAGTTTCAAGCCAGCTTCGCGAGTCAACAACATGTCATTGACATATTGGCCCGCCGTTTTTAGTATCGCGGCCTGTCCACCGATCAAAGTGCTGTTGCCTGGTACCACGGCAGCCGACGTAATACCGTTGCGACGACACTCTTCAAAATAATTTGCCACCGGATCGATGGAATCGACAACCGAGAGAAATGGAACCACTTCGGTACGTTCGTTGGCTTGACTCATCGCAGCCGAGCTATGAGCATCGATGAAGCCCGGCATTACAACTTTGCCGGTGGCGTCGATCACTTTGGCTTCGCTGGGAATCTGTACATCTTTGCCAATGGCTTCGATTTTCCCTTCGCGGATAACGATCGTACCGACTTCGATCGTCTCCCCGGAAATCGTAATGATTTTGGCGCCAGAAATGGCAAGCGGACCGGTCGCGCAGGCTTTGCCATGCATGGTCGCGACGTTGAAGAGGATCAACCCAAGTGCGATATGTCTTGCTCGAAGTCGTGGTTTCATTGTTTGCTCTTGTCGTTACCGTAGATTGTTCCGTTCACCATCGTCCACGTGACCGCGCTGGTCGGTTTAAGTGGATCGCCACTGAGACCGACCAGATCGGCATGTTTGCCTTCGGTGAGTGATCCAATGTGATCGGCCTGACCGATCATTTTGGCTGGTCGAATTGTGATTGCCTCGAGGGCAACTTGTGGTTCAAGTCCAAAGCGCACTGCAAATCGGGCTTGGTCGAGAAGTGCGTTACCAGCCAAACAAAACTCGGTTCCCGATTCGAGCAGTTTGCCCGGTACATTCCAACGTAGTGCCGTGCCTTCGCTTCCACGCAGTGAACTGGTGGAAGTTGCCAGCGCGGTGTAGACGATGCGTCCTCCGCGTTCCTTAAATTCGTCAAGAATCCGATAGACTTCGTCACCACCGTAGATAATCGGGTCGAAGCCAAATTCGTCCCCCAGGTCTAGTGACGCGCGAATATCAAAATCGGTTCGACTGACGCTCGCAACTGGTACTTTTCCAGCCAACATATTGGATAGTAGCGGAGCGGCAGAAGGATCCAACTCGGAGATCGGTTCTCCGTTTTTCAGTCGGTGAAGTGTGGAGCGCACGATCCATACAACTCCCATACGGTTTGTTGGCTGTCGCACGTAAATGCTGTCGGGACGTGAGCGGGAACGATTGCGTGACGTGGGGTCACTGTTCATGGCAATCACCAGTGCGCTTGCCGGTTCGATCGTTCTTGTTGAGATTGGGCCAGCGGTTTTCACCACGCAGGCCTGCCCAGCAAAAACGCTGTCGGTACCTGGTACAACTTGCAGGGTGGTTACTCCCTGATCCAGTGCTTCAGCGAACTGTCGGTCCAAGAAATCGATGGCAGAGTGAGTGTCAAATTCTGGAGTGACCTCGCGCGAGACTTCCCCTTCACCGCCGCTTAAACCCGCGGCTGAATAGGCGTTGACGAGGCCCGGCATGATGGAATCTACTTCGACAACTAGCTCAGCGGGAAGTTCCACACCAAGCGTTTGGCCAACGCGAGCAATCTTGCCATCGCGAACCAAGATTTCTCCCGGTTCTCCCCATTTTCCATCCGCAGAATAGATATGTTGAGCACGAATCAGTAGTTGCGACTGGGCCTGCGTTAATGTTTGACTGTTAGCCAGGATCAGCCAAGTTGCCGCAATCGCGACGTTAGGTATTCGGGAAATTCCTGCGATCAATTTATTTGCCCTTTTCCTTTACTGACGAATCTGTTGGAGAACGGCCTCCAACGTGCCGTCCATCGACGACCACACGCAACGGTATTGCTGCCAAGTTGACTGGAGTATCCGTCCAGATAACAAAATCCGCTGGTGCTCCCGCTGAAAAAGCGGTAGGCGCTCCCCATAAGCTACTTGGACCATCGCACAGTCCACGCAAAGCAACGTCCGGTGGTAGGCCCGACATGGTTGCGGTCAAGCGAAGTTGTTCTGCGTTTTCACCGGCAAAAACGATTGGAATTCCCGCATGAGACGCTTGTGCCAAATCGTCGGAGAACCACTGGTAATTCTCTGGTCCAATAGGTTGTACTACGAGCGTTACCCCTAACGACTTGATTCGTTCCAAAAAGGGCGACAATTGCCTCATGCCAGTTAACGCCCCCTTCAGCTTGTTATTTTCGATGAGGTTGAGTGCGGCGGTAATTTCGGCGTCCGTTTCGGCTTCGATCACTGCCAGCTGCTGTCCATTCACGAGCGATTGCCAAACAGCTTGTCGCCGCTGAACTAGATTTTGTTCAACCGACTCAGGTAAAAACAGGCGTGAATCGAGCAGCGCGCCCGCTAGAGATTGGCGAAGAAACTGTAGTTGTCCGGCCAGACTGGATGGAAATCGATTCGGATTGCGGCCGTTGGCTGAGAGCACTAGCTTGATGGCCGCCTGACGCGTCGCGATAGGTTCCGCTGCGCCAATTCGAATCAAGCTTGAGAATCCTGCCACAGGATTTGAACTGCCTGGTGACAAAACAACACGCAACAAGCCGGAATCGATGAGTTGCTGTTGCTGGCGTAGTTCAAACAGACAATCTGCCGCCACGACAAACGAAGAATCTGGAAGTTCTTGTGGGTCGATCAAGCGGCTCAAGCCGAGGTTCGCATGGGTGCTACAAAGTCCTGGCGTCAGCACGGCATCGCCCAGTTGGAAGGTGGGCTGTTCACCTTCGACAGCGGTCGACTCCTTTGCGAATTGAACGAATCGACCGTCGTCAACGACCACCGTTCCCGACTGCAACACGCCATCGATCAGTACTCGACGACTGCGCAAAGCGTAGCGTCTGGGAAATCGTTTGGTCAGTTCACCGATGGTGGCCAAGGAAGCTTGAGTGGCCGATGCAGGCGGGGGGACTGAAGCAATTGTCGGTGCACGATAAGCAATAACGCCATGGGAAACAACGAGGTTGACAGGGGTTTGTGAGTCGGTGGGTTCACCCGCAAAACTAACAAAGTCGGCACGCTTGCCTGCTGCCAATGAGCCAATGTGCTCAGCGACGCCCAATGTGCGAGCAGCGTCCGAGGTGATCGCCCGCAACGCGCGTTCGCGACTGAAACCGTGTGATACCGCCGCCGCCGCATGTGCTCGCAGCAATCGGGAGCTTCGACTTCGGTTGCCATTGGAAACAATAACCACCGTTCCCGAATAGTCGGCGAATTGACTGCCCCAAGTAGCCGCAGCATCATGGTCAGCAGATCGCAACGGTTCGACCGACAGCCATGGACCCAGGATGAGCGGATTGTTTGCTTCTTTAATGGAAGGAATCGCGGATCGAAGGTCATTTAGCCCAGCGAAGATTACTTGAATCTTCTGGTATTTCTCATCATCCAGAAGCTGTTTTAGGAAGGCCACATCGTCCGAAGTATTGACTTCGATTCTCAGCGGGATCTCCCCTTCCAAGACTTTGACGAGTCGCTCTTGAACTGGATCAACGTCGGGTTTCTTGGGAGGCTTTTCGGCTTGCTTCTCAGCGGCTCCCTTTTCGCTGTCCGGCTTGTCTCCACTGTCCTGTTTACCCGCGACAGTTTTTTCGGGTGCTGGTTTCTCTGGTGTTTCCGGAGTAGGTTTGCCAACACGCGCGTCAGTTGTTTTCGCTGGAGCATCACCGCTGTTTGGGGCGTTGGGCTTGTCGCTTGACGCTTTGTCGCCAGAAGCCGTCTCAGCTTTCTTGCCTTCGGACTGCTTGGCAACGAAGTCGTTGTACTCTTTCCATTTTTTGGCGTATTCAGCTGCGTTCTCGAGCGTCTTTTTCGTGCGTTCCAATTGTTGTTGGCGCGTGCGATTATTGTTTGCCCCGATCCCAAACGATGCTTGGAGGGCAACCGTCTGAGCGAGTACGACTGGCTGCTCGTTTTCACCCGGTGCAACCGATACCACCGCTCCAAAGCCACCTAACGACCCTTGTCGCGACGGTTGCAAATAGACGGCCGTGATCCCCTGTCGAAGCACGTCGTGCCAGTCATCGGCATACGGATCGATACCATCAATGACGTTGAGACTCGCATCGCTCGCACCAGCGTCAGCAGAGCCGTCCGCAAGCCACAACTGGCTCTGTGCATCGATCAAGCCTGGGGTGACGATTGAACCTTGCAGGTCAATTCGTTCTGCGCCATCCGGGATCGGCAGTGATCCGTCGCCAATTGCGAGAATTTTATTTCCTTGAACGAGGATCGTTCCGGAGGTGATCGTCCCAGAGTCATCGCAGGTTCGCAATTCGCCTCCGACAAAGGCCATGATGGGAAGCTTAGAAGTTGGCTCGCCTTCCGGTTTCGGAGGAGCTTCGGACTCTTGTGTCTTGGGTTCCTGCTTGTCGGCGGAGTCGGGCGTTGATGTAGAAGTCGTTTCCTGGGAGGAAGCTTCCTGAGTGGCTTTTGCGGTTTGAGCCACGCTTGACGAGGCAGAATCAGCCTGCGCTGCCACTGCGGGATGTTCACTGAACGCTGTTAAGCCGATCACCGCTAAGACAATCAGCCTCAAGCCGAGCGTCCCTGGAAAAGCCAACATTGCCGTCGGCCTACTCAATTGGACGCGCAGAACTAAGGTTATCAACGGAACTATCATGTTATGCACTCTCGTGAGCAATTCCATGGCGCGCAACGATCAACAATGATCAATGCGTGTCGCCGATGGACTAGCATCAAATCTTGATTTGTGGAACAACGTCGCTGGGGAGCGGTCGTTATGTAATCGGTGTGCAATTGTGGAGAGTGCAGGCTTGGGATCTGCAGTCTCCCTACACTAATAGGATTGTTGAGCTCCCGCAAGCAGTTCTACGGACAAAAAAGTCGAAGTCGAACCATGTTTTTCAGATGAAGAGAATGTAAGCGATCTGCGGCTTGCTATTCTATAGTCGCCACAGCGGACCTCATGTAGGAAGTAAATTTGCTTTAGGCCCATGCGGCCGCGTTCCGAAGCGTTGAAGTTTATTCGTGACTTAAATTTTATGACCTGGATTTTGGGAATCTCTGCCTTCTACCACGACTCTTCGATCGCACTCGTGCAGGACGGTCGGATTGCCTTTGCTGCCAGTGAGGAGCGCTACAGTCGGCGAAAGCACGATCCCAGATTTCCCAGGCTAGCGCTTCAAGCCGGTTTGGAACACTGCGGTATCTCCGTGGCCGAACTGGACTACGTTGGATTTTACGAAAAACCGTTGCTCAAATTTGATCGATTGTTAGAGACCTACTTGGCCTATGCACCATTTGGTTACGGTTCGTTTTCCAAGGCGATGCCATCTTGGCTGCAAACCAAGCTCCATTTGCGGCGCGAGATTCGAAAGCAATTTCGCCAGCTTGGAAGCGACTTTTCGAAACAGATTGTTTTCTGCGAGCATCATGAATCGCATGCGGCCAGCGCTTTCTACCCGAGTCCATTTGAGGAGGCAGCCGTGCTGACGGTGGATGGTGTTGGCGAGTGGGCGACGACCTGCTGGGGCGTCGGTAGTAGTAACACCCTAGACCTCCGCCAAGAAATGCACTTTCCACATTCACTTGGCCTGCTCTACTCAGCGTTGACCTATTTTTGCGGCTTTCGTGTCAATTCAGGTGAATACAAGCTTATGGGGCTCGCACCGTATGGAAACCCCATTTACGTCGACCTGATCTTCAACAACTTGATCGAACTCCAAGACGACGGCAGTTATCAACTGAACATGGACTATTTTGGCTATTGCCATACTCTGCGAATGACAACGCGTAAGCTCGAACAGTTGATCGGGCACGCGCGCCGCATGGCAGAAGGTTCATTGCGTCATGTTGACATGGATTTGGCGGCCAGTATTCAACGTGTGACAGAAGAAGTGCTCCTTCGAATGGCTCGACATGTACAGCAGCAGACGGGACTCGACGCCCTATGCATGGCTGGTGGTGTCGCTCTTAATTGTGTCGCCAATGCACGCTTGTTGCGTGAAGGACCTTTCAAACGAATCTGGGTTCAACCAGCCGCGGGAGATTCTGGTGGCGCTTTGGGTGTGGCGCTACTCATCTGGCATCAATTGCTCAACCGGCCTAGGCATGCCGATCGCAATGACTCGCTACAAGCTTCGTTGTTGGGCTCCTGCATCGATGCAGATCGCCAAGTTCCCGAACTGCAATTGCAAGGCGGGGTGGCCAAGCGTTACGATACAGAGTCGGAGCTGACGCAACTTGTCGCCAACTACTTGGCAGATGGAAAAGTGGTTGGCTGGGTTCAAGGGCAGATGGAATATGGCCCCCGCGCGCTTGGGAATCGCAGTATTCTTGGCGACCCGAGGCATCCGGAGATGCAGTCGATCATGAATCGCAAAATCAAGCAGCGTGAAGCCTTTCGCCCGTTTGCTCCCAGTGTTCTAGCGGAGCGGGCGAACGACTTTTTTGAAATGAAACTTGGATCAAATGAAACGGACGAAACCAGTTCCAACGACGTGGTGACCGACGACGGCAGCCCCTACATGCTATTTACCTATCCTGTGCGAGAAGCGAAGCGTTGCCAGCTCGATCCGTTGGCGGTTTTACCAGGTCCGTCGACTCCGAAAACAGATGCAGCGGACGAATCCCATTGGCAAGCACGACTTGCTCAGGTGCGAAGTGTTGTTCCGGCAGTGACTCATTTGGACTACTCGGCACGGATCCAGACAGTTTCAAGGGCACGATTTCCACGATTTCATGCGTTGTTGTGCGCCTTTGAGGAATTGACTGGCTGCCCAATGCTGATCAACACCAGCTTTAACATTCGCGGAGAACCGCCGGTCTGCACTGCAGCGGAGGCGTACCGCTGCTTTTTAGCGACCGAGATGGATGTGTTGGTGATCGGCAATTACGTCTTACTCAAGGAAGAACAACCCGCATCGGCTCGTTTGGCCAGTCTCAGTCACTTGACCAGTCAGGAGGCTGATTGACATGTCATTACTTTCGATGTCAGAGGGGCCGACTCCATCGACGCGGCGTTGGTTCGGAATGTCATTAGGACTATTGTTTTTGCTGCTTGGCTATGCGTTCCGCGCTTCACATCCGGCGGTCTTGGCCACTGTTGCCGCTTGCAGCATGCTCTTGACTGCTGTCTATTACGCATTCCCTGCAACCCAGCTAACGATCATTCGAACTTGGCAAGTTGCGACCTACCCGATCGCATGGATCATGGGGCATGCGCTATTGTTGGCGGTGTTTTATATCGTGTTGCTGCCTCTGGCGCTGGTGCTGCGAGCTCGAGGGCACGACCCACTTGCGCTCCGCCGAAGAGCGCGAAAGACCGGGTGGATCGATCGTCGCCGAGACAAACCCGCAGGCAGTTATTTTAAGCAGTACTGAGTCAACGCCATGAATACAGATAAACCGCGACCACAATCTGAATCCGAAGAAGATCGCTTTGCCCGCGAAGCTGAGGAAGAGAATGTTGGCTTCGTGGCAGAGTTTGTGTTGTTCCTGCGCGAAAATAAGAAGTGGTGGCTCATTCCACTAATCGGTTCACTGCTCTTGCTTGGCGCGATCAGCCTGCTGGCCGCCAGCGGGGCCGCCCCATTTATCTACACGATATTCTAAGAAGTAGACATTTCATTCACCAATGTAGAACAATTGTCCCCAATTGTTTTGACTCTTGCCCATGAATGAATGTAGAACAATTGTCCCCAATTGTTTTGACTCTTGCCCATGAATGAATGTAGAACAATTGTCCCCAATTTTTCTACAATCACCCCATTGTCACAGGCAACTCGGCCAACGGATTTAGACGATTTTGCAGTGGTAGATCAACCGTTCTGCCAATGCGGTGCGATTCAAAGACGGCAACGATCATCTCCACGATGGCCCGCGCGTCATAAGCTGAGCACTTCGGCGAGCGATCTTGAGCTACGCACTCGATGAGGTCGGTGATTGCCGCGATGTGACCACCTTCGTATGTTCCATCCGAGCGCGGCTCGGGTTGCCCAATTCCGGCGGACGTGATCGGCTCCCACGACAGACTGGATCGCCCTGGTGACCAGCTACTATCGCGAAGGATGTGCGCTTTGACTCCGTAACCGCTTTCCATTTCGATGACGCCCTTTGATCCGAAAACTTGCAAGGCAAACCGCGAGGGGCGACCGGCGGCATTGCGGCGCGATGCGAAATAACCGATGGAATGGTTGGGGAATGTGTAGCTGGCATGCACGTAGTCACCGGCTAACAATCCTATACCTTCGTTGCCTTGCGAGACATCGCCGGCGGTGACTGGACGCTCGTTGACACGCACGATGGATGAACAAGTAGTTGGATGCGAACCGGCCAGACTACGCATGAGACCAAAAATGTGAGAGCCTAGAACCCATAGGTCTTCTCCTCCTCCCCGCTGATCTTCTTTGCCCCGACCGCGCAATTCAAGTACTTCACCAATTGCGTCATCGGCGATCAGTTGTTGTACGCGGGTGAGGACTGGCGAGTACTGACTGATATGTGCGATGGCGAGTTTGAGGTTTCGCGATTCAAGCGCCGCAATGGCTTCATCGCATGCCAGCAGTGTTGGACAGAACGGCTTTTCCATGTACACATGACATCCTGCTTCGGCAGCGGCGAGAATCATGTCCCGGTGTTGATCAATCCATCGGGGGCAGATTGCGACGATGTCTAATTTTTCTTTAGCCAACATTTCGTGATAGTCAGCGTAGGTATGCTGTGGATTCGTTCGCTGCTGGGCCGCGGCACGCCCCTTTTCGTCGGCATCTGCCAGAGCCACGATTTCGACATTCGGGATTTTGGTGAAGGCAACATCGACTCCGTGCCCGTAGTCGCCTTGGCCGGTACTGCCGATAATCCCGACACGCGTGCGGCTTGGGGCCGAGGCTCGGGCGTGACCAGCGATGGCACCTGCGGCGATCGAGGTTGCGGTCAAGTGAACAAATTGTCGCCGAGTTGTTGTCATTTCTTGTCCTCCTGAAAATTTTTTATCCGATTATAGTCATAAAGTTGACTCAGTTCTTAGCCACGTCCCCGTCCGATCGCTCAGTCCCTTGAAAGTTGCATCTTGAATCTAGAGCTCTGGCATGCAGTTGTTGGTATGGTTGGCGGTCTGGCGATGTTTCTATATGGAATCGAGAAATTATCGAGTTCGTTGAGTTCGGCGGCGGGCTCTGGTTTGAACACGCTTCTTGCCAAGTTGACAACAAACCGCTTCTCAGGTGTAGCAACTGGCATCATCGTGACAGGGATCGTGCAATCTTCGTCGTTGACTACAGTCTTGGTCGTCGGCTTCGTATCTGCCGGTTTGATGACACTGCAGCAATCGATCGGCGTCATCATGGGGGCCAACATCGGGACAACCTTAACCATCCATGTCGTTGCTTTCAAAGTGACCGAGTTCGCGTGGCTGTTGATTGCCCTTGGTTTTTTGACGTCGGCAATCAGTCGTCGCGACGCTGTCAAACATGTGGGGGCCGCACTTCTGGGACTTGGTTTCATATTCTTGTCGCTCAATCAAATGACCAATGCAACCAGTCCCTTGCGAGACGTTCCCGTTTTCGCCGAGCTAATGCAAGCCGTTGCCCATCCTGTATATGGGGTGTTCGTTGGAGCTTTGTTCACAGCGATTGTCCAGAGTTCATCTGCCACCTCGGGGCTTGTTATCGCCTTGGCAATGCAAGGCGCGATCAACTTGCCAGCCGGACTGGCTCTGATACTAGGCAGCAATCTCGGTAGCTGTGTCACGGCGGTAATCGCCGGTTGGGGGCGTCCGGTTGCGGCCCGTCAGGCCGCTTTGGTACACGTCCTGTTTAACGCATTTGGAGTGTTGGTGTGGATTGGGATCCTGCCGCAACTAGCTTGGATGGTTGAGTTGTTGTCGAGCGACCTTTCTCGACAGATCGCTTTCGCACACACTCTTTTTAACGTCTTCAACACGTTGATATTGATTGGACTCGTGAGCCAGATGGCTCGTTTGGCTCGTTGGCTGATTCCGGAACAGAAGTTGGCACAGAAGCCTATGGCGGAACCCAAGTTCCTGGATTCCACCTTGTTGGGCACTCCCTCATTGGCCTTGGAACGAGCGCGTTTGGAGTTGTCACACTTGGGGGAATTGGTGCGTGAGATGCTCGATCAAGCGCCGACTTCAGTGTTTGCTGGTTCTGGCAAGGAGCTTCGGAAGACGGCGAGCATGGATCAACATGTCGATGAACTTTATTTGGCGATTATTGACTACTCGCGAAGTTTGGCACGCAATGAAATGACAGTCACGGAGACTCGTGAATTGGAGACGATCATCTCTGCGGCCAACTATTTGGAAAGCACTGCGGATATCGTTGCCACCAACTTGGTTACTCAAGGTTTGCAACGCGTCGAGCAGCGGTTAGAGGTCAGTCCGGCGACGAAAGTGCAGTTGACCAAGTTGTTCGAAGTGGCACAACAGGCACTGCAGGATGGTTTGCAGGCGATGACTAATAGCGACAAGCTACTGGCGAAAGAAGTCATTGACCGCAAGGAAATGTTTAACGGGCTGATGGAAAGTGCGTTCGAGAGAATTCGGCAAAGGTTGCTTTCAAGCGATCCGCGTCGACTTCCTACTTTCCAGCTTGAAGTGGATCTTGTGCATTTGGTGCAACGCATTTTCTATTTTGCGCGCCGTACCGCTCGGCTGGCTTTACAAAATGGGGACGACGCAGCAAACATCAAAACCCCTTAGCTGCGTCCATCTAAGTAGGCAATTCGCGTCTCGGAGATACGCGACTACGTGAGTAGCTGCGGCGGTTTATCGCATGGAAAAAGGAAGGCTTAGCGGCTATACTGATGGGTAGGCTGAGTGAGTTGGAAGAGAAGTGAGCTGGAAAAGAAGAGTCGCTCGGCCCCTCACCTGAACTACCTCCCCCCTCCGTTCACTGCTACCCCGCCAAGAGTTATTCAAAATGCACCGTTCGAATCTGCTTGCCGGTTTCTTGGGCGTTTGCGTGTTAATCCAAGGAATGACGATCCACTCTGGACTGGCCCGGGCTGAGACGCCGGTTGACTACGTTCGCGACGTTCAGCCAATTTTGGCCGAACACTGCATGCATTGCCATGGTATCGACGAGGAATCGCGGCAAAGTGGCCTGCGTTTGGATTTACAGGAATCGGCCTTCGCGGGAGGTGATACGGGCGAGCCTGCCATCGTGCCTGGTAAGCCAGATGAGGGAACCTTCATCGGTCGCATTACAAGCGACGACGAGGGCGAATTAATGCCTCCACCGGACCAGCATAAGCCGCTTTCTGCAAGCCAAATCGAGACGCTCAAAGTGTGGATTGCGCAGGGCGCTAATTACGCATCGCATTGGGCCTTTGTGCCGCCGAAAAAAGCGGAGTTGGTTGTCAACGAAGGAGAAAACCCGATCGATGTGCTGGTGCGCAACAAGTTGGCGCTGGTCGGATTATCGCCTTCTCCGCCAGAAGATGTGGCGCGACTGTGCCGACGAATTTACCTGGATGTCGTTGGCTTGCCGCCTTCGATTGAGGAGCTCGAAGCATTCCACCGCGATGGCTTGCATGCCACGCTCGAGCGACTTTTGCAAAGCGAGCGTTATGGCGAGAAGTGGGCTCGGCATTGGCTGGATGCGGCGCGCTATTCGGATACCAATGGCTACGAAAAGGATCTGCAACGCGATCAGTGGATTTGGCGAGATTGGGTAATCAAATCGTTAAACCAAAATATGCCCTACGATCAGTTTATCGTCGAGCAGATCGCGGGCGACCTGTTGCCGGAAGCAACTCAAGATCAGCTCATCGCAACCGGCTTCTTGCGCAACAGCATGCTCAACGAAGAGGGTGCAATTGTTGCCGAACAATTCCGCATGTTTGAAATGTTCGATCGCGTCGATTGCGTTGGTAAGGCAGTGTTGGGATTGACCACCCAATGTGCCCAATGCCATAGCCACAAGTTTGATCCCCTTAGTCACGAAGAATATTATGGGATGTTTGCCTATCTGAATAACGTATATGAAGCCCAGTCTTGGGTTTACAACTCTGAGCAGCAAACAAAGTTGAATGAGATAAAGGCAGGCTTGACGGCCATTGATGAACGCATCAAAGCAGAGCGACAGATGTGGCCACAAGAACTGGCTGCGTTCGCAACACAACTTGCTGCTGCCCAGTCCGATTGGAAGCCGCTCCGCTTTCATCAGCTTGAGACGATCAGTGGTTTGAATCATCCGGTGCAACTAGATGATCTGTCCATTCTCATGCTGGGTCATACAAGCAACGATGTGTTTTATGTAGCCAAAACAGAACTGCAGGGTGCCACCGGTTTGCGTCTGGAAGCGCTTCCGCATCGAGATTTACCGTTTGCTGGACCAGGCCGCAATCGAGTTGGCGGATGGAATGTACAAGAGTTGGAGGTGTTGATCAAACGACCTGGAAACGCAGATTGGGAAAAACAAAAGTTGGTCAATGCGTCCGCTGACTTTTCCGAGCCCGATCAAAAGCAAGAAGATGGCAAAAAGGCAAATGGCCCAGTTGCTTATTTAATCGACGGGACCGACGACACTTCATGGAGAGCCGATCGAGGACTCGGGCGACGCAATCAGGCGTCGGTCGCCGTCGTGCAATTTGAAAAACCGCTTGATTGTCCGCCTGAGAGCGAAATAAAAGTTGTCATGCGGATGGGAGATATGCTTGGCTGTTGCCGAGTCAGTTTGACGAACTCGCCCAGTCCGTCGTCATCGGTCGTCGACTACGGCGCAGTGTTGGCCGCTCAGGCCGAAGAGCAGTCTCGCACCGCAGAACAGCACGCGGCGTTGTTTGCGGCGTGGCGAAAATCGATTCCCGAATTGCAAGCCGCAAATGACGAAGCGGAGAAGTTGTGGCAGCAGTATCCCGCTGCGATGACTTCGGTGCTGCATCTGGCCAACCGCGCACCTGAGCAAAGTCGAGTTACGACCATGCTTGACCGCGGCGAATGGGATCGACCGGAAGAGCAGGTTGCCCCACATGTTCCGTCTGCATTTCATCCACTCGACGAAGCAGTGCCCAATGATCGACTGGCATTTGCACGTTGGCTAGTCGACGATCGTTCGCCGTTAGCCTCAAGAGTTGCTGTCAATCGCGTGTGGCAAGTCATTTTTGGCGAAGGTCTGGTCGAAACATCCGAGGATTTTGGGACGCGGGCGCCCGTTCCTGAACATCGAGAGTTGCTCGACTGGTTGGCGGTGGACTTCGTAGAGCATGGGTGGGACCAAAAGCGACTGATTCAGCAGATATTGGAGAGTCAAACCTACCAACAAAGCTCGAATGCCTCCCAAGAACAAATCGACCGCGATCCAAAAAATCGTTGGCTCGCCCGTGGTCCAAGGTTTCGTGCCGATGCCGAAGTTGTTCGGGATATCGCGCTGGCCGTCGCCGGCTTGATCCATCATAAGGTGGGCGGACCAGGGGTCATTCCGCCAGTTCCTCAAAATGTGCTGGATTATAATTACACGTATCCGAGCTATTGGACTCCTGCCACAGCCCCCGAGCGTTATCGTAGGACGGTGTATGGATTCCGCAAGCGTTCGATGCCCGATCCGGTGATGTCCAGTTTTGATGCACCAAACGCTGACTTCTCTTGTGCTCGGCGCGTGCGTTCAAACACACCATTGGCGGCATTGACCGGTTTAAACGAGACTATTTTCGTCGAGGCGGCTCAGGCATTTGCTCTGCGGATCTTAAAGGAAGGTGGAGCCGACGATCGAACCCGTGCGACTTTTGCTTTTCGCACCTGCACTTCTCGTTCACCTTCCGCTGCTGAACTGGACGAAATGGACAAGTTATTGGCTGAGCAACGGCACAGGATCGCCGATGGTTGGCTCAATCCGCGCGAAATCGTCACGGGAGATCCCGCGCGTCTTCCGAGTCTACCCAATGGCACCACTCCGCAAGATGCCGCGGCGTGGACCTTGGTTGCACGCGTGCTTCTCAACCTCGATGAAACCATCAGCAAGAACTAAGGATATACCGATGCGCACTGTCTGCAATCAACTTGATTCCACTGCCCAACCTGCGACCGAACAGCTTGCGTCGCAACTCCGACGACGATGGTTCTTCCGCGATTGTGGAATGGGATTAGCCGCAATGGCAACCGGTTCGCTCCTATCGAACGAGGCCCGCGCACTACCCACGGCAACAGATCGCGCGTTGGCTCCCCGCGAACCACATTTTGCTCCCAAAGCCAAACGTGTCATCTACATGTTTCAGGCAGGTGCCCCAAGTCAATTGGAGTTGTTTGACCACAAGCCTGAATTGGCCAAGCGGAATGGACAGCTGCCCCCGGCCGGATTGCTCGATGGCTATCGCGCCGCTTTCATCAATCCGAATTCCGCACTGCTTGGCCCCAAGTTCAGTTTCATCAAACAGGGAAAATGTGGGATGGAGTTAAGTGATCAGATTCCGCATATTGGATCGATCGCCGACGATATTTGCCTGATTCGCACGATGCAGACCGACGCAGTAAATCATGCGCCCGCACAAATATTGATGAATACGGGATCGCAACAATTTGGTCGCCCAAGCATTGGGGCGTGGTCGTTGTATGGCTTAGGAAGCGTCTGCGAAGATTTGCCTGGATTTGTCGTGTTGACGAGCGCTAAAGGAACCAGCGGTGGTGCAAGCAATTACGGAAGTGGATTTCTTCCAACGACCTATGGAGGAATTCCATTTCGTAGCGCAGGAGATCCCGTCTTGTATCTTTCCAACCCCAAGGGAGTCGATCAACAAGCGCAGCGTGCGTCGTTGGATACGATCAATAGCTTAAATGCTCTGGCGGCTCAGTCGTTTGGTGATCCAGAGGTTGAAGCCCGCATTCAAAGCTACGAAATGGCTTATCGATTGCAAACGAGTGCACCAGAGTTGATGGACTTGTCGAGCGAACCGGCCGAAATCCTGGAAATGTATGGAATCAAGGATGTGAACGAAGCGAGCTACGCGCGGAATTGTCTGTTGGCGCGCCGTCTGGCAGAACGTGGCGTGCGTTTCGTTCAGTTGTTCCATGAAGTGTGGGATCAACATGGCAATTTGACAGCCGGCGTCAAACAAAATGCGCTGGATACCGACAAAGCAAGCGCTGCGTTGGTCAAGGACTTAAAGCAACGCGGACTGCTGGAGGATACTCTGGTAGTGTGGGGCGGCGAATTTGGTCGCACGCCGATGGTGCAAGGTGGCAACGATGGACGCGATCACCACAACCGCTGCTTTAGCGTGTGGTTAGCCGGGGGCGGCATTAAGCCAGGTTACACGCATGGCGAAACCGATGAGTTTGGATTTAACGTGCTTTCTGGTCTAGTGCATGTGCACGATCTCAATGCCACGCTATTGCATTTGCTCGGCTTCGATCACACGCGTCTCACATTTCGCTTTCAAGGTCGCGATTATCGACTGACCGACGTGCATGGCAACGTCGTCAATGAGATTCTGGTGTGAGTCGCAGGAAATAATCGCGGCAACGCAGGCACGGGAGTGCGACGCTCCTGCGGAGCAACTTAGGGGCTGCCTTCTAACGTCCACAAGCAAAGGACGAGAGCAGTAGGCTTTGAGTCCCGTTTGCTGCCTCAGGGACGGACCAGGGCGCGGATTTCGGCTGGATGAATGCCCTGTCCTAACTTGGAGTGGCAGTGCAGCGCCTCGTAGACGCGATGAATGCCAAACAACACGGCCGCTTTCACATCTGTTTCGCCCAGTGCTAGGCTGGCAGTGATGGTGGCTGACAAAATGCAGCCGGCACCATGCGTGTTTCCTTCAGGCAATCTGGGAACCGACAAGCAGATGTTTTCGTCATCCAGTCCAAGCAGATGCACGGAGTCACCGTCGATCGCGCCCAACTTGATCAATGGATAACGCGTTCCAAGGTGGTGCAGTTGGTGGATCGCTTCACCCGCTGATTCCATGTCGACGATCTTGCAACCGGTCAGTCGCTCGGCTTCGAAACGATTGGGAGTCACCATGTAAGCTAGCGGAAGCAAATCGCGCCGGTAGGCTTCCACCACTTCATCCGCTGCTAAGGAATGTCCATGTTTGCTGACCAGGACTGGGTCTACGACGATCGGACAGGTCGCATTTCGCAATCGTTGGCTGACGGCCGCGACCACTGCGGCGCTACCGAGTGCACCGGTTTTTAATGCGCGAGGCGGAATATCGTCGATGACTGCATCAAGTTGCGCCACGATCAGTTCAGGAGACAGGATTTCAACGGCGGTCACTCCGCAGGTGTTTTGCACGGTGAGCAGCGTGATGACGGAAGTTCCATAAACGCCCAACTGTTGGAATGACTTTAAATCCGCCTGCAATCCCGCACCGCCACTGGGATCAGAGCCTGCAATGGTCAGCGCTACGGCTTTGGGTTTGATGCTTTTCACGTTTGAGTTGGACTGGGCAGTTTCCGACTCGCTTGTTTTAGGTTGCATTGAGTTCACTTCGCATTGGACAATATCAGTGCGGCATCGCCGGGCCACAATTCTGGGGCTGCCACGATATCAGCGACGATTGCTGGTGGGAAGTCAACCAGGATAGATTTTTCAAGCTGCTGCAGCGCGGCCAAATCGTCTGCGCTGAAGTGGGATATCTCCTTTAGAGCAAGTTCACGAAAGGCAATCTTCTGAGCAAGCAGTGCCATTACACGGTTGTCCGACGAGCTCATGGAGGGCAAACACGCTTGGTCGACAAATTCGAGCCAACGTTCCGCGTTCAGGTACTTTTGAAATGGATTTGACGTCAAACGAATTTGGCCTGCGGAAAGTTCCAGTTTAAGGTTGCTTAGAGTATTCAAATTCGAATCGCCTGTGGTCGCCTTGTCCTGCATGCCCAGATAGAGCATCTGTACGCCTTCCGCATGTCTTAGTATCGGATCTCGGTATGCATTACCTTCACGAGCCGATTGGCAGCGTCGACGCACCTGATTCCAGTCGATACCAAGTCGTTGTTCGGATTCGAACCCAACCAGCGCCAAACCTGGATAGTGTGAATCAAAATTGTTGCGGAATAGGTAAGCTCGCGGAAATACTTGGCAAAACGTGTCGCGAAGTACCATCAATTGCTCGGGAGTAAGTTGATACGCAGCCAACCATTGACAGAATAGCCCATCAGGTCGAAGCGATTTACGTACGGCCTGGAAATGTTCGAGCGAATAGAGCCGCGATTCGCCAGGTGCCCAGGGTAGGAACATGTCGCTAATTACGACATCAAAAGCGGACTGATTGGCCGCAATGAAGGTGCGACCATCTTCCTCAATGACTGTCGCGTTCTTTGCTCGCGTGATCTGATTGTTGTACGGATGGAAAAAGCGATCGGCGGCACGGACCACTAACGGCGAAAGTTCGACGATTTGAATCGAATCGATTTCCGGATGTTGCACGACTGCACCTGCGGTGATACCCGTGGCCAGCCCTATGCAGGCCACCCGCTGCGGATTGGCATGCAGAATAAGAGGTAGATGTCCCATCCGAGCTTGATCGGCGCTTAGCTTGGTACCTCCCAACACGTATTGGTTGGCCATGGCGATGCGTAGTCCCAGTTCCTCTGAGTCGATGACTGCCACAACTCCTTCCCGCCCAACCTGTTCATCCAAGATGCGAATGCCTCCCGGGTTCGTATGGGGAAGTTTGGTCAGCTCCGTGATGGGAAAGGCGACCAACGCGATGAGTACGAACGATGGCATGTACCGTAGTGCATGTGGCCAACGTTTCGGTCCTTGCACGACTTGGCCGACGCAAACAGTGGCAGCCGCGTAGATCACTGCGACAAAGCAAAAACCACCAAAGACGCCAAACTGCGGCAGAAGCCAACGATGTGTGGCTTCCGCGCCAATGAGTCCGCCACAGCCGTTGGCGGCGAGCAAGACACCCCATCTCTTCCCTTGGCGGTCGCCCGATTCGCTGATCCAGGCAGTTAAAGTCGGGAACACAACTCCCGCCACGAGCATGGCGGGACCCAAGCTCAACATGCAAAAGAAAGCCAAATGCGCCAGAAAATGTGTCAACGAATCACGCGGCCCAACGTTGAAATAAAGTACAACAAATCGAGTCCAAAACGGAGTCGCCACGACAGTTACTGCCGCTATTGCCATGAGCCACCACAGAAAACGTTCGACGCTGCGAAATTTTGAGATCAAGGCAGGAGCGCACAGGGCGCTAATTCCGAGCGAAAAAACGACAACCGCCAGAACGGCTGGCGGTACGTAATAACTGAGCGGAGCAATCAAGCTGATCAATTGCAACGACAACATCTCATAAGTCAATACACCCATTCCGGAGACAAACGACAGTAACGCGGCTTGACGGTAGACTTGCCGCGTTTTTCCATCCACTTGAGTGTTAACCGATGATGGGTCGAGCACCGCGCTGGGACTTGTCTGTACTTGGACTTCACTCCAGTAGTCGAGGACAAAACAACCGATCGCGGCTACCAAATTGACTGCGATCGCCAGTTGCATCGAAACTGCTGGACCGAACCACTGCAATCCAAAAATTGTCACCCAAGCAATTCCCAGGACCCCTCCCAATGTATTTGCAGCGTAGAGCCAGATGCCGTGTCGGGCGAGAGGACGCTGGGCACTTAAGATGGCCTGGGCAATACAAGGGAGGAACATGCCCATGCAAAAGGCGGCGGGAAACACTGCCAACCAAGAAACCACCAACTTGATCGCGGAGCCTTCCCATCCCAGCAGTCGTTCAACTCCAAGGAAGGGCCAAATCCAATCCGCCCAGGCAGAGAGAAAAAGTGCGGGCAATGCGAAACAAGCAACGCCCAGTTCCGCCAAGCCGGCGGCCCGCCATGGGCGTTTGACAATTCGTAAGAAAGTGTTGGCTGATACCGCACCCAAACACAGTCCCAGAAAGAAACAAGCAAAAACTCGGGTCGTCGACTCCGTGCTCGCCCCTAGTAGATCGATCAGTCGCCGCGCCCACAGTACTTCATGTGCCAAGGCGGCAAAGCCACTGGACAACGAAAAAAAAGTAGCGGCAATGTACAACGAGTTGTACCGACTGGTGGATGTAGTTCCAACTGGGAGGAGAGAATCGCACGACATGCTCGGGCAGCCTAGATCGCTAGTTTACATTGGCACTTTCGTATGGACTGATCAAAATCGATCACTTCCTGGCTCGGCAGTCTATAGCTCGAGCTCCGAAATTGCAACTAAAACCAGTTAGGGCTGGGCGTCCACGGTGTGACACGGCAGACTCAGGGCTGAGCTGTATGCTGCTGGGCATCCACGGCGGCGCGAGCCAAATCGGGAAAGTCAGTAAAAAAACCATCCACTTTGAGCTCCTGGATCAACAGTCGATGCAGCTCTTCGATGTCGTCACACCAATCCGGAAGCATGTCGCGGCGAACGGTGTAAGGGTGTACTACCAGTCCAGCTGCATGGGCCGCTTCGGCGTATCCGGTAGATTGGACAGAATCGCCGTCGCTGGTCAGCAGCAGTGGGATCGCAGGCCCCACGCCGCTGGCATATTTGGCGATTTCAGCCAGTTCGTCTTGAGGCGAATTGGATTCTTGTGCAGTGTTCGCACTCCCTGCTGGCCCAGTAGGACGGCGACCGCCGAGCAGTTGCACCAGCGGTAGTTCGCACTTGAGCACTTCTTTCAAGTACTTGAGCTCTTCCGGTTCGAAGCACTGAATAAAACATGGTTCGCTGGATGGTGTTACCTCTTGTTCCCTCAACACCTCCAACAGCTTATCAGCCAAGTGAGTACCAAACTCTTTCAAATGCCAGGCAGGAGCCTTTAGTTCGATATGGAAACCAACATTGCGGTTTAATACTTGATTGAGCCCACGAATCAGCCTGATCTCATCTTCGAGCCGCATGACACGCGATTCGGTGGTGTAGCGAAATCGCTCCGAAGTTGGGCTGCTCAGCGATCGTTCGCGCATCGACACGCGATTCAGCTCAGTCCAATCGAAATCGGCCCAATAAGTTCTTCCGTCCTCACGAGCTCTCTCGGGGTAGACTTCGCGTACATTTGTGGTTGCATCCATGGTGATATCGTGACTCACAATGAGCACACCATCTTTTGAAAGCACGACGTCTTGTTCAAGCACATCCGCTCCCTGCGCGAACGCGAGCACTTTGGCACCCTCGGAGTGCTCAGGCAAATAGCCGCTTGCACCTCGGTGGGCGATCACTAGCGTGGTCGGCTCGTGTGCATGTGGGGCTGTTGGTGAAAAAGAAAGCCATCCCACCGTGACGGCAGCGATTTGTAATAGTCTTCGAATGCGGTCGTTGCGAACTGAACAATCAACCATGAGAACCTCCAAGGCAGCGAGTTGGCTTGTGCGATGACAATTTGAACTCATGCATTTTAGAAGGTAGTCAGCTCGATTCGCCGCGGGAAGCGTTAAGAGAGAGTGAAGTCTTGCGCGAGACGACGGGCCGATCGGGGAGAGCGATCGCTGCACGGAACACGGCTTGTGTTTGGTGGCACGGATGGCAAGGCCGGAACACGGATGAAGAAAGATCAAACTAACTCGCGTCGCCCGAGCTAATAATGCGGTGGCCGCTCTTCCCTTGGATCGACGACCTCTTGCTTCCGGGCATCGCGCAAGTCGGTCAACTGCTTTCGCAGTTCAGCGATCACGCGTTCCAGTTGCATGATCTGCCGAGTGTGGTCGACGACCACTTCGTTCAACTGTTCGCACAGTCGTTGTTGGTGCGACAGTTTGATTTCGAGCTCGACGTATTTTGGGTCCACTTGCCGTTGGAGATTTTCGACAGATTCACTTTCGGGCACTATACTTAACCTCGGGAGCAGTGATTGCAGTTCTAACATCTGCTGGTTTTGGGAGTAACCAAATATGGACCGAGAATCGCTTTTGCAGGCCATTGAACATGGCCCAGTTCGCATCACGATGAATGATGGTTCGAGCTACGACATCGAAAGCCTGCGCGATGTCGCTGTCGACAGTACAACATGTTATGTGATGCAACGTGGAGCTGATGGTCAGTATCGGGCGGTGTGGTTGGCTTTGGTGTGCATGATAAAAGTGGAGCAACTTTCTAGCGCCTCCTGATGAAGCCATTCCTGAAGATGCCATCTTACGATGAACGCCTTATTCCCAGGAACAGCTCCGTCGCCGCCGCCCGCGCTGTTGCCTACCACTTCAGTCCGAACTGATCGCCACTTGAGCCACGCCCAGTGCCACCCTTTAGTGGTCCACGATGTTTAGGCAGGACCGGTTGTGGTCGAGCTTCTTCCACCGCATCTTCTGTCGTGTTGGTCGCTTCGACCGGTTCGGGTGCCGCTTGAGCGGCCTTGAGTGAGAGGCTCATGCGTTGTTGTTCGAGGTCGATCGACAATACCTTGACGTCTACGTCTTGTCCCTCGGAGACAACATTGCTCACGTTGTTGACGCGATGATGAGCCAATTCGCTGACGTGGATCAAGCCTTCGACGCCCGTGGCAACGCGGACAAAGGCGCCAAATTCGGCAATCCGCGTGATGGCACCATGAACGATGCTGCCGACAGGGAAGCGGGCGTCGATGTCGGTCCAGGGGTGTTCCTGCAACGACCGGTAAGAGAGGCCTATTTTTCCCGATTGCTCGTCGATCTTGTCGACGCGAACCTGAATCTTCTGGCCCTCCTGAAGAACTTCGCTTGGATGCTTGACGCGCTCCCAGGACAGTTGACTGATGTGGAGCAAGCCGTCGAGTCCACCGAGGTCGACAAAGGCACCGAAGTCGGTGATTTTGCGCACGACGCCTTCGACTGCGGAACCGACTTCCAGCGCTGCCAGTCGTTCTGCTCGTTTTTCTTTCTTTTCACGCTCCAGTACCGCGCGCCGCGAGAGCACCAAGTTGCCCCGACGCTCGTTGGCTTCAGTAACCACGCAGAGTACTTTTTGATCGACGAACTCCGAAAAGTCCTCAATACGAAATTCCGCAACTTGGCTGGCCGGAATGAAGCCGCGAATATTGCCCACCTTGCACTCCAAGCCACCCGTGTTGGCAGCCGTCACCACCACTTCGACGACTTCACCTTCTTTAATATCTGACCAGTCATCGACGCTGACGGCATTGCCCGGCATGGTGAGTTCGTAGAGTCCCTCTTGTGCCAAGTAGCCGCGCACAACGACGTCGAGTTGCGTACCTTCGGCTGGTAGTTCTTCGAATTGCAGCGAGGGCAAGACCCCTTCGTTAGCGCCGCCGAGTGAAACGAACACGGATTCGCCGTGGACCTTCATGACCTTGCCTTGCATGCGCTGGCCTTCTTCGAGCATCAAGCCGACTTGGAGCATGGAATCGCCGACCAGAATTTTGTCCAAATCTGTGCCGCCGAGGGCAGCGAGCAACTCCTGCTCCTGCTCCTGAGACAAAGGTTGCCGTCGAGAGGGAACTGCAATTCTGGATGCCGTACCGACCGGTGGCGGTGTAGGTAGCGGAGAGAGCCCGTCATCTTTGCCGGCGTCTTGCCCACCCTTGCCGGGCCGATTAAATTTTTTGGCACCCGGACCGGCGGCAGCTTGGAAATTTGGCGTTACACCTTGCCCAGACTGCGCTGGCGCAGGTGGGGCCTTAGGTTTCGAGCGCGAACGCTCCGCTTCTGCTTTTTGTTGGCTGATCCGCAATTCGCGAATCCGCTCAAGGCTGATGGGACCAGGCTTCGCGGGAGCGCTGTCATCACTTTCAGCACTATTTTCACTTGGGTTTTCTACGATTTGCTCAGTTGTTGGTTCCGCTGAAGGGGCGGATTGATGAGCCTCCGCCGACGCGGGTTGCTGTGCGGTATCAGCCGCAGAGTCCTGTGGGGGTAGCTCAACTGGCTGTTCGTCGTTTTCAGACATCGCGTTCTCGGACATAAGTGCTGGATCCGTCGACTGGTTTCTCATGACTTTGTAAGAAAAGAGATGATTTGGCGACCAGTCAGATTTTCAAAAGGTTGATAGGTTGAGGGGTCATCAATGGATTCGCCAAGGAATCATCGAATTGGTCGTGGATTTGACTGCTTGGTCGTGGAATCGACAGTTCTTATTCTAGACTCCACAGCTAAGTCGTCCAACGCCCTATCCGAACTTCCCTGCCAAGTTTAGCACGACTTCAGAAACGCCAGAGCTAGTCACAAAGTTCCGGTGATTACAATAATGCAGACGTTGACACCACTACCACTGATTTGGAAACGCCGAATGAAGATGATTGTACGACCGTTTGTCGGAGTGCTCGCCGCGTTCCTCACCTCCACATCCGCTTGGTCGCAAGAGTCGGCTAATACTGCCATTGAAGCTCAGGATTCTGTCGCACAAGCCCCAGACAGCGCGGCCCTGGAAGGCGAATCGGAGACGAACACCGCATTTCAGCCACTGGCAGGGTATCACAACTATGCAGACCTGACCGACGAACTCAATCGACTGGCTCAGTCGCCGATGGCTGAACTGGAGTCGCTGGGGACCACGCTCCAAGGACGCGAAATCTGGCTGCTTACAGTAGCTGTCGACCCTTCGCAAACCAAGCCAGCGATACTAATTGTCGGCAACGTTGACGCGGCCCATCTGCTTGGAAGCGAACTTGCGCTGCGAATGGCGAAGCAGTTCGTCGAGCAAGCTGAGTCCGATGAGGCACTGCGAAGTTTTCTCCAAACATATAGCCTCTATTTCATTCCATCGCCAACACCTGACGCAACCGAAAAAAACTTCAGCAATGGTCAGCGCGAACAATCGGGTAATTCGGTTGCCACCGATGACGATCGCGATTTTAGCGTCGGCGAAGATCCGCCGGTCGATCTGGATGGCAACGGTTTTGTGACCATGATGCGCATCGAGGACTCGCTGGGAACTCACCGCGTTCATCCACAAGATGCGCGGGTGATGATTAAAGTCGATCCGAAGAAGAATGAAAATGCAACTCACCGCTTGATGGTCGAATCGAAGGATCACGACGGAGACGATCAGTTCGGTGAAGATGGTGGTGATGGCGTTAACATCAATCGCAACTTTACGTTTAACTATGAATACTTTGGCAAGAACGCTGGAGTGAACCAAGTTTCAGAAATTGAAACCCGCGGGCTAGTGGACTTCTGTTTCGGTCATCCCAACATCGCCGTTGTGCTCTCGTTTTCAAATCAAGACAACTTGTATCATCCATGGAAGCCAAGCAACTCGGGCGACTCAGCGCGTATCAAGACATCGATTCTGACGGCGGATGTTCCCTATGCTAATTTTCTTTCGGATAGCTTTAAAAAGTTACATGGTGGCAAGAATCCCCCTGATGCGGAGTCACAGTCTGGCTCTTTTGTTGAGTGGGCCTACTTTCATTACGGACGCTGGTCATTTGCGTCGAGAGGTTGGTGGATACCCGAGGTGAAAGAGTCGCCTGCTACAGACAAAGCCACAGAGACGCCGCCTGTCCCTGCAGGTGAGCCGCCAGCAAGCGATTCATCTGTCGCTGAATCGTCGGTTGGTGATGGAAATAAAACTGAGGAGACAGCAGCGGCTGCCACTGCAGAACAAACTGCAGTAGCTGAAAAGAAAAAGGAATCAAACGAGAAACAAAAAGAGAGCAGCGAAAAACGTGGCCAAGATGAACTGAATGCCCTCCGTTGGCTCGCTTCGCAATCGATCCCCGGTTTTAGCGAATGGAAAACCGTCGAGCATCCTGACTTTAAGGACAAAATGATTGAAGTCGGGGGCTTCTTGCCGTTCGTTCGATCACAGCCCCCACAAAGTCTCATTGCCGAGTTGGTTAAGCCGCATGTCGACTTTGTCGTTTCGCTGGGGGCACTACTGCCTAAAGTAGAGTTCCGCGACGCAAAGGTAAAATCGTTGGGAAGCAATTTCTTTGAGATCGAAGTCGATTTGGTTAACACGGCCTTCATGCCGAGCATGAGTGAAATGGGCAGTGTGAACGGGGAGGCATTTCCAATTGTTGTTCAATTCGAGTTACCCGATGATGTTAAGTTGATCCAGGGGGAACGTAAGACATTGGTCCGAAAGCTGGACGGACAAGGCGGAAAACGCTCGTTGAAGTGGTTGGTACGATTCGCCGATGTCGCTGATGGGCTGCAACTGCCGCTCAGCGCCAGCGCACCCACGATCCAAGCCACAAACACCACTATTGAAATCAAGCCATAACGCCATGCGAAAAACCAACATGACTAATCGACGACACCTTATGATTCGCCTCATGGCCTGTGCAATCTGTTGCCACATCGCTGGTTCAGCGCTGCTGGCACAAGAGGTCTCCTCCCGCGCGCAAACCGTTTACAAAGCTGCGGGTGGACCTACGTCTCCCAAAGTTCAAGTGAGTTGGAATCGTTACTACGATTACCAGCAAACGACCGGCATTCTCCAAAATTTGGCGGCCGCCTACCCAAACTTGGCGCGCGTCGAGTCGGCTGGTAAATCGCACGGCGGGCGAGAGATGTGGGTGATCACCATCTCCGACTTTTCCAGCGGTGATGAGTCGCGTAAGCCTGGCTTTTGGATCGACGGCGCCATCCATGCCAATGAAATTCAGGCTACAGAAGTGGCGATGTACACAGCCTGGTTTTTGCTGGAAATGCATGGCGAAAATGAGTTCGTGCAGCAATTGCTCAAGGATCGCGTTTTTTATATCGCCCCGATGATGAGTCCCGACTCGCGCGATGAACACTTCTATGCACCCAATACCACGAACTCGCCTCGCACTGGACAAGTTCCGGTGGACGATGATCAAGACGGATTGTTTGACGAAGACGGCGCTGATGACCTCGACGGCGATGGGCACATCACGCAAATGCGCATCCAAGATCCGAACGGTCGATACAAAGTCCACCCGCTGTATCCCGAGTTGATGATTCCGGCAGAACCGCATGAAAAAGGGGAATACACGCTGCTTGGATCGGAAGGGCTCGACAATGATGGAGACGGCCGCGTTAACGAAGATGGCGATGGCTCGTACGACCCCAACCGCGACTGGGCTTGGAATTGGCAACCGGGCTACATCCAGCGGGGCGCTTATCGTTACCCATTTTCATTGAATGAGAATCGCGTCATCGCCGACTTTGTTCGCGCTCGCCCGAACATCGCCGGCGCGCAGACCTATCACAATACCGGTGGCATGCTACTGCGCGGACCGGGTGCCAATGCCGATGCCTTCGAGGGTGCGGACTTACGCGTCTACGACGTGCTCGGTAAACAAGGTGAGAAGCTCCTGCCGGGCTACCGTTATTTGAATGTCGCCAAGGATCTGTATGAAGTCTGGGGCGGCGAAGTCGACTGGTTCCATCAAATGCTGGGCGTGTTCACTTTTACCAACGAGTTGTTCACGCCCTACAACTATTTTCATCAGTCCGCTGAACAACGCAGTGGCAGTCGCGAGCTCTCCGTCGAGTTCAACAAGTTTCTATTGCTAGGTGACGGTTATGTCAAATGGCATGAGGTTGAGCATCCGTTGTACGGCAAAATTGAAGTGGGTGGCGTCAAGAAGAACTGGGGACGCCAACCTCCTGGATTCATGTTGCAAGAAGAATGCCATCGCAATATGGCCTTCACGCTTTATCACGCGGATAACATGCCCAAAGTAGCCATGCGCGATGCCACTGTACGATCGATCGGAGAAAACTTGTGGGAAGTAACGGTGATTGTCGAGAACAGCAAGTTGACTCCAACCCATTCGGCCGTCGATCGACGTCGTAAAATTACACGCCCTGATCACGTCACGATTTCAGGAAACGATTTGAAAGTGGTTTTGGCCGAAACGAGTAGTGAGCTGCTTTTTCGCCAAAGCACACCTCACACCAAAGAACCAGCTAAGATCAAATTGCCTGGCATTGGGGGCCAAGAGATGATCTATGTGAGATGGATTGTATCGGGTCAAGGTGAAGTCACCGCGACTGTCGATAGTGTCAAAGGAGGCGTCGCCTCGCTGAACGTCAAACTGGAATGAACGTGACGCGGCTTGTGCACGATGGACGCTGAATAAGGTGCTCGCTTGTCTACAGCGCTTAAACGCCTGGTGTTGATTTCGATGAGTGGCCTGCGAGTTGGGCACACGGAGCTGCTGTCCCGGGGGATGCAATTGCCTGGACTTGCCAAGCGCGCCAATGCCTTGGCCCAGCTCCCGCCCTTGGGGCTGTTGACGATTGCGGCCATGGTGCCCGAGGGTTGGCAAGTCGAATTAGTGTTAGACGACGGACGGGCACCCGAGAGCGATGTGGTGGAACGTGTCATGTCGCTGCAACCGACGTGCGTTGCGTTTTCCGCATTAACCCCAGCCATTGATCGCGCGGCGGCCATTAGTCGTCAACTCCGCAGGCGTAAGTTGACGACCATGATTGGCGGCTTGCATGCGACAGCCGATCCAGATTATTGTTCCAACGATTTCGACGCGGTGGCGACCGGTGATGGTGAAATGTTGATCGGTCGGATGTTGCATGATTTTGCTCAGGATCGGTTAGAGCGTCGGTACGCGCCTGCAGCGCCTTTTGATTTGGCGCATGCACCGTTGCCCCGCTGGGATTTGCTGGGCGGTCAGCGGCCGCCGCGCTATACGTTGCAGAGCATGCGCGGTTGTCCGTGGAATTGCAGCTTCTGTGCAGCCAGTCGCTTGCTGGGTCCGCCTCGTATCAAGCCCGACTGTCGAATTGAGGCTGAGTTGGCGGCCATTGCAGCCATGCAATCTCGCCCATGGATTGAGCTGGCTGACGATAACACGTTTGCGGGCGAACGCGATTGTGGACCGATGCTCGAGATGTTGCGTGAAGCCCGCGCTCGCTGGTTCACCGAGTCGGATTGGAGAATCGCCCTGCAGCCGCAGTTGCTACAGCAGATTGCCCGTAGCGGATGCCAACAGATCTTGATTGGACTTGAATCCCACATCTTTCGTTACGCGGGAATGGGAGCCAAAACAGCCGATTGGCAACGGATGATTGAGGCGGTGCAGGCGATTCAAGCGGCGGGGATCGTCGTAAATGCCTGCTTTATTGTGGGAGCCGATGGCGAAACCGAGCAGTCGATCGAGCGGCTGGGCGATTTTCTCGAAGAAGCCCCCTTTGGTGAGATTCAATTAACTCTGCAAACCCCATTTCCTGGTACTAGTTTGCATGCTGCGTTGAAGTCTGCCGGCCGCCTTTTGCCAGGCGATTACAGGCGCTACACTTTGTTCGACGTTACTTACCAGCCCGATGCGATGACGCCGGAGCAATTGCAGGCTGCATTCCACGCTTTGGTCGAACGCGTATTTGCAGTGGTCAATCAGCGTCGGCGCGATGCCATTGCAAAACACATTCGGCAACTGCGAGTTCGCAAACGATGACCGATACCCCAAACACCCCACAATCGTCCGCTGAAACGCGCGCCCCACTGGAGCTTGCAGAGCGTCCCGTCGATCAATGCCATGATCAGGATTCGGTCAAGTTGAGCGACCTGGTTGGGTTTTGGTTTGGCTATCAACGTTCGATCGCTGCCGTGCTTCAAACCAAATCTACGTTGTGGCTTGGCGCGCTGCTGGTCTTTACCGCCGCTATGGGACGAGAGTACGACGCGGTGAGCTTACTTCATCGTCCTTGGGAACTACTGGGATCGTTTGCCGCTTCCATCGTGATGTGTACGATCTTGTTCGGCTTCATCTATCTATGTCTAGGGTGCGTCAAACGTACAGAAGCGAACCCATCTCAAGAGTACCTGACTTTTTTGGGTGCCTATTGGATGACAGCTCCGTTGGCTTGGCCTTACGCCTTTCCGATTGAAACGTTGACGGACGAGCTTACGAGCGTGCACTTCAATTTGACGGTGCTGTCAGTTGTTTCAATTTGGCGAGTTCTGCTATTTGCCCGCATCGTGGCCATTCAGTTTGCGCTGCCGTACTTGAGTAGTTTAACTTGGGTGCTTGTCCCTTGCATGGTCGTCGCCTTTGGAGCTTTGGTCTCGGCCATTCTCCCGATGGTATCAATTATGGGAGGAATCCGACTGACGCGGACTCAACAGGTCGTGATCAACTATCAGTCTGGCCTGCTCATGACCATTTTCTATGCAGCGATTCCTGTCTTGATCTGTTTGTTGGTTAGCTTCGCCTACACCGATCGCCTGCGTCCGGCGCGGCCGGAGGTGCTGCGCTCGACGCGAAAGCTAAGCCGCGGTCCTTGGCTGTTGGCCCTATCTGCACTGGGGCTGAGCGTAGTATGGGCAGTACCTTTTCAAATCAGTTATTGGCAGGCTGCCGAGATCGATCGATTGATCGTCGGCGGTCGAATCCCGGAAGCGCTTGAGCGACTGGAAGCCAACGGTCCGGCGGCTCCACCAGCTACTTGGGACCCTTTGCCACGCCTCAGGCACAAAGGCTCCAAACAAGTGGACCTCGCACTGATGATCGACGAATTGTCGCAGCGAAAAGCGGCAACATGGCTAAACGATCTCATGTTAGAGCAAGCCGAAGAAATGCTGCTGGAACAAGCAGGCTTGAACTACGGAACCGAAGATCTGGAGTTCCTGCGCTTGCAACTCAGCAGCCTCGATCTGCCGGTGCTGGTTCGACTGGAGCAAACGTTTTCGCAGCTCGCGGGGGTGGGGCGCCGTGAGGTAACGGAGCAGCGTCGCGTGGGCGAACTGCATCAGCTCATCGTTCAAGCCATCGAAGAGAAACATAGGCTCAGCAATTGACCAGAGACGAACGACTGTCTCAATCGTTACCAGAGTGATTGCCTCAATCGCTCGACAATGTTCTCCTCGTGCCTATGCTCTGCCGATCGCCTCGTGCCTAAGGCTCTGCCTTGGCACGCACTGCATGGAGGCTCCTGCCTCCCTTGGGACCTTCGCCTCGTGCCTAAGGCTCTGCCTTGGCACGCACTGCATGGAGGCTCCTGCCTCCCTTGGGACCTCTACTGTACTTACCGATTGCCTCAATCGCTCGACAATGATCTGGCGGGTTTCCGGTGACGTTTGACCTTTACCTTCTGTCGGTTCGCATTGGGCGAACCAGTTGCCGTTTTCGATCACCCCTGTGTTGGGTGGTCATTCGTACAATCCCGGAGACAGAAACATGCAGATTTCGATTCAAAAACTATTGCGAGCGTGCCAGCGTTTCGCTCTTATGACCAGCCTGGTTGCCTTGGTGGGGCAGACGTCCTCTGCCAATAATGTACAAGTTGCGTTGGAAGGTGCGTTACTAAAAGTTTCTGGTGACAGCGCTGCCAACGATATTTTGATCGTTCAAAACGCGGCTCGAGATATCGTCATCCGCGGTCGTAACGGAACGACGGTGAATCGTCTCCCTGAGGTGCGATTTCGCGGAGTGAACCTCAATGCGACTGAGATTTTGATGGGTGCGGGCAATGACAGCGTGTCCATCAGTGGTCTCACGACTGGCAACGACCTATTTGTCAACCTCGGGGCAGGCAACGACCGCTTTGCAACGGCAAACCCCGTTATCGTGGGTGGCAATCTCACGATCGAGGGTGCGGCGAACAACGACGTCATCCTCGTCCGAACTGTCACGGTCATGGAGGATATCTACATTGATGGCGGCACGGGTACGCTACGAGCGGATGTCACAGGTTCGAATGGCGGCAAGAGCTTGACTGTCATCGGCGATCTATTGGCGGATACGATCAATGTGCTCGATTCAGTATTCCTTCAGGATATTGCGATTGAGACAAAAACAGGAAACGATCGGGTAACGATCGATACGGTTGCCTCCTTGCTGCTTGCGATCAACACGGATGAAGGGGCAGACATCATTTCCGTGACCGACTACGTAGCCGAGGAAGACATTGGAATTTTCACTGGGAAGCAAAATGACTCGCTGCGTCTTTTGAACGTGTCAAGTGGAAAGTCAATAACGGTTTCAGTTGACACCGGGGACGACTTTGTAAGCGGGATTGCTGTTTCAGCCAACGAAGATGCTGTGTTTGAGGGCGGCGATGGCTTTGACCAATTGGAGGATTTTGGAATCGTGGGTGGTCAAAAGAAGGAAATCAAGGAGTTCGAGCGAATCACTCCATAGCTGCGATCACAAGTTAGGAGCCGCAAAGAAAGCGAACTCGGAAGGGCAGGTGGAGCGCGCCACAAAGTTGCTGGCGCCTACTTTCCAGACAACTATACTACAATCTATTGTCCTAGAAGCTTGTCTAGAAGAATTCCCTAAGCCCCATGCAAGAACTTGCACCAACCTCTGACCAAAGCCTAATATTTCGCGTTCGCGAGGGCGACGAGTTAGCTGCAACTGAGCTATACGAGCGTTATGCAGCTCGGGTCTTTGGGCTGGTGCGATCGCAGATGGCAGAGCAACTTCGGGCTCAAGTTGAGCCCGAAGACGTGGTTCAGAGCATTTTCAAGAGCATTTTTCGTGGTATGAACTCTGGCGGCTACAATGCTCCGCCAGCGGGAACCTTGTGGCAGTTAATCGCCGTGATCGCCGTCCACAAGGTCCGGCGAAATGCCACTCGACGGATGGCAGCCAAGCGGGACAGTCGACGCACAGAATCTCTGGACCAACTCGACTACATTGCTGCTCGCGACCGCGAGTCGCCCGAGGAAATAGAGCTGGCGATTCGAGAGGCGATCGAGTGTCTCAAGGCCACTGAGCAGGAGGCGGTGCTTCTGCGAATTCAAGGCTACACCGTCGAGGAAATTGCCGATAGTCTCGGGCGGTCGCGGCGCACGGTAGAAAGGCAGTTGCAACGGGCTCGCGAACTACTTGCAGGCATGCTGATGCCGGATTCCACGATGGTATCGAGTGAAAAAGCGCCGGGAGACTGAAAACGGAAGTTGCTTGGCGATGGTGGATAAAGCATGGTCTGAAGCGGAGATGGATTTTCAAAAAATTTTGGAATAGTTGGCGGAAGCTGGCTTCCGTTCTGCCTTTACCCTTCATGGCTTGTTCAAGAAGCAGACCGCTGAGCGACAACGAATATGAATCCAGCACATGCTCAACAAAAAAACTTGCCGAGCGCTTCCTCTACGGGCATTGAGGGGCTCGGTGGGCCGGCTGGGCATTTGTTGGATTCAGTTTCGTTGTTGGATGCAAGGCAACTCGACGACCTTCTGGACAAATTTGAGAGTCAATGGCAACCCAATGCCGACTTCCTGCTTGAGTTCGTCAAAGAACATGGGTTGACGGAGCATCCAGCCCCGCTCTCAGAGTTTTTGCGAGCTGACATCGATCGCCGTTATGCAGCTCGAGAGGCAGTCGATCTCACAGGTTACTTTCAGTGCTTTCCTGCTCTGCTAACGGCTCCCGTTATCCTGTCAGAGATCGCGTTTGAGGACTACCGCGCTCGGCAGTCAAGGCGTCTATCGCTTGAGCCGGAGCGCTGGAGTTGGATCGAGGGCGTCCAGGCTCAACCCTGGTTCCGGGAACTCGGCGGAGTCCAACTGGAGCTTGCGCGTTGTGGAAGCTCCCTTGCATTTCCCGTCAAATCAGATTCGACCATAATTGAGCCCACGGTGGGGCAGCGTTTTGGCGATTTTCATCTGATCGGCTTGCTCGGGACGGGGACGTTTAGCCAAGTCTTTCTAGCAAGGCAAATTTCATTAGCCAATCGGCACGTTGCCATCAAAGTTGTGCGTCGACCATTGGCCGAACCGGTGCATATGGCGCGGATGCAGCACACGGGAATCGTGCCCTTGTTTTCGTTCCATCGCATTGGCGAATATTCAGTGTTGTGCATGCCCTATGCTGGAGCAACGACGCTGTCCGATTGGATAAAGTTTTCACCTCACGGCTCGTCGGCTCGCGCACGCCATGGTCAGAGTTTTGTTGAAACGGTGGAAGCGTTGCAGCAGCGAGTAATGACCAATGCTTGTTGGGTTGATCCGCAGCAGCTTCCTGATGAAAAACCGCTTGGTTGGGACGCGCCAACCCAAGATTCTAGTCTTGCCATCTCAAGCGATGAGCGCACGGCGCTGGCGCAGTGGAACGAGAGTGGCTCTCGTCCCTTGCATTTGTTGCGCGATCTGGACACGATCTCCTTTTCGCTGTGGTTTGCCCAACGCGTTGCTTCCGCCCTTGCACATGCGCACGCGCGAGGGATCGTTCATGGAGATCTAAAGCCAGCCAACATATTGGTAAGAAACGATGGCGAACCAGCGCTGATCGACTTCAATCTATCGCGTGACAGGACCGATGGAACCGCGGAGTATTTTGGCGGAACGCTCCCTTATATGGCGCCTGAACAACTGCGTTCGCTGATTGGTTGCCATACTCCGGTCACGCCAGCGTCTGACGTCTATTCGTTGGGCGTTGTTCTTTACGAACTAATCGAGGGCGCAATCCCTCATCCCTCACCTCGCTCGGCAGCCGAGAGCGATCTGCTGCTGGCGCTCAGTGCTCGGCAAAAGGCAAAGCTAAATTGGTCTTCTCAAAATGCCTCGCCGGGACTGCAGTCGATTGTGACCAAGTGCTTGCACTTCGATGCAGCCGATCGCTACAGCGATGCGTCGAAGCTGCTGGAAGATCTCGATGCGGAGAAGCTGAATTTGCCTTTGCAGCATGCTGCAGAATCGCTCTTCAGAAGTCGAATTCCCAAAGCGATTCGACGCTATCCTCGTCTTGCTTCTGGGACCATTTTGCTACTTGTATGCAGTGTGATCATAGCCACGACAACGAGCATGGGTTTTTCATGGTGGCACCAGTCACAAATGGCTGCACGGGCAGTTGTGGCCTCGCTCGACGAGCAGGTGCATCTCCTGCTGCCGGAATTGATTGAGGCCGACCTGGATCAACTGCCGAAGCGGATTCACGACAGCGAGCAAACGCTATACGGAATGGTAGGGGATATCAATCAGATCTCCAAAGCAGAGTTTTTTGGATGGCTCAACGCGAACGAACAGTCGCGGGTGAAAGAGCTAGTCTTTGATCATACGCTTGTCACCGCAACCGTCATGTTGGAACGTGCAGGCCGATGGAATGAGGACTTGCTGCATGATCTTGAAACGCTGATCAGCCGCTGTGAACAATTCCCAGAATTGGCGGCTCAGAGCGACCTGTTGTCGTACTTTCAGAAGAAAATCGAGAATGAGAAAAGCACGTTGAGGCGTGGTTCGACGGCAGGATCGCTCGGCATCGAACGACTCCGCAAGGGCACTACACGGCCTGTGGAGACCATCCTAGAGGCTCGGATTCTGCTCGCTTTGGGTGAGGCCTCCCGCGCGAACGAACGACTTGCCACGTTAGACGAAATACCATCGCATGAACTGCTGTTTTGGATCACCAACGGTCAGTCGCAATTGCGAACGGGGCAAGCGTCGGCGGCCCGACTGTCCTTCACTGTCGCCATCCGTTTGGCTCCTACTTCTGCATTGTGTTACGCCTACCGTGCCGAAGCCTGTTCGGCCATGCGCGATAGCGCAGCAGCGCTCGGCGACTACACGCGGGCTATCGAATTGGATCCCAAGAATGTAAATCATCTGGCAAGTCGAGCATTCGTCTATGAGCAACGCAATGAATTGCCAGAGGCGATCCAGGATCTCAGCGACGCACTGGCTCGCAAGCCGGATTCCAATCGCTTGCTGTTGATTCGCTATCGCCTGCAGCAAGCTCTCGGCAACGTGGAAGCGGCCAACGAAGATTATCGATTGGCAATGCGGCAACAACCTGGCACTGTGCAAGATTGGATTTCGCGAGCACTTGCGCATGCACATAGCTCACCTGCCCAAGCGTTGTTGGACCTTCAGCAAGCAGAGAAGCTGAAGCCGGGCGACCTGGATGTCTTGCAAAATATGGCCTACGTGCAAGCGGAGCTATTGGGTGATATCTCCAGCGCAATTGCTTGCTTGGACAAGATATTGGTGCAACAACCGCAACATGAAATGGCTCGCGGCGGGCGTTGTGTGCTTCACGCCCGTCTGCAACAGCAAGCGGAAGCGTTGCAAGATATTGACTACCTGCTCAAGTATTTTCCCGAGCCCTTGCCAGCAACCGTCTATCAGATCGCCTGCGCGCACGCCTTGCTCAGTCCACTTCGACCGCAAAGCCGCATTGCGTCACTGCAATATTTGCGGCGGGCTGCATTGGTTGGCTACGGCCTCGATCTACTTGATTCCGATCCGGATCTGGCTTCCGTGCGCGATGATGAAGAATTTAAACAACTAAGAGCCATCTCCACTAAATTGGTCGATACGGAGTCCCAGCATTAACTCGCGTTTGTCATCTATCTGGCAAATCAAACTCACTTATCTTGTCTTGGAAATAACATGCCCAACTATCGCCCACAATCTTCGAAGAATATCAAGGCCCGACGCCCCTTATCCGTGGAACAACTGGAGCACCGTCGCGTGCTTGCTACCTTCGGAACTCCCTGGCCCGAACCAAGGTCGTTGTCAGTGAGTTTTCCAACGGACCAGGCTGCGATTGGTGCTTATAACAATTCAGTGCGCGAGGTCTTCGACCAAGTAACAGATCGTCGCGAGTGGCAGGAAGCGGCGCTGAGGGCTTTCCAGACATGGGCGGTCTACGCAGACATCAATGTTGGATTGGTGCCCGATCGCGGCGATGACTTCGGCGCTGTCGGATTGTCATCCAACGACCCACGCTTCGGTGAACTGCGGATTGGAGCTTTTCCGCAACCGGGTGTGTTGGCCAATGCAGCCCCTTACCAACAGCGAGCAGGAACGTGGTCTGGTGACGTTTTACTTAACACGCAAATCAACTACTTCCTAGGGGATTGGGATTCGAGCAGCCCCATTACCGTGCCCGCTCCAGACGCCCGCGGCCCTGCCATCGAGCTTTACTCGGTGCTACTGCACGAAGCTGGCAATGCACTGGGGATCGCCGATAACAACATCGCCGGAGCGGTCATGAATGGTAACTACTCTGGGCCCAAGGGAACGCTCAAAGCCAGCGATATTCGGGCGATCCGCGCACTTTACGGAGCGCGCCGAGATATCTACGAACCGGTTAACAATAATACGCTGGGCCGCGCCTCTCGAATCTTCAATCCCCCGGGGTTCAATGGCTCCGAACCCCTGTCGATTCCCGGTAGCCTCAACAGCATGACCGACGTCGACATTTACCGATTCCAGCCGCTGAGGAACCAGGAAAAAGTAACCGTGCGGCTCTGGGCAAGTGGCATTAGCCTGGTCAAAGCCCAATTGGAGATACTCGATCGCTACGGAAATAAATTGGCGGATGTCAAGGCAGACAGCATCTTTGAAAACAATCTGTCGCTTGAGGTCGGGTCGCTCAAGGATCACAGTCTGTTATACATCCGTGTAGCAAAGAACAGCAATGATGTTTTCGCCGTCGGTGACTATCGTTTAGAGTTGGACTATCGCCCCGCAGACTTGCAGCCCAGCATTGTTCCGCCCAGCCATGATGCGGATGCGGACGATGACGATGACACACCATTGAATTACGTATCGGTCGACGCGCTCTTCGATCAAGTCGGATTGCTCGATGCGGAGTTGGGAACCAACGACACACTCGCAACGGCGATTCCACTCGACACCACGCCGGGCTTTTTGGCCCATACACGGTACGAACTTCCATCGGCTTTATCCGCGTCTACGGATCGAGACCTCTGGAGTTTTCGCAGTCCTCATTTTGCGAGCCCGCTAATGCAAGTAACGGTCGATCCAGTCGGCACGGAGAACCCGATCCTCGAGGCAATCGTGCTGAACCAAGCGGGAGATCGAATCGCCGCGAGTGAAACGCGAAAAGCGGATGGTGGACTGTCAATCGACATCGCGAATCCGTCTGCGAATCAGACCTACCTGTTGTTCGTTCGCACGCAGGATGGTTCGCTGGTTGCTCAGGGTAACTACGTCGTGACCGTCGATTTCGCCACCAATCCAGCGACTGCGATGCGCGATGTCTACAGTGGGCGAGTGACTGGAACGCAAGAGCACCTTGCCGAGTTGACGGTGCCAAAAACACAATTATTCCGATTTGATCTGCTCGCAAGCTCGATTTTGCCCTCCAGCGGCGTTCAACTCAGTTTATATAATTCGGAAACGGGCGACATCGTATCTACGTTCGCCGCTTCTGCCGGGGTAACTCGTAGCGAATACGTTTGGTTGACGACAGGTAGTTACATCGTCCGGGCGACAGCCCGCTCGGTCAGCGGCTCTGTACAACGACCTGTTGACTTCAGACTGCGCGCCGATGTGATCAGTGACGATCAAGGTCCCAATCCAGTTGATCCCACAAAGCCACCAGTGGTCAACACGCTGCCCGACTTTATCCTATTGCCGATCAATCCACTGGTTCCTCCACCCGTGATCGACTTTGTCGAACCACCGTTTGAGAACCCTTGGACATCCGATGCCTATCGCGATTTTTTCGCAGACTACTACGATCAAGTGCTGGCCTAGACGTTCCCGTTGCTCTAAGCGATTTCGCTTGCCACAGCCCCAATTCTTATAATTAGAGCGAATTTGAGCTCGCCGAACTGCCGATTGGGTAGCTTGGTTGGACTTGGTTGAGTTTTCTGATCGCGTCAGATGACCTACCTAAAAAGTGTCAAACGCGATATCCTGAGGATCAGGAAAGCGGTTTAGCACGTCCAGTTCGACACGTCGATTAATTATTTTGGGGAGAGACGCCTCTATGGCGGACGAAATCAAACTCAGCCCAGTTGAAACCATCAAGGTTGAGAGCCGATTGCTGCGGGGAACGATCCAGGAAGACCTGACGTCGGACAGCGATGAATTCGAGAAATCTAATACTCAACTGCTCAAATTCCACGGAACCTATCAACAGGATAACCGAGACGCCCGCAATCAAAAGGATGGCGATGGCAAGGCTGGCAAGCAGTTCAGCATGATGACCCGGACACGAATTCCCGGTGGTCGGCTTACGGCTGCCCAACTCCTCGCTCATCTCGATTTGTGCGACACCCTTGGCAATTCGACGCTGAAGTGCACGACGCGGCAAGCACTCCAATTGCACGGCATCCTTAAGAGTGATTTGAAGGCAACCATTCGGAGGATTTCCGATGTACAGCTCAGTACCTTGGCTGCCTGTGGTGACGTAAATCGTAATGTCATGTGCTGTCCTGCCCCCGTTGTTGGTCCCGTTTACGAAGAACTGCACCGGCTAACGGAGGCTCTCAAGGATCATCTCGCACCCAGGACCAAAGCCTATTACGAACTTTGGTTACGTGACGATGAGTCAGGTGAAGAGACACTGGTTGGAGGTGGAAAGCCGGATGAAGACGACGAGCCGATCTACGGTCCTACGTATCTTCCACGTAAATTTAAGATCGCCATAGCGTTACCTGAGGACAACTGCATAGACATTTATACGAATGACCTTGGCTTTCTAGCGGTCGTTCGGGATGGAAAAGTCATCGGCTACAACGTATCGGTCGGCGGTGGGCTTGGGACAACGCCTAGTGCGAAAAAGACTTTCCCGGCGCTTGCCAAGCGGATGGCGTTTGTAACCCCCGAACAGGCAGTGGGGGTGGCCGAAGCGGTGGTCAAAGTTCAGCGCGACAACGGAAATCGCGAAGATCGCAAAGTGGCTCGGCTCAAATATGTCATCGCGGATAAAGGGGTGGAGTGGTTCCGTGATCAAGTTGAGCAGTATTTTGGTCAAAAGTTAGCCGACTGCACCGACGACGAAGTGCATGCCGTGGACGACCATATGGGTTGGTTTCCTCAAGGGGACGGCAAGTTCTTTTACGGTTGGAACGTCGAAAACGGTCGGTTGTATGACGACGAACACCGCCAATGGAAGTCGGCTCTGCGAGAAATATGTGCTGCACTGAACCCTGGAATTCGCTTGACTGCGCATCAAAGTATCTTGTTCACCGATTTGCAAGAGCAGGATCAACCGGTACTCAAAGCAATTATCAAGAAATATGGTCTGCCGTTAACAGAAGAGATCTCGACCGTCCGTCGTTGGTCGATGGCCTGTGTTGCTCTTCCGACTTGTGGTTTGGCGGTCACTGAAAGTGAGCGAGTTCTTCCAAACTTGATCGATGATTTGGAAAAGGAATTGGCAAAGCTCGGGTTGGAGCAAGAGGCGTTTACGCTGCGCATGACGGGCTGCCCGAATGGTTGTGCACGGCCGTATAATTCCGACATAGGTCTGGTCGGAAAAACCAAAGGCAAGTACACCATTTTTCTAGGTGGGCAGTTGCTCGGAAAGCGACTCAACACGATTTACAAAGATCTGATCCCGTTCGAGGAAATTGTTCCAACCCTCACACCTGTCTTTGTGGCGTTCAAACAACATCGCCAAGTTTCGGAGACGTTTGGCGATTTTTGCAATCGAGTGGGCGTAGAGCAGCTATTAGGGTGGGCGGACGAATACGCGGCCGTCGTTTGAAGTGCCCGTCGATTAAAACAAATTAATTGTCGACGCAGCACTAGTGCTTTTTTAGAGCTAAAAATTTGGGTTTGCTGTAGCGGAAGTCGTCAAGACTTTCGGTGCTTGATGACTATTTCGAAACTCTTGACGAGTTCCGCTACCCGAAAACGGAGCAGTGCGTTCAGAGGGGGTGGGTGTTACCACCCCATAACCATATTGCTTTCAATGACTTTTCGCGCCTTCTCGAGATCGCTGCCCGTCTCGTGCATGTAGAGTCGAATTGCGTGGACTTTGTCCCCCGACGACTTTGACAGGCAGTCCCGTGCTACACTACAAATGTTCATTCGCGGGGCAAGTCCCAATACACCTTTCGAGATGACCCAAGTGTCGCGTGGGCGACGCGTAAGTCGAATGATCTGGTCGCCAGCATATGCATCATCGACAACTTCGCGAGCCGCCTGTTCGTCGGTTGCCCAAGTAATGATAATGTGAGAGTCGGTTTCAATTTCAAATAATGGCATGGCGTGCCCCTCGCTGGTGTAAAACGTACTTTCTCTCTAGCATAACTCAGCAATGCACTTTGGGGGGAGGCTAATTTGGCGAATCGCGGCGCCAGGGCGACATCAAATTCGGATTACTACGGAACCGACGATTGACCGGAAGTATACAAAGGAAAAATCGGCAAATTGAAAAGCCCTAAACCTAATCGATTTCTCAATTGGGCCATTGTTCTCGCGGTTTTCGCGTTGGTCGCTACGCCTGTCGTTCTTGACAGATTTCGCATCGAGCTTGCGCGTTGGCATCTGGCGGCCGCAGCCAACGCGGTCATCGTGGGAAATACGTCGCCGGAAGCCCACTTGGTTCGCGCCAGAACGATGGTCGACGACCTCGAGTCGCTGCGGGACTATTGGTTGTTTCGGATAAAAGAGGCGCTCATCTCTGCCCCACAGACCGCCCCAGAAGTACTTCGGCAGGCGGTACAAGCTGATGTCAAGAACGCAGAGCTGACCGGGTACCTTGCCATCTCGCTATGGGAAATCGACGAATTTGAGTTGCAAATCGAAGTCCTGGAATTTGGCCGCCAATATTTCCGGACCGTTTCAACCAGCACGTTGAACCAGTTGGCGTACGCCCGAGCGCTGGTCTCCCTCGACCTCCACAAAGCACTGGAGGACATCAACGCGGCGATCGAAGTCGCTCCGAACAAATATGAAATTAGAGACACGCGGGGGTGGATTCTCTTCAAGATGGGTAAACCGCTAGAAGCCATCGAAGACGTCGACTTTGCGATAAAAGAGTTGGAAAAGAGTGAAGGTTGGCTCAGTCGCGCCATGACGTGGCTCGAGCAAAGCATTCCCACGTCCGCAGCAGACTTACCTCCTGATGCTGTCCTTACACGGCAAGAAGCGGGTGAAACCCTGTGGGGGAAAGGGGCGTTGATTTACCATCGAGCAAAAATCTTGGACGCACTCGGTCGCGCGGACGAAGCTCAGGCAGATTGGCAGTGGCTCAAAGATCACAACTTGCCGCAAGACGACCGCATTTTCTAGATACATTGTTACACCAGGATCGCAAGCATGTTCCTCAATGCAATCTTTGTAACTCTACTTTTCGCACAAGTGACTGCGGAGGATCCGTTTGCGCCCTATCGCCAGGCAGCGGAGGAGCGTTGGGAAAAGGATATCCGTGAACTCGAATCGCTTGACAGCCGTGAAACGGATCCACCCGACGCGATATTGTTTATTGGCAGTTCGAGTATCCGCATGTGGGATTCAATGGCTGAAGATATGGTCCCCTGGCCTACAATTCGGCGCGGCTACGGTGGGGCCAAACTCTCTGATCTCGGGGTATTTGTCGAGCGTTTGACTAAGCCTCATGCGTTCCGTGCTCTAGTCATCTTTGTCGCCAACGATATTTCAGGTGGTGAACAGGACAAGTCACCTGAGAAAGTTTTGGAGCTTTATCAACATATCGTGGAGAAGATTCGAAAGTCGCGCCCGACCGAGCCAATCTACTTTGTCGGGATCACGCCGAGCAGTTCTCGATTCCAGGTTTGGCCTGAGATTCGAAATGCAAATCAGTTAATTCGAAAGTACTGCGAATCGAGCCCGCATCTGTACTATATCGACACGGCTCAACGCTATCTGAACGCTGAGGGAATGCCCAACGATGCCCTGTTTAAAGACGACAAACTGCACCTGAATCGGCAGGGCTATAAGCTATGGGGCGAAATTATCCAAGCAAAACTTAACGAAACGTTAGAGCAGTGAGTGTCGAGCGATTGTCCTCAGAGTAGAGCGATTGTCCCCAATCGCTTTGGAAAAGATTCAGAGTAGAGCGATTGTCCTCAATCGCTTTGAACGAATGCGACAATCGTTCGACGTTGAGCGCCGCCAAACCAACTTTTAAAGGTTCGCGTCGGGCTTCTTAACAAAGAATTTACTGGCCCCCGCCGCCATCTAGCGAACGATCGTATATACTGTCGGCCAACTTTTATCCTTTACCTACAGCCCGATTTAGGAAGGCGAATTCGCATGAATCCACTGGTATCAAACTGCCTGGCTAGCGTTCACTACGGAAAACAAGTTCTGGCCGATATTGAGTGCGATCGAATGGCTGAGCGACCCATGGACTTGAATCCGCCAGCTTGGATATTGATGCACCTCGCAACCGCCGCTGACTACGCCGCCACTCTACTGGGCGGAAGTGGCGTCTGTCCTGCTGACTGGAATGAAAAGGCGGACACCAAGAAGCCAGTCTCCAGCAGTCGCGGTGACTATCCAGCAAAAGAGGAACTGGTCGCCACCTTTGAAAAGGCTTACATGCACGCGAGCGATCTCTTGAGCAAGGCGACGCCTGAGCAACTGGCAGCCCCACAGAAACTAGGCTTCTTTGAAACTGAGCTGCCCACGGTGGCCGATATGGCTGGCTTTCTCCTGGTGGCCCATTTGTCCATCCATTTGGGACAAGTGTCAGCCTGGCGCCGCGCGACTGGCAAGCCACCGTTGTTCTAAGCCGTTCGCAAGATTTTTTGGGGATACCAACAACCTGCCACGACCCTCTGCTGCTCTGGCGGGTCAACCAGCGCAGGAACAAAAGAATTGCGGACAGTTGTTCTACATTTCCTCGCCGTGGCTCAAACAGATCAATGCCATTGCGGTACCATAACATCTCCCCAGTTCATGCGAATCCACAAAGCAACCGTCTAGTTCGGGCAATGCCAAAACAAGACGAAGTTGTTGCTTCGAATAATCATTTCTGATCGCGACATCGCTGATGAGCTCGATCGCTTCACTGCGAGCTTGCATGTCGTACCAAAAGAAAAATCCGCCATATTCGTAAATTGAGGTGTGGTCATCGTACTTTAGAGCTCTTGCCAACAGTTCGTGGTGTTTAAGTGAAGAGCCGATTGCGCTAATCAGCGCACCTTCTTCGATGCGTCCCCATCGGCGCCGCGCCAATTCGCAAATCGAAACGCGTCCGCCACTGGCGGCAATTTTGTCTTCATCCCCATTTCCATCCGAGCGAGATGAGCGCGTTGCATAGGGATACGCTCCATTTTTGAAACGCTGCGATTCCATTCGTTTCAGGCCCAGCTCAATTTTGTCGCTATCAACTTCCGCACCTTGGGAGCGAGCAAGATGAAGCGCGTTGAGAGCAGTTGCAGTGACAAAAGAGTTAGCGTATTCGTGATACCAGCTACCATTGGCCAGTTGGATTGCCTCGAGACCGTGAACGGCATGTTGCAACTCGGTACGGAATCGTTCGCCATCCGAACGCGCTTGCATCGCCGCCAGGAATTGAACTCGATAGGCCTGCGCCCACAAGATCTCGTCGCGGTCCACCAAGTTGAGGTGGGAGTCGTCTGCGACAAATCGCGCGATGCGATCGATTGCCGCCTGGATTCGTTCCAGTTGGGCAGCGTCTGCTTCACGTTGCGCTGCTTCGATTAAAGCCAGTCCAACCAATGAACTTACCGCCACGTGAACATTCGGCAAGCTATCGGTACCACCAAAATCATAGTCGCTGTCGAAGTAGCCACCCGATTGATCTTGCATCCGTAACAAGTAGTTGGTGCTTAGACTCCACAGTTGTTCGACGGTGTACAGCGGCTCGGGACATTGGCTGGTCAATCGCTTGGGCTCCGCGTCCACTGTGTTGTTTTCGGTGTTGCCTTGCACCAACTTTCCTTGCAATAGGTCAAAGACCTCAAAGCCACGGTAGAAAGGCCCAATGCCTTGTGCTTCGCAGGCTGCCTTCCAACCCAAGGGGTGCTCGGGGTGTCGTTCTCCCGTTGCTTGCCAGCTCGCTCTAGCGCCCGCTTGATCGCCATTGAAGAACTGAAGCATTCCACCGAGCAATTCCAGTTCGACGTTGTTCGAATTGAGTAATTCGTCAATCGACTGGGGAGGTAGCCGCCAGTTATTTGCTTGCGCGCGCTCCCACCACTCGCTTACTGTCGCGGCTTGGCCCGACAGTTCCGACCAACTGCGTTGCTCACCGATACAGGTTGCCAATTGACGGAACAGCCAATGAGGGTGTAATGTCGTCAATCGATCTGCAGAAAGTCGGATTGATTCATCCGAGTTGATGACTAAGAAACCGGGTTCTACAAACTTGTAGACTTCCAACTCGAATCGTTCAGATTGCAGACGCTTTGGGTTGACTCGCAGCGGCACGAAACGCTCATTGATCAAAGTGATCATTGCAGGCCAACTGAATGGCCCCGCCATCATGTACCTATCGATCTCTGTTTGGCGATCCATGAAGGTGCCGCGGATCGTTGGAACATACCAGAAAATTGGTTTTCCAGACGTCTTTGATTCTTCGATCGCCGTTTGATAGTCACTTTTCCACTGAATCGCGGAGCCCGCGCGAGCGGCAAGTTTATTGGCGACGACTCGAAATTTCTCCGTCGAGTTTTCTTGTTTGTCCTGAAAACTCAGAACCCAATTTCCAGAGAGGCACAAAAGACCAAAGCAGATCAGGGCACTGAGTTTGGCGATGGAGGATGGGGCGCAAGCAGATCTCGCACGAAACGAATACTCGAGTGACATGTGGGCGACTGACGATAGGAGGTTTTACATTAAAATACACGCAGGCATTTTTAATGCCCCCGACATTTTAACGGTAACCGCAATCGTTGTGTTTGCGAGAGTCGCCGAGATGGCCTTAAATTTTGTCAAGGATCCGCGAGTAGACTCGCGCCACACGTTGCGCCATGACTTCGTCCGTGAACGATGCACGATGTCGAATCAACGCATTGTGGCTCAACGCTTGCCACTGCCTGCGACATTGAGTGAATTCCTCGATTTTCTCGGTGAGGCTTTGGGCATTTTGAGGTTCCGCCAAAAAGCCCTCAACTCCATCGCGGATGACCTCTGGTGTGCCCTCGACGCGCGTCGCCACCACCGGAACTCCAGCGGCCAGTGCCTCTAAGACCACCATTGGCATTCCTTCGCCAAAGAGACTCGGCAGCAATAGTCCATCCAATTCGCGGATCGCAGTAGGAACATCATTCGTGAAGCCCGTCCAGCGAACGGTGTCATTCAATCCAAACGACATAATCATCTCGAGTATTTGCGATTGATAAGCCTCCGACTCAAATCCGCCGATCAAATTCAATTGGACTGGAATCTCCCGGCGTTTGAGCTCGCGCATGGCTGCAAGTGCTACTTCAACTCCTTTGCGCGGACGCATCAACGCGATCATTCCCATTTTCCAAACGGCATGCGTTGCACGCGTCGCCGGGACGACTGGCTCGATTGCGGGAACTCCATTGGGAACGACGGACAGACACCTTCGATCGACACCATACTGCAACATCTGCCGCCGCAAGCTCTTGCTAACGGTTATCAAGTGATTGCATGATTTGATTGAATAACGTTCGATCAACAGGTTAATACGATTGACGACGCCGCGAGTGCTATCGCGAGCCGTCGGACTGTGAACGTGATAGACCCAGGGAACACCTGTCCACAGCGAAACCAGAGAAGTTACCAATGCAGTTCGCGGTGTGTGGGCATGCAGGATGTCGAACGATTCTTCGATCACCTTTTTGGTGATCTTCTTCGCTACTCCAATATCGAACCTTCCTCCCATTGGGAACTGCGATACCTGATTGGCACGCAGTCCACACAGCTCCGGGAATTTCTCGGGCTTGACGCAAGCGAATTCGGTGGAGTAACCAAACTGCTCGAGCCGTTTTCCGAGCAGTTGTTGAACACGTTCTGCCCCCGAAAAGAACTCGCCATTGATGATGTGCAGCACTTTGCCAATCTGTGGCGTTACGACAGTTTGAGAGGGCTTAGCCGCCCATGGCAAGACAACTGGTGAAACTGACTCGGACGACGACAGATGGCTGACTGTCATGGATGCGCTACCCCTAGTGGAATGTGTTTGTTATGCGACATGTGGCGATTGACATGCGCTAACAATCTCTAGCGATATCCAGAGATCACACGCTCAAAAGGTAGGCTGATTCAGGTTTCAGGGACGCCAAACTAATGCTCAAGCAGTGAAAATATCCGAGCCGACTTACGGTCACGTAACGCGAAATGGCGTTTGTAGCGATAATAACGGTCAAGCATCCGCGGAACGTTGAAGTGGTCATCCGATAATTTCAGCAATTGGGCGGCCGTGGTCGATATCGAGTCGCTTACGACCAGGGATTTCCAGCTTACGCGAATTGAGACCAAGCTGCTGCAAAATCGTTGCATGGATATCGGTGACATAGTGACGCGATTCAACGGCATGGAATCCAATTTCATCCGTAGCACCGTGCACGACCCCACGTTTCAAGCCTCCACCGGCTAGCCAGACGGTGAAACCAAAGATATGGTGGTCGCGTCCATCACTGCCCTGTGAACCTGGAGTTCTGCCAAACTCCGTGGCAAAGACCACCAATGTCTCATCGAGCATGCCGCGTCGCTCCAGGTCTTCCAAGAGTCCACCGATGGGTTGATCGACCGCCAACGCATTGTTCGTATGATTCGCCTTCAATCCGCCATGTGCATCCCAAGCACCCGCTCCGCCTCCGCCATGTTGAATTTGGATAAAGCGGACACCTCGTTCCACAAAGCGACGCGCCGCCAGTAGTTGCATGCCAAAATCTCGGCAGTGAGGTTGGTCCAAGCCGTACAAAGACTGCGTCTCGGCGGTCTCCTGAGCAAAGTTGACCACTTCCGGAACCGACCGTTGCATCCGAAATGCTAACTCGTAGGCATCCATCCGCGCCCGCAACTCGGGATCTTGCGGATACTCTTCGCCCCGCAGGCGATTGAGTTCTTGGATCAAACCTTGCCCCACGCGTTGCGCAGCTACATCAAACTCTCGCTCAGGCTGGCTAAAATCAAGCGGATTGTTGGGATCGATGCGCAGGGGCACCGCATCATGGGCAGGACCTAAATAATGTCCATCGCGCTTGTTCCAATACTCCCTGGTTCCAATTGAAATGAACTGTGGCAAGTTCTCGTTTAGAGAACCAAGTCCATAATGGACCCAAGCACCCAGAGTTGGAAAATTGCCGTCGTTCGAGTGGCGACCCGAATGAAACTGAGTTTGAGCGCCATGGTTGCTGTCGGTCGTCCACATCGATCGCACGATTGCCAACTTGTCGACCTGCCGCGCGATATGCGGAAACCAGTCGCTGACTTCTATGCCACTTGCCCCGTGCTTCCGAAAGCCAACTTGCAAGGGATACAGTTCGTTGCGTTGGTTGCCGTTGCCGTCAGGAACGACCAGTCGTTCGATCGCGAGTTTCTTGGGATCTTGCACATCGGCAAAGGGCGTTTCAGCGATCGTCTTGCCCGCATACTTGGTCAACATGGGCTTGGGATCGAAACTCTCCATATGGCTGACGCCACCATTCATGAACAACCAAATTACGCTTTTGGCCTTGGGCGTTGTATGTGGTTGTCCGGTGGGAGGAGACCATCCAAGTTCACTTGCAAGCCCATCGCGTTGCATCAAAGAGGCAAGCGCCAAGGAAGCCAAGAACCCTCGACGCGAAGTCGTTGCCCAACCCGGTTGAACCACATTGTACGGTTGCATTGCTATTTCCTTCATATTAAATCAGTAGCCTCTTCGCTCGCGATCGAGCTACTTTGCAGTCAATTGTTCTTCCGGTCGGATTTCGAAGCGTTGTCTTAACGAAGGGTTACAAAGTCGTTGTGATTTAACAGGGCCCACACCAGACGAGCACGAATGTCTTGCGGGGAAGCATTGTTAAGCTGCCGCCACTCGTGCATTGCACGAAGCCCCGCCTTCACTTCGGCGTCGTTGGGCTCAATGGCAAGTAACGACTCAAAACAGAGTTTGATAAATTGCACATCATCTTGAGCGAAATCCTGTTGCTCGGCCGCTGTGTTGTCGTTGGGGGATGTGTCGTCGCTGTGCTCATCGCCAATCCGCTCGCTCAATCGAGATGCTATGAGCTGTGCCGCATCCAAAACTAAGCGACTGTTGCTGAGTGCCAGCGCCTGTTGAGGGACGATGCTCTGTTCTCGCCGATAACATTCTTGAACTCGAGCTTCATCGAAACTGGACAAAAACAAGTTGCGTTCATTGTTTGAGTGGAAGAAGTACATACTTCGGCGCTTCGAGTCGGCTTGCTCGTTGGGCATAACCGAAGGGCCGCCGACGGTTGCATCTAGAGTGCCAGCGTGCGCTAATATCGCGTCGCGCACCACTTGCGATTCTAGCCGCGTCGAAATTCGGCGCCACCAAAATTGATTGTCCGGATCTCGCTCGAGCTGCCGTTCAGCGCCACTCAACGAAGAACTCATACGATAGGCGGCAGAAGTAACGATCAACCGATGTACGTGCTTCATGCTCCAGCCGCTGTCGATCAATTCAATAGCCAGCCAGTCGAGCAGATCGGTATGAATCGGCGTGGAGTTCTTCCTTCCAAAGTCAAATTCCGTTGGAACCAATGAGGCCCCCATATGCCGCGTCCATAGATGATTTACAGCCACCCGCGCAGTTAACGGATTGCGGCGATCAGTAATCCAACGCGCCAATGCGGTCCGTCGTCCAGTGCTAGTCGGCTGAAATGCGACCGTAGGATCATCGCTAGTTGAGATTTGGAAACGAGTTGGTGTCCAAGCCGCCCCGACCGGAAAGGTGACTGCAACGTCTGGCCCAATGTTGGCAGTGGAGTGCTCGACGGCAGCAGCCAATTTTGCTTCTGCATCGGCGACTTGTTGCGTGGCCGCTGCTTGATCGCCCGTGGCTCGTAAAAGTGCCATTCGCGCCCCAGCGACGGCGTGCCGCGCGCTGGTCACTTTCCACTGTCTTTCGGCGCGCACCGCTGCGATTCGCAAGTCATCAGAAGAACGATCATCAATTTCGGCGGAATCGCCATTTTTCATGGTTGCAATAAGGGTCTTGAGATAGTCAGCTTCGGCATGCGCCATCGCAATCGACGCTTCGGTGATTGCCAGTTCTGCTTTAGATTGCTCGAGGCTATCCAATTCTGCTTTTTGTGCGGGATCGACCATGTCAACATGGGCGGCCAACGGACGCAGGGTGATATGTTGGAACCGGGCTTGCGCGGTAAAAGCAGTGAGTTGAAATGCACCGCGTCGTCGTGCAAGCGGCGTGCGCCAAGCGATCACCGGTTGTCCATCGAGCGCCACGTTGATCAATTCACCGCGAACGCGTACTTGCAGTTCATATTCGCGCCCGAGCTCAATTTTTTGCAAGTGCCGCGCTTCTATTGGATATTGCCACTGCCCTGCTTGTTGTGTTGCGATTTGAACTTTTGATTCAGCTTCGAATGCGCTGACGTAAACCGATTGTTGACTATCGTTGGAACCGGCCGCAGCCAGCGGATCCGGTTGTGTGGCATCAAAAGATATTCCCACGCTACGATAGGGTGTACCGCTGAGTATCGTAAACCGAAACTTGGCCTCAAAATCATCCGGCGGCTCCACTTGGGCTCTCAAGTGCGCGGTCTGTGATTCGTCGGCTAATTGCTCCAATTGTCCTGGCGAGTGCTTCCAAGTTCCCCCAAAGGTTCGCCACTTTTCCAAGTTCCATGTTTGGAAATCGTCGACTAACACGGGCTCTATCTCAGATTCACCAACTTGTGTCTGCGCTCCGTCATTGGGTGTCGACGCCTGCAATTGGTCGTTAGCTTGGTCGGCAGCTTGGCTGTTAGCCAACTCCGCCGCGCTAATTTTCGCCTTCAATTCAACTGCTTTTTCTTCGGCGGCAGTTGCTTCCTGTTGAGCCTTTTCCAGCTTGGCTTCTAGAACCCATGGCAAGCGGCCCGGTTGCCACGCTTCCACGGGTAGTGTCACCGGTTCAATGTTCAGTTCTGAAAAATCGAAGAATGCAGGTACCTGCGGAGACAGCACCGTCGATTTGTCGGGCATCGACTCTTCCCCGCGTATAAAGCGGTAGGTCGGTTGATCCAGCCAACCATCGAAGGCTCGCGGGATTCCGTTGTCTGTCAAATCCGCTTCGCCGGGGACAACGTCGAGTCGCACATGATAGGGCTCGAAGAAGGCGCGCATTCGAAAGTAGTCGACTTGCGAAAATGGATCATACTTGTGATCATGGCATTTCGCGCAGTTCATTGTAATTCCGAGAAACCCTTTGCTCACATGCTCGACGGTCTCGTCCATCCATTGGTTGCGGTTGAACAAGAAGAAATTTCGAGCTAGGAATCCGGTGGCTCTCAACTGTTGCGGATCGGTCGGCAGCAGTTCGTCTGCAGCCAACATCAATCGCACCATTTCGTCATACGGCATATCGCGATTCAGAGCTTCAATGATCCAATCGCGCCAGTGCCACATATGTTGTTGGCTATTGCGAAGTTGTTCACCGAGGCCCCACCAGTCGCTATAGCGCCAAATGTCCATCCAATGCCGACCCCACCGTTCGCCATACCGCGCGTCATTAAGAAGCAGCTCCACTGCCCGCTCGTACCAACCGGAAGCTTGATCATCTTCCCAAAGTAGCATTTCTTCGCGCGTGGGTGGCAAGCCGATCAGGTCAACATAAAGACGTCGCAGCAGGACCAAGCGAGCTGCTTCTGGTTGGGGAGCGAGCTGTTCTTCAGCATGACGCCGCGCTAAAAAAGCATCGATTTCGTTTTTGCCCCAACTGTTTGCATCCGAAGCGGGCACAGCGGGGCGGACAATGGGTTGAAAAGACCAATGTTGTTTGGGATCAGCCTCTGCAACCTCGTCCGGCGGTGCAATCGCACCTTGGTCTATCCAAAGTCGCAATTGCTCGATCTGTTCCGTTGAAAATGCCTCACCTTCATGTTCGGGAGGCATCCGGTCAGCAATCTCGTCTGCGGCGACGCGAGCTAGCAGGAGACTCTCGGCAGCTTGACTAGCGACAATGGCTGGCCCGGAATCTCCACCCGCTAACATGTGAGCGGCCGTGTCGAGACGCAAGCTCGCTTCTTGCTTCAACGCCCCATGGCATGCGTAACATCGTTCTCGCAATAGCGGTTTGACATACGCATCATAGTCAACTGCCGACGGACCGCTGTCGCGCGGTGCTGGTGATGCGACAGCGAGATTCCCCTCCTGAGCGCAATGGCTGTTTGATGATAGGATGGTTAGCAACCCAATGGCGAGGGTGGCAAATCTCAGTCGGATCCACATAGCGACGGACATTTCAATGACGGAGCGAAGTTTGGTTTGCATCCTTTTCTAATATACTAAACCGCAAGGTTCGAGCCACACCGACGGTTCATCGTCGCTAAATTAAACCCCATTTTGAGTCTCCAACCTTGCCGCACGCACTTGCACAGCGCTCACAGCTCGCCATCGCACTCCTTGCGATTCTCGCCATAGCGGTCCATCTGCTCTTGTTGTTCTCACCAGGATTTCACTCGTTTGCATTGTTTCCACTCTATGTTGCGCTACTCTTGGGTGGCGTGCCCTTAGTCTGGGAGCTACTGCAAAAAATGCTGCGCCGAGAATTTGGCTCGGACCTGTTGGCCGGAATCTCCATTGTGACGGCTGTTCTACTTGCAGAATACCTGGCGGGTACGCTAGTGGTTCTCATGCTTTCTGGCGGAGCAGCGCTTGAGGCATATGCCGTCCGCAGCGCTTCGTCCGTTCTTGCGGCCTTGGCCAAACGCATGCCCAGTCTGGCACATCGACAAGAAGGCCAAGCGATCGTCGATATTCCGCTGGAGCAAATTGCGATTGGCGATACATTGCAAGTTTTTCCGCACGAGGTCTGTCCGATCGATGGCTATGTGACTGCGGGCCACGGAGTGATGGATGAGTCGTATCTGACCGGCGAACCCTATTTGATGTCAAAGACGCCAGGCTCACAGGTTCTCTCGGGAGCGATCAACGGTGATGCTGCGCTGACGATTCGAGCCGACAAATTGGCTATCGATTCGCGCTATGCGCAGATCATGAAGGTGATGCAGACTTCACAACAACAACGTCCACGCATTCGCCGACTTGCCGATCAGCTCGGCGCGATCTACACGCCAATCGCCGTGACCGTGGCCGCTGTCGCTTGGCTGGTTAGCGGTGAAGCGATTCGCTTTCTAGCGGTATTGGTGGTCGCAACACCGTGTCCACTATTGATTGCAATACCCGTTGCGATCATTGGTTCGATCTCTCTTGCAGCGAAACGCGCCATTGTAGTCCGCGATCCGGTCTCGCTGGAAAAACTTGACAAGTGTCGCACCATTATCTTCGACAAAACGGGAACTCTCACGTACGGTGAACCACAATTGGTGGAACAGTTGATTGCGGAGAATCGTTGGGAGCCAATCAAGGTACTTGAGCTTGTAGCCAGTGTAGAACGTTATTCGAAACATCCGTTGGCTGAAGCCATCGTGCGCGCGGGAACTGCGGCTGGATGTTCGCAGCTAAATGCCACCGAGATTAGCGAGAAGCCGGGAAATGGCCTACAAGCGTCAGTCGCAGGGTTCACGATCCGCATCACTAGTCGCAATGTGCTTTTAAAGGAGCAACACGCCGACGCCGATTTGTTGCCGATTCAGGCAAGTGGATTGGAATGCGTCATTTTGATCGATGGACGCTATGCAGGTACCTACCGCTTCCGTGACGCGCCGCGACTCGATGGAGCATCTTTTATTCATCATCTAAAGCCACTCCACGCCATCAATCGTATTCTCTTGGTCTCCGGCGATCGCAAATCGGAAGTGCAATATTTGGCAGATCAAGTTGGTGTGCGAGAGGTGTTCGCTGAACAGAGCCCCGAAGACAAATTGCAAATTGTGCTGCGAGAACGCGCTTTGGCGGATACACTTTTCGTGGGAGACGGCATCAACGATGCGCCTGCACTGATGGCCGCCACTGTAGGAATTGCGTTTGGCCAAAACAGCGACGTGACGACCGAAGCGGCTGATGTTGTCATCCTCGACTCATCGCTTGGCAAAGTCGATGAGCTCTTGCATATCAGTCGTCGCATGCGCAACATTGCGTTGCAAAGCGCGGTGGGAGGTATGGCCGTCAGCCTGGTGGCCATGTTCATCGCTGCCGCCGGTTATCTTCCCCCCGTGGCTGGTGCCATTGTGCAAGAGCTCATCGACGTGGTAGCTGTCGTCAATGCCCTCCGCGCCGCATTTCCGCCGACCTCGCTGACCGACTATTAAGCGGATCGCTTACTCGTTCAAGACTCTGCCTCGAATACTCGTTCCAAGGCTCTGCCTGGAACGCACTGCCTAGAGGCTCCCGCCTCTCCTAGAAATTTTCTGTCCTTCTCCACGTCCTGGCATTTAGGGGGATGCAATCCCGCTTGATATTCGTCGTCTCCTTCAATTCGTTGGCCCCGTATTCGATTTTATAGCACGGATAGCAAAGCCGGTGCACGGATGTTCCAGTCAGTGGGCACCTGCGGCAGGTTCAAGTAAACAACTTTAGGCAGGGCGACGCAATCACGGGAGTGCGACGCTGGGATTATGAATCTTGCGGCTGCAAGATCAATTTGGTAACGGTTAACGAGGTACGGATTTATTGCGCGAGTTTGATTTTCACGGAGGCTGCGATGATAGCATTGGCGACGGAGCGGGCTGAGCAAGATTCGGA
>JBGSUV010000035.1:0-17724 GCA_041753315.1 Pirellulaceae bacterium | reverse complement strand
CTTGTGAGTCGCTTGGGGGAATCTAGTGGAGCAACGCCCGAAGATTATGCCGCAGGTATCCCCCAGGCGCTCCTGATGATGAATGGACGATTAACGAGTGAAGCGGTCGATCTGGAGTCTTCGCGATTGTTGAAGGCGGTGACAGAAGCTCCGTTTTTTGAGGTGGAAGAACGCGTTGAGACTCTTTACATGGCGGTTCTGACTCGCAGGCCAGTGGCGGCCGAGTTGGATGCGATCAGTGCTATGTTGGATCGTAAGTCGGACGAAACCGCGAAGAAGCGAGTTTTGGGCGAATTGTTGTGGGCATTGTTAAACAGTCCGGAGTTTGTGCTATGTCGATAGTCGAGAGGTTTGATTCATTTTCGCGCCGCGACTTATTGCGCATCACGGCCGCTTCGCTTGCGGGAGCTGGCTGTTCGAGCCTCATGCCGCGACTGGTGCACGCAGCGGCTGGCAGACAACCCCAGATGGCTTGCATCTTGTTATGGATGTCAGGTGGACCAAGTCAATTGGAAACACTGGATCCGAAGCCAGGGCATGCCAACGGTGGTCCAACGAAATCGATTTCCACCTCGATCGCAGGAATAGAGTTGGCGGAAAATTTGCCGGGCTTGGCCAAACAGATGCATGACGTAGCGATCATACGTTCGCTGAAAACAGGCGAGGGAGATCATGGTCGCGCGACGCAGTTGATGTCGACCGGCTATCGCCCGATGGGTGGCGCGCAGAGTTTCCCGGTTCTGGGCTCGATGGTTGCTCAGAGGCTACAAAGCGACTCGTCTCAACTTCCTGGTTTTGTGTCCATTGCTCCGGCGCGTATCGCCGAGCTGGGACCAGCGTTTTTGGGACCAAAGTACGCGCCGTTGTTGGTTTCTGGTGCCAGTAACGATCCGAACGCCCGCGCAAATTTGACCGTGGAAAACCTCACGCCCACTGGAGTGGACGCGGAAGCAATGCTGGAGCGCCAGCAGCTATTAAATGTTTTGCGCAACAATGTTTCGACCAAACTCGAAGTGGCTTCCAAACATGCTGCCATCTACGACTCGGCACTGCGAATGGTCGAGACACGTGGCGAAGGAGCGTTCAATCTGGACGAAGAGTCCAGCGAGCTGCGCGATGCTTATGGACGCAGTCGGTTCGGCCAAGGCTGTTTGCTGGCCAGACGCTTGGTGGAGCGAGGGGTACCGTTTGTCGAAGTTGTTTTAGATGCCAGTGGCTCCGGTAGTTGGGATTCGCACGTCAACAACTTTGACATGGTCAAATCGATGTGCGAGACACTTGATCCCGCTTGGTCGACGCTTTTAACCGACCTGCGCGATCGCCGCTTGCTCGAGTCCACGCTCGTGGTATGGATGGGCGAGTTTGGACGCACTCCCAAAATCAACACTTCCAACGGTCGCGATCACTTTCCCGATGCATGGAGCGTCGCCCTGGCTGGTGCCAAGCTAAAAGCTGGGCAGGTGCTGGGTGCGACAACTCCTGACGGCATGGAGGTCAAAGATCGTCCCGTGTCGGCCGGAGAGTTGATTGCTACGGTCCTTGAACTGATTGGCATCGATTCGCAGTCGAGCAACATGAGCGGCGACCGCCCTGTGCCTTTGGTTGACAATGCACAACCTATTTTAGAGCTTGTCTAAATATAAACGCGATTCCTGTGTCCCCACTTATCCAATGACACCACACGTCCAACAACTTGTAATTTCCCATGACGCTTGGGCGCGAGATCTCTTTCTCGGCTGCGTGCTGGGTGTTGTTTGGTTTGTGGCGAATGCCGGTCATGGAGTGGCGCAAGAAAAGTCGGCAGCAACTCACGACATGTTGTTGTTGCTCCCAGAGGGGCCAATCCATCTGCGAATCGACGTCACTGAAATGAAAGAGAATCTCAGGGATCTTAGAGAAGGTTACTTGAAGCGTCTGGTGGCTGAGCTGGATACCGACCAGGATGGAAAAGTGAGTCGGCGCGAGACTGCCAAACATCCTCTTTTCGTTTCCGGCCGACGTTTTGCTGACAATCCGTTCCTGGAGTCGCTGCGCACTCAAAAAGATTACACCGAAGATGAACTGCGCATGGCGATCGAGCGGGCAGCGGGACAGCTCGTCACCTTCCGACAGAACAGTGCGTTGACCGATCAGGATCTCAGTGTCTTTCGCGTGTTGGATGAAAACGAATCAGGGTTGATTGAACGCGCTGAAATGAGAACAGCCCCATCTCGTTTGGCAGCGCGGGATCTCGATTTTGATCAGTGCATTACGTTTGACGAATTCCTGAGCGAGTCGACGTTGGCAATGATGAATCAAGTTGTCTCCACTACAAGCGATGCGCCCCCCATGTCGGTTCATTCGGAAATGTTGCGCGATGCGACGGAGAAGATTTTGCCACCGCGATTGGTGCGGCGGTACGACACCGATCGCGACGCCAAGTTGTCGGCGAGCGAATTGGGATGGACGGACGCGAAGTTAGCTGCGCTCGACCAAGACGGTGACAAGCTGCTCAACGTGCAGGAGCTGACGGGAATCGCCAATGGCGAGCCCGATTTGTGGTTTGCGATCGACTTGTCCATGCAGCCTCAACCCGCAATGACACTGGTCGCCGGACTTCTCGCGGCAGAAGTCAATCAGCCGTTAGCGGAGGTTTTCAAAGTTGCGCAGGCGGGGAATTCACTCACGGTCACCTACCGTAGGCGCGATCCCGTGGAAGAAGCGGAGCGAAACGCACGGACTGCGTTTAATACAATCGACGCGGATGGAAATGGATACTTGGATCGAGAGGAAATCGTCGACCACCAGCGCTTTGAGCGTTATTTGTTTGACGCAATGGACACAGATGGTGACGATCGCGTCTTCGCCGCGGAGATGTTGTCCTATGTGAAAGCCTATACCGAACCAGCCTCTACCACTTGCCAAGTGACACTGTTTGATACTGGCAATGGATTCTTCTCGATGCTGGACGAAAACGGTGATGGTCGAATTTCGATTCGTGAACTGCGACGCGTGGAAACAAACTTGCTCGCGGCCAGCAATGCGAACCAACAGCTCAACCCTTCACAACTTACCAAGTCGTTTCGCATCGAGATCCAGCGTGGCGGCATAAGTCTGTTTGGCAAAGTGGAGCGACCGGAGGCGGAAACACCTAACCCGTCACTTTCCGCTCCAAGCGGCCCGGTCTGGTTCCAACGCATGGATCGAAACGGAGACGGTGATTTGACTTGGGACGAGTTTCTCGGGCCGCGCGATGTCTTTCACCAACTCGATCGTGACCAAGATGGCTTGATCGATTCTCGAGAAGCCGCTGCCTACCGCAAGTAAGTTCATTGAAAACCTAGCCGAGAGTTTCTACATGTCGGACACGATTCAAAAAAAAGCTCCCTCCACCAACAGCGATTCGCAGTTGATTGATCAAGTGCAGAAGCTGCGAGAAGCACGCGAACACTTAAGAGCCGAGGTGGGTAAGGTCATTGTCGGGCAACATGAAGTGATCGACCTGTTGTTGCTAGGGCTGCTGTGCCGGGGGCATGTGCTCCTGCATGGCGTACCGGTGTTGGGTAAAACTTTGATGGCACGCACGCTGTCCCAAACGCTCGATTTGAGATTCAAACGCGTCCAGTTTACGCCCGACTTGATGCCCTCTGATATCACGGGTACGGATGTGATCGAAGAACAAGAGGGTGGCGGTGGGCACCGACTCAAGTTCGTCCCTGGACCCATTTTCACCAATTTTCTGTTAGCCGACGAGATCAATCGTACACCACCAAAGACACAAGCCGCGTTGCTGCAAGCGATGCAAGAAAGGGAAGTCTCAATCGGCAACATCACTTACTCCCTCGAGCCACCCTTCTTTGTCGTAGCCACGCAAAACCCGATCGAAATGGAAGGAACCTATCCACTACCGGAAGCGCAAGTCGATCGATTTATGTTCAATGTGCGAGTTCGCTATCCAAACGTCCAAGAAGAGGCTGCAATTATTCGAGGCACGACGGGCCTCGAGCATCCACAGCCGGAAGCGGTTCTAACCGCCTCCGATCTCTTGTCCCTACAAGAGATTGTTCGAGCAGTTCCCGTTTCAGATGATGTCATCATGTACGCCGCTCGTCTGGTCGGCGCAACGCGGCCAACGCGCGATAGCAAAGGTAAACTCTCTGCAGTGGAGGCCATCGCCAAATATGTAACCTATGGTGCAAGCCCGCGCGCTGGTCAAGCGCTCGTATTGGCAGGCAAAGCTCGCGCGGTACTCGAAGGCCGGTATCACGTTGATTTCGCTGACATCCGAGCCCTGGCACATCCGGTCTTGCGGCATCGATTGGTACTCAACTTTCATGGTCGCGCGGATAATGTTGACTCAGATCAAGTGATCGATATGCTTCTTGAGGCAATCAGCGAGGAAACGGCATGATGACCACCAGGGGCAGGGGCGACGCCGCACGGCCACCTGACTGGCTTAAGCCCGACGAGTTGGAGAAACTTAGCTCACTCGAATTGCGGGCTCGCGCAGTGGTCGAAGGGTTTTTGCATGGACTGCATCGCAGCCCGTTTGTTGGTTACAGCGTCGAGTTTTCGTCGCATCGCCGTTACGGTCCAGGTGATGATCTGCGGCATGTGAATTGGAAGTTGTTTGCTCGTAACCGCAAACTGTATGTGAAGGAATTTGACGCCGAGACGAATTTGAATCTGTATTTGTTGGTCGACAGCAGTCGTTCCATGCAATGCAAACTTGGTGGCGCACTGACCAAGTTCGAATACGCAGCGGTTTTGGCTGCTGCGCTCGCGAGCCTGGCGATGAAGCAACGAGATGCTGTGGCACTGGGACTGATGACCGATGGCATATCCGCCTATCTGGACCCCTCTTCAAAACCGGGACGTTGGGAAGATTGTCTCCGGCTGCTCTCACAACCGATGGAATCGAAGATCACCGCGCTCTCCAAAGCGATGGAGCAAGCCGCCGTTTTGGCCAAACATCGTGGGATTGTCATCGTGCTGAGCGATCTGGTGGACAAGACCGATGGGATCGCGCGAGGGTTGCAGCAGTTAAAGCATCGCGGCCATGAAGTGGTCGTCTTTCACATCCTTGATCCCTGGGAGCGAAGTCTGCCACGCGAAGGGAGGATTCGCTTTGCCGACTTGGAAGGTCCAGCAGAGATCACTACGGACGTTGAGAGTATTCGGACAGCTTATGGCAAACGCATCGACACTTGGTGCTCCGACTTGAACGATATTTGCCTACACCAGTCGATCGATCGACTGGAGATGACCACCGATCGACCACCCACACAAGTGCTGGTCGACTATTTAGTTAGACGCACAAGCTAGTACTGCGTGAACCTGAGAAGATATTCGGTATGGGATTAATTCAAACTGGATTCCTGTTGGCAATGGCCACGCTTGCCGTTCCTGTTGTAGTGCATTTGCTCTGCAGATGGCAAGTACGTCGTTTGGAATTGGGGACGATGCAATTCCTCCAAGAAGTCATTCACGATTCCGCGCATCGACGCCGTATAAGACGCTGGTTGTTACTTGCGACTCGCATGTTGTTGGTCGGCATGTTGGCCCTACTTTTCGCACGACCTTACATATTTGACACAGCCCAACGCGATGGTGATCGCGTGCGATTGGTCTTAATCGATCGTTCGGCCAGTATGATGATGCAGGGGCAGTCCGGACGGCTAATCGACGAAGCGATTGCGGCGGGAGCCGAAGCGACTGATCGCGCCGGTGCAAATACACAAGTTCGCTGGGCTTGGTTTGATCGACATGTTGAAGCACTTCCCTTGGGAGTGTCACGCCCCAAGCCCCCGCGCACTACATCCGGAGACACGGACTACTTTGCCGCGCTGAGTTGGGCACGCGATCGACTAGCGGCCGAACCCGTGGCGGATGCGGAAGTGATCTTGGTAACCGATTTGCAACAAACTGGCTTGAGCAGTGAACAAGTTGACAAACGCGATCTGGCCTTTCCTGCCGACGTGCCGGTGCGTGTTGTGGACGTCGGACGCACCGCCGCAAACAACTTAGCCCTCATCAATGTAACCACGGGTGCTAGCCAATTGCCGTTGGGAAAAAAGGTAGTTGTCGTGGCCACATTGTTTAACTTTGGCGCTCTACCTGCCGAAGAAGTGCCGATCACCGCCGCGGCGATTAGTGGTGATCGAGCGGTCCGTCTGAAAAAGACCGCTAGTGTGACCAATGAACAGGCCGACGAGATCGCTTTTGATTTCGGAACGCTCTCCGCCGGAACGTGGCAGATAACGGTTGACATCGATTACAACGACGATCTGGCCAGCGACAATCGGCGTCTTACCGCTGTGAATGTGACGAAACCTTACGAAGTGTTGGTGTTGGATCCAGGATCACGCGATACGAGGGGGATGTCGACTAGTTATTTTCTGGTAGCCGCTCTCGACCAAGGTGCGGTACTTGAACCGACGGACGCAAACGACAAGCAGCCAACCGAGCCCAATCGCTTCAATCGGTTCAAGACAGAGGTCAAGTTCTTGGAAGACGAAACACCAGTGCTCGTCAGCAATCCGCCGGCGCTGCTCGTCGTCTGTGATGCGGGCTCGTTGTCAATCGGTATGCTAGACCAAGTTCGGCAATACGTGAGCCAGGGTGGACGTCTGTTAGTATTCGCGGGCCAGCAGATCAACGAAACCGTGGCTGAGCAATGGTCGGACCTACAACTCGCACCGGGAAAGTTGACGCAACTGGAGCGTGCCGCTGCGATGCCATTCCGAATTGTCTCAATTGCATCACGCGGAGCGATGCTTGACCCGTTTCGCGATCCGCAGCATGGTGACTTGGGCCGCCTCGCGTTCAATTCGCTATTCAAAATAGATGTTCGCGAATCAACACACATCTTGGCTTGGTTTGATGAACAGCGGCCAGCATTGACCGTGCACCCACTTGGTTCCGGACGAGTCGCATGGTTTTTATCTTCCGCAGACAATAGCGCGAGCAATTGGACAACCAGTCCTTTGTACCTGCCACTCATCCAGCAAATGGCTGCAGACTTACTTGGGCTAACAGGTGAGGGGCCGATACGCTTTCGCACCGTGGGAGATGCGGAGATTAAATTTGCTCAGCCAACCGCAGTCGGTCCGAATCAAATTGCCATATCGCCAATTCGCAATACCCTAATTCAACCGCCGCAGGACGCAGTAACTGCCGCGGGGGAAGCGTTCTATCTTGATCAACCTGGTTTTTTGGAACTGCCCGACGCATTGCTCGTCGTCAATACATCGGCGAAAGAATCCGACCCGCAACGCGTCGACATCGAGCAGTTCAACGAACATTTTTCGCTGACCGCACCTACCGCCGATGGGCAAGCCGATGAGATGTCCGTAGCAACTCGGCACAGACATGAGCTGTGGCCGTGGCTTGCCGCCATGTTAGTCGTATTGCTGGTTGTAGAATTTAGTCTGGCCAATCGCACCCCCGCCTAGTTTGTGAAGGTACTTGAGGCAATGAACGCGCATGCAATCACACTTGAAGTTGCACAAAGGTTCCATGGTTTGCGCCGCCGCTTTGTCATCACAAAGTTGCTGGCGAACACGGCGGTTGCAATTGCCCTGTTTGCTGTTTGCTGGAGCATGCTTGCGGTGGGAGACTATTTTTGGGAATGGCCATTAACAGCGCGTCGCATTCTGATTTCGTCAACGAGCTTTGCGACGATTGCCTGCCTTGGCTTTCAAGTGTGGCGGATCGCAAGGGACACTCGGCAGCGCAAGTTTGTTGGGCGACTGGAACAACGCTTTGAAACGCTCGGGCAACGACTACGGACAGTACTCGAAACGGTCGACGGCAAATTGAAAGCTCCTGCAGCCATGTTAGCGGCGCTGGGGCATCAAACGCTTGGGCGCTGGGAAACTGCCTCACCGAATCAAATTGTGCCACAACGCTTTGCTATTGCGGCTGCGGTGGTCGGCTTGGTCACGATGGCGGTGCCAGTGTTTAGTCTGGTTAGCTTGGGCCTCGCAAACGATTGGCGAACCGCCATGTTGCGGGCGGTGGGACAAGATCTTCCGTACACGACTCTGAAAGTGGAACCAGGAGATACGCAACTGCTGGAAGGCAGCTTGCTGACACTCTCTCTCGAATTGGCGGGTCGAACAAATCGACATGTAGCAATCCGTTACCGTACTGGAAGTGATGCAACTTGGACGGAACGGGAACTCAAGACAGCCTCAACCGAAGTAACGGCTACGACGTCGTCGGCAGAACGAACCATACGCTTGGATACACAACTCGGGAAACTGACCGATCCGGTAGATTATCAGTATGTTACCAGTGCTGGTTCGACGCCGCTTTATCGGGTGGACGTTAAGCCGTTTATTGAAGTCAGCGGAATGAATACGCTGGTCACGCCACCCGCATACACGCGACTCGAACCGCGGTCATTCGATTCAGCGGAGGTCTCCGTGCTTTCGGGTTCGCAGGTACAAGTCACGATCGAGACGAATCATCCACTGGCGAATGCTCTGCTCACGGTAGGCGAAAAGACCTCGCAGCAAACTCCCAACTCTGTCAGCGCCAATTCCAGTGCGACCCAGTGGACGTTTGACTTACCCAGCCAAAGGTCGATGCACTGGAGCTTTTCTGGAAGTGGCGCGGACGGAACGCCTATTGCGCCGGTGGCCGGACGATTGAGAGTTCGCTATGACGAAGGGCCACGCATTGAATGGCGTGATCCCGATGATGAATTGAAAGTCCACATGCTGGCCGAGGTTCCGATGCGGGCACAGGTCTCTGATGACTTCGGCATCACGGCTGCAGCCATCGTATTCCAGTTGGGAGACGAAAGTGAATTTGTGTTAAAGCAATGGCCCGTCGCTGCTTCCGCCACGAATGAAGAACAAGCTAGTGCACCGATCGCGACTCAAGTTCGTTTGGAGGAGATACTTCCTCTGGAGACATTTGCACTCAGCGAACGCGATTTTGTAGCCTATTATGCCTATGCCGTGGATAACCGCGCAGGGGCTGAACAGCGTGTTGAAACGGAGGTGCGGTACATCGACATTCGACCGCTGCGGCAGTACTTTTCGGAAAGTGATGACACGCCCGGAGGGCAAGGTGGTGGTGGGAACCCGGTACCAGAACTGGGCGAACTCATTCGTCGCGAAAGGTACTTGATCAATCGCACGCGAAAAATTGTGCGCGACCCTCTCGGTGTGAATGACCAGCAACTGGCTTTGATTGAGCGCATGGCAGAAAATCAAAGTGAACTTGCCGACTTAACGCGATTCTTGGCCGAGTTCTTGATCTTTCGAGGAAGCGACGATACTGAGGCGCTCAGTCAAGCGGAAGCAGCCATGTTGCAAGCAGCCGATTCGCTCAGCGCAGCCGACTTTCAACTTGCCCTGGCACACGAGGAAGACGCTCTGCGGGCCTTGGCAGAAGCCAGACGTGAACTCGATTCCGTCTTGCCGAAGCAAATGAGTCCGCAACAAGCTGCACAGCTGCGGAACTTGCGCCGACAACTTCGGCAAAAGTTGAGGCGGGAGCCGGCCAAAAACGACGAACAACTTGCCGACACTTTGCAACAGATCGCTGCGGAGCAAAAGAGCTTGAGCGACGACGTCGAACGACTTGACAAGTCAAAGACAGAGGGGATGCAGAGTAGTATCGAAAATATTGGAGCCATTGAAGACACAACCGTTGCAACAACAGATAAAGAGATCGATAGTGAGCTTCTAACCCGACAGCAAGACCTACTCGATCGTTTACAGCAGGTCACCGAGGGCCTCAGCAACGAAGTCAAACGTTCGAAACTCGTACAAAATCGAACTCAGGTCAGTATTGAACAAATGGACGGCTTAGTTAGCTCTATCCGCGATGGTCTCTGGCAAGATGTCTCTCGTGACGGGAAAAAACTCGTCGATCAGATGCGAGAACTCGCGCTGCACATTGACGCATTGGCGCAGAGCGAACCCACCAATCGCATCTCGGCAATGCGCGATATGACAACATCGCTCGCCAACCTTGAGCTCGAACTGTCGGAAACGACTCGCACAGCGGCTGAAACTTCAGAAAAATTGGCTGCTCAAGTTTCGACGGAGCCGGGCGAAACAGAAGACCCAGACGAAATGATTTCACAATTGCAGCCGTTGCGCGCAAAAACGGAGCGAATGGGTGAACAACTATCCGAGCGAGTTGCGACCATCGGTGACGTATTGAAGACGCCGATCGAGACGGCAAACCTCGAAGCGGGGGAGGTCAATGATCGGCTTCAGAAGTTTGTTGACGAGAGCGATCTGCTCGATCAACTCGCAGACTCTGAGGATGCCATCGCTCAGCCAACCGAAACCAAAGAGTCGATTCCCTGGTCACAATCCGCGATGCAACGCGCCGCGGAGTATGCAGATGCGGCGGCACAACTCGACCAAATTTATCGCCAATTGGTTATGCCACGCGCCGACCAACTGCGCCGACTGGAAGGACAAGCGGGGCAACTCGCTCAAATGCTGTCTACGCAAGTGGGGGGCGGAATGTCCAATGAACAGCAAACGCCCCCGGAAAAGCCGCAAGTACCAGCCGGTGGCAGTGCCGAGATGCAACGCCGCGAATTGGAACAAGGCCTGCGTTCGGCGGAGTTGGACGAGTTGGCCGAAATGCTAACGGGACTCGACGCAGAACTGCCAACCGAAGAAGCTCGTGAAACGGAATCCCGTTTAAGCGATGCAGCTTATCAAGCAGTGGATAACGTCAATCGTCGCTCGAATCAATTCTCGCCACGGGGAAGCGCGGTTCTTTATGGGAATGTACTGCGGGTGCAGAGGGAACTACGAGGACGTATGCAAGAGCTAATCATGCTTGAAATATCAGCCGATCGTAACGCGCCCACGCCTCCGCAATATCGCGAGTTGGTGGATCGCTACTTCAGTACCATCACCGGTGAAACAGCTCGAGCCGAGGAATCTCACGAAACGCAGCCAATGAACACGGAGGCACCATAGCCATGCTTTACTTCTTAGCTGAACAGAGGCTGTCGTGGCTTTCACCGCTCTCTGTTTCCAACTGGTGGTTGCTTGTTGCGGCGTGCGTGCTTTTCTGGCTCGTGCTCCAAGTCGGATGGGGCCGGCCAGTGGTTCGCCGACGATTCGGGTTGGTAGCGATCCGCGCTGCCTGCATTGGACTGGCGCTGCTGATACTCCTCGGGCCAACCGTGGTTAATGAAACTCCTGGGGCCACCTCTCGTCCAACGATGTTCTATTTGTTTGACGGTTCGCAAAGCATGAACCTGGGACGCGAAACCACACGTTGGCAAGACAGCCTGGATTTTGTTTCTGGCGCAGAAATGTCCGTCGGGGAAGAAGCGTCTAGTCACACAAAGTCATTTCGCTTCGGACACCGCTTGATGCCTTTAAGCTCTGAGTCGCACGCTCCAGATGTTGAGGATTCCAGTGCTGCCTTGCCCGACACTAAATCGCTTAACCTGATATCCTCGAAGAATTTGCATCAACAAGTAGCGCCACCGGCGCCCCCTGACGCATCCGACTCTCGTTTGGCTGATGCACTCCGCCAGTTATCACCGCAAATGGATCCCGACAACAGCGCCGGGGTCGTGTTGCTCTCCGATGGCCGCGTGCGCGCCACTGAGTCCGTTGAGCGATTGGCGGAGCATTTTGGAAAGCATGGTACTCCCATACATGTCGTTCCGGTTGGCGAACTCGAGGGAACTGGGGACGTTGCGATCGTTTCTCTTGTGGTCGAGCCGCGGGTGAGGAAATTCACCGAAAATCAACTCACCCTGTTCATTCGCAGTTTCGGATTTAATGGTCAGCCGACGACGATTCGTGTCCTAGGTCGCAGTCGAATCGCCGAAGTGAACGACGTTGTCTTAGCCGAATTGCCCATCATTCTGAACGGCGGCGCGCAATCTGCCTCACTTACGTTTCGTGTCGAAGATCGTCCCGAGGATCTGACGGTTGTTGTTGAACCGATCCGCGGCGAGTTGACGGACCGTAACAATTCGATCCAAACTCGTGTTGATATCGACCGAACGAAATTGCGAGTCCTCTATGTCGAAGGGGATGTTAACAATCAGCAACTCTTGTTGCGTTCATTGCTCACGTTTGGCGAAAGTTCGTTAGGACCAACCTCCGTCACGCAGGCGATGAATGTTCGACAAGCCCTGCAGGCAGATGAAGATATTGAATGCACTGTGTTGATTCGACGCGGTTCGCAATCCCTAATGCGAATCAGTGATGGTGTAAATGAAACAAACAATGGCTTTCCCAAGACGCGAGCAGAGCTTTTTGCATACGACTGTGTTGTCTTGAGCAATCTTGGCCCAGACGTACTCGACGAAGAGCAAGCAGAACAACTGGCATTGTGGATTGAGGGACGCGGCGGGGGTCTGATTGTCACTGGCTCCCAGGCGCTGGATGCAACCTTCTGGGAAGATCATCCGGTCGCACCCTACCTACCGATCGTGACCGAACAACTCAAGCTTGGCATCGTCCAGCCAACGAGCGTTCAGGTCACCCAGGCGAAGCATCCAATCTGGCGTCTGCGTTTGGAGCAAACTCCAAACGAACAGCTGCTCGCTGCCCTGCCGCCACTCTCGCTCGGTGTGCGTGGTGTGATCGCGAAACCCACTGCAGAAGTTTTAGCGACAACTCGCGACAGTCAACCGGCTCCCGTAATGATCGCCCATCGCGCCGGAAGAGGTCGTGTCATTGTTTCTACTGCAGACCTGGGTGGGACCGCGCTGGTCGGCCTGGCAGAGACCTGGGGGCCACAACCGGAACGCGTAGCCAGCAAGCTTTGGCGCAATATGGTGTATTGGGCGACCGAAGGTTCCTCAATAGGTCGACGTCGATTGATGGCCGATTCGGACAAACGCTTTTATCGTCCAGGTGAAAAAATGGTCATTGATGCAGTGGCCTACGATGAAGCCGCCCGTAAATCCGACAAGTACCGCATTTGGGCGATGTTCGAACCGATGTCGCTGGACGACGTGTCAATCTATTCTCCTGTTTTGTGGCCCGAGAATGTTGTCCGTGAAAGTGGTGAAGTGGGGCCACGCATCGCCTGGGGAGAAGAATTGCCTCTTTCACTTGATGCACTCGGCGACCGCTACCAATTAGAATTAACCCTTAGTGAAGCAAGTGGTTCGGGAGATAGTGGAATGCGCATTGAGATGACCGCCTATGAGGGAAGTACGGAGTCTGGATTTGATCATGGAACTCAGGTCGACAGTACATCGCTTGCCGTCCACGTGCTGAACGATCCGTTTGAGCAACAGAACCCACTGCCCAATCGCGAATTTCTGATTCGCATAGCCAACTTGTCTGGCGGCCAAGTGTTGGAAAAGCCGGAACAGCTAGCTCACTTGCTCGAAAAGCGACATGCTTCCACTGCAGCACCAACCCAGGACCTTACACCTGCATGGAGTCGCTGGTGGATTTGGCTGGCGATGCTCGCGATGTTGACAACTGAATGGATTTGGAGACGCAATACTGGGCTTGCCTAAGGTTACGATGCGTAACATATCGTTGAGAAAATCGCATAGAAAAAATTTTGATGAAAGGTAATAACGAAGAATGGTAAAAACTCCACAGGATGTCACCGCTGCTGAACTAGCGATACTTGAGAAGCTATGGGAGCATGGAACTGCCTCAGTTAAAGACTTGTCGCAATGGTTGTATGCTGCGTCGACACCATCCGATATCGCCACCGTTCAGAAGTTGCTGACTCGTTTGGAAGCAAAAGATTGCGTCGCGCGCGATCGAGAGACTTGGCCCCACTTGTTTCGCGCTCTCATCGCCCGCGAAGATCTCATTTCGCAACGCTTACAAGCGACGGCAGATGAACTTAGCGACGGCACCCTGACATCGCTCTTTACGCACCTTGTCCAATCAAAGAAATTTACCGCCAAGCAACGCCAACGCCTGCGCGATATGTTGGACCAGATGGATTGACCATGCATACTTTCTTACCATTCATTGCTTGTAATCTCTTTGTCGCATGCTTGATTGCATGTTTGGCTTCAATCGTCGGTCGCTCGGGTCGCCATGCGGTTATTGCGCATTGGTTGTGGTTGGCTGTCTTTATCAAGCTCATTACGCCACCGATATTCGATACACCTGTAACCATTCCTCATTCGTGGATTGCATCGATTCAGTCGTTTTATCTTTCGGCAAATCCGTTACCTGCCTCGACGGATAGCTCCCCATCGGAAGCGGTTGCAGATTCTTCACCTGGTGATGGTAGCTCGTCTGGTGATGGGTCCCAAGCAGTTTCGCTGGGAGCGGCTTCTATCTCTGGTGGGCTGCACGCAGGTGACCGACTTGGTCCAGACTATCTTCTATTGGGCATGCTTGTGTGGGGCAGCGGAGCCTGTTTCATCGTTTGTCGTGGTGCGTGGCGTTTCGTAAGATTTCTAAAGCTGCTGCATGACGAAAGCGTAGTTAACTACGAAGCCAATGCGGTAGTCAAACGACTGTTGCCCAACAGCACCCATGTGCCCCCAGTACGATTGATTTCGGCCCGTATTTCACCGATGCTTTTTGGGATTGGAAAGCATACATGCATCGTCTGCCCGAACCAACTTTGGACATCCCTTAGCCGAGCCGATCGTGAGGCCTTTCTGGCACATGAGGTCGCACACTTTTAACGTCGTGACCACTGGATTCGCTGGCTCGAATGGATCGTGACCGCAATTTACTGGTGGTTGCCATTGGTTTACGTCGCTCGTAAACAACTCGAACGCCACGAAGAAGCCGCCTGTGATGCCGTTGCAATTGCGAGTTTGAAGGCGTTGCCCAGGGCCTATGCGGAAGCCTTGTTGAATGTGGTCGACTTTTTGAGCGAAAACAAGGTTGGTATTCCGCGACTCGCCAGTCGCATGCAACCGACAGAAACTCTGGAAGAGCGACTGCGTTTGATCATGTCGCCGGATAAGCGATCGCTCCCCCAAAGCCTTCGATGGGGGCTGTTCGCACTCTGCCTGTCGTTGATGCTTACGCATCCCAGATTAAGTGTTGGTGGCAATGTATCTGCTCTTTCCAACCCTGAAATGGCGAATCGCTCGCTGCAGAGCTTGGGCGATGAGCTGAAACACTCTGCAGGCGATAGTGTTACTGGTGGAAGCTCTTTGCCAAACATTGCTTTACCCGCTGTTCCGCAAGGATGGTGGAACGAACAACCTAGATCATCGTACGCGGACTTGCGATTCGGTGATCGTGCTCTGAATATTTCAGCAACAGCTGGCGGTGGACTTCACGTCCAGCGATCGGACGGGGCGACGCATGTTTTTGATACTGATTCGATCGGTGCGCTGGCCTACATCCCCAACAGCGGTCGGCTCATCCTGGGCAATAGCGCAGGAGAACTGCATCTGTGGGACCCCACCGCGTCTCAGTCCGTCTCGTTGATCGGACGACACCAGAAAGCCGTTTCGAGCGTAGCATTTCACCCCAGGGCTGGCTTGGTGAGCGGAGGTGCCGATGGTGTGGTCTCGCGTTGGGATCTGCAATCGGGACAACTGCTCAATAACATCGCATTCGATGAACGCATTTGTTCAGTGCGCTGGTCGCAGCTTGGTGATCAATTGGCGGTTCTTACCGGTAATTGGACAGAGTTAAATAGATTCAGCAGACTGCATATTGTTCATGGGCGAACATTAGATTCCCTAGAAACGATTGCCGTTCCACCGACTACGGCCGTCGTTCAATACCATGCACAACAGGGGTGGTTAGCGATCGATTGGTCCGGCCAGGTGACGTCGCTCGCTTCGTCAGAGCTAATATTCGTTGTTCCAAAAGTAGAGGTCACCGGCCTGGTGCTGTGCCAGGAATCGTTGGATGCAATCGAACTCGGTAATCCAAGAGACACAACACCACCGACCTATACTGAGCGCGAGAGGAACAACGAGTGAGCCCGCAGACGATTCAAGCCAAAAAACTCATACATTTGCTGGAGTGTAAGCAAGTCATGCGCGTCAGCTGGAACATTGCGGCGCTGCTTTTGTTATTCGTCGTTTCGCTCTCCGGGGCGAAAGCCCAAGAGGAGCCTACCGTCGGCAACTTAGCGGAAAACCGCACAGAAGACGTCGACCAGCAAGTTGATACCGCGGTCGACGTGGCAAATGCGAAGCAAGTTGACGGTTTGGTAGACGGAACTGTGAATCGCTGGATGGTAGTGCTCTGCGGTTTACCAGGCGACGATGAACACCGAACGCGTTTGACCGATGCTGTAAGAAAGTTTATTACTTCGGCACCCGCTGTCTTCCAGTTTGACAAGTCGCGGATGCGGGTGCTTGTAGGAGACGAAACAATGCGGTCAGAAATTGCCAACGTTTTTGCAGAAACAGGCATTTGCACGAGAGAATCGATCGCTACCGTGCTCGAATCTTTGGGGTCCGATATCGCGCCGTCTGACACCTGCATGCTCTTCCTTCTTGGGCATGCACAACTTTATGAAGCGAGAAGTACTTTCAACGTTCAAGGAATCGACTTTGACGGAACTGAACTCGCTAGTTGGATGAAGCCGACACAGTGCCGGAATCGAATTTTTTGGATTACGACTCCCGTCAGTGGCTTTTGGCTTAAACCACTCTCGGGACCACGCACGACGGTTATCTCGGCGACCGAGCCCGATTTGGAATTCACTGCGACCGAGATGCCCTATGCCTTGGCGGATATCGTCGCGGGTTCGAACGGTGCTCAACCGCTGAACGATATCGATGAAGACGGAAAACTCACAATGCTCGATCTCTACCTGGCGGTCAACCTGGAGATCCACCAAAGGTTTCGGACCGCTGAGCGGTTGCAGACTGAGCATGCGCAGCTCGACGATAACGGAGACGGTATTGGCAAGGAGTTACAAGCCGACTTTTTGCCCTCGGACGAATCGCCAGAGAATACGGCTGCGTCACCACCAAAGCCACGCGTTAGAGCGACGCGGACAGTCAATAGTGACGGTGACTTCTCAAGCACGATTTTGATTAGCGTTCCACCCTCCACGAATGAAACAGGCAATTGAAAGTTTGAGACATGAAATACAGTGCAGTTCTCTGGGTTTTATTGTGTTGTGCATCGCTCTGCGCTCAGGAAACAGCCGTCGATGGCGCGGATGAAAAAGTGAAGCAGAGGCACGCGCGCATGCTGGAGCTCGCCAAGTCCTATACGTTTACAGCAGAGAGCAAGACGCAGATCCAGCTCCGAGAAACGCCCATTTTTGCATGGTCGACCCCCGAACGACAAGCTTTAGGGGGAGAGTTGTTTCTGTGGACGCTGGAAGGCAGACCACTGGCAACCATTGGCATCTGGACCTATGACGACATCAAAGATAGCCATGAACTGCAATCGTTGTCCGTTGAGCCGCTGCGCGCCACATCGCAAACCGGCTTCAGTTGGCGTCCATCGGCGGGCGGGCTTGTCTTCAATAAGTTGGATGGAGCGCCGCCGCCAGGCAACTCGGCAATCCGCCGTCAAGCACAGATGCGAGCGTTACTGCGCGAGCGTTTTAGCGCGGAAATGATTAAGCGCGAAAACGGTCAGTTAGAAAAACTCCGACTCTTGCCTCAGCCACTCTACCGTTATGAACCACTACCAGCGGGTGTTGAGGACGGCGCGATGTTTGCTTTTGCGATGGGGACCGACCCTGAAGTCTTCGTGTTGTTGGAAGCACGTAAGGAGGCGAATGGCTCTGCGTGGTATTACGCGTTTGCGCCGTCCACATCAGTGGAAGTGCATGGTATGCTCGACGCACGGCAGGTATGGGACAACA